>NZ_JBPXKC010000032.1:0-222 GCF_054558355.1 Aquirufa sp. OSTEICH-129A | reverse complement strand
GAGTTAAGGTAGAAATGGCAGCATCTGCAGCACCAGCCACAACAGTGAATGCATTAGAATCACCAACTTTGGCTGCTACATTACTACCAGCACCAGTTCCTGTTGCAGTTAAAACTACACCCGTTTCCGCTTTGGTATAAGTAACACCTGAGATGGTAACTGCACTAGATCCAGAAGTAATGGTACCTGTAAGTGTACCACCTAAAGTACCAGTACCTGTCT
>NZ_JBPXKC010000031.1:0-239 GCF_054558355.1 Aquirufa sp. OSTEICH-129A | reverse complement strand
CAAAGTCTGTACCTCCTACTTTTGGTGCCGTCACTGGAGACGATGAACTATTCGCTCCACTAAACGTTAAGCTCTTGCTGCCTGTATATCCTGTTACCGTATTGCCATTCGCATCCTTCGCCGTGATTGTAATCGTTTGACTCGTTCCAGCCGTTTGCGTGCCGGATCCTGTAATCACAAACTTATTGGCCGATCCTGGATTGATCGTTATGCTGCCACTTGTTACAGCTGTCCCTGTT
>NZ_JBPXKC010000030.1:0-241 GCF_054558355.1 Aquirufa sp. OSTEICH-129A | reverse complement strand
TCAGCTACGAAGTTCATCATCACGGGAAGTGGCACGCAAACAGCGGGAGGAAGTCAAACGATTACGATTACGGCAAAAGATGCGAGTGGCAATACGGCGAGTGGCTATACGGGCAGTAAGAGCTTAACTTTCAGTGGAGCGAATAGTTCATCATCTCCAGCGACCTCACCAAAAGTAGAGGGTACAGACTTTGGTACAGCGACGAGTGTGAGCTTCACGAATGGGGTAGCTACAGCGAGTC
>NZ_JBPXKC010000029.1:0-255 GCF_054558355.1 Aquirufa sp. OSTEICH-129A | reverse complement strand
TAGGTTTATTTTCCTTATTCCAAATCTAGATTCAAAAAAAATTCACTTTTATTGTCAAAGCCCCGATAATTCACTGAAAATCAAGTCGAAAAAATCCAAAGAAAATTTATCCCTCTAGACCTATTCCATAATTTTTAATAATATTGACTCCAGAAAATACACTAACCCTAATCTATCATTCATCATGGCAAAGAATATCCAACAAGAGATTTTTACTCTCCGTGAACGCACTATTATTACCCTGATTCAACAAGG
>NZ_JBPXKC010000028.1:0-255 GCF_054558355.1 Aquirufa sp. OSTEICH-129A | reverse complement strand
TCGCATCTTTCGCGGTAATCGTGATTGTTTGACCTACTCCTGCCGTTTGCGTGCCGCTTCCCGTGATAATCAACTTAGTCGCTGAGCCTGGGTTTACCGTTATAGCACTCGAGCTTACTGGAGCCCCTGTTGCTGGACTAAACGTGAAGCTACCTGAGCCCGAAGTTCCTGTAAACATTAAGCCTAAGCTTGTCAAGTTCGCCACTCCACTACTAAAGTCGCCTGCTCCATTTAATTTATTCGTGCCCGATAAGC
>NZ_JBPXKC010000027.1:0-255 GCF_054558355.1 Aquirufa sp. OSTEICH-129A | reverse complement strand
GCTTATCGGGCACGAATAAATTAAATGGAGCAGGCGACTTTAGTAGTGGAGTGGCGAACTTGACAAGCTTAGGCTTAATGTTTACAGGAACTTCGGGCTCAGGTAGCTTCACGTTTAGTCCAGCAACGGGGGCTCCAGTAAGCTCGAGTGCTATAACGGTAAACCCAGGCTCAGCGACTAAGTTGATTATCACGGGAAGCGGCACGCAAACGGCAGGAGTAGGTCAAACAATCACGATTACCGCGAAAGATGCGA
>NZ_JBPXKC010000026.1:0-255 GCF_054558355.1 Aquirufa sp. OSTEICH-129A | reverse complement strand
CAGTAGCGGTATATGTACCATTGCTATTATCTGTAACCGAACCAATGGTACCTGAACCAGATGAGTTGGTGATGGTGACAGTAGCACCGCCAGCAGTTAAATTATTTCCATTGGCATCTTTAGCAGTCACGGTTAAAACTTGAGTAGTAGAACCGTCCGCCACGATACTAGCCGAAGTAGGAGTTAAGGTAGAAATGGCAGCATCTGCAGCACCAGCCACAACAGTGAATGCATTAGAATCACCAACTTTGGCTG
>NZ_JBPXKC010000004.1:0-314128 GCF_054558355.1 Aquirufa sp. OSTEICH-129A | reverse complement strand
TGTACTAACCCCCTAATAGACTGGACTAAATTTTAAAAAGAGTTTAGAACCAATTAAATTAGGGAAAATGAAAAGAGAAAGAAGAGTATTCAGTCCAGAAGACCGTCTAGCTATTATTCAAGAAGGTCAAAGAGAGGGAAGTACGGTTACTTGCCGGAAGTATAATTTAGCACCTAGTCTGTATGCTAAGTGGAAGAATAAATACCTTTCCAAAGGAGTAGAAGGGCTAAAGCCTGCTTACAAGCGAGTAGATCCTGAGCTGAGAGCTTTAGAAGAAGAAAATGAACGCTTAAAAAGAATCATCGCCAGACAAGCTTTGGAAATTGAATTTAAATCAGAGCTTCTAAAAAAAAGCCCTGTGCTAATCAAGACAAGAAGATGATTGTTTTACAATACAATCAGCAGGCTCCCACACGGATGCTTTTATCTTGGTCGAATCTTCCTTCCAGCGTCTACTATTACAAGTCTACAGGCGGAAAACCGGGCGTTAAAGCGAGTTCTCACACTTGGAAACAAGATGGAGATTTGGTCGAAAACCAAGTCGTTATCGAGCAAATAAAAGACATTCTCTCCCAAGAGTTTTGTTGCTATGGTTATGAAAACATAACAGGGGAATTACGCAAACTTGACTATTACATTAACAAGAAGAAAGTTTACCGTTTAATGGATGAACACAACCTTCTTTTAGGGAAAGTGATACGAACGAGCGGCAGACGTAAATTTGTCCAACATCGTAAAATTAAGGCTTACTACCCGATGGAATACTTATGCTTGGACATCAAGTATGTCTATGTACACGGTGAAAAAAGGAATTTTTACCTCTTGACCATCATCGATGTTTTTTCTCGCAAAATCGTAGATCAGATTTTTCAAAAAAGCATCAAACAAATGGATGTAATCAATGCCTTTAGACGAATAAACAACGAATACGGAATCAAAGGAGTAACCATTAGAAATGATAATGGGTCACAATTTATAGCAAATAACGTCAAGCAATTTCTCCGTACAGCTGAAGCCAATCAAGAGTTTACACACATTGCAACGCCTGAAGAAAATTCCTACATCGAAGCCTTTCACTCCATCATTCAACGAGAAGTAATCGACCGTTACGAGTTCACGGGATACTATGATGCCAAACAAACTATATTCGCTCACACGATCTGGTACAACACCCGCAGGTTCCATAAAGCAATCAAAATGACCCCGAGCGAAAAATGGGATCAGCATATCCACATCACAAACCAAAAACGTGTCGAACAAAATTTGTACAAAAACCAACACGAAACTAGTGATGTTTTAAACCAAGATTATCAATACCTTAAACAAAATTTGAACGAAAAAACAAGCAATTATTACACAACTGTTTCTACAAATGTGTCCAAGTAATAAGGGGTTTGTACAAGATTCAATATCAAGAGTTGCAGATTTATTGAATTTTTCACTAGTGATTAAATGAACTGAGGAAAGTTTATTTTTGGCATTACTTTTCAAGTGGCTAGTCATTCGAGCATATGTATCAGTTGTTTCGCCAACATATGCTTCTTTTATTGCCCCATCACTGAGAATATAAACAATTGGCCAAAAATCTTTAGCATAATGAAGATTTTGAAACTCATTAAATAAGTTTGAATTGAAATCATATCGCTTTACTTCAAAAACGTTATTCAAACTCATAACTCTGTATATTTTTTAGCTGTACCTTTTGCTTTATTTACGGGATATTTTTCTCCATTTGTTTTGATTTTTTCTAAAACAATATCCTTAACGTCAAAGCCATATTTTTCAGCTAGTAAAAAGGCAAATGAAAAAATATCAGCAAGTTCTTCTTTTACTTTATCAGAATTTGCATCCTCTGCTTTCTTCCAAAGAAATAATTCTAAAAGTTCAGACGATTCAATGCTTATTGCTAAAGCTAAATCCTTTGGATTATGAAATTGCTCCCAATCTCTTTCATTTCTGAACTTTAAAAGTGCTTGTATAATTTCTTCGCTTTCTTTCATAAAATAGTTAGTATATGCATTGTCAAGGTAATTTTATATTTGCTATTTCAGCAATAAAGGTTTCACAAATTTTACAATGATAAATAATGGCTGTTGAAATAGATTTAATGTGTAGTATTTTTTGAAGATAGAAAATTGAAAGGATAAATAGAAGTTCCTTGTTTAGTTTAAATGCAAGATGAGTCTATGTAAAAAGGAATACTTCAATTTCTCCATTAGCACAAAAGGCAATATAAATCCTCAACCCATCCTATTCATTTTCCCCCCGAAACCCTTACATTTGACAAATTCAATTCCAATGAAAACCTGGCTGTTTATTTTGGGGATTTGTTTGCTAGGCTTGATGCTAGGATTTACTGCTTGGCAAAACAAGGTCAATATAGATTGGCCCTCTTACCATGGAGCGAATGATCGCAACCACTTTTCCCCTTTAAAACAGATAAATCCATCCAATGTACATCGATTAAGTCTGGCTTGGGAATACGATGCAGGTGGAGCAGATACCTCCACAAATAGCACGCAAATGCAGTGCAACCCCATCATCATCAAAGGCATTATGTACGGCGTTTCTGCCAACACCCAAGCTTTTGCGCTTGATGCTAAATCAGGCGTGGAACTTTGGAAAACCCATATTCAAGTTAAAACCAATAGCACCACCAGTCGAGGTGTCAGCTATTGGAGCCAAGGCAAAAAATCACGGATCTTTTTTGGATATGGCCAGTATTTATTTGCCTTGGATGCTAAATCGGGTAAGCCAATTCCTAGTTTTGGTGAAGGGGGTAAAGTGAATTTATTATCAGGAATTCAACGCGAGGGCTCTGATGAATATGTATCTCTCAATACCCCTGTGACTATTTTTAAAAATTTAGTCATCGTAGGGACGCGGGTTTCAGAATCTGCTACGGCACTTTTGGGGGATATCAGAGCTTATGATGTCATTTCTGGAAAATTAGTTTGGACCTTTCATACCATTCCAAGACCCGGTCAATATGGATATACCACTTGGGAGAAATATAATTATCAAAATCTAGGGGGAGCCAACAGCTGGATGGGCATGGCATTGGATGAAAAAAGGGGAATCGTTTACGCCCCCACCGGTTCGGCGGCCTTTGATTTTTACGGAGGAAATAGAAAAGGAGACAATTTATTTGCCAATTGCTTGATTGCCCTCGATGCCACAACAGGCAAAAGGTTATGGCATTATCAGACGGTTCACCATGATATTTGGGATCGAGATATACCTGCGCCTCCCAATTTATTTTCCTTGACCATTCAAGGGCAAAAGAAGGATGTCGTTTCCGTTTTAAGTAAGCAGGGTTTTATGTTTGTCTTTGACCGTGTGACAGGCAAGCCCATTTATCCCATAGTAGAAACTCCTTTTCCTGCCTCCGATATTCCCGGGGAAGTAGCCGCTAAAACGCAACCGATCCCCACTTGGCCAGAGCCATTTACGCGTCAAAGCTTTTTTGAAAAAGATATTAATCCTTGGGCATCCAATTCAGATGAAATCAAAAAGGAATTGGCTTTAGCCAAATCTGGACATGCTTATATTCCCGTGGGTAAAGAAAAAACGATCTTTTTCCCAGGAACCGATGGCGGCGCTCAATGGGGTGGGGCGGCAGTTGACGAGCAGTACGTGATGTACATTCCTGCCAAAGAAAATCCAGTTTACAGTGCTTTAATTCCTAACCCTAAAAGCCTCAAATTAACTAAGGCTGGAAGTATTTATCAACAACAGTGCATGAGCTGTCATGGAGAAAATAGACAAGGAAATGAAGATGGTTCCATTCCTGCTTTGCTCGATCTAGATAAAAAATACACCCTTAAAACCTACCTTCAATTATTGAATCAAGGTAGAGGTAGAATGCCCTCTTTTCAACATATAAGTCTCGAACAAAAGGAGGCAATTTGGGCCTATTTACATGGGGATAATGTGGAAGTAAAAGCCTCTAACCTTTTATCTGTTTCAGATTATTTGATGACGGGCTATAACCGCTGGTTTGATTCCAAAGGTTATCCGGTCAGTCGACCACCTTGGGGCACCTTGACTGCCATGAATATGCATACAGGTAAGAAAATTTGGCAAGTTCCTTTGGGGGAATATCCCGAATTAATGGCTCAAGGAATTCCTAGAACGGGTACTGATAATTATGGGGGTCCGGCGGTAACAGCAGGGGGTTTGGTGTTTATCGCTGCCACTAAAGATGAATATTTCAGGGCTTTCAATCGTAAAACGGGCGAGGAATTATGGAGATATAAATTGCCTGCGGCTGGATATGCTTCTCCTTCGGTTTATTCTGTAGATGGCAAGCAATATGTGGTCATCGCTTGTGGAGGAGGCAAGTTGAAAACCAAGTCGGGCGACCACTACCTCGCTTTTTCACTAAATTAGTTTCATGCAAATTCAAGAAATTCCGATCCAACAAGTTTTAGTGATTCGCCAGGAAGTCATGTGGCCAGATAAAGACCTGGATTTTGTTAAGCTAGCAGGTGATGAAACGGCTATGCACTTGGGCTTAATTGATGAAGGTCAATTGAAATCCGTTATTTCCCTTTTCCAGGAGAATCAATCCCTCCAATTCCGGAAATTTGCCACGCTTGTTTCAGAACAAGGCAAAGGCTATGGGTCCCTTTTATTGAAGCATGTGTTTGAACAATTTAGTCAAGCAGATGTAAAAAAAATTTGGTGCAACGCCCGAGTTTCCAAGGTCCAGTTTTATGAAAAATTTGGCATGAAAATAGTGGGCGAAGCATTCCTGAAAAATGGGATTGAATACGTGAAAATGGAGAGAAGGATGTCCCACATTTCTTCCGAATCCAGTCCCATGTAGGCTATTTTTGACTCAATACTTTGTCCAATAACATAGTGATTTCATGGTTCTCATGGGAATGCCCTAATTTGGATTGTAATTCCTTCAATGAGTTCATCGCTTCATCCGATTTCAAGGCAGCCACTCGTTGAATGGTATATTGTAAAAATTTAGGCATTTTCGCTTTGACACCTAATTGAATAGCACGTTTGACATCCAAAGTTGCCAATGGTTCGGCAGCATACCAAAGCATTAAAGGTAAATTATGATCTGTTTTATCTTCGCTTTTTTGTACCAAGGCATCCAATACATTCCAACGCTGAGCGGGTTCCAAACGTAACAAGGCAGAAACTAAATACAATCTAACCTGTGCCGATTTATCTGTACGTGCCAAGGCCTCAAATTGGCCTAAAATACTAGCTGAGACTTGTTTCTTTTCCGCAACCAATTGAATAGCCCAACTTCGTACATTTTCATCCGGATTCGTTAATAATTGAGCAACATCTTTTTCGGTCAGACCCTGAGTAACATGTAGTGTCCAGAGTGCTCTCAATTTTCTAGTCACATCTGGGTTTTTATCGATGATGTTTTTGAGGGCCTCATGAACTTTCGGATTTGCGCCCCTTTCTTGCAAGATGGTTCTAGCCTGTCTAACATACCATTCATTGGCATGAAGCTGGTAATTCACCAAATCCATGTCAGAGGCTTTATGTAAATCCACTTGTACCCATTTGTCGTTTTCATGCGTGATTTTAAAAATTCTACCCATCGTTTTATCGTGTACATCTGGGTTAGAACTGTGGCATTGGTTTTTATCGTACCAGTCAATGGCAAATACTGAACCGCTTGGATCATATTTAAAATTGAGCCATTGTGACCATGAGTCGTTCATGACAATAAAGTCTTTTTTGTGAGAAGCTGAATAGCCTGAACCTTGCCGGTTTAACTGATCTACATTCAATCTCGAACCATTGATATTGTTCATGAAGATGTTATTTCGGTATTCTTTAGGCCAAGAATTTCCTCCCAAATAAATCATAGCCCCTGCATGAGCATGGCCACCTCCTGCGGAAGCTGATCTAAAATTGCCTGCATGCGGCCCACGATCTCCTACATAGTGGCGGTGATCAGCGATGGTTTTAATATCCTCATAGGTGTAAGGATTAAAATGTTTTCCCGCTTGTCGTTCGTAGCGTGCCCCTTGGATGATGTGGAACATGTGCGGAATCACACAAACCGTTATAAAAGGATGCCCAAACTCATTGAAGTCGATTCCCCAAGGATTACTCGTTCCTTCAGCAAAGACTTCAAACTGATGACTGATGGGATGGTATCTCCAAACACCTGCATTGATTTTGGTTCTTTCTCGATCGCTTGCTCCTGGTTTACCAACATTGGAATGGGTAAAGACCCCATGATTGCCATAGAGCCATCCATCGGGTCCCCAGCGCAAGCTATTTAATACTTCGTGGGTATCTTGTACTCCCCAGCCATCCAATAGTTTTTGGATAGGCCCCGTCGGTTTATCCGTTTGTAAGTCGGTAGGTATAAATAATAAATAGGGAGCTGCACCTAGCCAAACCCCACCCATGCCCACTTCAATGCCACTCACTAAATTCAAGCCTTCCATAAAGACTTTTCGTTTGTCTAAAGTCCCATTGCCATCCGTATCTTCAAAAATCAGGATGCGATCTTTTCCTTGTCCTTCTGGAGCAGGAACGGGATAGGTATGACCTTCCACCACCCACAAACGCCCTCTAGCATCTATGGTGAAACTGATTGGACGAACAATATCAGGCTCGGCGGCGGCTAAGTTAATTTTGAAACCTTTGGGTAAAGTCATTACTTCTGCGGCCTTTAAACCGGAAAGTCCGGCGTTGAGTACAGGATCCAATGGGGGAAGAATGATGATGTCCTTTTGATGTAATTCATTGGGGAAATTTGGCCGATTCGCATGGAATTGAAAGTTGTCAAAATTGATGTGCGCGAATTTGTCATGGGCTACGTAGGGGATAGGAGTGATTCCCGTTTCGTTGTCAATGATGCGGATAAAGATTTCTTGTTGTAAATAGGGTTTTAAGTTCGCCACCACGGGTTGTAAAGTGGCACGACCTTGACCCGTAGAGCGGAAAATGACCTTTTTGCTTTTGGCCAAAACAAATTCTACCCGTGTATCTTGTAATGCGCCCCCTGAAACCAAAAAGCTAGCAAAAGGCTGTGTTACCTTAAATGGTACAGAGCTTAAACTACCTGTCAAAGCATAGTTTTTAGTTCCGCCACTACTGATGAAATGTGTTCCTTCAGGACTGATTTTCATGCTTTTATCATGAACAGGAGAGGGATCTTGGTTGAAGATAGGATTTGCAAAGGCCTCTCCTTCTGCTTTCCAATCTTCCAAATTTCCTGATTCAAAATGGAAGTTTAGGGGTTTTCCATTTTTGCTAGGCCTTATTCCTTTTACAAGCTCAGCTGTGATAGCTCCTTCTACCACTTCAAATTTTCCAACCATACCAGCCGCCCGATGACCAGGGATGGAGCAAAAATAGGTGTCATTTGACTGAGCAATAAATACGATACTCGTACTCGATCCCTTGTCTAAAATGGTAGAACTCTTGATCCCTATTTTTTCCATGGAGATGTCGTGAGTCATTTGCTCTCCGTTGACAATAGTAATCCGTACTTTTTTGCCTTTATTGGCTTTTAGGGTAGGGTTTCTTGTTCCATCTTTCGAAAAATACCCTAGCATGGTTGCTTCTAAGGTATAGTCAAAATCGACTTTACTACTATCTTGTTGGATGGCATTGGAACTTATTGCCCAAATGGGATTTGCCAAAAAAAGACATAAGGTAATACCCCAAAAATAGTTAACAGATTTGTTCATAGGTTTTAAGAGATTGTTTTAAGGTAATTCCTGAATGACGATATCTTTGACAGCAACTAGGGCCTTTCCGCCACCATGGATTTGTATTCCGATTAATCCAGATTGGGGAATAGTCGCATCCATTTCTTGATAATCCACACTCATTTTACCATTGATATATAGTCGAATATGATGATCAATAGCCTTGATCTCATATTCATTCCAATCGTTGAATTTAATCCACGTTAAAACCTCTTGATCATCTGGTTTAACTAAGGTTTTATTTCGCCTTGATTCATCATAAAGACTAGCCCAATAACCTGTGCCAAAATCAGCTTGGTAACCTATCATTTCATAGGTAGGATTGCTCAATCGTTTGCTGCGAAATTGAATGCCGGAATTAACAAATCCTTCGTTACCCGTCAGCTTGATTTTGAGTTTAAGAATAAAATTGGAATAAGTTTTTTGCGAGCAAAGAAAGTCATTGTGTGGAACGGTATTGTCTAATGAACCACCGAGAATCATGCCATTTTCAATCCGCCAAGTATGTAGGGTATCTCCTTCCCAGCCACGAAATGTTTTGCCATCAAACAAAGAGATGGTTTTGGGGCTTTGAGCAAAAGCAAGAGGTATGCTAAAACAAGCTAGTAAGCTTATCCAAATCAATGATTTCATGCTGCTGATTGAATCATCATTCTCCCTGTACTTTTGAAAGGGAGTGCTAGATTCGTTTATTAGGTTTAGATGAATTTGCCTCTCAATATAAGAGAAAATCAAATAGATAAACCCAAATCAGCACAATATTGTACAATTTTTTATTGAATCTATTTTATTTAGTGGTTTAAAGGATATGAACTACCACTCTACGATATCCTGTTAATGCGGGTGTACCATTGTCTTTTCCTTCGATAATTACATGATAAGTTTGACCTTTGACAGCCGTTTGTGGGATATTAACCACAGCTTTATTTCCTGCAACCTGGATATCTGCTGCCCCGCTTCCAGCTTCTTTATAGGGCCAAGCACTTAAGTTCACCTCATTTTTATCTGGATCTAAAGCAAACAGATTTAATGTTAATCGTTGACCTGCTTTGGCATAAACTTTCATGCCTTCTCTGACGGTAATTTGAGGGGCATGGTTCGACTTTTGGAAGCTTTTTACACACCAATCTGCTCGCGCCGCAAAGTCTTGTTGGAGTGCAATGAGCCAGCGAGTTTGCGAATAATTAATATCTAATTTGCCTAGTTCAGGATTGAAATCAGCAGCATCATCATTGTCTTCGTATCGATACGGATTATCTTTGGCCGGAGCAAATCGACCGCCCCATCCTCCATAAGATGGATTATTTAAATTGTTTAGACCTACATCCACTAAATGTAAAAATGCGGGAGAGTCTCCCTCTGAAATGAAATCATAAGGGACAAAGCTTCCCCATTGAGCATTTTTCAATTTGTTAGGATCACCATGTATGTGTTCATCATCTCCGGCTTGTTTTTGTCCATCTCCATACGCATAATACATTTTCAAAAGTGGGCCATGGTTCAGTATAATGTTCTTTGACATATATGGACCTTCAAAATAAGGCTGAGCTGCTTTGGGCATGATTCTTTTCCAAGGATAGGCAAAGCTTCCAAATTGATGGGCATTGTAAAATACCCGAATGTTGGGCCAATGTAGACCGATGTACTTTTTATAGGTAGCATCTTGGTCCATGACGGTATAGATGATGGCTTTTTTCGAAATTTTTTCCTGTATGCTTGGCCAATCTTTTTGTTTGGAATAGGCCTCTTCAATGGATTTTAAAGCTCGAGCAATGGTGTTGGTTCCTCCCCAAGCTTGTAAAAAAATGGGTTCAGGGTTATTGTCCATAAGTTTTGCTTTTATCCATTCAGAACCCGGCGTGATTTTTTCCATTTCTCCCTCAAAGTCAATATTGCCTACTTTCACTTGGCTGTTGAGGTAAGCTGGACTTGGGTAGTTTTTGGCATGCTGAGATAAGTTGGGATAAACCTCAGCATAGGCTTTTAATAAATCTTGTATCCATTGTACCCCAGGCCAGCGCAGATCTGTTTTAGCTCCGTACATTTTTTTGGTCATCTCCATTTCAGAAGTAAACAAGGTCCCCTTTCCATCACCCTTATAATGCCACATGGAGCTGGAATATACCAAACCTTCTAAGTGAAATTCATTGGAATATAAAAGCATACGGATGAATGTATCCACATCATCAATTTCACCATCGGTGGTGACAATGGTTCTAGGTAAATGTTCTTTAGCTAACAGGGGTGTGAATAATCCCAAGCAGAGAAGGAAAAAGAAAATTTTTCTCATGGGTAGAAATGAATTAATTCAAATGGTTTTGTGGGCCTAATTTGGCTTCAATATTGGGGTATTATAACAAATTTGATAGACAAATTAGGGTTAATTTTCCGATTAATCAATGTTTTGATTCAAGGTAGTGTATTTTTAATAAGTCAGCACCAAAGTCATTTCCTTTTTCCCTCAAGATGGCATGGATGTGATTTCCATCATTTTGAAAGCCTACATTGTCATATTCAATGAGAAAATCGGGTCCATTGATGATGTAATAATGTGACTTATTATTCTCTAAACTTCCTACCCAAGCAAAATAGATTTTATCCATACCCGTGGTAGCAATTTTATCCATCATTTGATGCGATTTTTCATGTTCAAAATTATGGATGTATTCTTGAATCAAGATTTTTAACATGGCCTTTTGAGCATCTGTAAATTCTTTCACTGCAATTCCATAATAGGAGTCGATTCGCTGTTGACTATTGGGAGAAGTGATGATATCTTTTGGAACGGACTGCTGTAAAATGGCTTTTGATTTTTGAGCATCTGAAAGCATGTTGACCAACATAAATCCATAGTCTTCTTCTTTACTTAAAACCCTTAGTCCAGCATATTTAGAAGATTTAACTTCAGAAGGATCTGTTCCAATGAAATAGGGCGACATGCTTATTTTTTTGCCATCAGAGGTTAAACTTAGGGCCATGTGATGCCCTCCAAAATTCATTCCCCAAGGAGCATCCCCAGGTTTACCAAAAATGGAGATATAATAATTACCATGTGCCCAATTCAGCTTTTGCATTTGGGTCAAAAATTCCTTTTTGATTTCCCCTTTGTCGTAGGCCTCTTGATATAAAGTATTCAGAATATCATCCAGCTGCATGATGCTGGTGGTTTTTAAGTAGCCTTGAGAGCTTAATAATGAACTTAAAACCCGATGAAAGGCTAGTCTACTTTTGTCTGACAGAGAACCATATTGTATGCCGGGTCTTGGAACTAAACCTACGGGAAGATTAGTCCATTTTTTTCGAACACTATCTTGAAAGGAATAGCTTACCTTTTTCAGTTCATCTTGATTTAGGCTTGCTAAAAACGAGTTGACGGCCTGGTGAATGCGCATGCTATTTTGCGAAAATAGGCTCATAGGTAAAATCAGCGCAATAAATAGGTAAATGGATCTAGTTTTCATGGTAAGGAATTTTGTTAAAAGTATTCATTTTAATGAATATACAAATGCTCGGGTACTCATTTTAGCATGCTATTTTATTCTATATTTGAGATGCACGTGTACTAATTCTATGGAAATGTTGACCGAAGATTTATTAAAACTATTTGTTCGAGATTTAAATCGCTTAAAAAGGGAAATTTCGCAGTACCAAGATGAAGCTAATTTATGGAAAGTAGATGGGTCTATATCTAATTCCGCCGGTAATTTATGTTTGCATCTGATTGGAAATTTGCAAACCTATTTTGGGTCGGTTTATGGCAATACAGGTTATGTTAGAAATCGAGACAAGGAATTTTCGGATAAGGCTGTGCCGCGAGTGCAATTGATGGACATGATTGCACAAACCGAGTTGATGATGCAACAGGTTTTACCCAAGATAAGTCAAGAACAACTGGAGGAAGATTATCCCATGGAAGTCTTTGACCATTCGATGAAATCAGCGTATTATTTTGTTCATCTGGCGGTTCATTTGGGTTACCATCTAGGTCAGATAAATTATCACCGTCGACTGTTGGATAACTAATGAGTCAAATTCGCATTACACATTTTGAACCTGAGCATAGAGATGCTATTCGGAATTTAAATTTTGAATGGCTGGAAAAGTATTTCCATGTAGAGGAGATTGATCAGCAGGTTTTATCCAATCCCGAGGAGGTAATTTTAGCTCCAGGTGGACAAATTTTCTATGCTTGGTATGGTGACCAAATTGTAGGAACAGTTTCCTTGATGAAGATTCAAGACCAGGTATTTGAGTTGACCAAAATGGCAGTCAATGAAGCATTTCAAGGATTAGGAATAGGTAAATTGTTAATGGAACATTGCTTGGATTATGCTAAACAACAAGGGATAAAACAGATCATTATTTATTCCAATCGTCGATTAGAAAGAGCTGTGGAAATGTACCGTCGATTTGGATTTGTTGAAATAGACTTAGGCCCTGTGTTGTACACCCGAGCGGACATAAAAATGAGCTTGGATATAAGTTAGTTGGTATTTTTCAATTTGAGATATTAAAAATAAGAGGATGAATTTTTTGGTAGGATATTTATATTATTTTCGAAAAACTAATTAAATCCGAATAAATGAGCATTTTAAAAGTAACAACCGAGTCAATTAGAAGGGCGAATAGTAAAGGTATGGATTTTAATAAAATGCATCATTACAAGGGCATTATGGTAGTAAAAACGAATTTAAATGGAATTATAAGAGTTCGTGAAATATCTAGAGAAATGATCAATGAAGCTTACGAAAAATCTTTAAGGCATTATGCAGAGGAATTATAATTTCATTTACTCAAAACTGCTAGAAAATCTTAGAACTAGTAGCTTATTATATTAAGTTTTCTCCAAGGCTATTCGCAAACTAATCAGAGTCAAAATAAAGGTGATGGGCGTGAAGATAATTCGTTCAGTCACATTCAGTGCTTGCGTATTTCCCAAGGTATTCAAGAAGAATAGAAGCGGTATCAGCCATACCAAATAATCCGCGATTTTGTAGAATTTGGGAAATATCCATCGAGCCTTCATGGAAACAATGACAGCCATGAAGGCTAATAATAACAAGGAAATGCTTTCCATTTGGATGAGTTCATTTCGACTTTGTAAGCGGCCACCCCAAACAATATCAGCAGGCACAATTCCCAGTAGGACCAGTAGATGGAACAGCATGGCTAGAGTAGCGAATCCTAAGAAAATGCTCAAGGCAAGCTTAAAGGGAATCCATTTTTTCATGCTTTAGGCTGTTCGACTATTTGATTTTTTGCGCATTCACCCCCTTAAAACTTAGTTTTACCGGAAGTATATCCCCTTTATCATCAAAATACATGGGTTCGATACAAGTAACCCGATGGTTTCTATCCGTCTCGTCTAATGGTCTTCGGTGGTAGACAATGTACCATTGGTCAGTATTTGGGATTTGTATCACAGAATGGTGTCCAGCTCCAGTGGCTACTTGGGGATCCTGTTTGAGAATTTTATCTTTTCTTTCAAATGGACCAAATGGACTATCTGCCACGGCATAGGCAACGGAATAGTTAGGGCCAGTCCAGCCCCCTTCGCTCCACATAAAATAGTATTTATTGTTTCGTATGAACATGAAAGGGCCTTCCACATAGCCATTGGGGGTGATTTCCTTAAACATTTTTCCATCTTCAAAAGGGACGATGGATTTGAAATCCGGACTTAATCGGGCTATGTTACAATGCTTCCAACCGCCATAAATGATGTAGTATTGACCATCTTTATCCTTAAATACAAATTGATCGATGGGCTGAGCGCCGTTTTGAAATTGACCTATTAATGGCTTCCCAATTAAATCCTTGAAAGGTCCTTGCGGTTTATCTGAAACCGCTACGCCGATACCTCCCAGTTCCTGATTACTCTGAATGTCATTGGCACCAAAGAACAAATAATATTTTTTGTCTTTTTGAACAATCGCTGGAGCCCACATGGCTTTTTTGGCCCATTTGATGGCAGAGGTATCCACTATGCTAGCATGTTTCTTCCAATGAACTAGGTCCTTGGAAGAAAAGGCATCGAAAAAGACTTGCTTTTGATATACATCTGAATAGGTCGGGTAAATCCAGTATTGCTTGTTAAAAATGATGGCTTCCGGGTCGGCATACCATCCTGGGAATAGGGGATTTCCTGAGGTTTTTTGTTGAGCACTTAGTGAGTGAGCGAGAATTAAAAAAAAGGAATAGTATATTAATTTCATAGAGTTTTTAATAACTTGTCTTATCAAAGTTAAAATACTCTTTTAATTTACCTAAACTTATTCCATTTCTATGTTAAACAACAAAACCACATTTAGCTTAACAGAAGACTGGACTGTCGTGGTCTTTGGATTCTTAATTATTGCCCTAGCCCTCTTTGGAATTAAAATACCAAGCCCCGTTTTTGCTTGGGAAAACGCAGCCGAATTAGGAGAAAAAGTAATAAACGGTACGAATTTATTCAACCTAGGTAAATTGTTTTTATGGGTATATGCCATTGCAATTTTAGCCACCAAAACTTTGGGTAAAGATGTAGCGGCCACCATCAAAGGATTTCCAATTGTTTTTATTTTAACCACCTTGGCCCTTATTTTGGCTGGTAATTCCTTCCTAAAAAATTGGAATTTAGAAGCAGTTATTTTCAGCTTATCCATTGGCTTAATCATCAGTAATTTTTCCAATATTCCAGATTGGTTAAGGGAGTCATTATCCACCGAATTATTCGTGAAAATAGGATTGGTATTATTAGGTACTAGTATCATTTTTGGGGATATTTTAAAAGCAGGATCTCTAGGTCTTGTTCAAGCGCTACTAGTGGTTGTTTCCGTCTGGTATTTTGCTTTCTGGGTCTCCAAAAAATTGGGAATTGACGAGGAAATGGCTATCATGATTTCAAGTGCCGTTTCCATTTGTGGCGTTTCAGCTGCGATTGCTACAGCAGGGGCCATCAAAGGAGATTCTAAGAAGCTTTCTTATGTCATTTCCATTGTATTAATTACGGCCATCCCAATGATCATTTTTATGCCCATCATTGCTAAAGCCTTGGGTTTATCAGAAGCAGTAACCGGAGCCTGGTTAGGTGGTACCATCGATACCACTGGGGCCGTTATTGCCTCAGGTTCTTTGATTGGAGAGGAAGCATTAAAAATTAGTACCATTGTCAAATTTTCTCAAAATGTCTTATTAGGTTTAGCGGCTTTTGGGATTTCGATTTATTGGACATATACCAACAATCAGTCGGATGTAGCCAAAGAATCAAAACCTACCTTGGGCATCATTTGGGAACGTTTCCCCAAATTTGTCATCGGTTTTGTGGCGGCTTCCCTCTTATTTTCATTTGTCATTTCTGGAGATGTTATTTCTGAAGTGAAAGGTGGTTTAAAATCCCTTCAAGGACTTTGGTTTGCTTTAGCTTTTACCAGCATTGGCTTGGAGACTAAGTTCGCCGATTTATTTAGCAGCGAAGGCAAAAAACCTTTGTATGCCTTCCTTATAGCTCAAGGTTTTAATGTGCTAGTTACCCTGGTAATCGCTTATTTCTTGTTTAAATAAAAAAGGGCCATTTTCTTATGGATGATATCGAATGAAAACTTTTGTTTACATCTGTTCTTTTTGGGCTATTTGTTGGTCTGCTTCAGCGCAGTCAAGTAAATCTGCTGATTTATATCGGCAAATAGCCCATTTAGATAGTGTGATGTTTCAAGCCTACAATGAGCGAAATATGCCCGCTTTTAAACAATTCTTTACATCAGATTTAGAATGGTTTCAAGATAATGGTGGCTTACTTCATTATGATACAGTTATTGCTAATTTTCAACAGATATTTAATCGGGAATATGTATTAACTCGGAAATTAGTACCCGGAACTTTGGAGGTTCACCCGATAAAAGACTACGGAGCTATTCATATAGGTCGACATACTTTTTCCCATGTTGAAAATGGGAAATTGGAAGTAGGCGAATTTAAGTTTTTGATGATTTGGAAGAATGATCAAGGTAATTGGAAAATATCACGAGTAGTTAGCTACGATCATTAATGGAATCAATTTAAATATTACCCTTGAAGCTCAATCTTTGGCTATTTTGAAAATGCTAAGATTACTTGTATCTATGTAGTAATTCCGAATGGAAATGCATTCATTTTTATTATTGTACACAACCATTTTTGCTATGAAACAATTCTCCACCCGACTTCTATTCTCGACCATTTTATTAAGTATATTCCTACTACATGGGGGAGAAACAAAAGCTGTAAAGCCTGCTGCCAAATCTAAAATCATTCGAACCTTGATAGTTGACGGTCAAAATAACCATGATCAATGGCCGAAAATTACCTTTATGATGAAGGATTTTTTAGAGCAATCAGGAAAATTCAAAGTGGATGTGCAACGATCTCATTTCACTTGGAATGCGGCAGATTTGATTCCTAAATACATGTTGCCAGGCCTTGAGAATACAGTATCTCTGCCAAAGCCTAAGGCTGATTCAAGTTTCCATCCTAAATTCTCTGACTATGATTTAGTGATTTGTAATTTTGGATGGAATGCTGCTCCTTGGCCTGCTGAAACCCAATTGGACTTTGAGAAATTCATGAAAAAAGGAGGAGGTTTAGTGGTTATTCATGCTGCCGATAATTCCTTTCCACAATGGCCAGCCTATAATGAAATGATTGGTCTTGGGGGTTGGGGAGACCGTACCGAAAAAGATGGTCCCTATGTTTATTATGACATGGATGGAAAATTAGTCAAAGATACCCAGGCCGGTCGCGCTGGTTCGCATGGACCTCAAAAGGAATATCAAATTACGATTCGTGACTCAAATCATCCCATCACCAAGGGCATGCCGCTCACTTGGATGCATAGCCAAGATGAAATGTATGACCGTTTACGTGGACCAGCTGTCAATATGGAAATCTTAGGAACTGCTTTTTCAGCTAAAGAAAATAAGGGAAGCGGTCGACATGAACCTATGCTCATAGTCACCCAATATGGAAAAGGAAGAGTATTTCACACACCCATGGGCCATGCAGATTATTCTGTTTCCTGTGTAGGTTTTATTACCACCTTGTTACGTGGAGCGCAATGGGCAGCAACAGGAAAAGTTGATATCCCAATTCCTTCGGATTTTCCCAAGGCTGACGATTCTTCAAAGAGCGAATATACGAAATAGCTAGCGTATGAAAAGAGGCTTATTCTTGGCTGTATTTTTGTGTTTGTTACATCAACTGGCCCTTTCTCAAGAGCGGATACCCTTATATCAAGGGAAAGCACCTGGTTCTGAATCATGGACTTGGACAGAAGCAGAAAGCAGTTCGAATGGCTTTAAAACAAGGTTAGTCTACAATGTGGTAGAACCAAGCATTACGGCTTTTTTTCCTGAGAAATCGAAAGCAAATGGGACATCGATTATCGTAGCACCCGGTGGAGCTTTTCATATATTATCCATCGATAGCGAAGGTATCGAAGTGGCCAAATGGTTGAATCAAAGGGGGATTACTGCTTTTGTATTAAAATATCGACTAGTTCATACGCTTACGAATGACCCAGTGAAAGAATTAAGTGCGAAGATGCAGGATTTTAATCAATTGGATAAAATTAATGCTCCAGTCGTGGAATTGGCCACAAAGGATGGAATAAAAGCGATGGAGTATGTTCGCCAGCATGCTCAGACCATGGGTTTGAATCCCCAGAAAATAGGCTTTATGGGTTTTTCTGCAGGTGGAACTTTAACCATGTCTGTTTTACAAACAGCTTCAGATGCCAATCGCCCAAATTTTATTGCGCCAATATACCTGTACAAAAAAGCCGTTTTGGGAAGTCAAATACCTAAGAATCGTACGCCTATTTTTATAGCAGCAGCCAGCGATGATAATTTGGGCTTAGCGGCTCATTCAGTGCAATTATATACGGAATGGTTGAATGCCAAACAACCAGCAGAATTGCATATGTATACCCAGGGTGGGCATGGTTTTGGCATGCGACAAATGAATACGCCCTCTGATCATTGGACAGAAGATTTTGAGCATTGGTTGCGCTTTCACCAATACCTACCTTAGGCCTTTTTTAAGGAAGATTTTCGAATGATTAATTGGCCCTGTACTAAGACATCCGCTTGTTGAGTAGAATCCTTTCGAGAAATGACATCAAACAATAAACAAGCAGCAATTTCCCCTACTTTTTGAGGGAATAAATGGAAAACTGTCAGGGGAGGGTCCACTATTTCCGCTAAATATTCATCTCCAAACCCAACGATGCCCAATTGTTTGGGGATAGCTATACCCAGCTCTTTGGCATATTGAATAATTTCTACTGCATTTAAATAATGTATGGCAAAAATCGCATCGGGTGGTTCAGGTAATTGTAGCCACTTATCCAAACTAGCTAGCGCAAATTCTTTGCTGAAATCACCATGCACCATGTAGTCCTTTTGTATGACTAAACCATATTTCTCCAATGCATGTAAATAGCCCTCTTTCCTTTTTTGACTAATCAGTAATTCAGGTGGTCCAGCTAAAATGGCGATACGTTGATAGCCTTGTTGAATTAAATGCTCTACTAACTGAAATGCTCCTTCAAAATCTTCTTGCCGGATTTTGGGAGTATCTACCTCCGTACAAATTCGGTCAAAGTGGACCATGGGTAATCCTTTTTCAAATAGATTTTTAATTTGGTTGAAACGCGTTGTTTCTTTTGAATGAGAAATTAAAAGACCATCCACATGGCTAGCTAATAGCCCCTGAATATTGCTTATTTCGGCTTCATATGATTCATTCGATTGACAGATCATGACCCGATAGCCTCGTTCATTGGCGACCTCTTGAATACCTGATAATACCTCTGCAAAAAATGGTCTTTTTATATTTGGGATTACCACGCCTATGGTTTTAGTTTCCCCTCTTTGGAAGCCTTTGGCAAACAAATTGGGATTATAATCTAGTTCCAAGGCTAATTTTTGAATTGCTTCTCGGGTTTTAGGACTAATATCTGGTTTGTTATTTAATGCCCTTGATACCGTTGCAATCGAGACACCCATGATGTTGGCAATGTCTTTAATGGTGGTATGAATCTGTTTTTGGGGAATAGGCTGTGCCGATTGCTCTTGGGTAAAATGTACCTGACATGATTTACATTGGTAACGAACTTTTCCGCGGATCATTCCAGCTCGAATGACAAAATGATTGGTGGAGCATTTAGGACAGATTTCCAATATTTGTTCTTTGTTTTAATTAAGTATTCAATTTACCTGAAATTACAAACCTATCGGTATCGTTTACGGAGACGCATTTCCATATAAAAAGCCTATATTAGGCTTAAATTAGGACATTTTGCTGATAAAAGCATATGTGTATTTGAAAAAATATATGCCATTACCATCAGTATAAAGTTGCTATTTTTGGCTTTTCACAGCAAATAACCTCTTTACCTCATGCAACATACCATGCGATGGTTTGGGCCTCATGACCCAGTCTCTTTAATGGATATTAGACAAGCTGGCTGCACCGGTGTGGTTACTGCTTTACATCAAATCCCAGTAGGAGAGGTTTGGTCAAAAGAAGCTATTCAGGAGAGAATAGATATCATAGAAAATGGTAATGAACAGTGGACGCCCTTGCATTGGTCCGTGGTGGAAAGTTTACCTGTACATGAGGCGATAAAAAAGGCCCTTCCTGAACGAGAGCAGTACATTAAAAACTATCAAGTATCATTGTCGAACCTAGCCGCCAAGGGCATTAAAACGGTTTGTTATAATTTTATGCCGGTCTTGGATTGGTCTAGAACCAAGCTTGATTTTGAGATGCCAGATGGGGCAAGGGCGCTTCGGTTTGTTTTGACGGATTTTGCTATTTTTGATTTGTTTATTCTAAAAAGACCTGCAGCTAAATCAGACTATACTTTGGCAGTTCAAGAGGCCGCAAAATCGAAGTTTGAAAGCATGACTCTTGCCGAAAAGGATGAGCTGCAAAATACCGTTTTATTGGGTTTACCAGGTTCCGAGGAGGCTTTTCATTTAGAGAATTTTCAAAGTTTATTAGATGCATACCAGGCCATTGGTCCAGATGAATTGCGTAAAAACTTGCATTATTTTATTCAACAAGTAGCGCCTTACGCACAAGAATTAGGAGTTAATTTGTGCATTCATCCAGACGACCCTCCTTTCCCCTTATTGGGATTACCTCGGGTAGTTAGTACGGAGTCTGACTTAGCCGCATTGATGGATGCATCTCCCGTGCGCGCCAATGGTATTACTTTTTGTACGGGTTCATTAGGCGTTAGGCCTGATAATAATTTGCCTGAAATGATTCGTCGATTTGCGAATCGAATACATTTTTTACATCTCAGAACGACGAAAAGAGAACAAGAAGAGCCTTTGATTTTTCACGAAGCGCCACATTTGGCAGGAGATGTTCCTATGTTCGAAGTGATTCGTGCGATACATGAGGAGGAAGTAAAACGAGGAGGTGAGCAAATTCCCATGCGTCCGGACCATGGGCACCAAATGTTAGATGATTTACAAAAAAAGACTTATCCTGGATATTCGGCCATAGGTCGATTACGGGGTTTGGCAGAAATAAGGGGAATGGAATTGGCCATATCCCGCATGAAATAAAGCATAAATACAATATGGAAAACAAATTTTCATTGGCGGGTAAAGTAGCCTTAATTACAGGTGGAGGAACAGGTATCGGATTTGATATCGCAAAGTGTATGCTGGCTAGTGGAGCCAATGTTATCATTACAGGAAGAAGAGAAGCCGTACTTCAAGAGGCAGTCAATGATTTAGGTGCTGGGGCCTTCTATTTTGTTCATGATATGGCGGATGTCAATGCCACACCCTCTTTGGTTGCTGATATCATACAATCGCATGGAAAAATTGATATTCTTGTCAACAATGCAGGTATCAATATGAAGCGTCCGGCAGTGGAGGTATCTAATGATGATTTTACCCAAATTATTCAAGTTAATTTGAATGCTGTTTTTGTATTAAGTAGAGAAGTAGGAAAGCATATGTTGGAAAGAAAATCAGGATCTATCATCATGATTTCATCCATGGCAGCATATTATGGAATCGATCGAGTAGCGGCTTATGCTTCATCCAAATCTGGGGTATATGGTTTGGTTCGTGTGTTGGCTTCAGAGTGGTCAGGGAACGGGGTACGTGTTAATGCCATTGCACCCGGCTTTATCGAAACGGCTATGAGTAAAACAGCCATGAATTCAGATCCAGATCGTAAACATAAAGCCATGGATAGAACACCCATGGGCTATTTTGGTAAGCCAGAAGATGTGGCTTGGACAGCCGTATTTTTAGCCTCAGATGCAGCTGGATATATTACAGGCGTTTCAATTCCCGTAGATGGGGGTAACTCAATAGGATTCTGATGAAAGAAAAAGTAGGAAATTTTCGCTGGGTTGTTGTGGCGTTATTGTTTTTCGCTACGACCATCAATTACTTGGATCGACAAGTAATAGGATTATTAAAGCCAACCTTAGAAAAGGAGCTGAATTGGTCGGAAACGGATTACAGCTTCATTGTGATGTGTTTTACGGCCTCTTATGCTATCGGTTTATTGATTTTTGGAAAAATCATTGACCAGATTGGCTCTAAATTAGGCTATACCATTTCCATCATCATCTGGTCCATAGCTGCCATGTTTCATGCTTTAGCAAAAACTTCCTTTGGTTTTGGGGCTGCCAGAGCCGTATTAGGATTGGGTGAAGCAGGGAATTTTCCAGCTGCGATTAAATCGGTTGCTGAATGGTTTCCCAAAAAAGAGCGGGCTTTTGCCACCGGTATATTTAATTCGGGAGCCAATATTGGTGCCATGGTAGCACCCATTATGGTACCTTGGCTTTTGGGAGCTTATGGCTGGCAAGAGGCATTTTTAATCACTGGTGCTATCGGGTTTATTTGGCTTATTTTTTGGTGGATTTTTTATGAAATACCGAGTAAGAAACAGGGACTTAGTCAGGCAGATTTAGACTATATTCAAGAAGATGATCATTTGGATAATACGCCCATTGCTTGGAAGAAATTGTTTACCATTCCTCAAACTTGGGTATTTATAGTAGGTAAATTTTTTACGGATCCCATTTGGTGGTTTTTCCTTTTCTGGTTGCCATCGTATTTTTCATCTACCTTCTCTTTAGATCTTAAGAAACCTAGTATTCATTTGGCCGTACTTTTTACTTGTACCTCTATTGGTAGTATTGGTGGTGGTTATATTCCTGGCTGGTTAATGCGCAAAGGATGGCCAGTCTATAAAGCAAGAAAAACAGCCATGTTGTTTTTTGCCTTATTGGCATTGCCTATCATTTCGGCACGCTGGGCAACGGATATTTGGCAAGCGGTCATACTAATCAGTATAGCTGCCTCTGCGCATCAGGCTTGGTCGGCCAATATTTTTACTTCCGTTTCAGATATGTTTCCTAAAAATGCCATTAGTTCTGTGGTCGGAATCGGCGGCTTGGCAGGATCTCTAGGAGGGGTGATATTTCCTTACTTCATTGGTATCATATTAGATTCATATAAATCAAGTAATAACTTGTCAGGAGGATATAATTTAATTTTCCTTATCTGCGGTTCAGCTTATTTGTTTGCTTGGCTACTGATACATTTGATTTCACCCAAAATGAAAGCCGTGAATCCTGGAGGAACTAGGTAAAGACAATCATATGTTTTTTTAGATTTTATGTAAGTTTAGTTTTTTAAAATCTATCTTTTTGGGTGCTTGGTTTACAAAAATAGCCGACTAAATATCAGTCGACTATTAAAAATTACCCCTTAATTATTTCTAAATTGGCGGATTGAATAAATCTTTATAGCGCGCCATCTTGGCTGGCTCTTTTGACGGCGTATTGCCCAATGATTTTTCCATGTTTTAAGCCCATCGTACAATCAACTCTCCAATGGATTAATCCATAAACTCTCGAATCAGAAGCTTGCTGGGCATAGGAATTAAATGTGCTGGCTTTTTGCGGAAAAAAGGCGGATAATACCTCTGCCCCTGCAGCTGAAAATGTGGAGTGCCCCGAGGTGTAACTGGGGAAATTGGGTAAACCAACGGAAGTTTTAACTCCGTATTGCTGGGGTCTTGGTGTATAATAATAAAATTTTGTGTCCCAGCAACCAATTCCAGCATCCATCTCAGCTGTTCCCAAATAGGCCAGCATTCTAGCCATACGAACCTCACTATATTTGGCTTCAAAACCAGCGTTGGCCCCATAGCGATGCCAATGTCCCGGAGGGGTATAGGTACCTGGCCCATCTGCCCAGAAGTTCGCAATAGCGGCCTGTTCACGAGTTTGATTTTTTTCAATAGCCAGTAATTCATCCCAATCTTTTTTAAATTCGGCTGAGCCCTCTACGTAAGGCATGCTAGGACGGATAGCTTCTAAAGTCGCTCGATCAAAATTCCATGTTTTTACATTTCCAAAGGTAGGAAGCATAGGGGGCCTAGCAGGGCTTTCTTGGCTAGTCCATACCTTCGAGATACCCATTGACTTGGCTCCTGCCATCATATCGGCTGTTGCCGCTTGATTGTTTGCTGCTCCCATACCATCAGCCTTTGCTCTTTGCATAACTTTAGCTGCAACAGCCCCACCTAAACTTACTCCCGCCTGAATGTCTGAGCCTACGTTCATTCCCGCCCAAAGTCTCGCATTTTTACATTCCTCTAACTTGGATTTCAAAAATGGTCCTTCACCTGGAAACATAGCTAATAATATGACATAGCTAGCTTGTCCTACTACGGCATCCTCTGAGGGATAGCTTGGTAAATTACTTACAGGCAATAATGCCTTAATACCTTTATCCACTACACTTGGTGCGGGACGGTTATACTGGTATTTATATTTCCAAGTACTAACTAAGGCATCAAATTGGGCAACGCTCAAATATGCTAAAGCTCTAGATGCATAAGGAGGATTAGCAAATGGAAATTTGGGGTCTGCCAATGGATTATTTGCATCTGGCACAGGATATTTGCCTTCCGAATTGGCAGCTGGAGCATTATTGTATCGAGCAGCTAATTCACGCGCAATTTCATTCCACCGGTAAACAGCCCCTGCACCCCAATAAGAAACAATTTGTCTTTGTTCATTCGTTAAATTAGGTGCGACCGTATTTTTAAGCGAGTCAATTTCTTTTAGGTAAGAGGGGTCATTGATTGCCGCCGGTGCAGACAAGCTTACTTCTGTGGGGGAACTTAAAACAAAGGTCTTCCAATTACCAGCATTTTCGTCCATATTACTGGGTACATAGGGACTAAGCGTAGCCTCTGATACTGAATTTTCACAGGAAAGAAGCATGCAAAAACCCAGTAGGTAGATAAAATAGTATATCGTTTTTTTCATGATTTTTAAAAGATTATTTAACCTTAAATAGGTAGAGTAAACCTATGGTTAATTGGGTACTTTGTCCTGCATTTTGTCCATCTATGACATAGGAAACTCGGGCACTTAGTCCTAAAGATTTGGGTTGATATTTGGCATAGGCACCTACAGCCGTCATCGTCATGTCGTTGGTTAGAAATGGCATAGAATTCCGACGAATATCATCACCACCAGCACAAGAAAAATGCTCTGCAAATACTTCCAATTGGTTTTCCTTCTTTAGATAGCCCATTCTAAAAGCAGCATCAAAGGCATCCGGAACAGGCACCCTGTTCGTATAGTATAGTCTTTCTCCATTCAAATACGAATCCCGATCCACTTGAACTTGACTTCTAAAGATGTAGGAAGCCGTGGCACTTAGGTATAAGTTGGAGGGTAAATTATAGTTGAGAATGCCCCGAGCACTAAGTGTTTTTGCCCCAAGTCCTATCGACATTGGCATGAATTCTGTGACGTAATTACTCATGGGGGTACTTACTCCCAGCGTAGCATGTCCATGCAATTGCTTGTAGTTAAATACTTTGGCCTTGAGCCATAGACTTACATCTTGAAAGCCTTGCTGGCCCATTAAATTGCCTTGACTTGCCTGTGTTTTGACATATGGTACCATCACCAAAGCATTAATTTTCTTCGTGATACCATAAGCAATCATGGCTCCAAGTGACTCTGTACTTAGTTTCCCTATATTGGGATTATCCCTTTTTAAGGAGTTTTCCCAATAGTTTGTCCACGAAGAATTTCCGTACATGAGCGCTCCACAGGCAATATTTTTATTCATGTAAATTTGATCATGCGGCAATTGTGCCGTGATCGTATTCATACTCCAAATAGAGATGAATACACACAGTAAAGTATGTTTCATTTTGCTTAATTAAATTGAAATAGAACAAACAGAGAAGAAGGGATTTCTTCCATGCTAATTTTTCCAGAAATAATTAAGCTGGCTGGGGAGGAGAAAATAAGGCATCCTGGAAAGTGGATGTCTTTAATGTAGTATGATGATAAGGAGTACGATGAACTGGCCATTCTAAAATATAAAATACCCAAGCGCTTTGGGATTGGCAGTACTCCTTAACAAGGGTTTGAATTAATTTACTTTTTGTTGGGGCTTTTTCAGGTTGGTCGCTTAAATGCTCACTGACCAAATCAGCCAATTCAGTAAATTGATCTCGCGCATTTTTATCGTTCGCTATGCGGGTGTATAAGGTGTCATTTTCTATCTTTTGATCCAACATCTGATAGAAATCATCACCTTGCTGAAGGGATCCACTTACCTCCTGAGGAATTTCTCGATTGCTAGGATAGGGTAATGAAATGGGGATTTTAACCACATATGAATCGCTTTCTTCTTCACTTAGGGCAAATTCACTATCGGAATTGGCTATATACCGCAATGCAAATCCTCCAGCTTGATAGAGAAGGATAAACATGAGCAATATGGAGGTCAGTCTTTTCATCAATGCGCAAAACTAAGATAAACTAGAATAATTCCAATTAATAATAAGGTTTTTGTGCTAAATGGTAGGCATTGTGCCTATTATTTATTTAAATCAATAAAAATGTCCCCCAATTTTTTTTATTTCAAAGTTTAATCGTAATATTACGATTGATATGGGAGCAAGTAAGATTATAAATTATACCGAAGAGCAGATTTTAGTAGCAAAATATGCCAAAGCACTGTCGCATCCGGCCCGCATGGCGATCATGCAGCTTTTATTAAGCAAGCAGTCCTGTATTTGTGGAGATATTGTGGACGAGTTACCTATTTCGCAGTCGACCGTTTCCCAACATTTAAAAGAATTGAAAGAAGCAGGTTTAGTGAGGGGGCAAATTGATGGTGTTTCTATTTGCTATTGCATTAATGAAACAGAGTGGAATAAACTAAGGGATTTACTGGGTCATTTTTTTGAAAAAAGGCATGTAAAGACGAGTACTTGTTGCTAAATTTTTTTGTTTAAATCCATCGTAAAATTGCGATAAATAAAAATGAATATATCATGAAAACAGAGCAAGAATTAAAAGAAATTGTGAAGCAAAAATATGGTGAAATAGCCATGCAGGGGAAAGAAGAAAATATGGCTTCCTGCTGCGGAGCGGGGGGCTGTTCTACTGAAGTGTATAATATCATGTCAGAAGATTACTCCACCTTAGAAGGATATAATGCCGATGCCGATTTAGGTTTAGGTTGTGGTTTACCGACACAATTTGCCCAAATAAAAGCTGGGGATGTGGTCGTGGATTTAGGTAGCGGAGCAGGAAATGATTGTTTCATAGCCCGTCATGAGGTTGGAGAAACTGGAAAAGTTATCGGGATTGATTTCACACCCCAAATGATTGAAAGGGCGCGGTTGAATGCCGAGATTCGTGGGTTTAATAATGTGGAATTTCGCCAAGGAGATATTGAGCATATGCCTATTTCTGCTAATGTAGCGGATGTTATTGTGAGTAATTGTGTCTTAAATTTGGTGCCTAATAAAGCAGGCGTATTTCAAGATATCTACCGGGTATTAAAACCTGGTGGTCACTTTAGTATTTCTGACGTGGTGCTTGTAGGGGAATTGCCTTCAGGTTTACAAAAGGATGCGGAAATGTATGCAGGCTGTGTTGCCGGAGCTATCCAAAAAGATGAATATATGCAGTTAATTCAGCATACTGGCTTTACAAATGTGCAAATTCAAAAAGAAAAGCCTATCATTATTCCCACTGATATCCTAAGTCATTATTTAAGTGCTCAGGAGATTGAGGAATTTAATTCTGGAAAAACAGGGATTTTTTCTATTTCCGTATTTGCACAAAAACCGATGGAAGAAAAGACTTGTCAGCCAGGCTCAGGATGTTGCTAAATTCGATTTAAGATGAAAACTACGACAAATCTAATGCTTGAGATGTGGATCGAGTCTAGGACACGATTTACCAAATTATTGGCAAACATGACCGAGTATGATTTAGCTAAGAAATTAGGTGATTCACCGAATTCTGCTGGATTTTTAATTCGTCATATCGGCGATGTAGAATTATTATTTGCCAAAAATGTTTTTGGAGATTCATCGGTAAGGGTGGTGGCTAAAACAGTTATTGACCAAAAAGATACAGGGGAGTGGATACATTTGGAGGAATTAAAAGCCTACCTAGAGGAGTCTTTTGAAAAATTGCATACCATTGTTTCCCAGCAAGGCGATGCAGATTGGGAGCAAAGTATTTCTACTAAGGAATTTGGGACAAAAACTAAGGCCGAGGCATTTGGTCGGATTGTTTCACATACGGCTTATCATGCAGGACAATTAGCTATTGTCTTAAAATATGGTCAGGCATAAATTTTATGGAAAAGGTTCAATTAGGTCTAAAGGAAAATTGGAAGCAGTTTAGCTTACTTGTGCTTATCAATGCTTTTGTGGGTGGAATGGTGGGTTTGGAGCGCTCTATTTTACCTCAAATAGCAGAGAAAGAATTCGCATTAGCAGCAAAAACGGCAATCTTATCATTCATCATTGTATTTGGTGTAGTTAAAGCCCTGACTAATTATTTTGCCGGGGCTTTAGCTAATCGAATGGGGCGGAAAAATTTATTAGTATTTGGATGGATGATGGCCATTCCTATCCCTTTTATTTTAATGTTTGCTCCTCATTGGAATTGGGTAATATTGGCCAATGTCTTTTTAGGCATTAATCAGGGTTTAGCTTGGAGCTCCACAGTGGTGATGAAAATAGATTTAGT
The DNA here is from genome assembly GCF_054558355.1 of Aquirufa sp. OSTEICH-129A. NCBI lineage: Bacteria > Pseudomonadati > Bacteroidota > Cytophagia > Cytophagales > Flectobacillaceae > Aquirufa > Aquirufa sp. OSTEICH-129A. The sequence continues at coordinate 286,318 of NZ_JBPXKC010000004.1, read as the reverse complement.
GGGAGAAAAGCAGCGGGGATTGGCCATGGGAATTAATGAATCAGCAGGTTATTTAGCGGTTGCCCTTTTTGCTTTTTTCTCAGCCTATATCGCCAATCATTATGGTCTACGACCTTATCCTTTTTACCTCGGAATTGTGCTGGTTATTTTGGGCTTATTCGGTAGTTATTTTTTCATACAAGATACCCGACAACATGTCATTCAAGAAGAGCAGCAAAGTCGTGTCCCACGTTTGACCAATATTTTCATAGAAACCACTTGGGCAAATAGAAATTTAGGATCAGTTACGCAAGCAGGTTTGATCAATAACCTGAATGATGGTATGGTTTGGGGCATATTTCCTATCCTCTTGGCATCCAAAAACTTTCAATTGCAGGAGATTGGTTTGATAACCGCTATATACCCGGCCGTTTGGGGTCTAGGTCAATTGTTGACGGGTAAAATGTCGGATAAGTTTTGTAAAAAAGATATGTTATTTGTCGGTATGCTCTTGCAAGGAATTGCTTTAATTCTGTTGATTTGGGCAAATAGCCTATTCCAATTTGTACTTATTTCTGTCCTACTGGGTTGGGGTACTGCCATGGTTTACCCAACTTTCTTGTCTACAATAGCGGAAAATACTCACCCCATGGATCGGGCTAAAAGCATGGGGATATTCAGGTTATGGCGCGACCTTGGATATGCGATCGGCGCATTAACGACCGGAGTCATAGCAGACTATTTCGGGATACTCACCGCTATCGTTTTTATTGGACTTTTGACTTGTATGTCTGCGGGAATTATCCAATTTAGAATGCGTTGTGGGGAAGGAGATTCCATTAAAATATGGGATTGGATTACAGGTCAGAAATCGAATAGTTCCTGTACCAATTCTCATACATTTACGGGTACAAATATCTGTGTAAACTAAAAATAAAGAGCCTATTTCTTAAGGAAATGTTGCTTGATGTATTTGGTGGTATAGCCAACCCGTTGGCTTATTTTTTCAATGGGTACCTGTTTACTTTTTAGATCTAATACAATCTCCTTTTTGATTTCTTTAATTAAGTCTAAGGTGTTTTTATCGTGTTTTTTCAATAATCGATTCAGGTGAACCCTAGAAATTTGGTAATGTTCAGCGATACTTTCTACGCTAATTAAATGCTCATTTTTTATCATGTCTTCCCTTATTCTTTCGGGAGTAATATCAGTTTTTGGCGCCTTATAATTTTCAGGTATTCCTTGATTTCTATATCGAATGAAAAGTATACTACCTAAGATAACTAGGATGGTAAATCCTAATGCAATTATCATGGAGTAATCTTCTTGGCCGTCGTCAATGATGGCAGGCTCTAAACTTGGTAAAACTTCATTGATTAGCTGTGGAAGATTTATTACATAAAGACCCTCAGTAGATCCAGCAAATATTCTTTCATTCCAGACGCTTAATGCTCTTTTATTGAATTCTACGTTTTCTATGATTTGAAATACCTCTTTGTTCTGATTATATAAGAAAAGCCCTTCAAAGCTGGTAAATAGGATATTATTGCCAATAAAGATGGATTGAATGATGTGTTTATGGCGAAAAAGTAGAACACTTTTTTTTGTTTTTAAATTGAATTCATACAGCCCGTCATTGCACGACAAAATGATTTGCTCGCCTTTGATGGTGATATCATAAATGGCGGAACCCATTTGTATGGACTCCAATTTTTTCTTGTTCAGATCATAGATATATAACTTTCCATTTGCATTTCCTAACAAAAGAAGATTGCCCATATTTTCCATATCATGGAAGGCAGAGGTATGGGTAATGACCTTTTTAAAGGCATTGTTGTTGAGATTAATAATTCCAATGGCATGGCTTGATTGGAAATAAGTTTGCTGGCCAATCTTTAGTAATTTTTTGAAATGTTGAATATCGGTATCAATGGGTAATCGAACCCACTGATTATCCATCAAACGATAAATGGGGTCAGAATTTAAATAATATTGCCCATTAATTTTATTGCATTCTCCACTGGAGAAATAGGTGCCAGGAATAGGTTTATTAGTAAAAACTTCACCGACGGTATCAATAAAAATACCCGAATAGGTGGCCACTACCCGCATCTTATCATCATTGTATATGTGGCGTATCGACTTCCCGCGATGTTGAATTCGATAGAACTTATGAATACGGTACTCCAGCAGGAGACCATTGTAGGCCAAATAATATAAGTTTCCGATGGTCGCTTGCGTCATATTATACTGGTCATAGCCAGGTAAAATATTAAGAAGGGATTTATGGTCGACTTGATGACTCTCTGGAAATTGTAAGGTGCTAAAAGTGCCAAAAATCTCCTGATTATCCGTCTTGCTGATCCAAGTAAATCGATCATTGTCTTTGGGCGTAAACTTTAACTCATCAAAACGACCTGAGTTGAATTTATATAGGTGATTATCTGTACGGACAATTAAATTCCGTCCATCTCCATCAATATTGGCGATTTTTTCAGGTAAAGAGTATGATTTGACAAATACCGTGTCTTGTGCCAAGCTTTGTAAGCAAAGCATCATCCCTAAAAGGCTCAAAAACAGATTTGTGTAAATTGTTTTCAGGAAAAAGTGCGATGTAAGGCTCATTTATGCAAAAGAATCAATATTTTCTCTAAAAGTAACATAAATTTACTTTTTAGTAACAAAATGAACTTATTTAGTACCTTAAAATAAAAAATAATTTACTCTTTATTTTTTAAATTTGTAGTTCGTAAATCACAAAAATGATTTCAAAAAAATTAGTTTGATTGTAGGAATAGATGTGAATCATTCTTTCATGATAATTTGATTAATTATTAGAGAAATAAGTAGAACACGGGTTACGTAAAGCTTAGACTTGCTTCAAGTCTAGGCTTTCTTGTTTTTAGCCATGTAAAAAAATTATTTGGATTGATACACATGGACCTGAGCATGCATGGTATACATTCGGAATCCTTTACCTTCTAGGAGGATGATATTACTGGATTCGTTATTCCCTATAATAGGGTTGTTTGGGTATTTAGTCCAATGAATGAGGTCTTTTGAAACAGCTACATTGCTAGACCATTCTCGCCAGTCTTGAAAAGCTGTGGCGTGGTAATAGCCGTAATAATATCCTTTATGATAAATCACTTGGTTCATAGCTACCCCGTATCTGTCATAGGCTTCTGGTCCTTTCTGTAAAACGGGTTCATCTTGTACATTAGTCCAATCGATTAGGTTTTTTGATTTGGCTAACCATATACCCTTGTCGTCTCTTTCATAAAATAGATAATAAGTGTCCTTAACGGCGATAACGCAGGGAGTTCCAAAGGCCCCTTTGTCGATGGCTTGTCCATTGCTTTTTCGAATTCTTAAGTTTCCCAACTCTTTCCAATGGGTTTTATTTTTCGACACAAGCAGGTGAGTTGTATCTCCTCTACCCTCAGCAAACATAAAATAGTTTTGACCTTTTTTAATGACAAAGACATCTTCAATCCATTGTTTAGGATTAATGGGATTAGCCTCATGCCTCTTCCACCGTATGCCATCTTGGGAGGTGGCATATCCTAATTTCTTGATCGGATTATTTTTGGAGTAACCTGTATACCATAAATGATAGCCGTCTTTTTCTTTAAGAATGAAGCCTCTTTCTCGGATTTGATCGTCCCAAGTAGCTGTGCCTGTGCCTGAAAAAATGGACTCTTTAACCATGGGGCTAAATTTTACCAAGGCATCAGGGAAGAGCTTTTGGCAGTAGGCTGGAAAATGAAAGATGAAGAGAGTCAGATGTAGAAGAATGAGCGTGTATCGTTTCATTTTGGTATAGAGTAGAGGGTTTCGCCAATTGAACCTGGCCATTTTATGCTATGGGAAAATAAAAAAAGTCACATGAACATCAGGTGACTTTTTTGCATTACACTTCATCAACAAACTAAATTCTTATAATGCACTTAAATTATATAGATTCTTTTTAATTCACAATAGCTGATTGGGGTTCATCACCAAAGCAAACGTGATTTTTTTATAAAAATTGTTAAAAAGGCTCATAGATTAATACAAGTATCAATATGTTCATAAAAATTTAAGGAAAAAGGCCTACTAAAATAGAGTAGGCCTTTTTCTTACCACCCTGGATTTTGACCGAGTTTAGGATTTGTAATGATATCTCCTGCAGGAATAGGGTACAAGTAATGTTTGTTTTCCCATTTTCTGACGATGTTATTGAACCAAGTTAATTCTCCAGAAGTGCCTTTTGAAAGCAATTGCGGATTTGCTTTTCCACTGATGAGTGGGGAAACTTCTACATAGGTTACCCCAGATACTCTAGCAGGTAGTTTTTGGTAAAAGGCTACATCCAATTTTCCATCCTCATTTAAATCCAAAGGAGTATCCAAGCTTGGCACATACATACCATTCCATTCCATTTGCATAAGTTCACCTCTTCTCCATCTGACAATATCATCAAATCGGAAACCTTCAAGGCATAATTCAATGCCTCTTTCTCTTCTAACCTCTAAAATGATTGGGTCAGAAATATTAGGGAAGTAGGTTGATTGAAGGTAAGTATCTATCACTTTTGGTAAGCTAGTAATACCGCCAGTAATACCTGCCCTTTTTCTTAATAGACCAATGGAGGCTGCCCAATCCCCATCTGTTAAAGTACCTAATTCGGCTTTTGCTTCCGCATAATTAAGTAAGACTTCTGCATAACGTATGATGGAAACAGAATTAATATTTAAATCTCTAGTATCATAATACATATCATCCAATGCCCATTTTATAGGTTGATACCCCGTAAAGGTATAAGAGAATAAAGGTGGAGCAGCTTCCAATACGCCATTATTTAAACGTTTGTAATCCCCAGAGCGGATGGTTTGTTGGAGACGTTTATCTCGGCCTTTTACTTCGTCTTTAAATAACATCGTTTTATATGCCGGATTATTAGTAAATGGTGTACCATCAATATTCAAATAGGTATTTATGAATGAACGAATAAAGTTAGCTTTATCACCATAGGTTCCTGAAGTCCAATACCAGTTACCATCGTTTAGGTTATTCAAAGCCAAGTCACAAACGGCGGAAAGTATCACTTCGGTTGCCACTGGAGCCGGATTAATGAAAACTTGGCGGTATGATTTATCTACTCCAGCACCATCGTATAATTTATAACCAGCCTCATCCATTACTACTTTGGCCGCAGCAGCTGCCTGGGTTAATAAACCAGCGGAGCTAGAAGCCAAATTTAGGTTAGTATGGTATTTTCTGAGTGTCCCTTCATATAGACAAACACGTGATTTGAAAGCAAAAGCAGCATATTTAGTTACCAAACTGCGCGTTCCCTCCGTTTTCGCCGTGATATTGGCACAAGCAAAATTCAAATCAGCAATAACAGAATCCATCACCATGACACGGGAATCTCTACCCTTAGTCAATAGTTCGGTATCAGAAACATCCAAAGGTTTATTGATCCAAGGTACATCACCAAAGCGTTTCACTTTTTCATAATAAAACCAAGCGCGAAAGAATCTAGCAATACCAATGTAATTGTTTCGAACTGCCAAAGGAATCTTGGGGTCGTTGCAGTTTTTAATGAAATAATTAATATTTCTTAGGTCAGACCAAGACCACCCTGAACTTACCTCTGCACTAAAGTTACCTGGCGTGATAAAAGCAGGGGTGTCTTTTCTGGCTAAATAGTCTGACATCGCATCGGCGCGATGCAAGTTTTTACCATTCATCATATTGTAGAATGAATTGGTATACAAAATTAGGCCGCTTTCACTACTGAAAATGGGGCCTTTGGTGGTCGTTGCCTCTGGAATTTCTTCCAAACTACACCCAAAAAATAAAATGGATGTGAAAAGTAGGCAGAAGATATAGTTAAGTTTCATGATCTTAAATTAAAATTTTAGGTTGCTTTACGGGCAGAGAATATTTTTTAAATCCTTGCTCATTAAAATGTAATAGATAAACCAAGTGTTACACTTTTCATCAATGGATAGTTATACCCATCACCTGAGTTTCCTCCAGGAGAGAATACTTGATCAGATGCTACGGCATTTTCAACATCTATATCACGAGTAATATTAAATAGCGGTGAAGCTGTCCAAATGTTTTCAGCTGAAACATATACTCGGGCAGCGGAAGAACCAATTTTGGACGCAATCTGATTGGGTAAATTATAGCCAATTTGGATATTTTTTAAACGGATATAACGCACATCCTGCATGTATTTGGTTTGAGGAGCGGATAAAGTTCCATTGGCATTACTAGCGATACGAGAAACATATCTTGGGAAGTAACCATTGACATTATCTTCTTTCCAAATATTACCTAATTGGCTTTTTGGAATATCTCCATAGGGTCTATTGTATTGCCCCCAGAATAAATTGGCCTCTCTACTTGGGTACCAATCTTGCTGTCCTACACCTTGGAAAAAGGCTGAGAAAAAGAAGTTTTTCCAATCAGCACCTAACATGATTCCATAGGTATAACGTGGTGTAGAATTTCCGATGATGGATCTGTCTCCTGGGTTACTTACCCGACTGGTACCAGGGGTAATTCTACCATCACCATTGGAATCAACAAATTTGATATCTCCTGGAAACCACAATCCACTGTTGGCACTTCGGAATAAATCTTGTTTAGCGCTTTTAGCAACATCATCTGCCGAAGTAAAATATCCAGCAGTGGTATAGCCCCAAATTTCGCCCAGTACTTGTCCTTCATAATAATCACTTAATAACTTTTGAGGATTATTGTACTTTTTTATAGTAGCTGTATAATCAGAAAGGGTTAAGCGAACATTGAACTTTAGAGGACTTGATCCCACATTGACTTGGTCATTATAGGATAGCAACATTTCCCAGCCTTTGGTTTCTAAGTCAGCATAGTTTCCTTTCGGGGCCGTTGCTCCAAATACCGCAGGCAAAGTTAAACCTACAGTAAACATATCGGTTGTCGTTCTAATATACGCGTCCGCATTAAAATGCAAGCGGTTATTTAACATAGATAAGTCTATTCCAACGTTTTTTGTCGTAGCTGTTTCCCAAGTTAAGCCTTCTGGAATCACGGTGGGATTCGTGGTAAACTGAGGTCTTTGGCCGTTTAAAACTAAACCAGATTGGGCGATATTAAATTGTTCCAAATAGGCATAGGAATTGATATTTCCATTTCCCAATGAACCATAGGAAGCTCTTAATTTTAAGTCTGTTATTAGTTTCTCAGGTACATTCCAAAATGCTTCTTTAGATAATCTCCATCCTAAGGAATAGGAAGGGAAGAAGGCGAATCGTTGATTACTAGGAAATTTAGAAGAGCCATCATATCGAGCATTCACTTCCAATAAATAACGGTCTTTAAATGAGTAATTTAAGCGGGAGAATCCCCCCATGATTTTCCATACTTCCCAGCCTCCACTTGTTACGATGGATTGACCTAAGGCCAAATTTATATCATTCGCTCCTTCAAAAATCAAACCATTTCGTTGGGCAGATAATCGCTTAAATCTAGATTCTTCGTAGTTATAACCTGCCATCACTTTTACATAGTGATCTTCATGAAAGGTATTTTCATATTCTGTATACAGGTTAGTTGTCATGTAATTCGTTTCCCTGTAGACGTCATTGATGAAATTGGTGGTCGTTCCCACATAGGAAATAACGCCTGGTTTTACGCTATATGGAACGGGTACTGCTTTGGTTCTATCGTTATTGTCAGTCGTTTGAATCGTAACATCACCTTTCACACGTAATTTGTTTTTGAAGAAATCAGCGGCAAAACCCGTCGTGTTTCTGAAAACACGCTTGTCGTTGTCAATTCCATTTTTTCCATAATAGAAATCCCCAATACTATAAGCTGCGGAAAACGATATAGTTCCATCTGGATTCAACATGGGTGACATGGGGTGACCCTCATCGGCTATATTTCTCCAAATACCGCCTCCTTCTCCCACATTGAGTGGGTTATGGTATTTCATGTTAGAGAATTGTGTAAAGTTGGTCACTTTTAACCAAGGATACAGTTGTACACTCCCTTTACCAGAAAAATTCAACATTTGATAGTCGTCTGAATTATATCTGAATAAACCATCCTGACCAAAATAGCGACCAGTTAATAAGTAACTCGCTTTATCGCTACTTCCTGAGATACTTAGGTTATGTTCTTTAGACGCAGTAGATTTTTTATATAAATGACCATAGTAATCTGTACTACCATAATAGACATATTCCCCTGTTACCGGATCAATCTCATAATCAGGTAAGCCGCCAACCTCTTTTCTTCGTTTAAATTCATTCAAGTAAGCCTGCGAGAATTTCATGGTTTTATTCACATTTTGAGGAAAACTACCTTGAAAGTTGACAAAGGACTCGGCAAACATGGAGGCAAAAGTGTAACCATCAGTTACCAAATCAGGTACAGCAATAGGGTTCTTTAAGGAATAATTTGAAGAATAAGTAACCGATGTTTTACCTTTAGTCGGATTTTTGGTAGTAATTAATACAACCCCAAATACGCCTCTAGCACCATAAATTGAAGCAGATGCTGCATCTTTTAATAAGGTAATGGTGGCAATATCGTTCGGATTTAAAAGGCTAGGGTCCCCTTCTACGTTATCTATTAACACTAAAGCATTGCCTCCCTGACCAATGGATGTGGTACCACGTATATTAAAACTAGGGGCTTGATTAGGTTTACCATCTCCCATTTTGATATTTAAATTGGGCATAACACCTTGAAGACCCTGATTTAAATTGGTTAATGGCCTATTATCAAATACCTCACTACTAACTTGATCTACTGCTCCAGTTAAATTGGCCTTTTTCTGGCTACCATAACCTACCACGACCACTTCAGTCAATAATTTGGTATCAACTTTTAATTTGATGGTGATATTAGTTTGACTTCCTACTTCTAATTCCTGAGGAATATAACCAACAAAAGAAAATGCAAGTATCGATTTGTCACTGTCGACATTGATTTTGAAATTTCCATTGATGTCAGTGGTCGTTCCACGTGTGCTACCTTTTTGGGTAACGGAAACTCCCGGAATAGGAGCGCCGTTTTCTTCAGTAACTTTTCCAGAAACTGATTTTTCAAACAGGGGTGCTACCACTGCCCAAGACGAGTGGACGGCTCCACAAATTAGGGCAAAAGAGAGAATACACATTCTCAGGTATGAGACAGCGGGTCTCATGGTCTGATTTTTTTTCATAAAGTTTAATTATTAGGTTGATTAGTTTTCCCTACCTCTGAAGATAAAAGAGGGGGGCTTAGAAATTTTGGTTAATTTTTTGGTGTAATTACTAGACCCAAATTACATAATAATAGTAAAAAAAAAAGAATTAGTTGGATAAATTTATTTTTGTGCATCATCTTGGTTAAGGTTTTCACAAAAGTGCCTTCGGAATTTAACTTGATGTTTTGGCATCTATTAAATTTCCATAAAATTAGCTCTAGGCTTGCGTCTAATTTTCTTCATCTAGATTAAGTTTTATTCCTCAAGAAAGCCTGTAAATTCGTTCTATAAATCTTGGATTCTATGTCAAATATTCAATTAATTATCGAGGAGAGAGCAGCCAGCATAGGTCAATTTATGGTGGGTCGTTTATTGCCATTTCGGCAAAAAAGGATGATAGGTCCATTTTCTTTCATTGACCACATGGGACCAACCAAGTTGAGTGAACGAGAGAATTTAGATGTGTTAGCTCATCCACACATTGGTTTATCTACTTTGACCTATCTATTTGAAGGAAGCATCATGCACCGAGATTCCCTAGGTTCAGCTTTAGAAATAAAACCGGGAGAGGTAAATTGGATGACGGCAGGAAGGGGGATTGTTCATTCGGAAAAAACGCCTGAGAATTTGAGGCATTCCGACAAAATATTGCATGGATTACAAATTTGGGTGGCTTTGCCTAAAGCATTAGAACAAATGGACCCTTCCTTTGTGCACATAGCTAAAGATGAATTACCTACCTGGACGGATGGGGATTCTCAATTTACCTTGATTGCGGGAAAAGCCTTTGGGAGAGAATCTGCCGTTCCTGTTTATAGCCCGCTTTATATGATTGAGGTTAAAAGTCAAGAAAAAACAGTGCTTTCTCTGGGTGATCAGCTTTATGGTGAATCTGGCATTTATATTTTAGAAGGTGCCCTGACTGATGATGAAAATACCTTTGGTCCCAAGCAATTGCTGGTAGCTAAAGACCAAAGCTTATGTACATTTACCATGGAGGCTCATACAACCATTTATATTTTTGGTGGAGAGCCATTTCCAGAAGAGCGATATATCAATTGGAATTTTGTTTCCAGCGATAAAGCCTTGATAGAAAAAGCCAAGGAAGATTGGAAAAATCAGCGCTTTGATAAAATTAAAGGAGAGGAAAATGAGTTTGTTCCATATCCTAGTTTAACGAATAAATAAGTTATGGGGAAAATCAGATCAAATAGTGGACCAGCTCCATTTCAAGTAGAAATTCATAGTGATTCTGGGAATCAAATACTAGCCGATGAGCCTCTGGAACTGGGTGGAGGCAATTTGGGTTTTTCACCCGATGAGTTAGTTAGAGCGGCCTTAGCAGCCTGTACTACGGCTACTTTGCAGATGTATGCCAACCGTAAAGGCTGGGATTTAAAAGAAGTGAATTTAGAAATAGATATGGTTTGGGATAAGGAGTTCAGCAAAACCACCATTCATCGAAATATTCAGTTGTCAGGGAATTTGGATGAAGCACAAAGGGAAAGATTGTTGAGCATAGCTAATATGTGTCCAATTCATAAAGTATACAGTCACCCCATTGAAATCATTTCTAATCTCAGTTAATCTTCTAGTAATTGTCCCAAAATCTGACCTTTGTTTTCCCAAACGAGGAAGGCCTGGTGGGCATTGAGGGCTTTCATTATTGGAAAACGACCAGGGCCTAAGGGCTTACTTATTCCAGTAGCATTCGACTGCAAAACAATTTGTCCCAAATGGCTCCAAATCATCCATTGACCTGAGGATAAAATGGCCGTGGAGGCATTTTTACCGGGACCCAGTAATTTTTCCTCTCCTTTGGTGCCTGAAATGTAGAGGTTTTCTGCTCTTCGCCAAACAGTGGCTATTTCACCTTGGGCTGTCCAGCTAAGACTGCCGCCATCCATCGGGCAAGCCTCCAAAACCCAAGTGCCCTGCCCTAATTTCTTAGCTGGCCCATAGCTTTTCCCTCCGTTTTTTGATTCAATCACATACATATCCCTAGAACCTTTTAACCAATTCCGAAACATAATAGCAATATGTTGGTCTTTCATGATGATATTAGGTTGACAGCATTCGCAAATACTGTTTTCTGGAGAGTTATAAACGAGTTGGTTTTTTTGCCATGATTTGCCCCCATCTTGGGAGCTGCTCGACATCAATTTGTTTTTATTGTTCCCCCGTAAATCCAACCAAATGACCGTAAACTGATTCTGGTTGGCAGCGATGGCATTAAAACCTTCCTTGGCAACTTCGGGAACATCATTAACTTGATTTTTTAACCAAGTCCCATTTTCGGTTTTTCTAAAAGCATAGACATTTCCTGCCCTATCGATGGCCGTAATGATGGTTTGTGATGTTGAACTGACAATTCTAGGTCCTCGAGAGGCTCCTAAGTGTAAACCAACTAAAGAATCAACCAAACTAGGCTCTGAAAAATGCTGCCCTTGATCCGAAGAAAAGGAATAATAAATCTTATTTTTTTGACCAAAAACCAATTCTATTTTTCCTGATGACCCTAGGCAAAAATCGGCTTGTTGGCCAGGTGTGTTAAACAAAGAAGCTTGTGCTACCAGAAGTGGGCTTATTAATAAACAAAGGAAGATTTTAAGCATGATATTACAGGGGGGAATTTGACAAAGAAAATTCAATTATAGTAAAATCGCTAATTTGGACAGAATGATTGATATTATTTTAATACTTTTAAAGCTTGAAATTTAGTGTAAATCAACCATCTATATGAGAAAAACCTATTTAATACTCGTCGGACTAATCTGTTCTTTTTCCGTTTTGGGGCAATCGATTGACAAAATCATCAACGTGAAAGAAGTGGAGCGTATCGAACGGTATTTAGCTTCAGATGAATTGGCCGGAAGAAAACCATTTACACCAGGAATAGAATTGGCCGCAACTTTTATTTCAAAGGAATTTGCCCAAACGAAATTAAAGCCTTGGGGGAAGTCCGCTTCTTATTTGCAAACTTTTCAGGTCTACAAGCCTAGCTTGAAGTCATTAAAAGCGACAGTCAATGGAGAGAATTTTGATGCCAAAAAAGTCGTGGTGATTGGTAAAGAGACAAAGACTCAAATTCGAGAAAGTTCAGCTTATGCTCAGGCAACAATAGCCAAAGGGGAAAATTTCTTTCAGTCGGCTTATCGATTTATATCGGGTAAAACTCCTACGGTGGTATGGGTAGATGAGGAATTTGCAGCCATGTTTGCCCGTTTGAGTAACCGTAATCTGCTAAGAGTGAGCCAAGTAAATGTAGCCTTTATTTTATCAAATAAAGCAGCAAGTACCTTCCATATTGAAGTTGAAAATGAAGTTACGCCCATGCCTTTAAGTAATGTAGTCGGTATCATTCCAGGTAAATCTTTGGCGCATGAATATGTTATCTTTTCAGGTCATTATGATCATTTGGGAGTGATGCCAAACCGTGCGGTAAAAGGAGATTCTATTTACAATGGGGCAAACGATGATGCTGCTGGCACCACGGGTATGATGATGCTAGCCAAGTATTTTAAGAAATGGAATAAAAATGAGAGAACCTTAGTGTTTGCAGCTTTTACTGCGGAAGAAAGTGGTGGATATGGGGCGTCCTATTTTTCTGAGCAGTTTGATCCAGCTTCCGTAAAAGCCATGTTTAATTTGGAAATGATTGGTACGGAAAGTAAATGGGGTAAAAATAGTGCTTACATAACAGGTTTTGAGAAGACGGATATGGGGGCTATTTTGCAGAAAAATTTGGAAGGAACGGGTTTTACATTTCATCCAGATCCTTATACCGATCAAAATTTATTTTACCGATCAGACAATGCCACCTTGGCTAGGTTAGGTGTTCCTGCTCATACGATTTCCACTTCTAAAATGGACAGTGAGCCTAATTATCATAAGCCAAGTGATCAAATTGAAACCTTGGATTTGGAGAACATGACGGCCATCATTAAATCGATCGCTTTAAGTGCCCAAACCATTATTTCTGGGAAAGATACGCCCAGTCGTGTGGATACTTCCCAATTGAAATAGAACCTTGAAACAGCTCATAAGTTTATGAAAATTACCTACGTAAAGAACTATGCCGAATTGAGTGAACTAGCTAGTCAAAGCATCATTCATTCAGTCAAAGAGAAACCTGATTTGTTATTTTGTGCTGCCACCGGTGGATCTCCCACTGGAATGTATGCGCACATGCATCAGGCACATGTGGCTAATCCAAGCTTGTTTTCTTCCATGAGAACCATTAAAATGGATGAATGGGGAATAATCCCATCTGAGCATCCTGATTCTTGTGAAAGTTATTTAAAAAAGCATTTATTAGGACCGCTGAATATTTCAGATGACCGATATATTAGTTTTGATACAAACCTTCCAAATTATCAAGCAGAATGTGATCGGGTTCAAACCATCATTGCGCAAGAAGGACCCATGGACATTTGTATCTTGGGATTAGGGAAAAATGGCCATATCGCATTTAACGAACCAGGAGAATATTTGCAAGCGCCTTTTCATAAGGCTAAGCTAGCAGAGTCAACCATCCAGCATGATCCTGCATTATCACAGGGTGCAGAACCAGCTTTTGGTCTTTGTGTGGGGATGGAGGGTATTTTGCAATCAAAGAAAATCATTTTCTTGATTACGGGTAAAGGGAAGCTGGATGCTTTTAAAACAATCATGGAGAAAAAAATTACGACGAGCTGTCCGGCTACATTCCTATGGATGCACCCTCATGTAGAGTGTTATGTGGACCAAGAAGCTATTTAAAAATTTAATACTAATTCACTTGCTGGTGAATCAACCTGTTTAATAAAATACGTATGGAAATATTACAAGCCATTGGAGATTGGATCGTAGGATTTTTTGGATTTGATGATTTATGGGAATTTCTACAAGAGAAAACCTTTGCTGATTTTTTAAGCTATGAGGGATTAAAAGTTTTAATAAGACCTTTATTTCCCATCGCCCTAGTACTAGAATTAGTGCGGGGTTTAATTTTCAAAAGCTTTGGTTTGTCAAACTACAAGATTCCCTTTTTTAGTTACCTGCTGAATGCTTTCATTGGAAAATATTTATCCTTGGGGATGACGGTTATATGCATCGGTTTTTTTGAACCCAAGGCATTATTTCAAGTATCATTTACTTGGTATTGGTTTGTTTATGGCTATATCATCTGGGAATTTGCCCATTTTATTTATCATTATTTAGCGCATAAGGTTCGGTTATTTTGGTGTTTACATTCAACGCACCATGCACCAGAAAACATGAATTTAGCGGTTTCTTATGCCCATTTTTTCTTGGAGGGGCCTTATGCTGATATCATTCGGGCTAGTATATGTATTTTGGCAGGACTTCCTCCAGCCATGCTTTTTGCCATCATGTTCATTGACGGAACTTGGGGAGCTTTTATACATATTGGAGATCATTGGATTAAAGATGCTCGCCTAGGCAAATTGGGTAATTTTATGCTCAGTCCTTCGCATCACCGGGTACATCATGCTCGAAATGTACAGTATATGGATACTAATTTTTGTAATTTATTAAACATTTGGGATCGAGTTTTTAAGACCTATCAACCCGAATTAGATGATGTCAAGATAGAGTATGGGATTACCCGAGAGATGAAGCCCAATCATTTTTTAGATGCCTATTTTGGAGAAATTGTCGCCTTGGCTAGGGATGTCTATCATGCGCCAGGACTATGGAATAAGTTGTTATACATTTTTATGCCCCCAGGTTGGAGCCATACGGGTCAGCATAAAACAGCATCAGCTATGAAGAAAGCAGCTGGAATAAGTTAATCCAGAGAGAGACTAAGCCTCTTTGTTCCGTAAAAATAAAGTAGGTAAAGAGACTAAAATATATATCATATTGATGCCAATAATGGCGAATTTAACTCCTGCAAGCTTATTGGTTAAGGAGTAAATCCAAGTGGATGTTAAGCCTCCCAGGGAAATGATCATCCCTATATTCTCTAGGATATCACATAAGAAGGCAAGCAATGCCATATTTCTTAAAAGTAATCCTATTTGCTGGACAAATTTACTCCGATGTCTATGAGCTAATAGCGCTAAAGTAAGCCGAAAAAAATAGGTGTAAACAGGTATGTATAGAAAGTCAAGCGCTAAATTCCATCGAAGAGTTTGGAGGTCCCACTGACTAAGTATCTTTTGAAATAGCTCAGCCGAAGGAGCAAACTCCAAGTGGATAATCCCCATGGGTGTAAAGCTATTTTTTAGGGCAGCTCCTTGCCATTGCATGAGGTAACTAAAGCCAAGCAAAAGGGTAAAGCTAAATACCCATTTTTGATTTAGTTTCATGGTATGATGAGTTTAAAGAACCCATGGAAATACTCCATGGGTTCTTAGATATCCAGGTTATTTCAATGTTTCTCGAATCTCGATATTGGCCTGGCGGATTTTATCTTCAAGTAGCTTGATGACCTTTCTATCATAGGTCATTAAACCATTTACTTCAATTTCTACATCGGTGGTTTGCGTATAAACCGCGGCTGAATAACCGAAAGGGATTAATTTTTTCAATTTTTCTGCCAGGTCAACATACGCTTTCGTGGCCTCTTCGCTTGTTTTATATTGTACATATCCCCAATTCCGATTTGATTCCCACAGGTGTTGGTCTAGGGCTAAACCTATACCACCATATTCTCCTAAGACATTCACCCGCTTGGAATCAAATAAGCCCATTTTAGGATCAGGATAATTATGCATGTCCAGCATGTCACCTACATCATAATGATTTCCTCCACTTGCAGGATTGACTAATCGAGATGGATCGTAGTTTTTTGTCCATTCTACCACCTCTGGTGTTTTAAATTGTCCCCATGCTTCATTAAATGGTACCCAAACCACTACACTTGGATTAGAATAGCTTAGGTCCATAATTTCTTTCCACTCCTTCATGAAGTTTTCTTCAGAGGCTTTTGAACGAATGAATTCCTTATCGTTGAAATAATTTCTGGTTACCCATTTCGGATCCTTATCGCCACTTGGCATATCTTGCCATACTAAAATTCCCTCACGATCACAGTGCGTATACCATCTGGCAGGTTCCACTTTGACGTGCTTGCGAATCATGTTGTAACCTAAATCCTTGGTCTTTTTAATGTCATACAAGAGCGCTTCATCCGTTGGTGCAGTATATAATCCATCTGGCCACCAACCCTGATCCAAGGGACCTAATTGAAATACATTTTTATTATTTAACTGAAGTCGGTGTATCCCATTAGCATCAATTTTCGTGGATATTTTACGCATCCCTACATAACTTTTCAATTTATCCTTAACTAAACCATTGCGTAAAACGGAAACTTCTAAATCATAAAGAAAGGGAGACTCTGGGCTCCATAATTTGGCATCCGGAATGGCCACCAAAACTTCTTGTCCGAGGGCTGCCTTTCCTGAAGAAACTAGTTTACCTTGATCTAAGACTTTTACTTCGATGATATCCGTGGGATTAGCTCCTTCTATTTTGGATTGAACGCTGATATTTCCTCCGTCTATGTTAGGCACCGTTTTTAACTGACTGATAAACGTTGATTCTACTGGCTCTAACCAAACCGTTTGCCATATTCCAGTTACGGGAGTATACCAAATTCCCCTAGGGTTGTTCACTTGCTTACCCCTAGGTTGAAAACCTAAATCACTCGGGTCCCAAACCTTGACCACCACTTTTTGTTCTTTATCTTTTTGCAAAAAGGCGGTAATGTCAAAACTAAATGGAGTATAACCTCCTTGATGGGTCCCTACCTTGATGTCATTGACCCACACATCTGCTTTCCAATCTACTGCACCAAAATGTAAGATGATATTTTTATTTTTCCAGGTGCTTGGAATCATGAATGTGCGATGATACCAAAGTTCTTTTTGATCTCCCACCGTTTTTTGAACCCCGGATAAACTAGACTCTGCAGCAAATGGGACTAAAATTTTGCCCTCAAATTGACTTGGGATATTACTCCCTTTGTTGAGAATGGCATAATCCCATAAGCCATTTAGGTTTTGCCATTGATCACGGACCATTTGTGGTCTTGGATATTCAGGAAGAGTATTATTGGGATCTACTTTATCTGCCCAGGGGCTTTTGATTTTATTTCCTGCAGGTTTCCATGCTTGCGCATTTACGGAGAAGACTTGCATAGCCATCAGGGCTAGAACGAATAGGTTTTTCATGTTAAGGTATAGATTTGAAAAACCTAAGTTATTAAAAAGCTCGTGTACTCGGCTTTTTATAAAAACATATTGATGGAATTAAGCAATTTTTTGTTGTTCTGACCATACTTTAGGTGTACAACCTTCAATTTCTTTAAACGCTTGGAAAAAGCTGTTTTTGGATGTGAAACCAGCTTCTTTCATTAATCCCTCCAAAGAATAGCGCTTTTCCTTATCCTTTAATATAAGTTCTTTTACGTATTCAATGCGGTATTTGTTTTTTATGGTTGGGAATGGAGTATTCAAAATTTTGTTAAAACAAAAGGAGACATGATGCTGGGGAATATTTAGGGTGACCACAATATCTCGGATAGAAAAGCGAGGATTCAAATAGGGTTTCTCATTTTCAATGTACTTCATGATGATATCCGATAATTCAAAAAATGAATCGTCTACCTCTTGTTCCATTTTATCGGAAGTATTTTTTTTCTTTTTAGATTGGATAAGTTCTAGTTCTTCTAAAGTTAATTTTGGTATACCATATAATACCCTTGGAAATAGCAAGATTAGCAAAGGCATGACAAAGGCGAACATGATTAGGATACGGTAATAGGGTAGATATTCATTTAAGTTACTGAAGTCTCTTTCTGGACTAAAAAGAACGATGAAATTAGATGAAAGTAAAATGCTGGCAATAAAAGTATTGAAAGCCACAAAAATGATGAGCCATTGAAAGGTAATGCGTCTTTGAATTTCATAGGAATCGTTGGATTTTGGGTTATGAGTCCATGCTGCATTAATTAATAACATGATCATCATCCAAGCATACAAGACATACAAGAAATTACGAATAAAATCATTGACTAGATTGGAGGTAAGCAAATGAATTTGATTGAGATAAAGCTCTCCTGGTTGGTTGAGAATTTTAATAACCAATGCCATTTTTTCTTGGTACGGTTTTAAAAAATAAGGAATCAGCCCAATCAGCATATAAATACTGGGAAGTAGGTGCCACACATCTTTTTTGGATAGACCTTCTTGGTCAGTTACGGTGTTACGGACATATATATATGCTGCTGGTCCAATCAAAAAAAACAATGGGGAGAAGTGCCCATATAATATGGCTAAAAGCCAGGGTAATTGTTCATCGTAAGTGAACAAATAGTATAATAGACTGATTATACCAATCAAAAAGTAAAATATGGAAAGGAAAATAATGCCTCTATTCTTCTTATAGTTAAAATAAGCGATGATAATCGAAAATAGAAGTGATAGAAAAGGTAAGGTTAAGAACATGGATGCTAGAACTAAACTAACAAAGTAATTCATGGAAAGCCCCTAGAAAGGATTTACAATTTCTTAACCGATTAACTTTAAAATTGTTAATCTGATGGATGCTTTCAACGCCAATTGAATTACTTAATTAGTAATTTTTATAAATTTAGAACGGTATTATCATGTTAAAGTTTTAAGTTAGGTAAGCTTCATCGGAGCTGAATTTGAAAGGCAAATTCCTTTGTCCTAAAATTCAAATTCTATACCTAAATAGTTGGTGGCTACTTAAAAAAGAAAAAATTATTTTTCTAAAATTAAACATTATTTTGTTAAAAAAACTAACTAATTACAGTTTAATCTTCGAAATAATAAGAAAATGCCTAACCATTAACTCCATTTTTACGCCCCTGGGCAGGGCGAGCAATAGTGAATAAATTAGTACTGAATTATTAAATTGTACTAATAACTAAGATTTTATTGAAATTTTTACAAGATTTCTCCTAGTTTTGAAGAATCGATTTAATAATAGAAATCTTTTGATTCTAATATTTTAAAAAGATGACTCGTTTACATGATTCTAATTAGAGTTATTTAAATGAATAGTGAGATTAAAGACAGTATACAATTATAGAACACAGGAATGCAAAAAGCCTATCGTTATTAGCGATAGGCTTTTTTATCCTGTTGTTGTTTTTTTATATGCCTTTACGGTATATTTCTAGTGCCTCTTTGTCATCATACTGAATCATCTTCTTTTCTAATTCTCTTTTCAAATCGGCAATAATTTGCGCATTTTCTTTTTTGCTGTAGATATTGTGCAAATTTTTTGGGTCTTTCTTGATGTCATATAATTCCCAAAAGTCTTTGGGTCCATAAAAACGAACTAAGGTATACTGGGCTGTTCTTAAACCAAAGTGTGGGTAAACATGATGAGGTTGTGGGTATTCGTAATAATGGTAATAGGATTCATTCCTCCAATTTTTCCCTTGACCTTTTAAAACAGGTAAAAAAGATTTTCCTTGAATTTCTGCTGGGACTTTAGTCTGAGCAATATCCAGCAGAGTTGGTGCCCAATCTACATTAGAAACTACTTGGCTCACTTTAGTGCCCGGTTTGATGGCTCCTGGGTAACGAATAACAAATGGGGTCTTTAACGATTCTTCATATATGAAGCGTTTATCAAACCAGCCATGTTCTCCTAAATAAAAGCCTTGGTCCGAAGTATATACCACTACGGTATTTTTAGCCAAACCTGTTTTATCTAGATATTCCAATAATTCACCAATATTTCTATCTAAGGAATTGGCTGTTGAAAGGTAGTCTTTCATGTATCGTTGGTATTTCCATTCTGCCAAGGCTTTACCGCTTAGCTTTTTCTCCTCAAACTCTTTACTTATTTTATTTTCATAATAATCATAGAAAGCCGGTCTTTGCTGAGGAGTAAAACGGTTGAAATTGCCACCATCGCCCACTCCTTCATATTTACCATGGATTTTTAGGTCCTGGCTTAGAATCATGGTTTTATCAATGGTCATGTCTTGATCTGCGGCAGCTAATCTTCCCTCATATTGATCATAAAATGTGTCAGGAATAGGGAATGTTACATGGTCGTATGCCCCTAAATCGGGAATATCAGGTAACCATGAACGGTGAGTAGCTTTGTGTCCAACGACCATGAAAAAGGGTTTGTCGGGATTTCTTTTGTCTAGCCATTCTTTGGAGAGTTGCGTAATGACATTCGTGACATAGCCTTCATGGCGCGTGGTTTTATTTTGACTATCTACAAAATCAGAATTATAGTAACTTCCATGCCCAGGAAGTATATTTAGGTAATCAAAACCATGTGGTAAGGTACCCAAGTGCATTTTTCCCACCCAGGCCGTTTGATATCCATTTTTTTGTAATTCTTCTGGAAAGACGGCTTGCTCAATATCAAATTTCTTTTCATTGAACTTATAGCCATTTTTATGACTGAATTTTCCAGTTAACAAAGTGGCCCTGCTTGGACCACAAATGGAATTGGTAACTACATTATTATATAATATAGCTCCTTCTCTAGCAATTCGATCAATGTTGGGTGTCTTCGCCAATTTACTTCCATATGCACTGATGGCCTGAGAAGTATGATCATCTGAAATAATAAAAATGATGTTTGGCTTTTGTTTAGCTTGTCCCCAACCATAAAAGCTAATAAGTAATAGAATAAGCGTTTTTTTCATAGTAGTTGTTTGGTTCAATGTTTAATGGTATGTTTTTAGGAATAAATTTGAGTTGTTTGCCTTGTTATTTTGCAGCTTTATATAAGGATAATACTGATTTTTTTCATTTAATTTGATTTAGATCCACCTGGTTGAGTGTATCCAAAGAAAATAAAAACTTCAATATGAAAAAAATACTTGTCTTCTGCACTATAAGCTTTTGTCTGGGTATAACCTTTGACAATTTAGCTAAACAGCCCAATAAATATGTGAATAAAAAATCAAATATGGCAAAATTCGCTCCTAAAGATTGGCATTTGGGTGTGGCCCTATATACATTTAACGGATTTTCATTTCCAGAACAATTAGCCAAAGCGGATAGCGCAGGCTTGAAATTTATTGAGGGTTATACTTTTGGAAAAGCGGGGGCTGTCTTGAAAGACTCTGCCGTGATGAATTTATCAAAATCTGGAATCAGACAACTGAAACAGATGATTAAAGCCAAGGGGCTCAAGATGGAATCCATCTATTTAGTTGGAGGCAAAACGATTGACCGCTGGAAGAAGGAATTTGATATAGCCAAAGAGTTGGAAGTTAATTATGTAACGGCCGAACCTCCCGTGCATTTATGGGATGGGGTAGATAGTTTGGCCAATTTATATAAGATTAAGGTCGCCATTCATAATCACTGGAAAGGTACAAGTGTCTATTGGACACCAGACTCTTTATTAATAGCCATGAAAAATCATCCAAATTTTTATGCTTGCCCAGACCTAGGACATTACCCTAAAAGTGGTATAAATCCGGTAGATGCATTAAAAAAATTACAAGGGCGCATTATTGCTATCCATTTAAAGGATATAGCCGAATACAATAATCCAAAATTGAGGGATGTACCTATAGGAACGGGAGTAGTAAATTTTCCTGAAGTCTTTGCTGAGTTAAAGCGCCAAGGTTTTCAAGGGAATATCAATATTGAAAGAGATACCCAAGAGAAGCCAAGTAATCTGCCATCTGTCATTCGATCGGTTCAGTATTACCGAGAACAAATAGGTCAATTGAAATAAGCACTACATTTTCACATACGAATTTTTTGAATGAAATCAGGGCAGCTAATGGTAATTTTCCAACTGATTTCATTCAAATTTCAGCCATAAAATTTAAAATGAAAAGAAGAAAGCTTTTACAATCATTAGCCCTTTCAGCTGGGGCTTTGGTCGCTTTACCAAGCTGGGCGGAAGCTTGGAATAAAGAAAGTATTGCACCCATTTCAGTTTTTAAAAACGAAGAAAAGGAAATGCTTCGACTGATAGTAGGGACATTCATTCCGGAGGGTAAGTCAAAAGGGGGAAATGGAGTAGGTGTAGAGCTTTTTCTCGAAAAACTATTTAGCGATTGTTATACAGTGGAGGATCAAAATAAAATAAAATCAGCGATGAAGGCTTTGTCGCTTCAAGCAGATTTAAACCATCACCTGACTTTTGGAGCATGTAATACCTCTCAACGAGAAGCCTTGCTCATGGACTTAGAGAAATCAGCTGAGCATCTTTGGGCTTATACCACGTTGAGGGCTGAAACCATTCGTGGATATACTAGCTCCGAGTATGTATTAACAGCGCATTATCATTATGTCATGGCACCTGGCTTTTACCATGGGTGCGTAAATGTATAGTTTATGGCCAATTTGAATATAAATAGTGCCAAGAAAAACACCTATGATGTTATTGTCATTGGCTCTGGAGCTAGTGGAGGCTGGGCTGCCAAGGAATTTTGTGAACGGGGCTTAAAGACTTTGGTTTTGGATCGGGGCAGGCAAGTAAAACATGTAGAAGATTATCCTACCGCCTCTAAAGCCCCCTGGGAGTTTGAACATCGTGGGACAGTTACTTTGGCGGACAAACAAGGTTTTTCAGCCAGTGGCTTTATGCGGGAAGAAACCAAACATTGGGCTTTGCCAGATGATGAACAACCTGTGGTGTATGAAAAACCATTTCGATGGACGCGTGGATATCATGTCGGGGGGAAGTCATTATTATGGGCAAGACAAACGCAGCGTTGGTCTGATTTTGATTTTGAAGGTCCTATCCGTGATGGTTTTGCGACGGATTGGCCCATACGATACAAAGATATAGCTGCTTGGTATGACCATGTCGAGACTTTTGCGGGTATAGCGGGTTTTAATGATAATTTGGCGGAGCTACCTAATAGTATAGTTCAGCCTGGATTTGAATTAAATTGTTTAGAACAGCATCTTAAAGAGACATTAAAAAAAGCCTATGGTAATCGCTGGGTGATAGCCGGTCGATGTGCTCACTTGACGGATCCTCAGGAAATTCATTTTAAACAAGGTCGGGGTAGGTGTTTAAGTCAGCGTCAATGTAATAGAGGATGTAATTATGGGGCATATTTTAGTAGTAATTCTTCCACCTTACCTTGGGCTGCCAAAACAGGAAATTTGACTTTAAGACCTCATTCGGTGGTACATTCTGTTATTTACGATGAGAAAAAGCAAAAGGCCATTGGTGTTCAGGTCATTGATGCCATCAGTCATGAAATGATTCCTTTTTATGCCAAGGTGATTTTTGTGAATGGGTCTACCATCAATACCAATGCCGTACTTTTGAATTCAATATCTAGTCGGTTTCCCCAGGGTTTGGGAAATGACTCAGGACTTTTGGGGAAATACATAGCTTGGCATAATTACCGCGGATCGGCAAATGCCAGTTATGATGGGTTTAAAGATAAAAAGACAGCGGGAGGAAACCCAAGCAATGCCTATATCCCGCGATTTAGAAATGTATTAAGGCAAGAGACCGATTTTTTACGGGGCTATGCCGTGGGAGTAGGAGGAGGACGAGGTGAATATTCAAAACAAGATGGAATTGGAGATACGCTGCGAGAAAACTTATTGAATCGTCAATTGGGCCAATGGAATATCTCCGCTTGGATGATGGGAGAAACAGTGCCTACGGAACAAAATCACATTAGGTTACATGCCGATTTGAAAGATAAATATGGCATACCGCAAATTGTGTTCTCTTGTGACTGGACAGAAAATGATGTCAAAATGGTCAAAGATTTTAGAGAGCAAATGCAGGAAATGTTTGAAAAAGCAGGATTTCAGCAAATTAGAACAGCTGATTCAAAATCTGCTCCAGGTGCTGATATCCATGAAATGGGCGGTGTTCGAATGGGGAAAAATCCTAAGGATTCCCTGTTAAATGAATGGAATCAATTACATGCTTGTAAAAATGTATTTGTCACCGATGGAGCCTGTATGACATCCACAGGGACACAAAATCCTACCTTAACTTTCATGGCTTTAACCGCACGCGCGGCTAATCATGCAGTGAACGAATTGAAAAAAAAGAACTTATAAAACAAAATACACATGAAAAAGAATCGATTAATGATTGCCCTATTGGGAATTTGTCTTAGCTGGGGTGCTTATGCCCAAAAAGTGTACACCTATCCATTAGGGGTACAAGCTTATACTTTTAGAAAACAATTTCCTCAAGATCCACTCAAAACCTTGGATATTATCAAAGGAATGGGTTTTACGGAGTTGGAAGGTGGAGGCGCTAAAGGTATGACTTTACAGGAATTTAAACAGCAATGTGATGCTAGGGGTATTTCTATTCCCTCTACTGGAGCAGATTTTGGAGAGTTAGAAAAAGACCCCATGGCTGTAGTTCAAAAGGCAAAAGTCTTGGGAGCTAAATTTGTCATGTGTGCATGGATTCCTCATAAAGGAAACGATTTTACTTTAGAAGACGCTCAGAAAGCAGTAAACGTATTTAATAAAGCGGGTAAGGTTTTGAAAGAAAATGGGATTACGCTTTGCTACCATGACCATGGATACGAGTTTCATGCATTTGAAAAAGGCACCTTATTAGACTACATTATTCAAAAGACTGATCCAGCTTATGTTTCTTTTGAAATGGATGTATTATGGACATTGCATGGAGGGGGCGAAAAAATGCCAGTGAAGCTTTTGAAAAAATACCCAGGTCGTTGGAAATTAATGCACGTGAAAGATTTACGCAAGGGGGTAGTTGGTGATTTAACGGGTCATACTCCAGCCATCAATGACGTTCCCGTAGGAACGGGCCAGGGAAATTGGAAAAAGATTATCCAATTAGGTAAAAAAGCGGGTGTGGAACATTGCTTTATTGAAGATGAGAGCGATAATGAAATGGTCAATGTACCTTTAAGTATAAGTTATCTTAAATCATTGTAGGAAAAAGCCCCGAATTCGGGGCTTTTTTATTAAAAATCTTTTTCTCCGTAATCTGTTTTGGTCGATTTCGTTTTTTGTCCTCGATCATTGATTCGGAAACCAAAACTCAACTGAATCACTCGGTCCCATTTGCGATAATCTGTACTAGAGAAAAAATCAGGTGTTTGAGTGACAATGGTTTGAATGTTGGTATTAAAAACATTGAGGCATTGTAAATTCAAATTTGCCCGATTTTCCCAAAGCGCATATTTTATGCTAACATTGGAAAGCAATAAATCAGAGTCGTAACCTTGTGTAGTCACGGATCTAGATAAATAGTTGAAATCCCAAACAAAACGTAATTTAGGACTGATGTCTAGGCTAGTATTACCGTTTAAATTGTAATTAAAGCTGCTTTGCTGGGTTTCTATTCCTCTAAAATTTCCTTGAACATCAAACTGATATAGATTTCCTGATAAGTATACTCTCCAAATTTTACTAGGTCTTATTTCCGTTAAAAATTCCACTCCTGTGGATTGAGAACTTCCCGCATTGGTATAGGTTCTTCCTAATATTGTCCGACTGTAAATTTCATTCACTCGAAAGACTTTATCTTGAAGAAAATTGACATAGGCAGTTGCGGTAAAGGAGATATTTTGGAAGCCTTTACTTATGCCTAATTCGAAAACATTGGCTATTTCTGGTAATAAATTAGGGTCTCCTGTTTCAATCGTTTCAGCATGGCGATGGTTTTTAAAAGGCGACATTAATTTGCTCGAAGGGCGTTCAATTCTTCTACTATATGCCATGCGAAGGGTTTTTTCTCCTTCTAATTTCCAGATTCCTTGTAAAGAGGGGAATAGGTATATTTGATTTAGGGTGTAGGTTTTACCTGGTTCTCCGGCATGAGTAAGATTACGGTCCATCCATTCTGACCTTAATCCCAAGGCATATGAAAACTTCTGACGACTTCCGTTTAATTGAACATATGGTGCATGTATACTTTGCGCCAATTCCATCTTATCTGTGTAATTAGGATCAGAGTACCAGCTATTGGTTCCTGCAGCAAAACGTTCAAATAGAAAATCTCCTTGATGATTAACATATCTAAAGTGATAACCAAATTCAAGTTTATTCTTGGCTGGCAGCGGTAGGCTATAATCTAATTGGAACCTCCATGCACTCAAAGGACTAGTTTCGGTAGACCTTTCCCATAATAAGAGCTTGTTGCTGCCCTCATAGGTATCATAATTATTTAGAGGTCCACCTAATTTTGAATATTCATATAAACCCAGTAGGCTTAACTTAGCTTGATTAGCATAGGTGTGAGAATAATCGACGTTATAAGTTTGAAATTTACCCGATCTAATAAATAAATTTTGGTTGAAAAATTGCCTATATGGGTTTATAGTAGACTGGAAAGAGGAAAAAAGGTCACCCCTTGATTGTGTTTGAATAAAGTCCTGGTAGTGAAGGTTCGCGGTTCGGTCGGTTTGTTTTTCTCCTACATAGGCAGACCAATTCCAAAGGTCATTGGTACTTGCCTGCCAGGTACCACCTGCTCGGATGGAATATTGAAAATCCATATAATTTCTGACGCCTTCGGAAGGCATGTAGCTAAGCGTATCCAGGAATTTTGTACGAATTTCTCCCACTCGAAAGCCATCAATATCGTACCTTCTATAATCTGCTGCAGCAAATACACTCCATTTTTTGTCGGTAAAACTCCATTGCAGATCACTACTAAATCGTAAAGGTAGCGTACCCCCATTCATGATGTTTCCAGACCATGCGCTTCCAATTCTCGTATTTTTTTTGGTAATGATGTTTATCATCCCCGCTTTACCGTCGGCATCGTATTTAGCCGAAGGGCTTGTGATTAGTTCAATACTTTCAATCAAATTAGCGGGTATTTGGGCTAAAATATCAGCGGGAGTCCGAGTAGACGGTTTTCCGTCAATTAATAATATAAAACCTGTACTCCCTCTCAAGGAAATTTCTCCCTCCGTATTGACTGTTACTGCGGGGAGTCTTTGCATTAAATCTAAACCTGTCCCGTTGGCAGCATTTTGAAATTGCTTGGTCTGAAAGGTCTGTTTATCTATTTGAAGAGCAGAAACCGCTTTTTCTCCCTTGACAATAATTTCACTAAGTGTTTGATTTTCTGCTTCAAGAGTAATCTCATTTGACTTAATAGAAAAGAATTCAGCTAAACTAATGATTCGAGTTTTATAGGAAAGAGCTTGAAATTTTATGAAAGCTAGATTGGAGGGGAGTTCTTTAAAAGTAAAATTTCCTAATGTATCACTTAATGTTCCTTTCCAAACTGTGGAGTCTTTTTTCCAAAGGCTGACGTTGGCGAATTCAATATTTCGTCGACTTTGTTTGTCGACCAATTTACCTGATAACACCTTACCTTGACCAAAAGCTAAAGAGAGGGTGGTAATCGTTAATAGAATAACTAAAAAATGTTTTTTCATGAACAGGTAAGAGGAAATGAAATTAAATTACTTACAAGGTAGCATTTCTTACTTCTTATAGTATCCTTACTTGGATGTTTTGAGTATGAGGTAGCCCATATCTTTTATTTTAATATGCTTGCCACATCTGATTTATCGTGTAAATTCGTTTGGTATAGCATAAAACAGAAAACAGATGAAATGGACAAATGAGTTTGATTTTTTAAAAGGACCACGAGCACGTTGGAAAGAGTTAATTTTCTCCATTGAAGTACTTTTTCAATACATCAAAGGATTTAGAAATCTCCACTTTATAGGACCCTGTATTACCATTTTTGGCTCAGCTCGATTTGACGCCAATCATTCTTATTATCAAACTACCGAAAAGTTGGCTGAAGAACTATCCAAACTTGGTTTTGCCATCATGACAGGCGGAGGGCCAGGTATTATGGAAGCGGCAAATAAAGGGGCTATGCAAGCTGGAGGAGTATCACTTGGCTGTAATATTGAATTACCCTTTGAGCAAATGGCTAATCCCTATTTAGATAAATTTGTTACCATTCGATATTTCTCAGTAAGAAAGGAATTGTTAAGGAAATATTCTTCGGGTTTTGTGGTTATGCCTGGAGGATTAGGCACCTTGGATGAATTTTTCGAAGTAATAACCCTTATTCAGACCGGAAAAATCAATCACTTTCCTGTTGTGGTCATGGGATTAGAATACCATGAAAAATTGATGGCCTATTTCGAATCCTTGATTCATGAGCAAACCGTAAGTCCCAATGACTTTGATTATATCTTATTTACGGATGATATTTCCTTGGCCATCAATCATATTCAAACCAAATCGGAGAAACGTATCCCTCCTCGGAAAAATCCAAATCAACCTTTATGGATTTTGGGGGAAAAGAGAATTTACAAAAAGCGATAATAGGTTTTGCTCAAGGGTATTTTTGTGAGGTATTGTCTATTTAAGGGCCATTAATATAAAGTCATACCTGACGAAGGTCATAGTTATTTGGTTTCTTAGGCTTGAACTTTGCGACAAATCAAATTAGATTATGTCTAAAAAGCTCGCACATTCATTTCATATCCCTGTTATGGGATTAGGCTTTACCATTGATACTCCAGTAAAAGTGGCTCATTTAGGAATTTCCTCGGTTATATCCATTATGGATGACCACCTGGTGGAGGAAATGAGGGAAGTTCATGCTAAAGCGAATAATCGACCTTTTCAAACTATTTTAAAAACAGAAAACGATTACCGAGCTAAGCGCATACAAGCGTATTTGAATTTGGTCAATGAATTAGTGAATGAAAAGATGGAGGCTATGCGTCATCAATCATTCGAGGAAGGAACAGACTTACATCGGTATTTTGAGTTATTACCAGAGTCCTCAGCCTTAAAACAGGTATATCAAAGCTGGTTAATCTCGAAAGAGGAGGCATTGGAAAATTATTTGAGAGAAAGCATCATTCCAGGTTCCATTGACGTGAACATCATGTCTAAGGTAAATAAAACCAATTATTCCAAAGATGGTGAAGCTCTTGAAAAAGAATTTTCAGATGCCTTATCTGCCTTACGAGGATATGCCTTGAGTGACTTGAAATCTTCCGTCATATTTTCAGCAGGATATAATCCATTGTTATACAGCTACATCGACCAGTTTGCAG
Organism: Aquirufa sp. OSTEICH-129A; assembly: GCF_054558355.1. NCBI lineage: Bacteria > Pseudomonadati > Bacteroidota > Cytophagia > Cytophagales > Flectobacillaceae > Aquirufa > Aquirufa sp. OSTEICH-129A. Next base: position 257,114 of record NZ_JBPXKC010000004.1, on the reverse strand, counting down.
ATTTTTTCCCAAATGAAAAAGGGGGACTAAAGAAGCAAATTATTTTAAAAGTGAGTGATTTTAGGAGTGCCTTGACTCAGGGTAAATTATTAGCCAAAAAGGGACTTTGGATTTCTGAGTTCCGTATTGAATCAGGCTTGAATTGTGGAGGCCATGCTTTTGCGACGGATGGATTATTATTAGGGCCCATTTTAGAAGAATTTAAGCAAAGTCGTGCGGACATGAAAAAGGAGCTTTTTGATATGTGCCAAAAAGTCTTGGTGGAAAAAGGACTCACGCATTTTTCGGATATACCCGAGATGCGTATCACCGTGCAAGGGGGAATAGGTACAAGCGAAGAAAATGAATTTTTACTTGATCATTATGAAACCCAGGGGACAGGTTGGGGAAGTCCTTTTTTGTTGGTACCTGAAGCAACGAATGTAGATGAAGCTACTTTACAAGCCTTGGCTACAGCTGAAGAGTCCGATTATTACATGAGCCACGCCTCTCCTCTAGGTGTTCCTTTTAACAATTTTAGAAAGAGTAGTTCTGAAAAACAGCGGTTAGAAAGAATAGAAAAGGGTAGGCCGGGTAGTCCATGTAATTTGGAGTATTTGTCTACGAATACCGAATTCACGGAAAAGCCCATTTGTACTGCTTCAAGGCAGTACCAGCATGCCAAAATTAAGGAGTTGGAAGCTCAAAATTTACCAAGTCAAGAATTGAAAAAACAAGTGGATAAGATTACCGAAAAAGCTTGTCTATGTACCGGTTTGGGGACTTCTGCATTAAAAAACTATGGCATCAAACCAAAGCATCATTTACATGCTATCGCAATTTGTCCTGGGCCCAATTTGGCCTATTTTTCAGGAGTATATTCCTTGAAAGAAATGGTAGATCATATCTATGGTCGAATCAATATCCTGAATACCCAGGAACGGCCTAACTTATTTGTGAAGGAATTAGGACTTTATGTTGACTACCTTAAAAACGAACTCGCTGAAAGTATGGAAAATATGAATGTAAAGCAGGAGCGCTATTTGAAAACATTCAAGCAAAATTTACTCGCTGGGGTAGAATATTATAAGTCCTTGCAGATTCCTAACTGGAAGGATATGTTGCCAGATCTAAAGAAAATGGAGGAACATATTGAAGGCCTGATTATCCCAAGTTTAGAAAGGAATTTAGTTTAAGGACAAATTTCAATATAGAGTTTTTTGTTGGGCGTTGGGCTGTAAGCTAAGCATTGAGCGCAGGTGGCTTCTTTTGGGGGACTCATTATTTTAAAGGTGAAAATTTCTCCCTCTTTGATGCGCGCTGTAACGCTACAGGGGTTTGCCAAAGCAAAAACATGTTGATATGATTTACCCGTTTCGGGGTTTTTCCAATTGACCTCTACCTTTGAGGTATCAATGTCCTTATTTATGGCCTCAATCACATAATTCATGCAGATGCCCTGTAAAACAAATTTGCCTTGGTAGCAGGTTGGACTAATTTTCTCAGCACTTTTGCACTGTACAAGAAGTGGCAATAAGAGTAATATTCCGTACTTTTTCATCGTTTTTTAGACTACAATCCATACGTTGGAAGAAATAATTTATTGTCCTTTGATAGAAAAATTGTTTTCCAATGGGGGTATTGTTGAGTTCGGAGTTTGATCTATAAAAAACTAATTAAACCAAAATTGGGATGGATAGGAATAGAAAAGTACACCTGGTTTTAGGAAGTGGAGGAGCCAGAGGCTTTGCCCACATGGGGGTTATTGATGTTTTAGAGGAGCAGGGATATGAAATTATCAGTGTGACAGGCTGTTCCATGGGAGCAGTAGTTGGTGGAATATATGCAGCGGGTTTCCATGAAGCCTATAAAAGCTGGGCACTGGAACTGACCAAAGCAAAGGTGTTTAGTCTCTTGGACTTTACTTTGGGTAAACACGGATTTGTGAAAGGTGAGCGTATTTTTGAAGTATTGTCTCAATTCATTAATGTACCCCAAATTGAAGATTTTAAGATTCCATTTACGGCAGTAGCGGCTGATATGAATACCAAGAAAGAAGTATGGTTTCAATCGGGGGATTTATACCGGGCATTAAGGGCCTCGATTGCAATACCTGGCATTTTTACTCCTGTGATCGATGGAGAGCATGTTTTAGTAGATGGAGGAGTACTCAATCCTTTGCCCTTAAACGTTGTAAAAAAGCAAGAGGGAGAACTGCTTATCGCCGTGGATTTAAATGGAGATTCGCCGTTTTTTGTATTACCTGAAAAAAATGATTCAGAGGATTCAGAACTTTTAAAAGGCATAAAAGATTGGTTAGGAAAATATTGGGTGAATGCAGCTCCCCAAGATTTATCTGCCCTGGCAAGTACTAAATCCCTGAGTGATATTTTGTTTTATTCTTATGAAATGACCCAAGATAAAGTGACGGAAATGATGTTGGATAAATATCCCCCAGATATCTTAATTGAAATTCCTAAATCAACTTCTTCTATATTTGATTTTGATCGAGCTAAAGATTTAATTGCCTATGGGCGAAAGGCCTGCGAGGAAGCTTTGATAAAGAAAACGATTTAAAGAAGTAAATATGAAAAATAGCGGCTTATTTCTACTTTTTGGCCTGTTTTTAACCATGAGTTCTTCCTGTAAACGAGAAGAGCTCCCCAAGGCCACTTGCTTAAAAGGCAGATTAGCGTTGAAAGGAGTTTGTATGAACTATGTCATTGAAGTGATAGAAGGCCAGGTAGATAGTAGTAAAGTGGAATTGGCTTGGCAGAATCCCATGACAAATAAAGTGTATACCAAGGCTTTTGCCCTTAAAAGTATCTGTTCTTTTCCAGAAAATCTGAAGGAAGGAGATGAGTTTTATTTTAGTATTTCGGCTTTACCGGAGGATAAGATGTGTGCCCAATGTAAGGCTTATAGCCCTGTTCCTAAAAAAGGACTATCGATTGAAATTTGTGATTAATGGAGGGCATCATTATTCAGGGCAGGCTACAAGGTAACCCAAGGCTTGAATAATTTCTGTGCGCAATAGACCACTACCTCCTCCAAAATGCTCCAAGCATTTTACTTTTGGATGAATTTTTGAGACGATATTTTTAATATCCATCTCTTGTGTTGTCGACAAACCACTACTCAATATTATTAGCTCCATAGTGGATGAGGATAGGCATAAGCTTTCTATTTCCTCTAGATTACAAGTACCCTGAGCGGAAAGCTCAGGATACTTATTCACTAGTCTGATAAGCAATTCTACGATTGCTTCGTTTTTACCAACAACTAAAACATTTACTTTTTTCATGTTTTGGTTTTGGGGTTTTGTGATTAGGCTTTTACTAATTGGATTTCTCCAGCAATCTTGATTTCTTCACTTACCAAAACACCACCTGTTTCTAAAGCGGCATTCCAGTTTAATCCGAAATCCGTACGGTTGATTTTTGTATTAATGGTAAATCCTGCTTTTAAATGTCCCCATGGATCTTTAGCTACGCCACCAAATTCTACATGAATTTTGACCGGTTTAGTTACATCCTTAATGGTTAAATTACCCAATAGGTTAAATTCGTCACTGCTTGACTTTTCTATTCCTGTGGAGCTAAAGCTAATGTTTTCAAATTTATCAGCTTCAAAGAAATCTGCACTTGCCAAGTGGGCGTCACGCTGTTCGTTTCCTGTTGAAATACTAGCGGCCTTTGCGGTAAAGCTAATTTTTGCATCAGAAAAAGTCTCATCAGCGCTTTCTGCAATTACATTAAAATCGGTAAAACCACCGGTCACGTTAGTGATCATTAAGTGCTTTACTTTAAATTGAATTTCGGAGTGTGTCGGGTCTAATGCCCAATTTAAATTTGCCATGTTGTTTGTTAGTTTGATTAAGGTTACGTTAAATATTCATGGGAACTTCCATGAGTAGAATTTTTGAATTATCAGTTTGAGCTTTTAAATCAAAGCTATCTAGATCCCATAAGCCTAGACCATCTCGACGGTTTACATCATATCCTTCGATTTGGAAATTACCTTCTAAGACAAAAGCGTAAACGCCATTTCCCGGTTTTTTTATCCGATAATGACTTGTTTTTCCTGCTTCAAAATGCCCCAAATGAAACCAAGCATCTTGATGTATCCAAACGCCTTCGTCCTCTGGGTTGGGTGATAGAATTTGTTGAAGTTGATTTAAGCTATCCTTATTTTGAAGGGTAAGTTGGTCATATCGTGGTGTCACATTTTTCTTATTCGGAAAGACCCAAATTTGCAGGAATTTGACGGCTTGTTCTTTATGGTGATTGTACTCGCTATGGTAAATACCCGTACCTGCACTCATCACCTGAATATCTCCTTGGCGTATGACCGCTAGGTTTCCCATACTATCCTTGTGTTCTAAATCTCCTTCTAAGGGGATACTGATGATTTCCATGTTGTCATGGGGATGTTGTCCAAAACCCATTCCCCCTTTTACAGAATCATCATTCAATACCCTAAGTGCTCCGAAATGAATTCTTTCCGGATCGTAATAATTGGCGAAACTAAAAGTATGAGCGCTAACCAACCATCCGTGGTTGGCTTGGCCTCTGGATTCAGCTTTGTGAAAGATGCTCTTTTTCATATTGTTTTGAATTAGCGATACAAAGATCTGAACTAATAAAAGCGAAAAAGATAATCTAGATTAAGAAAGTAAAAAGGCTTTAAAGAAAAAACAAAGCCCATTCAAATGAACGGGCTTTGTGTATTATTCGTATGTTGATTTTTATTCTCCTACAATCTTGCCACGGATGATTTGTCCACAAGTAACAGTTCCTGATTTTCCTCCCCAACGTAAAATACTGTAGCCATCAGTCGGCAAAAAGTAACCATTCAAAGTCAAGCGGTAATAGTTAATTGTTCCTCCGCTGTTGTAGCTAAATTTTAATAAAGTCCCAAAGCCATCTTGACACTCTGTTGTGCTACCATCGGTAGTATTCATTTTGTCTGCAGAAATAGTTTCCCATTCTGTTGAACCATTAGGAGAATTTTCCCCTTTAATTCCTGAACCTGAAGGAAGGCAGAAGTTTTGAATTATAAAATGGCTAAAACCAGTTTGCTGACTTTCTTTCTGCGTAATCTTGTACAAGAAAATAGATTTGTTCGTGGTACTATTATATGAACGACTTTCTATTGATACCGTAAATCCAACTTCCGCTACTTGCATATTGGCAGCTAACGATGGAATCGCAAGCGCCAATAGTAGTAGCAAGTTTAGAACACATATTTAGGAATTGGTAATGAAATTCTTTTTCATCGTTTATGTTGATATATAATTTTTTAACACAGAGTATACTTTATTCAGTTAGACCAACAGGCACAATAATTTCCCTGTCAAAATCCTGAAGATTTTCCAAGCATTATAATCACATGTACTGGGTTTAGACAGACAAGGATTCGTCACACGTATTCATTTTGTGTGACGATAATGATCCAAGTTGTCTTTCAAAAACAAATTTTGATTATAATTTAGAAACACGAAGAGAAATAGTACTTTTCAATGACTTTTAAGTCTTATTATTATGGTCGAATTTGTGTTTTTTTTAATGGTTATTGTGATTCATTTCAAAAATTCAAATTCAATCAGCCTGTTACTATTTTTTCTTGTTGACGCAAATATAGTACCATATTTATCATAAAATAATCAAGTAGATTGGCTTAGTAGACTTTCGCAGCAAATCTTGAAGCCATTAATTGATAAATGAGAACATTTTAAATCAATTTAAAATACAAATATTTGTCATATGCTATTTGAAGGCTATAAAATTACATTTTCATTTAAAATAAAAATTTTGATTTTTATTTTAAATTCAGCACAAATATTAATTTGTTGGCATATGTTTATTCCTTTTTAAAAGAATTTTTAAAAGAAGACATAAATGTTTTGGTAAGGATTTTACCATCATAAAATATGAAATTCAGAAAAATATATAGCTAAATGCCATATTTTGGAAATGAGATTTTTGAATAAAAAAATGAGTTCAACAATGTTTTTTTATGAGATTCGTCAGTTTTGCATTATTCTTCTAATGGATTCAAAGCATAGGATACGACCTATAAAAATGCCCAGAAATTGAATTTTTCTAAGACCTGCCAATAAAACTTTTACTAGTGAAGTCAAACCAAGAAGGAGATTCAAGGTTTGTTTTTATGGATACTAGGATAGGCTACGAAGGTATTCGCTTCGCATTTTACTTAGGAATTCGGGAGTAACCCCTATGTAGGCTGCAACAAGTTTTTGGGGGATATCATTGGTTAATGATGGGAAAGTCTGACAAAAATTAGCATATCGTTGTTTAGCACTTAGACTAAGATTATCTATGAGCCTTTGTCGATAGGCAACCAATGAGTTTTCTGTTAATATCCGAAAATATCTTTCTAAGGCGGGTATTTGATCAAAAAGCATTAATTGGTCTTTTCGACTGAGGAGCATGACTTCTGAGTCCATGATGGCTTGAACACTCAGATCTCCTGGTTTTTGTGAAATAAAACTGTACATATCAGTTATCCACCAATTGGCAGGAGCAAATTGCATGATGTGTTCAAATCCATTTTCATCCACAGAAAAGGATCTTAAACAACCTGAAATGACTAAGGCTGCATCTTTGCTTACCTCTCCTCGTTCAAACAAAAAGTCCTTTTTATTCAGTTTCACTCTTCTCCAGGTACTCTCTATCAATGTACATTCAGCCTCCGTCAAGTGGATGAGTTTTTTTATGTTGTTCAAGACTGAGTTTTCTGTCATTGCTAGGAAGGAATTACGGTGTAATCAATCTCTTGAAAATCTGCTACCGATGGTATCCATATGTTTTCAACGAAATGAACATGGTCAGGATGGTTTGTATAAGCTTCATATAAGGCTACGTTTTCAAACTGCATGATTAGCCCAAATTCGTATGGATTTTTAGGGCTAATTTCTTTAAGGCACTGAAAGTTTTGTACGCCTGGTATTTGTGCTAATTTTTTAGCTTCAACAAAGAAAAGATCCTGTTGCTCTTGGTTTATCGTAGACTTAAATTGAAGTAAAACGGAATGATGAATCATGGCATATATTTAATGTTCAAAGGTAGAAATATTTTGTATACCGCAGTTTTGAATCTTGAATAGTTACTATTTTTAAAAGTATGCTTTGAGGGAGAATTGGCCTCTAAGGATTCACGATACGACTATAATTTAATTTTTTTTTGATAAAAAAGCATTTTATCTGACCAAGTCATGTTTTCCGCATTGCCGTATAATCAACCTTTCGTTGTTTCTGCTTGATTATCAAAAAGATACAATAAACAGCTCTATAAATTTATAAGGATAGTTAAGGATGGTTGACTATGCTCAAATGAGTTAGTTGTACTTTATAATATTATTGTTTCTATGAATAGTTCTATTTATGAAGCAGCTTTTATTCAACCTTTTATAACCAAACTCAAACCTCTTATTATGAAAAAACTATCATTACTAATTTTTTGTATGCTCCTGGTTTACCAAGGACTTGCTCAAAGTGTGCAAGTCCGAGGTAAGGTTAGCACTACCGGAGGAGTAGGCGTTCCTGGCACCTCGGTGTTGGAGAAAGGAACGACCAACGGTGCAGTTACCAATGCAAATGGAGAGTACTCGATCCGAGTATCTTCCAAAAATGCCGTTCTAAATTTTTCTTCAGTAGGCTTATTACCTAAGTCAGAAGCCGTTCAAGGCCGTACGGTAATCGATGTCCTTTTAGAAGAAAATCAAAAAGAATTAACTGAAGTGGTTGTTGTGGGATATGGTTCCCAAAGAAAGCAAGATATTACTTCAGCCGTTTCTGTGATCGGTATGAAGGATATTGGAGAACAACCTGCCAATAACATGAACCAATTATTACAAGGCCGTGCATCCGGAGTTGTGGTAAAGCAAAAAGCCGGAACACCGGGTGGAGCCTTTGAGGTTCGAGTTCGTGGTATAGGTTCTTTGGGAGCTGGTAGTGATCCTTTATATGTAATCGATGGTTTCCCTGTAGGTACATCCGTAGGTGCTAACTTTAACCCAAATGACATAGAAAGTATCTCCGTATTAAAGGATGCTGCTTCTACGGCAATTTACGGTGCAAGGGGTTCAAACGGGGTAGTGTTAATTACTACCAAGAATGCGCAAGAAGGAAAAGTGAATGTAAATTTCTCCGTAGACTATGGAGTTAACTCCATTCCTGACTCTCGTCGTGTGAAAATGTTGACAGGCCAGGAGTTTGCGCAATTCAAGAAAGATGTTTTCATGGATGCCATCCGTATTTTACAAAAAAGAGAGCCATCTATTGAGGAGGTTCCGCTAGGATATCGTTTTCCTGAGCAGACTAAATATTCGACAGATTGGTTTGGTGCTATCCTGAATAAGAATTCGGCATATCAAGATGCCAACCTAACCATTAGTTCAGGTAAAGGGCCAATTAAATCCATGTTTTCTGTAGGTTACTACAAGGAAGATGGAGCTATCATGAATACCGATTATGATCGTATTTCTATTCGTTCAAATAACGGTGGTCAGGTGAGTAAGTTTTTAACCGTTGGATTGAATGTTAACGGAAGTTTGACTCGTCAAAATGTAGCGAATACAGATGGTCGTAGTGCCTTAGTAGGTGGCGCATTATTGATGGATCCACGTGAGCCTATTTATAATGCAGACGGATCGATGCGTCCTTATATCGGTGGAGTAGATGGAGCTTTTGGTTTCCCTAATCCTGTATTCTTATTAAAGAATGTTATTCGTAAAAGAAACATTTCGGATGTTTTAGCCAATGCTTTTGCGGAGTTTACCATCATGGAGGGTTTGAAGTTTAGATCTTCCATCAATGGAAAAATGAACTTTAACCGCTTCAAGGAGTTTGTGCCCTCTACCATTGGAGCATCTGTAGCTTCAGGAACAGCTGGTGCACCTCCTAGAATTGCCACAGCTCGTGATATTTCTGAGCAATTACAAAACGTTTCTTTTGATGAGTTATTGACATATTCTCCAAAAATTGGAGAAGACCATAAATTGGATGCAATGCTAGGTTTTACTTCTCAAAAAGAGCAAGTATATGGCATTGATGGTTCTGCCAATACATTCCCTGATGATTTAGTTCCTTATTTAGGTGCTGGATCTATCCGTTCATCTAACTCTTATGAGTATAGCTGGTCTTTATTAGCCTATTTTGCTCGTGTAAACTATGCATTAAAAGATAAATACCTTTTCTCTGCTTCATTCCGTAGAGAAGGAAGCTCTCGTTTTGGAGAGAATAATAAGTTTGGAGATTTCCCAGCAGCATCGGTAGGTTGGAGAATTTCAGAAGAGCCTTTCATGAAGGATATCAGCTTTATCAATGACATGAAAATTCGTGCGAGCTGGGGTGTTACAGGTAACAATAACATTGGTAACTATCCAAGCTTGGCATTCGTAGGGGCAAATAACTACATCTTAGGAAACAGTTTTGCACCAGGTAAAGTGATTAGCAACTTTGCTAACTCTTCTTTGAAATGGGAAAAATCAGATCAGTTGGACATTGGTTTAGATTTAGCCACGTTTAACAATAAGTTGACCTTCACTTTTGAGTACTACAAGAAAGTAACCAACGATATGTTATTACCAGTTTCGATTCCAGCGGTTTCTGGTTTTACTACCAGTTTGGACAACATTGGTCAGGTTCAAAATACAGGGGTTGAATTAAGCGCAGATTATCGCACTAGTTTTGGTCCTGTGAATTTCAGAACTAACATGAACTTAACGATGAACCAAAGTAAAATTTTGGCCATCAAAGGAGCCAATGACATACTTTGGTATGGTAGTTTTTATGGTGGGTATAACGTCATGAAAGTGGGTCGTCCGATTGGTATGATTTACGGTTACAGAAAAGAAGGCATTTTCAATACTCAGGCAGAAATTGATGCTTGGGCTAAGCAAGATGGTGTAATTCCTGGCGGAATGAAGTTCAAAGACATGAACGGAGATGGTGTTATTTCATATGATACACAAGACATGACTGAAATTGGAAATCCAAATCCTGCCTTTACTTGGGCTTGGACCATGGCTGCTGATTACCGTCAATGGGATTTGAACGTATTATTTGTAGGAGCTCAAGATTTTGATATCTACCGTAACATTGAAGCATCTACCATGAACATGGACGGTGTGTTTAACGTATTAGATAAAGCCAAAGATCGTTGGAGATCGGCTACTAATCCGGGTACCAATCCGAATGACAAAAACTCACAAGGAGGAACTAGTTATTTCAAGTGGTCTCGTGAAAGTAGTGAGCGTTATGTATATGACGGAAGTTATGTTTGGTTAAAGGCAGTGACTTTAGGGTATAAACTTCCTAAAATGAACAATATATTCAGCGAGTCTAGAGTATTCTTAACTGCGAATAACTTATTCTTATTTACCAATTACCCAGGAAATAACCCGGACGCAGGTGTTAGAGGTGGAACGGAATTGAACAATGACGATGAGTCATATCCAGTTCCTAGAACAGTGGCTCTTGGTGTTAAATTAAACTTCTAATTATACAGAAATGAAAAAAATAACAGCTTCAATATTATTATCCTTTTGCTTCATTCAGTTTTCTTGTCAAGAAGACTTTTTGAAGACAACAGACCCTACGAGGATTGGTCGAGATTTGTTTTATCAAAACGAAACTCAATTCAATCAAGCTTTGAATGGAATATATGGTCAATTGCAAACGATCACCAACTCGGCCTATATTCAGCAGGAATTTATGTCAGACAATACCACGCTAGACTTCAATCCATTGGATCGTGGAGGTGCAGCTGGTTGGGAGGCATTTGAATTCTCAACGGTTAACCAAGGAAATGGAGAAATCAATACACTTTGGAATAACCATTATGCAACGATGTACAACATCAATTATGCCTTGGAAAAATTAGCTGCTTCTACTATTGATGCAACGGCTAAGGGAGCGATTGAAGGTCAATTGAAATTCTTACGTGCTTACCATTATTTCAACTTAACGCGTTATTTCGGAGATGTGGTTTTAGCAACGAAGACTTTATCAAATCCTAATGAGTCATTTAATTTAGTTCGTTCTCCTCAAGCTGAGGTTTACAAGCAGATTGAAACAGACTTGGGTGATGCAGTCAAGTTATTACCTGCTTCATATCCTGCTTCAGGAAGAGGAAAGGCTACCAAAGGAGCTGCCGTGGCATTGTTAGGAAAAGTTTATTTAACTAGAAAGAACTACACAGCCGCAGTTACTACCTTAAAAGATATTTTGAGCTTAGGGTATTCTTTGAATGCGAATTACAAAGACAACTTTGATCCAGCTAGGAAAAATGGGCCTGAGTCCATCTTTGAAGTTCAATATCAAGGAGGTAACGACTTAGGAGAGCAAAGTAACTTTGTTTATGTGTTTGCCCCTCGTTTATCTCAAGGTGCTGTAACAGGATATGCAAATACAACGCCAAGTGGTAGAAATATCCCTACTCGTGATATGATCAACGCCTATGAGGCGGGAGACTTGCGTAAAGATATTTCCTTGAAAACAGGATATACCTTGAACGGTACTTTTGTTGGTATTCCATTCGTAGCTAAATACCAATATCCGCACACCATTTCTGGTCGCTCGGATAATAACTGGCCGGTATTGCGTTATGCCGATGCATTATTGATGTTAGCTGAATCAATCAATGAATCAGCTGGACCAACAGCCGAAGCATTAGGGTATGTGAATGCCGTAAGAAAAAGAGCTGGATTGGCTGAATTGGCAGGTTTATCCAAAGAAGGTTTACGTGCAGCTATCATGCAAGAGCGTCGTGTGGAATTAGCCTTTGAAAATCACCGCTGGTTTGATTTACAAAGAACCATGACTCCTTCTGAATTGACGGCATTTATGAATGCTCATGGAGCTAGAGAAAAAGCAAATCCTACCGTTTCAAGAGGAGGAATTGCCTTCAACGCTTTGGATTATGTATATTCTGATTTTGAATATTACCTACCTATTCCTGCTCCTCAAATTTTGATTAACAGTAAATTAACCCAAAACCCAGGGTATAACTAAGGGATTTTTTATTTAGATTAATCTTTGTAAAATTGCCGAGTGCTTGGACTTGCTCTCCAAGCCTCGGCAACACAAAGATTTAAACCTATTATAACAAACATTTCTGTGCAAAATAGTACTGAATTTATTACCTTTTTGGGTCGATTACACCCGCTGATTGTTCACTTCCCCCTAAGTTTATTATGGGTAGTATTGCTGCTTGAAGCCATTTCTTGGAAGCAATCATCCAATCAATTTAAACCTGCCATTCATTTGATGCTTTGGGTCGTAAGTATTTCTGCGCTATTGGCAGTGACTTTCGGCTTAATACTAGCCAATCAAGATGATTATGCAGGTAATACTGTAGTCTGGCACCAATGGTCGGGTATTGCAACCCTCGTGTTGGCTGCTTTGGCCTTATTAGCATTTAAAGCGGATGAGACCAAATCCTATCGGGCCTTGTTAATCCTTTCCGTGTTTGGCGTAACTTTTGCCGGACATTATGGAGCCATGTTAACCCATGGTGACGATTATTTGAGTTCTGTTTGGAATCCTGAAATAGCCAAAGATTCTACTTCGGTAGCCCCTAAAATAGATGTTAAAAAATTACAAGGCGACATCAACGTCGATCAGAAAGAAGCTTTAGCCATAGAGGCTAGAAGTATTTTGACAAAACATTGTACCAGTTGTCATGGTACCAAAAAAGTAAAAGGAAAACTTCGTCTTGACGAATTAAAATACGTCTTAAAAGGGGGAGAAAATGGAAAGGCCTTGATTATCGGCCATCCAGAAAAAAGCGATATCATTCATCGCATCAAATTACCTGCTAGTCATGATGACGCTATGCCTACCAAGGGTAAGCGCCTGACCAAAGCAGAAATTGAAGTATTGGAAACATGGATTAAGCAGGGCGCTCCTTGGCCTAATTCTCTCAACACCACTCGTCCTTTAGCTTTGCCTGAAGAAACAGATTTATCAGTTTCTAATGACCTACCTACTGGACCTGCTCCTGCTGCTTTTCAAGAACTAGAAAGTGCTACAGTAAGTCCAGCAGCACAAATTTTAAATGCGAATCAAGTAGATGAATTGAACATAAAAGTTCGAACCATCTTAGCCCATAATTGCTATAGTTGCCATAATGCCACCAAAACCAAAGGAAAACTTCGTTTAGACAAAAAGGAATTTCTGTTTAAAGGGGGTGAAAACGGGCCTATTTTAGTAGCTGGTTATCCAGAGAAAAGTGATATCATTCGTCGGGTTAAATTGCCGGAAGGTCATGATGATGCCATGCCTACTAAAGGAAAGCGTTTAACCAAGGAAGACATTGCCTTACTCGAATTTTGGATTAAACAAGGTGCTCCTTGGCCAACTGGTCCAGAAAAAAGTTTGTATCGAGTAGCTGCCTTGGAGCCTCGTTTACCTAATTTACCTGCGGCTAATGCCCAGGCTCAGCAGCCCATTGATTTATTCGTGGATCAATATTTCAAGAAAAATAAAATTGCTTGGAAAAAACCAGTGGATGATGCTACCTACATCCGTCGGGTTTATCTAGATGTTCAAGGTTTATTACCTTCTCCACAAGCAATCCAAAATTTCATTACAGATAAGCGTCCAAACAAAAGGGAGCAATTAGTTCAATCTTTACTGAACGATAATTCTGCTTATGCCCAGCATTGGTTTAGTTTCTGGAATGATGCTTTGCGGAATGATTATACAGGAACCGGTTATATCACGGGTGGCCGATTTGCCATCTCCAAATGGCTTTATGGTTCATTGAAAAACAATAAACCTTATGAGCAATTTGTCAAGGAATTAATCAGTCCAAACAAAGAGTCTGAAGGGTTTATTAAGGGAATTAAATGGAGAGGAACCATCAACTCTAGCCAAAGTACCGAGATGCAGGCGGCTCAAAACGTAGCTCAAGTATTTTTAGGATTAAATTTAAAATGTGCTTCCTGCCACGACAGTTTTATCAGTGATTGGAAATTGGATGATGCTTATGCCTTTGCCAATGTTTTTGCGGATCAAACCTTAGAAATTCATAAGTGCGACTTACCTACAGGCCGCATGGCTGGCCGAGGTGTTTTGTATAATTCTTTAGGTAAAATTAAAGAAACCCCGATTACAGCTGATCGTTTAGTGCAATTAGCGGATATTTTAGTTCAGAAGAAAAATGGCCGCCTATACCGTACTTTGGTGAATCGGGTATGGGCTCAATTAATGGGAAGAGGAATTGTGGAGCCAGTGGATGTGATGGATAATGAACCATGGAGCCAGGATTTGTTGGATTACTTAGCCTATGATTTTGCCAATAATGGTTCAGATATGAAGCGTTTAATGTATCAGATATTGACGTCTAAAACTTACCAATTGCCGACGGTTGGCTTCAAAGAGGTATCCATGTTGACAGCTTCCAATTATGTCTTTAAAGGAATGACGAAAAGACGCTTAACAGCGGAACAATTTGCTGATGCCGTGAGTCAATCGTTCTTCCCCTTATATTCAGATTCTGCTCTAGCTGTAAAAATGTTACCAGCTGATATCAAGAAAGAAATTCCTTTTGCTCGGGCAGCTTTGGTTAAAAACGATCCATTCTTAACGGCTTTAGGAAGACCTAACCGGGAGACGGTTTCTACCAGTAGAACCTCACAAGCTAACTTATTACAAGCTTTGGAATTGACGAATGGTGTTAAATTTAATTATACCTTAAATACGGGCGCTAAGATTTGGGTTGCTAAATATGCTACCAGTGACGCTTTGGTAAATACCTTGTATCGTCAGGCATTGGGTCGTAATCCGAGTCCTCGCGAGATGGAATTGGCTATTAGGTACTTGGGCAAAAAGCCTACAGTAGAAGGTGTTCAGGATTTTGTTTGGGCTATTACCCTACTTCCTGAATTTCAATTAATTATCTAAGTTTTGAAATAGAATATCGTGTATTTTTGTATATGAAGACGAATTATAACAGAAGGGAATTTTTACAGAATACGAGCATGGCCACTTTGGCAGCTATGGGAATGAACTCGCCTATGGCAAGTTTGCTCGCAGGTTCTAATAATCCAATTGCCCAAAGAGCCGCTACGGCAGATACCGTTATCTTACTTTGGATGGCAGGTGGAATGGCTCATACGGAAACCTTTGATCCCAAACGATATACTCCTTATGAAAAAGGTATGGAAGGGAATCGGGTTTTAAGTACGTTTAAATCAGTACCTACTAAGCTAGATGGCATTCATTTTTCAGAAGGTTTGGAAGGAATAGGAAGTGTTATGGACAAAGGAACCTTAATCCGTTCTTATGTAGCTGCCGACTTAGGTCACATCTTACACACGCGCCATCAGTACAATTGGCATACATGTTATGAACCTCCTCAAACGGTAGCTGCTCCGCACATGGGTGCTTGGATAGCCAAAGAATTAGGCCCTAAAAATCCAGTAATTCCGGCGTTTATTGACATTGGCCAGCGATTCACCGTAGGTGAAGGAGAAGAATTAAAAGCTTTTCATTCGGCAGGATTTTTAGGAAATGAGTTTGGTCCATTTTTCATCCCAGATCCAAGTCAGGGATTGGACAGCGTTCGCCCTCCTGTAGGAATGAACATGAAGCGTTTTGAAAGCAGAAATAAGTTATACAATGATTTAATCAGCAAGAGTCCTTTTGGAGATTTTGGCAGTGATTATCAAAAAGAATCTCTTCGCCGTTCTATGGAGCAGGCTTATATTTTATTGAATTCTCCAGAATCTAAGGCCTTTAATTTAAGCTCTGAACCCAAAGAAAGCTATGATATTTACAATACAGGCCGTTTTGGTTTAGGATGTCTTTTGGCTCGTCGATTAACGGAACAAGGAGCTCGCTTTATTTCAGTGACCACTGAATACGAACCATTCTTTGGTTTTGACACCCATGAAAATGGCCATACGCGCATGGCGGGTATGAAAAAACAAATTGATGGACCTATATCTCAATTGATCAAAGATTTGGATAAAACCGGCCATTTAGATAGAACTTTAGTCATTGTGGCATCAGAGTTCAGTAGAGATATGATGGTAGAAGGGCGCCCTGATCAAACCGTGAAAGAACAGGTGAACCAGCCAGAAATTCTGAATGATATGAAGTTTTATGGAATGCATCGTCACTTTACAGATGGTTGCTCTATTCTGATGTTTGGAGGAGGCATTAAACGTGGACATGTTTATGGTAAAACAGCCGATGAAAGGCCATGTAAAACCATTGAAAATCCAGTGAAAATTGCGGGAATTCACCAAACAATGTACCATGCTTTGGGAATCAAACCTGATACACAGTATGAAATTGAAAAAAGACCTTTCTACACGACACCTGATGGTAAAGGTCAAGTAGTCAAAGATTTATTGATAAAAGCCTAATGAAAGGAATTTACCTTTTTTATACGTATTGTTTGGCACTTGGTTTTGTTCTGACTTTAGATGCATGCTCTTCAAGTAGCGCTTCTCAAGTAAAGGAAGAGCCAATACCCGAATTGGTCAGTTATAATTTTGATATACGGCCTATTCTTTCTGATAAATGCTCTGCTTGTCACGGACCAGATGCCAACAAACGAGAAGCCGGTTTACGACTAGACGATTCCGTTAGTGTATTTAAGGCATTGAAAGAGCATCCGAATGCTTATGCTTTAGTACCTGGAAAGCCAGAATTATCGGAAGTTTTTCTTCGTATCACTACCGAGGATACCATCAAAATGATGCCCCCTAAAGCATCGCATCTGAAGCTTTCTGCGAGGGAAATAGACTTAATAGAAAAATGGATTAAACAGGGTGCTAAATACGAAAAGCATTGGGCATTTGTGGCGCCTAAAAAACCCGCACTTCCCGAGGTAGATCAGAAGGACTGGGTAAAAAATGAGATTGATTATTTTGTGCTTCATAAAATGGAGCAAAAAGACCTAAGCCCGAATGAGGAAGCCGACAAAGAGCGTTTATTGAAGCGGGTCGCGTTGGATCTTAATGGCTTACCTCCAAGCATTAGACAAATGGATCGTTTTTTGGCGGATAATTCACCCAAGGCCTATGAAAAAATGGTGGATGAGTTATTGCGAAATCCAAGTTATGGTGAAAAGATGGCGGTGTATTGGTTGGACTTAGCGCGCTATGCCGACTCACATGGTTATCAAGATGATGGCTATCGTACTCAATGGCCTTGGAGAGATTGGGTCATTCATGCACTCAACAAAAATATTCCTTACAGTCAGTTTGTTACGTGGCAATTGGCAGGGGATTTAGTACCAACTTCTAATCCTGCGCAAGCTAAGGAGCAATTATTGGCCACGGGTTTTAACCGTAATCATAAAATTACGGAAGAAGGGGGCGTCATTCAAGAGGAATATCGGGTCAGTTATGTGGCCGACCGAAGCGATTTATTTGGAAAAGCATTTTTAGGGGTGACCATGGAATGTGCTCGTTGTCATGACCATAAATATGACCCCATTACACAGAAAGATTATTACCAGACATTTGCCTTTTTTAATAATGTAAAGGAAGTAGGGATAGAGTCGGTGATAGGTGGTCCAGAAACCTATGCCAAAAAGCCTTTGATGGAAATTAGTAATGAAGATGTCAAAGGGATTTTGAAGTTTATCAATAAACAGGATACATCGCGATTGATCGTGTCGGTTATGAGTGATTTAGATACCCCACGTGTCAGCACTATTTTAAAAAGGGGAAATTATGATGCCCCTGGCGATGTGGTTCAACCAGCCATGCCGAGTGTTATTTTGCCATTTGCTAAAAATTTGCCTAAGAATAGGCTTGGTTTAACCAAATGGTTATTTGACAGAAAAAATCCTTTAACATCACGCGTTTTTGTGAATCAAATGTGGCAGGAGTTTTTTGGTAAGGGTATTGTTAAAACGGCGGGAGATTTTGGTATGCAAGGAGAATTACCTACTAATCCAGCCTTATTGGATTGGTTGGCAGTAGACTTCATGGAGCATGGCTGGAATATCAAACGCCTAGTCAAGCAAATGGTGATGTCAGCCACTTATCGTCAGTCAGCCAAACTCAGCCCAGAAAAATTAGCCAAAGATCCAGAGAACATCTATTTGTCTCGTTCTTCTCGTTCACGTATCAATGCTGAATTCATTCGCGATGTGGTTTTGTCTAGCAGTGGTTTGTTAGTACCTCAGGTAGGTGGACCTAGTGTGAAGCCATATCAACCACCTGGATTATGGGAGGGTGCTACATCAGGCCGCGGTTTATTGTCTATGTATGTTCAAGACCATGGGGCTAGTTTGTACCGTCGGGGAATGTATACCTTAATTAAAAGAACAGTTCCTCCTCCCACCATGAGTATTTTTGATGCGAGTAATCGCGATGTTTGTGAGGTAAGAAGGTTGAAAACCAATACCCCTTTACAGGCTTTGGTTATGATGAATGATCCGACCGTGCTGGAAGCTTCACGAGTTTTAGCAGCTAAGCTTTTACAAGAAAATAATCAGGTTCCTGATAAAATCAAAAAAGCATTCCGATTGATTGTTTGTCGAAAACCTACGGATAAGGAATTGACTATCTTGACCACTTATTATAGCAAAGAGTTGAAGAAAATCAATTTGAAACAAGCCAATAAAATATTGGCCGTGGGGGAATATCCTATTCCTAATCAAGTAGATAGACAACTGTTAGCGGCCTTAATGCGTGTGGTAAATACCATTTATAATTTAGAGGAAACCATTACTAGAACCTAAGCTGATGTTAGAAAAAGAGATATTAGAGCACGGGCTAAGTTTTAATCGGAGAAGATTCTTATCTACGATGAGTCTAGGGCTAGGAAGTGTGGCCTTGGGCTCCCTTTTGGTCCCTAGTTTATTAAATGGTGGCGACCAAGATGGAGCAGATTTTACACCCGGTATTCCTCATTTTGCCCCGAAAGCAAAACGGGTAATTTACCTATTTCAAAATGGGGCACCCTCTCAGTTAGAGACTTTTGATTATAAGCCCAAACTTTGTGATATGATG
This sequence comes from Aquirufa sp. OSTEICH-129A, assembly GCF_054558355.1. Taxonomy (NCBI): domain Bacteria; kingdom Pseudomonadati; phylum Bacteroidota; class Cytophagia; order Cytophagales; family Flectobacillaceae; genus Aquirufa; species Aquirufa sp. OSTEICH-129A. Next base: position 238,130 of record NZ_JBPXKC010000004.1, on the reverse strand, counting down.
GGTTTAGATCTTCCTGCTTCTGTACGAGGTTCGCAGCGTTTGACGGGAATGACGGCCAATCAGGCAAGTTTCCCTTTGGCGCCTTCCTTTACGAATTTCAAACAATATGGACAATCGGGAGCTTGGATAAGTGATATTATGCCTTATACATCTAAGATTGTAGATGATATTTGCATCATACGGTCCATGTATACGGAAGCTATCAACCATGACCCTGCCTTGACCTTTTTTCAGACGGGTTCTCAGCAGGGAAACCGTCCTAGTATGGGTTCCTGGTTGAGTTATGGTTTAGGAAACGAGAATAAAAATTTACCTGACTTTACTGTATTACTTTCACGTGGCATTGGTAATGGGCAAGGGGTATATTCAAAATTGTGGTCCAATGGTTTCTTAGACTCCATTCACCAAGGAGTACAATTTAGCAAAGGAGAGGATCCTGTTTTATACCTGAGAGATCCAGAAGGTATGGGTCGCAAAGAAAGAAGAGAGATGCTAGACCATTTAGCGGAACTCAATGATTTGTCATACCAAGAGTTTGGAGATCCAGAAATTTCTGCCAAAGTCAAGCAGTATGAAATGGCTTACCGCATGCAAACCGCCGTTCCTGAGGTGATGGATTTGTCGAAAGAGTCGGATGATATCATCAAATTATACGGTCCAGACTGTTTGGTTCCTGGAACCTTTGCGGCGAACTGCCTTTTAGCTAGAAAACTCTCTGAAAATGGGGTACGTTTTGTACAGTTATATCACCAAGGTTGGGATCAACATGGAAATCTGCCTTTTGAAATTCAAAGTCAGGCGAAAGATACAGATCAAGCATCTGCAGCCTTAATTACTGATTTAAAGCAACGAGGATTGTTGGATGAAACATTAGTCATTTGGGGCGGAGAGTTTGGCCGTACTTGCTACAGTCAAGGTAAATTGACTATTGAAAATTATGGTCGAGATCACCATCCACGTTGTTTCAGTATTTGGATGGCCGGCGGTGGCATTAAGCCTGGTATGGTATATGGTGAAACGGACGAATTGGGCTATAACGTTCAAAAAAATCCAGTCCATGTACATGATTTTCAAGCAACTGTATTGAATCAATTGGGCTTAGATCATGAAAAATTAGTCTATAAACATATGGGTCGTAGGTTCCGTTTAACTGATGTATCAGGAAAAGTGGTTCGAGATATCATTAGTTAAGTGCTTTATATGAAGAACAGTAAGCTTACCGGTATATTTGAACAGATATTATTAGCCTCTTTTTTCTTTGTAGGCTTTTTACTGGTATTCGAAAGTGAATTAAAAATCCCGGTGTATTTGCAACCAATCGGTCGACTGCACACACTTCTTCTGCATTTCCCCATTGTCTTGTTATTACTGGCTATGTTCATGGAATTTTTCCGTTTTCAAGCTAGCTTACATGAAAACAAGACCTATCTTCAGTTGACAGAATACCTGCTGCTTGTTGGGGCCTTAAGTGCTGGAATAACGGTTATTATGGGTATTTTCCTTGCCAAAGAGCCTGGCTATGGAGGAGGAGATTTATATTGGCATCGCTGGTTGGGTGTAAGCACCTATGTGTTGGCAGCTCTGATATATTGGATTCGAAATAAGAATTGGTATCAAGCCAATATAGCCAAGAGTACTTCGATTGGTATGGCTTTGCTGCTCGTTTTAGTGGGCCATTTTGGAGGGAATCTTACTCACGGAGGAAACTTTGTCCTAGAGCCTTTGATTAAAAGTCAATCAGTGCCCTTGGAAGAAGCAGTCGTATTTCAAGATGTAGTACAGCCTATTCTAGAAAAGAAATGTGTGGCTTGTCATAATCCAGATAAAATCAAAGGAGAGCTTTTATTAACAGATGCGAAGTCCATGGCTAAGGGGGGTAAAACAGGACCACTTTGGGTAGCCGGAAAGCCGGAATTGAGTTTATTGATTCAGCGTGCCCATTTGTCCATAGACGACAAAAAACATATGCCGCCAATCGGTAGGCCACAGTTAAGCGATGATGAATTGCAATTATTAACTTGGTGGGTTAAGGAAAAAGCCTCCTTTACTAAAAAAGTGGTGGATTTAGCCTCCAATGATTCTTTACGGATATTTTCTGCTAAACTCCTTGCTTCCGCTGGCCCGAAAGAAGAGGTGTATGATTTCCCAGAAGCAGATGAAGAGACTATTCAAAAGCTTTCCAATGAGTATCGAACGATAATGTTGTTTGCCAAAGATTCGCCAGCTTTATCGGTTAACTTTTTTAATAAGGCTCAATATAAAGCCCAAAAATTAGAGGAGCTTAAAGAGATCAAAGAGCAAGTAGTTACCTTAAGTCTCGCCAAAATGCCTGTACAGAATTCTGATTTGGCATATTTAAAAGATCTAGAACACCTTCATACGTTAAACCTGAATTTTACCGATATCACGGAAGCGGGATTGAAAGAATTGAATGGATTAAAAGAATTAATGGTCTTATCCCTTTCCGGAACTAAGTTAAAAGCAGCAGGCTTGGCTAATTCTTTAAAAGCCATCCCTAACCTAAAGAAGGTATATGTTTGGGATGCTGGGTTGAGTCGAGAAGATATTCAAATACTTCAAAAACAGGTAAAAGGAATTCAAGTCATAGGAGGATTCCAAGATGATGGAAGCAATCCATTGAAACTTAATCCCCCTCAAGTAAAAAATCCATCTACCATTTTTGATGAGTTTATCATGGCCCAGCTAGGTCATCCGATTAAAGGAGTGGAAATCCGATATACCACCGATGGTAGTATACCAGATAGCGCACAGTCGCCTGTATTTGCTGGAAATTTACGATTGAATCAGAATACGTCTATTCGGGCGAGGGCCTTTAAACCGGGATGGAAAGGTAGTGATGAGGCTATTTTTGATTTTTATCGTGGTCATTTTAAACCTGATAGTGCCGTTTTATTGACTCCACTCAACCGAGTTCATCAAGCCGCGGGTGCCAAAACATTTTTTGATGGTAGATTGGGTACTTTTAATGCCAATAGTCCAGCTTGGGCTAATAATTGGGCGGGAGTTAGAAATAATGACTTAGTATTAGTGTCCATGTTTAAGCAGGCTATTCCTCTTTCCTCTGTGGAATTAAGAATTATGGTAGAAACCCAAACTGGGATTTTCCCTCCGGAATTGGTGGAAGTTTGGGGGGCAAGTGGGGAGAACCAATGGAAGCTTATTACCAAGTTTAAACCCATTATTCCTAAGGAAAACTTTCCGCATAACCTTCCTTTGATTGGGACAAAATTCAAAACAGCCAACGTTAAATACATCAAAATAGTGGCTAAGCCACTGGAGAAAATTCCTGCTTGGCATCCCGCAAAAGATAAACGAGCCTTATTTTTGGTTGACGAGATGTTTTTCAATTAGTTATTCCATTTCATCCTGCTAATTTCTGGTTTTTGTCGCTTTATGCTTGTTCGTTTGCCGAATATAGTTCACTGCCCATTTTTCCTTTTTATATTTGTCGCCATGAAAAATGGTCTTTTATTATTTTTAGGAATTTTACTCATGGGAAGTAGTTCCTTAATTGCTCAGCAAGTTGGTCCACCACCTGCTCCCATTCCTGTAGAGGTAATGTTTGGAAATAACCGCATGAACTTCCAGTTGATACTCAATAAACCCATCGATGCCAAGGGAAAATTCTCCTTTTTCAACGTGACTAATGGCGCGGTGGATTATCATAATAAAAATGAAGAAACGGAGATTGTAGTCGTAAATTCTATTAATTATGATTTAGGAAGCAATTTTAAGGCCGGTGCTGGAGCACAGTGGCATTTTAAATTGGGATTAGTACCCATATTGGGAGTACAATATTTTAAAGCCAATCCAACCTGGTTGCTTTTGGTATCCCCCAATATTTGTTTTTTACCAACCACAAATATGGAGGTTGTGAGTTTAGCAGAATTCAAACCTGTGCTTAGTCCTAAAACCCGACTGTATACGAGAGCCCAAGTTTTGTATAATCAAGTGATTGAAGGGGGAATACATGCCCGTAGCGGATATCAATTTCGGGCGGGTATAAGTCGCCAAAAGTTTACCTATGGCCTCGGAATGAACTTCGATTATTATGGACCGTTCAAGGCTGAAAAATTGAATACAGGTGCTTTTATAAGGATAAGCTTGTAGCTTGAAATAGAGGGATTTAGGCATATTTAACAAGGTCTTTACACATACCTATTGGTATTACTAGGGACTTACCTTATCTTGCTCGTATAAACCTCACTTCAACTATGAAAAAGCTTTGTTTGCTTTTAGGCATATTATGCCTTTCCTACCTATCTTATGCCCAGCATTTAGGTGCAACCGTTTCTTTACCCAATGGCTGGAAGTTAAGTCCAGCAGGAAAATCATTTCCATTAGGGGATTTACCTCTCAATATGGTAATTAGTCATTCCAAAAAATGGGCTGCAGTCTCCAATAATGGGCAAAGTAAACACAGCGTATACCTTATTGATATTGCCAAGCAGCAAGTAGTTGATTCTATGATTGTGGCAAAGGCTTGGTATGGTTTGGCCTTTAATTCAGATGACTCCCAGCTATTTGTATCAGGCGGGCATGATAATAAAATACTTCGCTTAGGAGTAGGTGCCGGCAAATTGAGCTTGTTAGGAGAAATTAAGTTAGGAGATGCTTGGCCTAATCGAATAGCCCCATCGGGTTTAGCCTTTGATGATCTGCGTCAAAGATTATATGTTGTCACAAGAGATAATCGGAGTTTATACATCATTGATGTGAAAAGTAACCAGGTGATTCAACAATTTGGGATGGATGGTGAGGCTTATATGTGTGTGTTAAGTCCAACCAAAAACGAATTGTATGTTTCATGTTGGGGATGTAACCAGGTTTTGGTATTCGATTTAAAAACTAATCTATGGAAAAAGTCCATAGAGGTTGGAGATAATCCAAATGAAATGGTCCTTCATCCCAACGGGAAGTCTTTATTGGTTTGCAATGCTAACGACAACAGTGTCTCGGTGATTGATTTAAAATCACAAAAAGTAATAGAAACCTTGGATGTAGCTTTATATCCTAATTCTCCTGCAGGCTCCACCACAAATGGCTTAGCTATAGATCCAAAAAATAATTATGTATACATAGCTAATGCGGATAATAATTGCCTTGCTGTTTTTGATGTAAGTAATCCGGGAAAGAGTCAAGCGAAGGGATTTATTCCTGTGGGATGGTATCCAAGCAATGTTAAAGTGATTCAAAATCAAATTTGGGTTATTAATGGAAAGGGGAATACCTCCATGGCTAATCCTTATGGGCCAAGACCTATTCGTAAAGGAGAAGAAGTGAATTTGCACGCTGGAGATTCCAATGCACCGAAGGAAGTACAATATATTGGTTCTATGTTTAAAGGATCGATGAGTGTCATTCCGAGTCCCAAAGCAAATGAATTACCTGTTTATACGAAGGCAGCCTATCGAAACTCAGCGTATCAGCCTGATAAATCCGATTTGGCAGATCAGCAGGCTCCAACTTTCCCTATTCCCATGAAGGCTGGGCAAAAGTCTCCCATTAAGTATGTGTTTTATGTCATTAAAGAGAATCGGACCTATGATCAAGTTTTGGCTGATGTGAAAGGTGGAAATGGAGATACCACCTTACTGCTTTTTGGAAGAAAATATACACCAAATCAACATGCCATTGCAGAATCATTCGTTTTGTTAGATAATTTTTATGTAGATGCCGAAGTAAGTGCGGATGGTCACCATTGGACCATGGGAGCTTATGCTACGGATTACATGGAGAAAAGTTGGCCTACTAGCTATGGAGGCCGTGGAGGCGGAATATATGGAGAAGCGGAGCGAAGTGTTTCTCAAAATAAGAATGGATATATTTGGGATCAGTGTAACCGTTATGGAGTTTCATTTAGAACTTATGGTGAATTTGTGTCCAATGGAAAGGCGAATATTCCAGTATTGAATAATCATTTTCACCCTACTTTTCCTAGTTATAATTTATCCATTCAAGATACGACGCGTTTGTCTATTTGGAAGAAGGAATTCGAACAAATGGTTAAGGAAAATAGAGTTCCTAAGTTTAATTCTTTACGTATGGGAAATGACCATACGGAAGGATTACGGATTGGAAGACCAACGCCTTATGCGCATGTAGCGGACAATGATTTAGCGGTGGGTCAATTGATCGAGACTTTAGCAAAAAGCCCTATTTGGAATGAAACAGCAGTATTTATTTTGGAAGATGATGCCCAAAATGGAGCTGACCATGTGGATGCCCATCGCAGTACAGCTTATGTGGCAGGAGGTTTTGTGAAACGTAATTTTGTAGATCATACGATGTATACCACGAGCTCCATGTTAAGAACCATGGAGTTGATTTTGGGTTTGCCCCCAATGACTCAATATGATGCCGCGGCAACGCCTATGTGGAGGAGTTTTGATTCAGTGGCAAAGCCATTTGAGTTTAAAGCCATTATTCCTCAAATTAATTTATTGGAAAAAAATGTGGTTCGAAATGAATGGCAAAGACAATCCGAATTATTCAATTTTGACAAGGAAGATGCCAATAATGATGTAGCCTTTAATCGAGTGCTTTGGCATGGGTTAAAAGGAAATATTCCCTTTCCTGGGCCTAAAAGAGCTGCTTTTATTTTTCCGGTAAAGAAAAAAGAAGAAGATAAGGATTGAGTGAAGTTGGCTTTGAGAGCCTCAGCCAACTTCGAATACCTCAGCCAAAATGTAATGGCTCACAGTCGACTGAGGCTCTCGAAGTCGACTGCTGTAGGTTTATTGCAAGCTTGTGAATTATTACTATGCTTGTAAATATTTCTGCTGTTCGACATTTGTAATGTCGAACATTAGATAAAGTTGGCTTCGAGCACCTCAGCCAACTTCGAGCACCTCAGCCAAAATGTAATGGCTCACAGTCGACTGAGGCTCTCGAAGTCGACTGCAGTAGTTTTATTTCTGCTGTTCGACATTTGTAATGTTGAATATTAGATAAAGTTGTCTTCGAGAACCTCAGCCAACTTCTTGTGGATAAGCCAATTTTAATGCTCCAAAGTAGATTAAGGCTCTCGAAGTCGACTGATGTAGGTTTATAACAAGTTTGTAAATATTCGGTGGCTGAGGTACTCGAAGCCAGCGTAATATCTATGCTTCTTGCTGTATTTTTATTTCCAAGGAATGTGCCTCACGTATAAACCAAGCGGTAGATAAAAGTGCTAAGTTTTTAATAATGTATTGGCCAATCAAAGTAGGGGTGAAAATGAATTGCCACGTGTCATTTGGAAGAAATATGGTTGGGAGGAAAGTGGTGATAAGGTGTAAAACCAAAGCGTAAAAAGCCCAAGAAGTTATGGCAGGAAATAACCAAATCAGGCCTAAGGCACATTCTATGAATCCAAAATAGAAAGAAAATGTTTCAAGCTCTAAGGCTTGATGCAAAGTTGCTTCATACAGGTGTTCTACTAATTTTTCTGCTGGTGAAATGCCTATCACTTTTAATGCGCCGAACCAGAAGTATATGATAAATAAGGAGATTCTACTGAACCAAATGATCGTTTTTCTTTCCATAACCTAAATCCTTTGCTTCAAAACTAAGAGAAGGTGATAGAATTAAAAATGATATACATCAGCTCCCGGGTGGCTAGGGCTCTTGAAATTACTAGATTGTGCAAGTTGGCTTCGAGCACCTCAGCCAACTTGAAATGGCTCACAGTCGACTGAGGCTCTCGAAGTCGACTGCTGTATGTTTTATTCGATAAGTAATATTCTGCTGTTCGACATTTGTAATGTCGAATATTGGATCAAGTTGGCTTCGAGAGCCTCAGCCAACTTCGAGCACCTCATCCAACTTGTAATGGCTCACAGTCGACTGAGGTTCTCGAAGTCGACTGCTTTAGGTTTTATTCGATAAGTAATATTCTGCTGTTCGACATTTGTAATGTCGAATATTGGATCAAGTTGGCTTCGAGAGCCTCAGCCAACTTCGAGCACCTCATCCAACTTGTAATGGCGCACAGTCGACTGAGGTTCTCGAAGTCGACTGCTTTAGGTTTATAACAAGCTTGTGAATTATTATTACCAATCTTGTAAATATTCGGTGGCTGATGTACTCGAAGCCACCGATATTAAGCCATATCCAATGCCCTCAATTGTAGCTTTCTGTTTCCTCTAAACTCATTTACTTCCAAATGATAGACCAATGAAATAGGCTTTTGATTCAAATAGGCATCCATTAAGCCCTCGTAGAAGTCGGCTCTCAGATTAAAGGCAATGACTTCCATAGCCGGATTTTCAGGGTGATCTTGAACAAATAATTTCAGGTGAGCTTCCTTTAAAATGGTGGGTGGGGCAGTTTGGTAAACTTGATTACTTTGAAAAAGGGGAATCATATTTCCTGGTCCGAAGGGGGAAAGACGAATCAACAATTTATCATGAAAAGCTAGATTTAGGGCGGATAGAGGCAATGCTAAATCAATTAATAATTCAGCTTGTGGCGGATTTTCTGTTAATCCAATTTTTACCAATTCATCAAATCGCTGAATAAACGCAGCTAAGTTTTCTGGTTCTAAATGTAAACCAGCTGCATGGGTATGTCCACCAAATTGAACTAACAAATCAGCACATGACTCAAGTGCCGCATGAATGTCAAAACCTTTGACAGAGCGAGCCGAACCTACTAAGTGACCATTTGATTCGGTCAGAATGATGGTTGGGCGATAATAGTGTTCTTGCATTTTACTTGCTACAATCCCTACTACGCCTTTGTGCCAGGACGGATGAAAAAGTACTGTTGAAAAGGCATTGGGAAGGAAGGAATCTTGTTGGAAGATTTCCAAGGCTTGTTGCACAATTTCTTTTTCTACTTCTTTCCGACTTTGATTTTGTTTCAAAACAGCCTCGGCTAATTGGCTTGCTTCCAACATGTCGGAGGATAGTAATAATTTAACAGCACCATGTGCATGGTCCATTCTGCCTGCAGCATTGATGACCGGAGAAATAGAAAAAACAATATCGGTTACTTGGATGGGAGCCGTTCTCCCCGCATTTTGAAGTAAATAGGCTAATCCTGGAGAAGGGTTGTTACTTAGTTTTTCTAAACCAAAATAGGTAAATATTCGGTTTTCTCCCGTAATTGGAACCATATCAGCGGCAATACTGCAAGCTAATAAATCGATGCGTTCCCATAGTGGTTCTGGTTCTAAAAAATTGGCTTCAATGAATGCTTGAAGTAGTTTGAAACCCACGCCACATCCCGTTAATTCTTTGAAAGGATAGGCACAATCTTTTCGTTTTGGATCCAAAACAGCTAAAGCATTGGGCAGTATATCATCTGGTAAATGGTGATCGCAAACAATAAAATCAATACCTTGTTTGGAGCACCAGTCTACCCTTTCATGGGCTTTGATTCCACAATCAAGGGAAATAATGAGGCTATAATCATTGTCCTTGGCATATTGAACACCAGCTTGAGAAACTCCGTAACCTTCTGAATAACGGTCGGGAATGTAATAATCGCAATCGGCTCCCAGAATCTCACTTAAATAACCATAAACCAGAGCTACTGAAGTGGTGCCATCAACATCGTAATCGCCATATATTAGGATTTTTTCACCTGTTTCCAAGGCTAAGCCTAACCTTTCAACGGCTTTGTCCATGTCCTTCATTAAAAATGGATCATGGATTGATGCTATTTCAGGTAGCATAAAAGCTTTGGCTTGCTCAAAGTTTCTTATTCCTCTGGATAAAAGTAAGGATAAGAAATAAGGATTTTTAACGGTACTTAATTCAAGGGAGAGTTGTTGAAATGCTTCTTTATCTGGCGGAGGCAACAGCGCCCATTTCTTTTTAGGCAACATAGCTTATTCGGGAGTCAAGGTACAAATTACGCAAATTTCTAGAAGTATTTTGGGCTTCATTTTGGGTCAGCAAAAGGAACCGGGAATAAATAAATTTTAACAGCTAAATATCGGTAAAAAGCCTTACATGATTTGTTGGATATGAAGATTATCAGGAACAAGATTTTATTGTTGTCCTACTCTTGCGAATTCTGTTATCTAAAATGAATATTTCAAAATGGGCCAAGTTTAAGACAAAAAGTTTTTTTGAAATATATGACCACATAATAAATAAGACTTTAAAAATTACTTATAAAAGTTTATTTTTGTTACTCAATTTTGTATCAGTCTGCTCACACAATATGTGAGTCAGGTTGGCGAAGCCGTAGCAAGACACCCCTTTTCTTTGCAAATAGATTCCCTTTTTTCTGGTAAAATACGTGTCAAACTTTTGACCAAACTACTCCTTAATCCGGCAAGTAAAGTATACCTACGTGGTTTAGAAAGGGAGTTAGGTGTGAGTAGTAACACGGTTCGTTTGGAATTGAACAAACTGAATGAGATGCATCTAATCAAAGTTCAGGTAGATCCGGACAATACCAAAGTGAAGCATTATACAGTTAATACCTCGCATCCGATGTTTAGCTCCTTGCGTGGAATTATCATGCAATTTGTAGGCCTGGATCAAATCATTGAGCAGGTAATAGATAAACTAGGTAATGTAGAAAAGGTTTATCTCACTGGGGATTTAGCCGAGGGGAAAGATTCTCCTTTTGTAGATTTAGTATTGATTGGTGATGTGGACAAAGATTATCTATATCAATTAATTCAGAAAGCCGAGGGGCTTATTCCCCAGAAAAAAATACGCGTAGCGGTGTATGCCAGCCAAGAGCAACATGCTTTCTTGGAAAACTTTAAGGGGTCTTATTTTCATTTGTTGAATTAGTAAAGTGGGATGAAGAAAAAAGTTATTATTGTAAGTGGATATTTTAACCCAATTCATAAGGGACATATTGAGTATTTTGAACACGCCAAAGAAAAGGGCGACTTACTTTTTGTCATTGTTAATAATGATTTTCAAAGAGCTTTAAAAGGAAGCAAGGAGTTTCAAGATGAAAAAGAGCGACTATATATTGTAAAGAATTTAAAAATGGTTGATCAATGTTTTTTATCCATTGATCAAGATCGAACCGTTTCAGCTACTTTAAAGTGGATTCATCAACAATTTGCTAATGATTTTCAATTGACCTTTGCCAATGGAGGGGATCAAAATAATGATACTATTCCAGAAAGACCAATTTGCGAGAAATTGGGTATCGGGTTATTAGATGGACTTGGCCATAAGATTCAATCGTCATCTTGGTTGTTAAGGTAATAACCTAATAATATAGAAATTTATCTTAGACCTAATTTAACAACTTAAGCTGTGTTAGAAAGTCCTAAAAATTTGTGTAGTTCAGACCTGTAAAAGGTATTTGTAGATATTCCTAAAACAATAATACATTGATTTATAGCAAAAAATACATTTATAATTTTTTATAAGTCTATTAAAATTAGTAAAAACAGGGGTGTTGGTGTGCAGTTTGGTGCGTAAAAAATATTAAACTTTCCAAATGAATTTAAACGAAAAAAAAATAGCAATTATTGGATTGGGTTACGTTGGACTACCCTTAGCAATCGAATTTGGTAAAAAATTTAAAGTATTGGGTTTTGATATCAATCAATCCAGAATTCAAGAGCTTAACCTACTAACTGACCGGACCAATGAAGCAGACCTTCTTGGTATGAAAAGTGTTTTGGAATTGGCTAAATTAAATTCTGGTTTGGGCTTGAATTTTTCTACAACAGTTGAAGACCTAAAAAATTATAATGTTTTTATTGTGACGGTTCCAACTCCTATTGATCAATTTAAAGCGCCTGATTTAACTCCATTAATGAAAGCTTCAGCGATGGTAGGTGGAGTGATCAAAAAAGGAGATGTCGTCATTTATGAATCTACTGTGTATCCAGGTTGTACAGAAGAGGACTGTGTTCCGGTATTAGAAAAATATTCTGGATTGAAATTTAATCAAGATTTTTTCTGTGGTTATTCACCAGAACGAATTAACCCCGGAGACAAGATAAACACATTAACTAAAATTAAAAAGGTGACCTCCGGATCAACCCCTGAAATTACTGAAATTGTTGACGGACTATATAGAACTATTATAGAGGCAGGAACACACAAAGCCCCTAGTATTAAAGTTGCAGAGGCATCCAAAGCTATAGAAAATGCACAACGTGATGTCAATATTTCATTTGTTAATGAATTGGCTTTGATTTTTGACCGAATGGGTATTGATACTAATGACGTTTTGGATGCAGCAGGGACCAAATGGAATTTTTTAAAATACAAGCCTGGATTAGTTGGGGGGCATTGTATAGGTGTAGACCCTTATTACCTTGCACACAAAGCCGAAAGCTTAGGCTATCATCCACAGGTGATATTATCTGGAAGAAGGGTAAATGACAATATGGGAATGTTTGTAGCTAATAAATTAGTAAAACTCTTGATTGCTAAAAATCATTTGATTTCAAAATCAAATGTATTAGTGCTGGGAATTACATTCAAAGAGGATTGTCCTGATATACGCAATTCTAAAGTCATAGATATAGTAAACGAATTACAACAGTTTAATATTAATGTTGATGTGTTTGACCCCCATGCTAATGAACATGAAGTTGTGGAGGAATATGGCATAACACTAATTCATAAAATAAATAAAACCTATGATGGTATTATTTTAGCAGTATCTCATAAAGAATTTTTGGGACTCGATTTAGATCTGCTCAAATCATCAAACTCTTCTGTAATTTTCGATACCAAAGCATTTTTAAATCGATCATTAATTGACGCTAGACTATAGTATAATGCAAATAGAAATGGTGGACCTTAAAGGTCAATATATTAAAATAAAGAACGAAATCGATCAAGCTGTTATTTCGTGTATGGCCAGTGCCTCTTTTATTAATGGGCCAGCTGTTAAAGAATTCCAATTAAAATTAGAACAATATCTAGGTGTAAAACATGTTATTCCATGTGCAAATGGAACAGATTCATTACAAATTGCTATGATGGCCTTAGATTTAAAGCCAGGAGACGAAGTAATTTGCCCTGCATTTACATACGTTGCAACTGCTGAAGTAATAGGATTATTAGGGCTTACTCCCGTTATGGTTGATGTAGATCCAGATACTTTTAATCTTACCGCTTCCGCGATAGAAAAAGCAATTACCTCAAAGACCAAAGCTATTGTACCTGTGCATTTGTATGGCCAATCGTGTGATATGGAACCAATTATGAAATTGGCAGAAAAGCACAATCTTTATGTAATTGAAGATAATGCCCAAGCTATTGGTGCCGATTATACCTATTCTAATGGTAGTGTGGCCAAAACCGGTACTATTGGTCATATTGGTAGCACCTCATTTTTCCCTTCGAAAAATTTAGGGTGTTATGGAGATGGCGGGGCATTGATGACAAATAATGATGAATTGGCAAACAAAATGAGAATGATAGCGAATCATGGACAAGAAAAAAAATACCATCACAAAATTTTAGGTTGTAATTCTAGACTGGATACTATTCAAGCTACAATTTTAAATATCAAATTATGCTATTTAGATAAGTATAATTCTGATAGAAATGCAATGGCAACCTTTTATGATGAGGCATTGTCAACCGTTGATGAGCTGGAGGTTCCAGCTCGACAAATCAATAGCTCCCATGTATTTCACCAATATACTTTGAAAGTAAAAAATAGCAAGAGAAATAAATTACAACAGTATCTTTCAGAAAATGGAATTCCGAGTATGATATATTACCCACTTCCACTATATAAACAAGAAGCCTTTCAGCAGTTTGTTACCAGAGAATTTTCACTTGCAACTTCTGAGAGATTATGTGATGAGGTATTGTCTTTACCAATTCATACGGAAATGAATATTGAGCATTTGAATTTTATTTGCAATACTATTAAATCCTTTTTTAATTAACGCATGAAAGATTTTTACGCACATGAAACAGCAATAATTGATGAAGGTTGTACTATTGGAGCAGGAACAAAAATATGGCACTTTAGTCACATAATGTCGAACTGTATTATTGGCGAAAAATGTAATATAGGCCAAAATGTAGTTATTTCACCTCAAGTTGTGCTGGGGAAAAATGTAAAAGTGCAAAATAATGTATCTATTTATACTGGTGTGGTATGTGATGATGACGTTTTCTTAGGTCCCTCTATGGTATTTACTAATGTAATCAACCCAAGAAGTGCAATCAATAGAAGGGATCAATATACCAAAACACATGTAGGTAAGGGCGCAAGTATAGGAGCTAATGCAACTATTGTTTGCGGACATAATATTGGTGAATATGCCTTTATTGGTGCTGGTGCTGTGGTGACTAAAACAGTACCTGCATTTGCCTTAGTAGTTGGAAATCCAGCACGACGGTTGGGTTGGGTTGGAGAGTATGGCCATCGATTAATATTTGATGATAAAGGAATCGCTGTTTGCCAAGAAAGCCAACAAAAATATAAATTAGAAAACAATACAGTGAGCAAAATTAAATAGTTATGAGTAAAATTAAATTTGCAGTAGTAGGCTGTGGTCATATTGGTAAGCGTCATGCGAGTATGATAGTAGGTAATGATGATTTTGAATTAGTTGCATTATGTGATACCAAACCTAAAGAAGAGCTAGGGTTGGAAAATTTTACAAGTGCCCGTTTTTTTAATTCCTTGGACGAAATGATTCAAGCTGGTATTACTGTTGATGCTGTCGCCATTGCCTCGCCAAATGGGTATCATCAAGAACAAGCTATTAAAGTATTAGAAAACGACTGGCATGTAGTGGTTGAAAAACCTATGGCATTGACTAAAGCAGGTTGTGAGCAAATAATATTCAAGGCACTTCAAAAGCATAAACAAGTTTTTTGTGTCATGCAAAATAGGTATTCTCCGCCTTCGGTTTGGTTGAAAGATGTGTTGAATCAAGGAATTTTAGGTAAAATTTTTATGGTACAAATCAATTGTTATTGGAATAGAGATGATCGTTATTACAAACCAAATAAGAAAACAGGAAAACCAACAACATGGCATGGTACTAAGAAATTGGATGGCGGAACTTTGTTTACACAATTTTCACATTTTATCGATTTAATGTATTGGTATTTTGGAGATGTAACTAATATTAATGCTAAATTAAATGACTTTACTCATCAAAAAAGCACTGATTTTGAAGACTCTGGTATTGTGAGTTTTGATTTTGTGAATGGAGGTATGGGAAGTTTAAATTATTCTACTGCGGTTTGGGATAAAAATTTAGAAAGTTCTATTACCCTAGTGGCTGAAAACGGCTCTGTTAGAGTAGGGGGGCAATATATGAATGAAGTAGAATATTGTCATATAAGGGATTATGAAATGCCTGAATTGGCTGCAAGTAATCCTCCAAATGATTATGGACTTTACAAAGGCTCGGCTGCCAACCATCATTATATCTATGAAAATATTGCTAATGTAATTTCTGGAAATGAAAGTATTACCACAAATGCTTTGGAAGGAATGAAAGTTGTAGATATTATTGAAAGAATTTATAATGCAAAGTAGATATAAATCTTGCCCCTTGTGATTACAGGTATTAATCTATTGAAAATAAATGTATAAAATCTGTATTAAATGCAAATTTTAGAGTCAGAGGCTTTTAAAAAGAATGTAGTAAAACTGGCATCTGGAACTTTTATTAGTCAAATAATCACTTTGCTTGCTGCACCTATAATTACTAGACTATATGGTGCTGAAAATTATGGAATAGTGTTGATTTTTACATCGATTTCAACAATTTTCATCCCTCTTGCAAGTATGAGATATGAGCTATCAATTGTTTTGCCTAGAAAAAAATCTGAGGCCACTAATCTTTTAATACTTAGCATTGTTATTACCTTATTTTTTTCAGTTTTATTTTTTCTGGTAATTCTATTTTTGGGAAATGAATTATTTGCCTTTTTTAATATTAAAAATCTTATCCCCTATAAGTGGTTAATTCCAATTACCTTTTTTCTCGCTGGTATAACATCATCTTGTAATTATTGGTGTACTCGCTTTAAATATTTTTCACACATTTCTGTTGCACAAATAATTACTCAATTAGTTGTTACAATTGGAGGTATTAGTATTGGTTTTTTAGGTTTTAACGTTTCAATTACATTAATAGTCGTTGGCATAATCGGTCAATTAATTAATTTAATAATACTTCTTTCTAAAATCATAAATTTAAATGAAATAAAATTCATGTTTTTTTCAGTTAAATTTAAAAATTTAATTGAAGGGGCAATTAGATACAAGGATTTTCCTAAATATAGTAGTTTGGGAGCATTACTGAACACGGCCTCATGGCAGTCACCTATTATAATTTTAGCTTTTTACTTTCCTGTTTCAATAGTTGGATTTTATGGTTTAGGTTTTCGATTGATTCAAATGCCAATGTCACTATTGGGAAATGCAATTAATCAAGTTTTTTTGCAACATGGTTCAAAAAGTAAACATGAAGGTAATTTAGGAAGCGATATTGAAAAACTTTTTATTATACTTTTTTCTTTGGGTTTAATGCCCAGTCTGATTCTAATGACTTTAGGCGCAAATTTATTTGAGCTTTTTTTTGGGTTACAATGGCGTGAGGCTGGCGTTTATGTTCAAATATTAGCTCCTTGGGCTTTTTTGTGGTTTTTGTCTTCTCCACTTAGTCCCGTTTATTCAATTCTAGAAAAGCAAAAGAAAGAATTGAAAATGCATGGTTTGATTTTTTTTATGAGAATCATCTCTTTATTACTAGGAGGGCTTTGTGGAAATGCAAGAGTAGCAATTTTATTATTCTCGCTTGGTGGAATTGTTGCTTATGCATACTTGTTATTACAAGTTTTTTTGATTTCAAAAATAGATTTAAAAATTCTTTTTCGTAAGATATTTTATGAAAATTTTAAAACATTTTTTTATGTTTTGCCATTAATTGTATTGAAATTTTTTTTTAATAACGACCCATTATTGTTAGGTTCAGGTTTTTTGATATTTGTAATTGTTTCATATCAAAAATATAATGATTTAAAAAATCAAAAATATGTATAAATTCATTCTCGATGTTTACAATAGTAGTTCAGAATATGAGCAACTTAAGGAATTGCCAGGAACCACGGATTTTCCTCGAGCAGTAATTTCTCAAAAAGTGTTAAAAAATTTTTTGAAAAATCAAGAGAAAAGAAGTAGCATACTAGAAATAGGTCCAGGTAGTGGATTTATAACAGAGCATCTCTCTGAAGTTATAATTAATTACAAAGAATGTGATTTGGATTTAATGGATTTTAGTTCGGGGTTTCTTGAAAATACCAAGGCAAAAAATTTTCAAATTCGTGATTTTATTTGTTTTGATATAACGAAATTTCAAGAAAAACCAGAAATTAAAAATGTATATGATCTTATTTTTTTTCAAGAAGTTTTAGAACATCTTGTGAGTCCGTTTACTGCTTTAGTTAATATAAACAATATGTTGAATATAGGAGGTCAGTTATTTCTAACTATGCCCAACTCTGGATGGTGGAGAAATGTTTGGACCGAAAATTGTAGAACAAAGCTTTTATTAAGAGAAAACGTTTATTTAGATACTCACATAAGCGAAATGTCTACTACCGGTGTTGTAAAATTGGTTAATATGGCCGGATTTGATGTAGTAGATATAAATTTTTATTGTTCAAGAATGCCATTTTTAAAATCTATTTCTTCTGAGCAAGTTGGTTTTTTACTTGTAAAAAAATCATTGCCATCTGAAAGATGGAAGCAATTAACTTTGAAAAATCGAAATCTCTATTTTAGTCTAATGCGAGATAAAAAGAAATAAGATTTTCAAAATATTTGCAATGAAAATTTTAGAAATGTAAGTTGGTTTTCAATGGTTTTTATACTTGTTAATTTTTTCGTTCATATTTATATTTTTTATGTTGGGTTAAATTAAAATTTAATGCGAATAATTATAATAACACAAGGTATTTCTAGGATTGTTGAACCGCTTTTAAACTCAAATTTTAAAATTGTTGGTGTTTTAGATAATTTACCTCGAAATTTTAAGGAATCCTTACCTGAATCGTTTTTTATAAAAAAATTAAAATCAGTAATAAGAAAATTTCGAAATGTTCAAACTTTGGAACTCTTATGTAAAAAGTTTTCTGTTCCATACAAAGTTATGAATAATAGCAATGATATAGGCTTAGAGGATTGGATTCGAAATTTAAATCCTGATATTATTGTAGTCTATAGTATGTCTTCTTTGTTAAAAAGGAAAATATTTTCTATACCTAAATATGGGGCAATCAATCTTCATCCTTCTTTTCTACCCCATTATCCAGGCCCCAATCCTTGTTTTTGGTATTATTATAACATGGATTTAAAACCAGGTGTTACTGTTCATTATATAGGTGATGGTGAAGATGATGGTGATATTATTTATCAAGATAAGATTGAGATTGAACCTGGATTGCGTTCAAAAGATAGGTTAGATAGATTAATTAGTAACCTTGGTATTAAGCTTTTAATTCGTTCGCTAAATGAAATAGAAATGGGAGTTGCTCCAAGGGTAAGTCAGAGTTTTGAAAAATCTTCTCTCCGCGCTAGAAATATTAAACTAAGTGAACATTCTACTTTGATAAATTGGAATGAATGGCAAGGGGAAAGGATTTGGCATATTTTACGCGGTACAGAAGATTGGCTTGATGCAATACCGCAACCAAACGGATTATATAAAGGTACAAGATGGATAATCGGGAGTTTTTATAAATCTAAAACTGCAGATTATAATACTGGAAAAATTTATAAAATTGGTGGAAGGCATATGTTGGCAACGAAAACTGGATTTATTTCACTTACGCGTAAAATAAATTTTATTGTATTGTTAAAAAATGTAATAAAAATTTTATGACCAATAAAGAGAAATACAGAGAATTTTGTAAAACAGAGATTTCTATTCCAATTTTTAGTAAAGCTTGGTGGCTTGATGCATTATGTGGCGATAATTGGGATGTTTGTTTGGTTGAAGATGATTCAAAAATTGTAGCAAGTATGCCTTATTATAAAGTTTATAACAAGCTGGGTATGCTTTCTCTGCTAAATGCTCCGGAATCGCAATTTTTAGGTCCATGGATTAGTGAATTGAAATTAGGGAGTTCAAAAAAAATATCATTAGAAAAAAAGTATTTTGATGAATTAATCAACCAATTACCCCAATACTCACATTTTGAACAAAAATGGCATTATAAAAATAATAATTGGTTGCCTTTTTATTGGCGTGGATTTGACCAAACCACAAATTATACATATAAACTTTATGATCTAAGCGATTTAGAGAAAGTTTGGTCCGGTTTTAAAAGTAATATTCAAAGTGATATAAGAAAGGCAACTAATAGATTCAACCTTTCTATTCGAACAGATTTAAGAGTTGAGGATTTTTTGGTACTCAATTCACAAACTTTCGAAAGGCAGGGGGTTAAATTACCATATTCAAGAGATTTTATAATGCGGTTAGATGAGGCATGTAAAAATAATAATTCTAGACAAATTTTTATTGCTGAGGATGAACAGGGTCGACATCATGCAGGTGCATATATAATTTGGGATAATGATTGTGCTTATTATTTAATGGGGGGGGCTGATCCTAAACTTCGAACAAGTGGTGCAATGAGTTTATGTATATGGGAAGCTATTAAGTTCTCGTCCAAAGTAAGTAGGACTTTTGATTTTGAAGGGTCCATGATTGAATCAATTGAAAAATATTTTCGCTCATTTGGTGCAATTCAGGTACCATATTTTGCAATATCTAGAACACCATCAAAATTGATTTCCATAAGAAGATTTATAAATCGTTTACAAAAAAAATAATGATTATAATTAAATGCAATTTTGAAACCTTTGAATCAGAATTAAATTATATAACTAGTTTTATTTTTAACGATGTATTTGGATTGGAATATAGAATAGAAAACACGTTTTGTGATGATATAATGATTACTTCCAATTATGGATTTGAGCAGATTGAATTACCAAATATTTTTTTTAAAAATTTGAATGAAAATTGGCTGACCGAATCAAGTTTACCTAGTTTGCCCTTGGAAATTTGGGATACAAATGAGTTATCAGGTAAAATACCGTTAATAAATGATAAATTACCTATTATCTACGGAAAAATAAGGACTTCAGTAATTATAGAAAATACTAAAATTTGTTTACCAATAGATATTTTTGGCTCGGCATTTTTTATGTTATCAAGGTATGAAGAACTTATTAAAGGAGATAATTTAGATCTGCATCAGAGATATAGTTCATTTAATTCAATTTCTTCCAAAGCTAAATTTTTAGATAGGCCAATAATTGATGAATATATTGAGGTATTGTGGGTCGCAATTAATAGATTATGGCCCAACCTTAAAAGAAAAGAGAAGAGTAACAAACTCAATATTACCTGTGATGTTGATAGTTTGTTCGATTTAAACTCATCAATGCTTTCTATTATAAAAGGAGTTTCTGCAGATTTATTAAAGAGAAAGAGTATTAAGGTTGCATTGCGAAATTTTAAGAAGAGATGTTTAGGTTTGAAAGGAAATTTTTTGTTAAGTCAACATTACAGTAATATCATTTGGATGATGGAAGTAAATGAAAAGGCAGGAAATGTAATGTGTTTTTATTTTTTGTCTGGCGGGAAAAATAAACTTGATTCTAATTATGATTTTGGTAGTAAATATATGCGTTTGCTTTTAAGAGAAATACACTCAAGAGGACATATTATAGGAATTCATCCAAGTTATGACACATTAAATAATGAAAAATTATTTGAATCAGAAGTAGTTCGTTTTCTTAAAGTGTTACGAGAGGAAGGTATAAAAATTAATAATTTAAGAAGTCGTCAACATTACTTGAGATGGTCTACGCGAAATACTCCTGGAATCCTTGATGCTAATAATGTGTATTCAGATTCAACTTTGGCATTTGCTGACAATTCAGGTTATCGATCCGGGACATCTCGTACATATCCCATGTATAATATTTTACGAAGGAAAGCATTAAAAACGCTTCAAGAACCATTGATAATTATGGAAACAACTGTGATTTCAAATGAATATTTAGGGTTAGGGTATTCCGAAGCAGCGCTAAGGTATATGCTTAAGTTCAAAGAAGATTCTATGAGAATTTCCGGTCAATTTACATTATTGTGGCATAATTCATCATTTGAAAATAATATGGCCAGTATAATATATAATAAATTAATTCAAAATAATTAAATTATGTGTGGAATTTTTGGTATCCTATCTAATACTAGCATTAATAGAAAGCATTTAAAAGAATTAGCAAATCATGCAAGACAACGTGGTAAAGATTCTAGTGGGTTAATGTATTATAATAATAGCAAGAAAAAGTATGTTATTTTTCGGGCAGATTTCGACATATCGAAATTATTAAATAGTCAAGATAAAATTAATTCAGACTTTGTTTTTGGACATAGTCGATTAATTACAAATGGACAAAGTGATAATCAACCGGTTGTTAGGGATGAAATAGTTGTAATTCATAATGGGATTGTTGTTAATGAAGATGTTATTTGGTCTAAAATAGAATTAGAAAGAAAATTTGAAATAGACACAGAAGCTATAGTTGGGTTAGCGAAATATTATTTAGACAAAAACATAGAAATTGAAAATTTGGCTGCAAAAATTCTATCTGACTGTAAAGGTACAGTGTCAGCAGCTTTAGCACTACCCAGTTTAGGTAAGGTAATTTTATTTTCCAACAATGGTAGTTTGTTTGTTGGAAAAACTAGTGGTTCTATTTATTTTTCTTCGGAAAAATATGCTTTGGAACAAGTTAAATGTGAAGAAATCCAACAAGTTGATTCTAAAGGTTTGGTCTTTGATATTATACCATCAAATCACATTGAGATTAATGAAATAAATCTAAGAATTGAGAATTTGATTCCTACTTTCAAGAATATTTCACAAGAAGAAGCATTACTTGAATATAGGCCAATAAATCTTAAGAGATGCACAAAGTGTATTTTGCCTGAAACAATGCCATTTATTTATTTCGATGAAATAGGAGTCTGTAACTATTGTAATAATTATATACCAAGAAATAACCCAAAACCAAAAAAGGAATTATTGGATATAGTAGAACCTTATAGAAAATCAAATGGTCCAGAGTGTATAGTCCCATTCTCTGGAGGGAGAGATAGTTGTTGGGGTTTACATTTGGTGACTAAGGAATTAGGTTTAAAAGCAATAACTTATACTTATGATTGGGGTATGGTTACTGATTTAGGTCGCAGAAATATTAGTAGGATGTGTTCTGAATTAGGGGTGGAAAACATAATTATTGCAGATGATATCTCTAAGAAAAGAAGGAATATTGCATTAAACCTGAAGGCTTGGTTGAAATCACCTCATCTTGGTATGATTAGTATATTAACTGCGGGAGATAAGCATTTTTTTAGATATATTGAAACCGTTAAAAAACAAACAGGTCTTAAATTGAATTTATGGGGAGTCAATCCTTTAGAAGTCACACATTTTAAAGCTGGTTTCTTGGGTGTACCACCAGATTTTGAAGAAAAGAAGGTTTATTCTAATGGAGCCATAAAACAATTAAATTATCAAAGTAAAAGATTTATGGCGATGCTTCAAAGTCCGGGATATTTTAACAAATCAATCTGGGATACATTATCAGGAGAGTACTATAGAAGTTTTACTACAAAGGAAGATTACTTTCATATTTTTGATTATTGGAGATGGGATGAAATTATTTGTAACGAAACATTGAAACAATATGATTGGGAGTTAGCACCCGATACATCTACAACATGGAGAATCGGAGACGGCACAGCTGCATTTTATAATTATATTTATTTTATTGTGGCTGGTTTTACAGAACATGATACATTTCGTAGTAATCAAATAAGAGAAGGTCAAATTACAAGAGAAGAAGCATTGGCTCTAGTATCAGATGAGAACCAACCCAGATATCAAAATATTAAATGGTATTTAGATGCGGTAGGGTTAGATTTTACTGATGTAATCAAAACTATTAATAGAATTCCAAAATTGTATTAATGGATATTTTTAAGGACCATACCAAGACTTTAGTAGTAATAACAACTGAAACTTCTTGGAATGAAATTCCCAGAATGAGACATCATGTTGCTTTGCAGCTCGCAAAACAAAATAATATATTATTTGTAGAGTTAGATTCTTCAAAGAAGAAATCTTTGAATATTTTTTCAGATTCAATTGCTATTTTAAACTTGGGGGGCTACATAAGGGGCTTAAATAGATTTTATTTTTTAAAATCAATATTTGATTTATATCAAGCTCGTAAAATTAAAAATGTTGTCGATAAAATTGATTCTCCCAACAAAGTAATTTTAAATTTCAAATTTGATTTTCATCAAATTTATTTTGCTTTTAGTTGGGATTTAAAGTATTATTTCATGAATGATGATTTTATTAGTATGTCTTCTAGTTCTAGACAAAAAAATCATAGAAGAAAACAACAATACAAAACTATTAGTAAATCATCTCGTATATTTTTAAGTGCTGATGCCTTAGCTAGTCTTATTGAAGAAGATAATAAGGAAATATCTGTTATTTATTCAGGGCATGATTTTGAAATAAATAATAGTATTTTAATCAAAAGTAACTCAAAACCTATTTTATGTTTTATGGGATTTATCCATGACAATTTGGAATTTGAGTGGTTAGAATCTTTAGCTAAGACAAATTTTTATGAAATTAGATTAATTGGACCTGTTGAGAACCCTTACATCAAATTGAGATTTGAGAAGTTTGAAAATATTAAATTTTATGACGCTCTTGTGGGTGTCGAACTTCAGCATTTTCTTCAAAAAGCAGACGCTTTTTTGATGCCTTATAAAAATCTTCAGGTAAATACTGTTTCTTCTGTTCCAGCAAAATTATTTCAATATTTAGCATGTGGTAAACCTATTATTTCTAACAAATTACCGAATTTAATCAAGTTACCTTCATATTTCGTTTATCAGGCAAACTCAGGGGAGGATTTTGTTAATATGGTGTCAATGGCTTTGAAAAATGATAATGAGGATAATTATAAAAATCGTATATTATTTGCAGCAGAAAATACTTGGAGTAAAAGAGGCGAAAAAATAAATGAAATTTTAGTTAATGATCTAAAATTTATTAAAAATACAAGTAGTGATGTTAAGTGATAAACTACATCTAAAACTATCTTCTTATTTGGCGTCATTTGCTTTATTTGACCTTTTAATTTTACCTAGGGTTAATTTTTCTGTACTATTGCCCATTTCATTGCTTTTTGTTTTGATATACGTCCCCATTAAATTTAACAAAAAAAAAGGGCTTGTTATTTTCATTATTTCAATAATAATAATTTTAAGTATATTGTTTGGAACAATTTTTCAAGACAAACATAATTTAACAAAAAACCTCCAAAGAGGTTTTCAGTTATTAATTATTTTATCATACTCGCAATTGAGAATTGATTTCGATAAAATAAAAACATTAGTTTTAAAGATTTTAAGAATTTATTTTTTTTGGCTTTTATTTTTAATTACAATCTTTTTTTACAGAAATGATATTTATGCTTCGTTAGTTTCAATTTTATATCCTGAAACACTAGAATTTTTAGAGTGGAATATAGCATCATTGAGATTTGGTTATGCATTTAGTGATCCCAATTCAGCGGCTTATTTAACTGTTATGGCATTACAATTATATGTCATAATTGAAAAAAATAATTATTTGCTTTCTATGTTTTTTTTTATTGCTTCATTAGCTATTTTATTCACACAATCTAGAGGAGGATTAATTTGTTTATTGATTGTTTTAGGATTCCATTTTTTTCAAAATGGAAGGACAAAATTTAAAATAGCATTCATAATTTTAATATCATTATTAATTTTTTCAGGTTTTTATTTTTATAGTGAATACATAAATGAGTTTTTTGAAATAGCGAAATCAAGAACGGAACAAGAGGAAAGTGTTGGGGGAGGGAGAATAGATAAGTATATATATTTTATTAAAAATATTAATTTTCTTCCTTTTGGTGTAGGATATGATTTATATAAAGATGGAGTTGAATTTAGACCACATTCTGATTTAATTAGATTGAATTTATCTTACGGAATATTCGCTTTACCTTTGATTTTGTATTTTTTTTTACCAAAATCAAAAAACCAGTGGTTTTTTTTATTAATAATCTCAATACCATTTTTAATTAACTCATTAATTGATGATTATAGACTTTTTGGGGTTGCTTTAATTATTTTTCAATTGATTAGTGAGAAAAAAAATCAATATTATCGGGGGGCTAATTAATTAGAAAATATTATTATTTTCATCAGTTTACGCCAAAAAAATAATTTATTTTTTCAAATAATTTTTCAAATTAGAAGATCATTTAATGAATAACATTTATTACATAGGTTTTTTTTCAGGGTTAAAAAACCCTAATGATTTCTACCAATTACCCTCTTGTACTAATAAAATGTCATATATTATTGCGTCCTTAAAATCAATTGGATTTAATGTAAATGTTCTTGCTTTAGGGGAATCAAACAAATTACAATTTTCAAAATCAGTTAAGGTAGATTGTCAAGAAAATTACTGTTTTACAAGCACATTTTACACATCAAATCTATTATTTAAATTAATTTCTAGAATATGGTTATTTATACAGGTGATTTATTTTGTTTTTTTTAAGACAGAAAAAAATCCTAAAATAATTTTTTATCATTCTTACTATTTCATTAAAATAATGAAATTTACAAGGTTGTTTAAAAAATTCGAATTGATTTACGAAATTGAAGAAATTTTTAAAGCTGCTTGGAATAAAAATAAATCTGAAGTAAATCATGAAATAAGCCAACTAAATTTTGCTGATAAATATATTTTTGTGAATGACTTAATGAATGATTATTTTGGATATGATAAAGATTATGTTGTTTGTTATGGGAATTACAGTCGTATTAATTTTTTTAAATCTAATTTAATTGATAATAAAATAAAAATTGTTTATGCCGGTATAATTGGAGGCGAAAACTCAGATGTTTTTTTTGCAATTAATGTAATGAAATTTTTACCATCTAATTATGAATTAGGAATTGTTGGTTATGGAACTGAAGATAATTTAAATAATTTAAAAAAATATATTGATAAAAATAAAGATGCACGAATTAAATATGATGGACTTTTAACAGGAGAAGATTTAACGAATTATTTAGGAAAATTTCATATTGGCATTTCATCGCGGCTATTAAAAGATGAGCTTTCAAATTTCACTTTTCCTTCAAAGGTTTTATTTTATTTATCACATAATTTAATTACCGTAAGCACTGATATTAAATGTATAAGGTTTTCAAAAGTTAGTAATTTGGTTCATTTTGTAAATGAG
The DNA here is from genome assembly GCF_054558355.1 of Aquirufa sp. OSTEICH-129A. Classification (NCBI taxonomy): domain Bacteria; kingdom Pseudomonadati; phylum Bacteroidota; class Cytophagia; order Cytophagales; family Flectobacillaceae; genus Aquirufa; species Aquirufa sp. OSTEICH-129A. Next base: position 211,805 of record NZ_JBPXKC010000004.1, on the reverse strand, counting down.
CTTGATTATGAAAAATTTGCAATAAAAATATCAAATATTGATAAGAAACATTTTTATGATAATCAGTCTAATTATATTTTGGAAGAATTGGACGTAGATTTTAAAAATAGTCTTAGAAAATTATTAATTGGATAATTTATGAATAATAGAATTCTGATTATTGATGCTCTTGTATTTGAACAAAATAAAGCTTTTGGATTTCAAGAATATTTATTTAATCTTTTAAATTATTTTTTTGATAACAGAGAAGATTTATTATTCAATAAGATTATTTTATTATGTGATAAGAAAGAAGTAACCTTTTTTGAAAAATTCAGTACTAAAATAGAAATTAAGGGGTATAAAATTTCAAACATTTTCCTTAGATTTATTTTACAATCAATTATCCCGTTTTCATTGAATTTAAAGCGAAATGATGTTATTTTAAACTTATGCAATTATTCAGGTTTATTTAAACAATCAAAAAATATTTTAGTTATACATGATTTACTTTACTTACGTAAAAATCTTTTTAAAAATTTTTTAATCCGTTTTCAACGAAAAATATTTATTCCTAGATCAATTTCACTTGCGGATAAAATTATTGCCATTTCTGATTTTACGCGAAATGATATATTAAAAAACTTCAAAATACCTTCACAGACTTCAGTTATTAAAATATATAATTATTTTAATTTTGAGAAATATGTTTTTAATGATTCGACAAAAAGAGATAATTTAGTGCCCTTTTTTTTGAGTGTTTCTTCATCAGCATATCATAAAAATACTATTACTGTATTAAAGGCTTTTAACAAGTTTTGTCAATTTGATAATAAAAAATATTTATATTTCGTTGGTTCAATCTCTGAGCTTACTGCCTCAATTTACTACAATCAATTATCACCTAATGTGAAAAATCGTATTAAAATATTTAGTAATATTTCAAATGAGGAAATGGGGAAATTATATTGTGAATGTGAAGCTTTTATTTCTGCAACATTGTTTGAAGGTTTAGGTATGCCAATCGTAGAAGCCATGTATTTTAATGCACAACTAATTCTTTCTGACATAGAGATTACTAGGGAGATTACAGAAAATAATGCATTTTTTTTTAATCCAAATTCTTTTGAAGAATTATATGATAAAATGATCAATCTTGAAACAAGAAAAATAAATACAAAAACGTACGTTAAAAATAGATTTGCTTCAAATAATACTTCTATTAAATATATTGAAATCATTAATAATGTATAAAAAAATTAATAATTACTACTTGATATTATATTATGCTTGAAAATAAAACCCTACTTATAACCGGCGGAACTGGTTCTTTTGGAAATGCCGTGTTGCAACGTTTTCTAGCTACAGATCATTTTAAAGAAATCCGAATTTTTTCTCGTGATGAGAAAAAACAAGATGATATGCGAAATCAGTTGAAGAATCCCAAATTAAAATTTTTCATTGGTGATGTTAGAGATTACAACAGTGTTGAACCTGCAACTCGTGATGTTGATTATATTTTTCATGCCGCAGCGTTAAAGCAAGTTCCATCTTGTGAGTTTTTTCCAATGCAGGCTGTAAAAACCAATGTTGAAGGAACGCAAAATGTAATAAAAGCAGCAGGTTTTAATGGAGTAAAAAAAGTGATTTGCCTGAGTACAGATAAGGCCGCTTATCCAATAAATGCTATGGGTATTTCTAAAGCAATGATGGAAAAGGTAGCAATTGCTGAATCTAGAAATCTACAAAACACTATAATTTGTTTAACACGCTATGGAAATGTGATGGCGTCTCGAGGGTCAGTTATTCCTCTTTTTATCAATCAAATTAAAAGTGGTGTTCCATTGACAATTACTGATCCTAAAATGTCTCGTTTTTTAATGAGTTTAAATGATGCCGTAGATTTGGTTTTATTTGCTTTTGAGAATGGCAACCAAGGAGATTTATTTGTTAACAAAGCCCCTGCTGCAACCATTGGTGATTTGGCAAAAGCTATTAAAGAATTAGCAAAAGTTGATAATGAAATTAATATCATTGGAACACGTCATGGCGAAAAATTATATGAGACACTATGTACCAGAGAAGAGATGGTTAAAGCTCAGGATATGGGTGATTTTTATCGAATTCCTGCTGATAACAGGGATTTAAATTATTCAATGTATTTTTCAGAAGGAGAGAAAAGTATAGGTGATTTAGAGGATTATCACTCTCATAATACGGAAAGACTGAATGTAGAAGGGATTAAAAATCTTATTTCGAAATTGGCAATTGTTAGAAAAGAGATATTCTTGGAGGAAGTAGATGATTTTTTGGTTTAATCAGCATTCATTGAATTCGAATAAAATCTTTTGTAATGATTAAGATAGGTATAACGGGGAGAAATGGTTTTGTAGGATATCATTTATATCAAACTATAAATTTATTAAAAGATGAATTCTTGTTAATAAATTTTGAAAGGACCTTCTTTGAGGATTTTCAAAAGTTAGATTCGTTTGTTGCCTCATGTGACGTAATTGTACATTTGGCTGCCTTAAACCGTCATAATGACTCAGAATTAATCTACCATACAAATGTTTCATTAGTTAATAAACTTATAGGGTCATTAGAAAGAACCGCTAGCAAAGCGCATATAATTATTTCGTCCTCCACACAAGAAGAACGTAATAATCATTATGGTAAATCTAAAAAAGAGGGTAGATTACTATTTTCTTCATGGTCGAATCAAAGTGGTGGTAGGTTTTCTGGCTTAATAATTCCAAATGTGTTTGGACCTTTTGGTCAACCTAATTACAATTCTGTAATTGCAACTTTTTGCCATCAAATAGCTAGAAATGAAACTCCAAAAATCGATATTGATGGAGATTTAAAATTAATTTATGTTGGGGATTTAGTAGAACAGATTTTAGGCTTAATACGTAATAAAGATAATTCTCATGAATTATTAATTGCTCACAATACTGAAGCTAAAGTTTCTGAAATACGTACTTTAATAGAATATTTTAAAATAGTATACCAAGATAACGGAGAAATCCCTGCTCTAAAAAATAATTTTGAGCACAAGCTTTTCAATACATTCAGGTGTTACATGGATGTTGGCTCTTATTTCCCTAAGATATTCATACAACATATAGACGCGAGAGGAAGATTTGTAGAAATTTCAAGGCAAGGAATTCCAGGCCAAACTTCATTTTCTACTACCTTACCTGATATAACTAGAGGGAATCACTTCCATACAAGAAAAATTGAACGTTTTGCAGTAATTAAAGGGAAAGCGCTAATTCAGCTAAGAAGAATTGGTACAGACAAGGTTCATAATTTTTATTTAGATGGTAATGAGCCATCTTATGTTGACATGCCTATTTGGTACACCCATAATATAAAGAATATTGGCGAAGATATTTTATACACAATCTTTTGGATTAATGAAGCATTTGATGTAAATAATCCGGATACTTATTTTGAAATAGTATAATTATGAATAAATTAAAAGTACTTACGGTTGTAGGGACAAGACCTGAAATAATCCGGTTATCACGCGTTATGTGTGCTTTAGATGCTAGCTCTGCGGTTGAACATATTATTGTTCATACAGGGCAAAATTATGATTATGAATTAAACCAAATTTTCTTTGATGATTTGGGAATCCGTAAACCAGATTATTTTTTGGATGCAGCTGGACAAACAGCCACTGAAACAATTGGAAATATTTTAATTAAAATAGATCCTATATTAGAAAATTTAAACCCAGATGCCTTTTTAGTTTTAGGAGATACTAATAGTTGTTTATGTGCAATTCCAGCAAAAAAAAGACATATACCCATATTTCATATGGAAGCGGGTAATCGATGTTTTGACCAAAGAGTTCCAGAGGAAACAAATAGAAAAATTGTAGATCACATTTCTGACATTAATTTGACATATAGTGATATTGCAAGAGAATATCTATTGAGGGAAGGTTTGCCGGCTGATCGAATTATAAAAACCGGATCACCGATGTACGAGGTACTTAATCATTATTTACCATCTATAAATCGTTCTAATGTATTGTCAAGGTTAGGTTTAGAGAAACACCAGTATTTTGTTGTATCTGCTCATAGAGAGGAAAATATCAATAATACTGATAATTTCAACGGGCTAATTAATTCATTAAATCTAGTTTCTGAAACGTTTGATTTACCAGTAATTGTTAGTACTCATCCGCGCACAAGAAAAATGATTGAGGTGGCAGGGTTGAGTTTACATAAGAATATTCAACTTTTAAAACCACTTGGATTTAATGACTATAATGCGTTACAGGTACATTCAAAGGCTGTACTTTCTGATAGTGGCACCATATCGGAAGAGTCGTCTATTTTAAACTTTCCGGCTTTAAATATTAGACAAGCACATGAACGACCTGAAGCCATGGAAGAAACATCAGTAATTATGGTTGGACTAAATCCAGAAAGGATTTTGCAAGGTTTGTTGCAACTTGAGTCCCAAAAAAGAGGAGAGGAAAGGTCATTTAGAAGTGTCGCAGATTATTCAATGCCTAATGTTTCAGAAAAGGTTGTTAGAATAATTATTAGTTATGTCGACTACATTAAGAGAGTTGTTTGGTCTGAATAATGAAAATTCTTTTTTTGACATTAGCAAGGATTGACTCTATTGAAGCTCAAGGGATCTATCCTGATTTATTAAGAAAATTTAGAGATAATGGCCATGAAGTGACTATTGTTAGTCCAGCTGAAAGGAAGTATGGGAATAAAACTAAATATATTCAAGAAGGCGGAGTAAGAATGTTGAATGTTTGGACAACTAACATTCAAAAAACCAATTTAATAGAAAAAGGGATTACTACTATTTTTCTAGAATTTTATTTTTACAAAGCAATATTGAGATACATAAATTACAAGGATATTGATTTGATTCTTTATTCAACTCCACCAATTACGTTTACTTACTTAATAAAACAATTAAAAAAGGCGTCTAATGCAAAAACATATTTACTGCTAAAAGATATATTTCCTCAAAATGCTGTTGACTTAAATTTATTGAAGGTTGGAGGTATCCTTTATAAATATTTTAGAAAACAGGAAAAAATACTTTATAATATATCTGACTATATTGGTTGTATGTCACCTGCCAACCTGAATTATGTTTTAGAAAATAATCCTGAGATTGAAAAGAATAAGTTAGAAGTAAATCCTAATTCGATTGATGTAAAAGAGAATTTCTTAAAGTTTAATTATGATATTTATACAAAATATAATATCCCTAGAAATAAGATAATATTCATTTTTGGAGGGAACTTAGGGATTCCACAAGGCGTTGATTATTTAAAATCTAATATTGAAAATTGTAAATCTATTGAAGATGCTTTTTTTCTTATTATTGGAGATGGAACAGAATATAATAAAATAAGTAATTGGATACGATTTTCAGAAATTACTAATGTATCACTCATAAAAGAATTGCCTAAATCTGAATATGATGATATTTTAAAGTTGTCACATGTTGGATTAATTTTTTTGAACCCGCATTTTACTATCCCAAATTTTCCTTCTCGCATATTAACTTATATGCAAAATCGCTTGCCAGTTATTTGCGCCACAGATTTAGTTACTGATATTGGTGAAATTGCCGTAGTTAATAATTTTGGCTATAAATGCTTAACATCAGATTATGAATCTTTTTTTGGTTATGTAGTAAAACTATTGAATAATGATTTAAGAGTAGAAATGGGAAATAATGGATTTCAGTTTTTGAAGAACAAGTACAGTGTAGAGTTTACATATGATAAAATTATTAGTAAAATATAGGTTTTGAAAATAATGAGGATCTACTAATCAAATTGATAATATAAATTAAACATAACTTTAAACAACAAATACATGAATGTTTCATTTGATGAATTTAAACAAAAATTTTCTGAAGCAATTGAAGACGATTCTATTCTTCAATTAGGATCTAAATCAAATTTTAAAGAACTTGAATCATGGGATTCATTTACCGGAATGTCTGTTATTTCAATGATTGATGAAGAATTCAGTATAACTATAAATGCTAACGAAATGGCAAAAATTAATACATTGGAAGATTTATACACTCTTTTAGAAAGTAAATCTAAATGAGTATTAAAATTTTAATTACTGGTGCATCCTCAGGTATTGGAAGAGAGGTTTCCATTAAATTATCCTTAATAGGATATGATTGTATATTAACGGGTAGAAATTCAAAGGAATTAGATAAAACTTTATCAATGATGTCAGGGAGTAATCATTTAATATTCTCAGGAGACTTAAATGAGCAGAAATTTATCGATTACCTCTCTACCGAAGTGTGTGAATTAAGTGGAATAGTTCATTGTGCGGGAATTATTAAACTTATGCCTTTTAAGTTCATTAATAAAGTAGAGTTTGATAAGATTATGGAAACCAATCTCTTTTCGCCATTTTTTTTAACTCAAGCACTATTTAAAAAGAAAAAATTACTATTTGGCTGCAGTGTAATTTATATTTCATCCATAAGTGGTCCAATTATAGGCTCAAAAGGAAATTTAATGTATAGTGCGAGCAAAAGTGCAATTAACGGAATAGTTAAAGTTTTAGCATTAGAATTGTCAGAAAAAAATATACGGGTAAATGCGATAAGTGCTGGTATGATTTATTCTGAAATGTGGGAAAATAATAATAAAAACATAAGTAAGGACCAATTATTGGAAGACTCAAAAAAATATCCATTAGGTTATGGAGAACCCTCAGATGTGGCTTCATTAGTATCATTTTTAGTTTCATCAGAATCTAAGTGGATTACTGGATCAACAATAGTTTTAGATGGAGGTTTTACAATCCAATAATCTTATGAAAGCTGTAATAAAATCTATTGCTTCTTATCTACCAGAATTCATTTTAACAAACGAAAATCTTGCACAGGAATTCCCTGAATGGCAGGTAGATAAAATTTTAAATAAAGTTGGGATAAGGCAAAGACATATATCTGGAAATGAATCAATTACAGAAATGGCGGTGAAGGCTTCTGTTAAACTTTTCGAATCATCTATACTCAAGCCTGTCGATGTTGATTACATATTATTATGTACGCAAAGCCCTGATTATATTTTACCCACAAGTGCATGTATTTTACAAAATGAACTTAATATACCAATAACTGCAGGAGCCTTAGATTTTAACCAAGGCTGTTCTGGATTTATTTATGGTTTATCTTTAGCAAAAGGGTTAATTGCTGCTGGAATAGCAAAGAATATTTTATTAATTACATCTGAAGCTTATTCTAAACATATTAATATAGAAGATAAAAGTAATAGAGCAATTTTTGGAGATGCGGCTACAGCAACTTGGATAGGAACGGGTACTGGATTAGAAATTAATAACTTTAAACTAGGAACAGATGGTAAAGGAGCCAATAATTTAATTATTAAAAATGGAGGAAGTCGTTTTCCAAAAGACGAGTGCAAATCTTATATTGATATTAATGGAATATTAAGGGATAATAACTGCTTATACATGAATGGTAGCGAAATTTTTAATTTTACGTTGGAATCGATCCCTGGCCTCGTAAAAAATACTTTAACAATAAATAATTTAAAATTTGATGATGTTAATTGGTTTGTATTTCACCAAGCTAATGCATTTATGTTGCAACATTTGAGAAAAAAAATTGGAATCCCTGAAGAAAAATTCCCTATTGAACTGGAAATGACAGGCAATACTGTTTCTTCAACCATACCATTAGTTTTAGAGAAACTAATTAATAAAAAAAATATTAAAACTAATCAAAATTTAATGTTGACGGGATTTGGAGTTGGTTATTCCTGGGGGAGTGTAATTGTTAAATCAAACTCTATTTTATGAAACGTATCGCTATATATGGTTGTGGAGGATTTGGAAGGGAAGTCAAATCATTAATAGATCAAATTAATTCTGATAGTAAAAAGTATGACTTTATAGGGTACTTTGATGACGGAATTTCTAAAGGCACAAATATTGGGAGTGATATAGTTTTAGGGGGGATTATAGATTTAAATATGTATTCTCATAACCTATTACTTGTAATTTCTATATCTGATCCTATTGTTAAAAATAAAATAGTTGATTCAATATCAAATAATTATGTTTCCTTTCCTGTATTGATACATCCTAGTTCGATTATTAGTGACATTGATGTCATTATTGGCGAAGGAAGTATAATTTGTGCATCTGTAATAATTACAGTTAATGTAAAAATAGGTAATCATGTAATCTTAAATTTAGGGTGTACAGTAGGTCATGATACTAATATTGGAGAATTTTCATCTTTTATGCCTGCAGTTAACATTTCAGGAGAAGTTAATATAGGATCACATGTTTATTGTGGTACTGGCGCAAAAATAGTAAATAGAATTAATATTGGTGAATATACCAAAATTGGAGCGGGATCACTTGTCCATAAAAGTTTACCTTCTTATTGTACTGCAGTAGGTTTTCCTGCGAAACCTATAAAATTTCAAAATGAATAGTAAAATCTGGCTATCCTCCCCTCACATGGGAGATAAAGAAGAGGTATATGTAAAAGAAGCATTTGATACTAATTGGATTGCCCCTCTTGGTCCTCATGTAAACGCTTTTGAAGTAGGTCTTCAAGTTCAAACGAAATCTAAACATGCAGCAGCGTTGTCGTCGGGGACTTCTGCAATTCATTTAGCTTTAGTTTTGTTGGGTGTTAAGTCAGGCGACACTGTATTTTGTCAATCGATGACTTTTTCAGCCTCTGCTAATCCAATTGCATATCAAGGAGCTAATCCTGTTTTTATAGACTCGGAGTCTGAAACATGGAATATGGATCCAAAAGTATTAAGAATAGCACTTTCAGAGGCAAAAGAGAATAGTAAGTTACCTAAAGCAATTATTCCAGTACATCTATACGGAATGCCAGCTAAAATGAATGAAATACTCTCAGTTGCAAAAGAATTCAATGTTCCTGTTATTGAAGATGCAGCAGAGGCCTTAGGGTCTAATATCAATAATAAACCTTGTGGTAGTTATGGGGAATTTGGTGTACTAAGTTTTAATGGGAATAAAATTATCACTACTTCAGGTGGAGGTGCGTTGCTATCTAATAATGCAGAAATGATTGAAAAAGCTCGTTTTTTAGCTACTCAGGCTAGAGATGCAGCTCCCCATTACCAGCATTCACATATCGGTTATAATTATAGAATGTCAAATGTATTAGCGGGAATTGGAAGAGGTCAATTAGAAGTATTAAACGATCGCGTTGAGGCAAGAAGAAGAAATTACAATCGATATGTTTCTTATTTTTCTCGTTTGAATGATAAAGGGTTTAACATAAAATTCCAAGAGGAGCCTGAAGGCTATTATTCTAATCGTTGGCTAACTTGTATTCTTGTAGATTCTAAACTGAATAAAGGTTTGACAAGAGAAATAATAAGATTAGCATTAGACGAAGACAATATTGAATCTAGGCCTCTTTGGAAGCCTATGCATCAGCAACCTATATTTGCTAGTTGTAAAAGCTATAATAATGGTGTCTCAGATAAGTTATTTGAGGAAGGATTATGTTTGCCCAGTGGGTCAAACTTAACAGATGAAGAGTTTGATCGAATCTTCGAAAGCTTGGATTATATCTTTGCTAGGTATTAAAAAAGTTAATGTACAAGTTTTTTTTAAAAAGGATTTTTGACTTTATCGCAGCATTAATTTTGTTGTCGATATTTTCTCCTATAATTATAACTTGTTTCATCTTTCTTCTAATTGTCAATAAAGGAGATGCTTTATTTTTTCAAGTGAGACCTGGGTTTCAAAGCGTTCCATTTACAATATTAAAGTTTAAGACAATGCATGATGGGAAAGATAAAAATGGCAATCTATTGCCAGATGAAGTTAGACTTACCCGAATAGGTAAATTATTTAGAGCCTTATCAATTGATGAATTACTTCAACTGATTAATGTTTTAAAAGGCGATATGAGCCTAGTTGGACCAAGACCACTGCTAACTCAATATTTGACGAGATATACACCAGAACAAACTAGAAGACACAATGTGAGACCGGGAATTACGGGATGGGCTCAAGTAAATGGTCGAAATGCAATAAGCTGGGAAGACAAATTTAAGTTAGATGTCGAGTATGTTGAAAAAGTATCTTTTGCAATGGACATTAAAATTTTATGGATGACCTTTTTGAATGTTATCCAGCGTAAAGGAATAAGTGCTGATGGACATGCGACAATGGAGGAGTTTAGAGGAACAATTCAAGAATAGGGCTAAATTCCTTTCAAAATTGAATAATTAGCTCATCCAAATGTATTTTTTATTTTAAGTATTATTTCCCTGAGTATATTTATTCACAAAAAAATCTTGTGTTAAGATTTTCAAAACATTAAACTTAGAGGGAACGATAACTACTAAAATTTAAAACAACAAATATTTTATTCCCAAACTAGCACCGAGTGTATTCTTCACTCGTCTTCCTTCATCATATCCAAATTGAAGGTTTAAACTACACTTTTCATTCAATATTTTCTGAAGTGATATCATCCCTGAAAATTGGGATATAAAATCTGCGTCACTTAATCTTGGGGCTAAATGGTTCCTAGGACTAGCATAATAAGATTGTGATATTCTGGTTTTCCAGGAAAAGGTATCGCTAATATGGCCTGAAATACCTAAGTGATAGGATTTAATCGCATTCAGGGTAAATCCTAATCCTTTATTTCCTTGACTTTCATTGTCTATCACCATGATAGGTGTCCCAATTCCTTTTCCCCAATATTGCCAACCACTCCTTCCATTATTGAAATAGGATTCAATTTCTATTTGATGGGGGTCTTTGATTTTTAGGAATTCAGCTAATCCAGATACATAATTACCTTGATTTGCCGTGTAGAGGTATTCCAATGTGATTTGATCTATGATGCCTCCACTTTTATTTTTTATGGAAATTCCAGTCAGTCCGTCATTGATTTGAGTTAATGCAAAGCCTCTGCCAGTCTCATAGGCAGATTGTTTATATACTAGAACTTTTCCCCAAGTAGGCTGGAATTTTATGGCTACATCAAATGAACCCAAATGATTTCCAAATTGATTACCTAAATCATCATATTTTGCTATGGTATCAGTAGAGATAATGTCTCTATCCTTTAGCACAGTCACCACATAAAAATACGTATTTAAACCACTAGGGTAGTAATCATAATCTCCTCCTGTTTTTACTTTTGCTTCTCCGCCCCACATCACTTGGTGGTTTAGTCCTGCAAATACATTGATGAAACTATCGGGCTTGCCAAAACGGCCATAAAGACTTTTTTGATGTAAAAAACCATGGATGGTCGGGCCTTGATTATCCATCCACCCATGAGAAAAGGTCATATGAACCCCTAGCCAGCCTTTAGCAAAATTGAGGTAATCTCTGGTTCCGATTTGAACTTTGGGTATAGGTACGGAATTCCCCGACCAAGCGTAAAACCCGCCAGTTAAAGTAGTATCTCCTAATCCATAAACCTCTTTTCTCCTACCGGCCCATAATTCCCATTTGCCCCTTCTACCACTTATATAAGCTTGGGTTAGCCAAAAATCATTCTGTTTACCTCCCCAACCAGTAGCTTCCATTTCATATTTCCAATCGTATTTTTTCTTTAAATGGTAGTTTTTGCCAGACCAAGCTTTTAGCACAGCACTTGTATTTTCAAGGGGAACTTGACCATATTGTAGACTTCGTATCCAAAATGGAGTTACACCAGCATCAGAAGCTAAAACTTGGGCCTCAATGCTCGCATGAATGCTAGTGTCCAATTTTCCCCAAGCCGTAGAATAATTTACTAAGGTGAGATAAACAGCAACAATGGATAAAAGCCTTTTATTTGATTTGAGGAGCATAATTTTACAATCCAAATATTGCTTAAATTAAGCCATTATTATCAGCATTTTCAATCAAATCATCGATCACTTATTAAATGGTCGGTCCTATTTTTAAAATATTATATTGAATTCTTAATTTGGGTTTAAAGACACTTATAAAAAATCTTAACTCATCTTTTTGCTTCCTGTTACGGCTAATTCAAGAGGAGATTTTAAGCATAAAAACCACTGTTTTTTTTTAAAAATTCCTGTAGAATCGAAGTGGGAATATAGTGCTCAATTTCTAACGGAAATTGCTCAAATAACTCATTTGGAAAACAAAAACCACATGAACAGTAGAGGGGCCTATGTTTACTCTCAGGGCCTAGTGAAATACATCAAAGCCCACGAAGATTCTTGGAAATAACCCTCTAACGGAAACTATATTTCAGTCCGAGCGTGCCTCCGAAGGTATTTTTAGTGCGATCTCCTTGGTCAGTGGCTAACTGAATACTTATCCCTACCCGTTTATTGACTTGTTTTTGTAGGCTTAATGAAGCGGAGATTTGTTTTAAATAAGAATTTGGGCTATTGGCTGGAATAACTGGATAATCATAAGATGTGGAGGAAAGCCTTGCCATCCAATGAATTTGCTGCGCTAAGGTACCTCGGATACCTACATAAATGGATCTAAGGGCATTATAAGAAAATGAAAGCCCTCCACCTTGTTGACTTTCTTGATCCATGATGATAAATGGAGTTCCTAAACCTCTGCCTTGAAATATCCATCCATCTCTTCCTCGAACATTGAAATAATTAACCATATTGGGATAATCCTGATCCTGCTTATTCCATAATTTTCCCAAAATGCTCTGGTAAGTTCCTTGATTACCCGTATACAGGTATTCCAAACTTAAGCCTTCTATGATTTTAGCTTCTTTGAACTTAAATGAAAGGCCCGTCAGACCATCGTCTATTGTGTTTAATGACCAAATCCTATCCGATTCATAGGGATTTTGGCGGTATAGTAAAATTTCTACAAAGTCATTTTGATAGCGAAGGCCCACGTCCAAACTACCTAAGTGGTTTCCGTATTTATTATTCTCATCATCATCTGGCAAAATGCCTTCCCCTGTACCTAATAATACCTTGGTAAATGTGTTGAAATCGGAAGGATATACGTCATAAATACTTCCTTTGGGATCTTTTCTACTTCCTCCCCATTGGGCTTGATGATTATAACCTAGGTAAACATTTAATGTAGATTGAGGCTGCCCCAAACGCAAGTAAAGGGATTTTTGATGTAAATAAGAGTTGGCAATAGCTCCTTGATTATCGAACCATCCATGTGCCAATTGAAAATTGACTCCTAACCAATCTTGTAAAAGATTTACATAATTTCGAGTGCCTATATGGACTTTGGGCATGGGTAAGGCATTACCCGACCAAATAAAAAATCCACCTGTCAAAGTAGTATCTCCCAATCCAATTACTTCTCTTTTGGATCCAGCCCAAATTTCAAATGCTCCTTTTTTGAGGCCAACATAAGCTTCTGAAAGTAAAAATTTGGATTCTTTTCCTAACCAGCCAGTTGTTTCAACCCGGAAGGTCCAATCAACATCTTTTTTGGGATGATACCATTTGCCCGTTCTAGCTCGAATAATTCCCGTAGGATTTTCTACGGGTACAGTTCCATACTGTAAACTTCTTGTCCAAAAAGGATTCATGGAATCGCTTGATCCGACAGCCAAGAAATCTACCGAAGTATGATTCAGGGTATCTTTGATTGCTGGGGTACTACTAAAACCAATAAAAGAACTTAATAGAAGAGAAAGAAGCATGTATACAATGAATAAGCAATAGATTGAACTGTAAAATAATCTATTCCCTTAATTTACTAATATGCTCGATAAAAAGAACATCTTCTTTTTATAATTTATCTAACGCAGCTTGTAAATCTGCCCATAAATCATCCACATGTTCTAATCCCACTGATATGCGCAATAAATTTCCAGGTGTAGTACTTTGCGGTCCTTCAATGGATTTTCGGTGTTCAATTAGGCTTTCAACTCCCCCTAAACTGGTGGCTTGTTGGAATAATTGTAGTGTTGAAGCGAAATGTTGTGTAGTACTTTCGGTGGCTTTGAGTTGAATAGCAATCATGCCACTTTGTCCGATGGGCATTTGTTTTCTAGCTAATTCAAACTGTGGGTGACTTGGTAGCCCTGGGTAATGAACTTTTTCTACAGCAGGATGATTTTCTAGTTTTTCTGCCAAAATGGCGGCATTTCTGCTGTGTTCTCTCATCCTCAAAGCGAGTGTTTTTAAGCCACGGGCTAGTAAGTAACAATCAAGCGGATTTGGCGTAGCACCCATTAAAATCTGAACTCGCTGGATTCTGTGCGCCCAATCATCATCATTTTTGAGGATAATGGCTCCTCCTAATATGTCAGAGTGTCCGCCTATATATTTGGTAGTAGCATGCATGACGATATCGGCTCCGAAGGCAATTGGGTTCTGTAAAATAGGGCTAGCTAAGGTATTGTCAACCCCCACTTTGATGCCCAATTTTCCGGCAATTTGGCAGATTCCCTCAATATCGCTCAAACTTAATAAAGGGTTAGCTGGTGACTCTACCCAAATCAGCTTGGTATTTGATTGAATAGCATTTTTAATAGCGACCAGGTCCGTCATGTCGACCTGTGAAACTTGTAATCCCCATGGTCCTAAAATTTCTTCGGCCAGTTTATAGCTGGCATAATAGCCTACAGAAGGCATTAAAATATGATCACCTGATTTTAAGCATTGAAATACGGCATTGACTGCTGCTAAACCCGAACTAAAAGCAAATGCTCGACTGCCACCTTCCAATGCAGCTAAACCTTTTTCTAATACTTCTCTGTTGGGGCTTGAGTTTCTTGAATACATGTGCCCTTTGGGATAAGTCCCGTCTTCAGAACGCTCAAAAGTGGTGCTTAAAAAGATGGGAGCAGCTATAGAAGCCGCTGTTTCATCTTTTAAATGGGTACTGTGTATGGCAAGGGTTTCTTTTTTCATAAATATTGAAATTCTACATTCTTCATTCTACATACTTCATTCAATATACCTAACAACTGATTAGTTTTTCTTTCTTAATTCGAAATTCTTACCCAAATACAGGCGACGAACTTGCTCATCATCGGCTAATTCTTGTGGTGTTCCCGCTTTTAGGATTCTGCCTTCAAATAACAAATAGGCACGGTCAGTGATGGATAGAGTTTCATCCACATTATGATCGGTAATTAAGATGCCAATATTTCGATATTTTAACTTAGCAACTATACTTTGGATTTCTTCTACTGCGATGGGGTCTACACCAGCAAAGGGTTCGTCCAAAAGGATAAACTTGGGATCTACAGCTAAGGCTCGTGCAATTTCAGTACGTCTACGTTCTCCCCCTGATAAGACTTGTCCTAAACTTTTTCTCACATGGGTCAAAGAGAACTCTTCTAAAAGCACCTCTGTTTTTTCTTTTTGCTCGCTTTTACTTAAAGAAGTCATTTCTAGGACGGCTAGAATGTTTTCTTCCACAGTAAGTGTTCTGAACACAGACGCTTCCTGAGCTAAATAGCCTATGCCTAGCCTTGCCCGCTTGTACATGGGTAGGTGGGTAACATCTAAATCATCCAAATAGACTTTTCCCTCATTGGGCTTTACCAATCCAGTGGCTATATAAAATGAAGTGGTTTTCCCTGCACCATTTGGCCCCAAAAGTCCAACGATTTCTCCTTGTGCAACCTGATAGCTAATGTGGTCATTGACCAAACGTTGGCCATATTTTTTTACCAGATTTTCTGTTCTTAGGATCATATTTCAAAAATAGGGAAAAGAGTTGGGGTCAGCAAGCAGATTGCTCATTCCAAGCTTTTTCATTTTTTTTATTTGCGAGATTGCCATTTTTAAAAAATATTCCTACTTTTGCAATCCCGAAAGCAATCGGGCAATTGAGGTGGAGTAGCTCAGTTGGTAGAGCATCGGACTGAAAATCCGTGTGTCCCCGGTTCGAGTCCGGGCTCTACCACTTCAATTTTAGAAAGACCCTGACGAAAGTTGGGGTCTTTTTTTTATCTACATATTGGATTAGATTTGTTTCTGTTAGATTAGCTATTTATTTTAGGCTTTAGAGATTTGTCAACTCAGATTTGTTAACCCAGATTTGTCAACTTTTAAAAAGTTGACAAATCTTAATTGACAAATCTTAATTGATAACCTAATTGATAACCTTGATTGACAACCCTAACAAACAAACTTTAATCGATAAACCTGAGTAGACAAATCTACCATTCATTTGTCAAATAGGTGCGCAAATAATATCACTAAACTGATTTTAACCTGATAATTACTATGAAAATGAGTCGAAGGGACATATTGAAGGCCTCAAGTGCTACAGCTAGTTTGGGGCTATTGCCTCAGCTTTCTTCTGTCCAAAACACCCCAAACAAGAAAACCTTTCGTTTGAGTTTAAACCTAAGTACCATCATGGGTCAAAATTTAGGTTTTATCAAAGAATTAGAAGTGGCATCTCAAGCAGGCTTCCGATCCGTGGAAATTTGGATGCCGACCCTAGAAAAATACTTAGCCGGAGGAGGAACCATCGCGGATGCCAAAAAACGTATTTCCGACCTAGGGTTAAGCATTGAAAATGCAATTGGCTTTGCTCAATGGATAGTGGATGATTCAACAACCCGTAATAAGGGAATAGAGCAATTAAAAAGAGAAATGGCTATATTGGCTGATTTAGGTTGTAAACGTACTGCTGCTCCTCCAATGGGAGCCACTTTAGAAGCAGGTTTAAACTTAAAAGCTGCCGCAGAACGTTACCGAAGGATATTAGAATTGGGAGAACAAATGAATGTAATCCCTCAATTAGAAATGTGGGGCCATTCCAAAAATTTGCATCGGGTAGCTGATGTACTATTCGTTGCAGCAGAAAGTGGACACGCTAAAGCACGTTTATTGTTAGACGTATTTCATATTTATAAAGGAGGATCTAGCCATGAAAGTCTTCATTTGGTTGGAGAAAATTCCATTGAGATTTTTCATATCAATGACTATGTCACTACCATCAAGCCTGAACAAATAAAAGATGCAGATCGTATTTATGCGGGTGATGGAGAAGCGCCAATTGATAAAATTGTACATGCTCTAAAACCTAGTGCTCAGCCCGTAGTACTCTCCTTAGAATTATTTAATAAACAGCTTTACGCTCAAGATCCATTAGTTGTGGCAAAAACAGGCCTAGAGAAAATGAAGGCCGTGGTTCAACGAGTTAATGCCCAATATAAAGTTTAATCAAATTCATGAAAAAATTAAGTTTACTGCTAGCGCTCTTGTGCGGAATTACCTTTGGATCCATTGCGCTAAAACCCGCTAACCTTGCCCCCGCAAAAAAACTCAAGCTTTGGTATAATAAACCTGCCCAATATTTTGAAGAAGCCCTGGTTTTAGGAAATGGTCGAATTGGTGCAACTGTATACGGTGGCACAGAAACCGATAAGATTCATCTAAATGATATCACTCTTTGGTCAGGCGAGCCCATGGATCCTTATATGAATCCGCAAGCTTATAAACATCTTCCTGCTGTTCGAGAGGCGCTGAAAAATGAAAACTATAAATTGGCAGATTCTTTGGTTCGAAAATTACAAGGTAAATTTTCTGAGTCTTATGCCCCGCTTGGCGACTTATACATTGATTTCAAATCAAGTCCAGTAAAGAATTATTATCGAGAATTGGATTTAGAAAAGGCAATTGCCTCCGTGAAATATGAAGCAGGAAATCAAACTATTTCTAAGGAGTATTTTGTGTCCTCTCCTGACAAAATTTTAGTCATTCACTTGAAAAGTTCTCAAGCCAAAGGACTCAACTTTAGTGTTCGATTTGGTTCGCAATTAAAATATAAGTCGAAATCTACGATCAACCATTTGCATTTTCAAGGTGTGGCTCCTGTTCGAGCAGAACCTAATTATGTCAGAAAAAAAGGGAATCCCATCATTTTTAAAGAAAATCAAGGGACCCGTTTCTCCGCTGATGTCTTATTACAATCCACAGATGGACAAGTATCAAAAACGGATAGTACTGTCAGCCTAGCTAATGCCACAGAAGCCACCATTTTAGTTTCTTTGGCTACCAGCTTCAATGGCTTTGATAAAAACCCTAATAGCCAAGGTTTAAATGATGACGCGATTGCCCAAGAACAATTGCAAGTGGCCAGTCGAAAAACAGTCGTGGAAATGCGCGCTCGACATATTCAAGATTACCAACAATTTTTCAATCGAGTGAATCTCCGCTTGGGTGGAGAACAAGCCCCCGAACTACCTACCGATGACCGATTAAAAAGGTATGCCAAAGGTGAAAAAGACCCATATTTAGAGACTTTGTATTTTCAATTTGGTCGCTATTTGTTGATATCTAGTTCCAGAACTCCTGGTGTTCCAGCTAATTTACAAGGTTTATGGAATCCACACATCCAACCACCATGGAGTAGTAATTACACCATGAACATTAACGCAGAAGAGAATTATTGGCTTGCCGAGAATACGAATTTATCGGAGATGCATGTTCCTTTCTTAAGTTTCATTGAGAACCTAGAAAAAACGGGAAAAATCACGGCCAAAACATTTTATGATGCTCCAGGCTGGACAGTGCACCATAATTCTGACATCTGGGCGATGACAAATCCTGTAGGAGATTTTGGAAACGGTTCCCCTAGTTGGGCTAACTGGTACATGGGTGGTGCTTGGGCAGCAACCCATTTATGGGAACATTATAGTTTTACTAAAGATCAAAAGTTCTTGAAAGAGAAGGCTTATCCCCTAATGAAAGGTGCAGCCGAATTTTGTTTGGCCATGCTAATTCAAGATAAGAATGGAAACTTAATTACCTCTCCATCCACTTCTCCAGAAAACCGCTACATCACACCTAGCGGATACCAAGGAGAAACAGTTTATGGAGGAGCTGCTGATTTGGCCATGATTCGTGAGCTTTTTCAAGACCTGATTGAGGCAGATAAAATTTTAAAACAAGACGCGGCTTTCAGTCAACAGCTTCAGGATGCCATCAAGAAATTGTACCCTTATCAAGTGGGTAAAAAAGGAAACTTGCAAGAATGGTATTTTGACTGGGAAGATGTTGAACCTACTCACAGACATCAAAGTCACTTATTTGGACTATTTCCAGGAACCCATCTTACCGTGGAAAATACGCCTAAATTAACCGATGCCGCTAAAAGAACCTTGGAAATAAAAGGAGATGAAACAACGGGCTGGTCTAAAGGATGGCGGATTAATTTATGGGCTAGATTAAAAGACGGAAATCATGCCTATAAAATGTACCGTGAGTTGTTGAAGTATGTTGAACCCGACGGTGTTAAAATTGAGTATCGCCGTGGAGGTGGAACCTACCCGAATTTATTTGATGCTCATCCTCCTTTCCAAATAGACGGAAACTTTGGAGGAGCGGCCGCTGTAGCAGAGATGTTAGTACAATCCGACATGAATAAAATTTATCTTTTGCCTGCTATTTCAGACGAATGGAAAGTAGAGGGAGAGGTGAAAGGATTAAAAGCCAGAGGTGGATTTGAAATTGATATGGCCTGGAAAAATGGTAAAGTAGTACAATTATTCATCAAAGGTGTTCCAGGTGGTAAAACTTCATTATTCGTCAATGGAAAATCTCAGGAAATAAACATTGCGAAGGGGAAAAAAGTGAGAATATTGTAGGGAATGAAGAATGAAGAATGAAGAATGTAGAATGAAGAATGAGGAATGAGGAATGTAGAATGAAGAATGAGGAATGTAGAATGAAGAATGAAGATTTTTCTCTATTGTTCAGTTCTAGCAATAGTTGATTCTCTCCGGTTGCGGCTTTATTTAGTAGAATGTATATTTTGGGATTAGCTGGAAAATAGAAGTACTACACCTAGAGAGTATGTATACCCATAATAATTCTTCATTCTACATTCTACATTCTTCATTCCACATTCTTCATTCTAAAGAAATACCTGAAACTGTCCCCAGATGCTTCTACCTACGCCATTGATGCCAGAGCCATGCATGCGGTAATCTACATCACCTAAATTTTGAAGCTGAAGGCTTAATTGCCAATGCTTACGGGAATAGGTTGTTTGTAAATTGACAATCCCCCAGCCCGCAGTACCTAAAGGATTCATCCGATTATCCGATTTATCACCGCTACTTAAGCGGTTTTGACTAAGGGCAAAAACCTGTTCTATTTGGGAAGTAAATCGACCCGTTTGAATCAAATATTGAATAGATCCATGCAAGGGGGGGATTCGGCGCATAGGTTCATTTTGTGTCAAATTTTGACCAAAGACATAGGATAGTTGTCCTTGTAAAGCACTTTTTGGATTGATTTTATATAATCCCGACCATTCTCCACCTGCTAAATAACTCTCTTCCACATTCCTTTTTTCATAAACAGGATATCCTTGTATGACGGTAGATGTTTTCACACGGGTAATTAAATTGCTTAGGCTAGTTCTAAAAACAGAAACTTGTTGACGAAAACGATAATTTTCAAATTTATAACCCATTTCCAAGTTTAAAGAGTACTCAGGTTTTAATTGGTAAGCTGGTTTTTCATACCTAAAATCAACAATTCCTAAGCTTCCTAAATCATCTAAATTAGGAGAACGAAATCCAGAACTACTAGATATAAAAATGGAAGAATTAAGGCCTAAAAATCTACTTATTCCCGCAGTATAAACCATAGCTTGGTTTTGAACAATGCTTAAGCCTAAGGTGGTATCTGGTAAGGTGGCTTTGACTTGATGCCATCGTAAGCCTAACTCAATTTGGTAATGGGGAATTCGGATATGATGTAAAGAAAAAATGGAGCTCTGCTCATATTTCGATTGATCGGGATAAAGCCCTCTCAAAGGAGTGTTTTTTAGGGTATTTTGATTGATGTCGGCCCTTGAGCTTCCTACTGCATCATGGTATATTTCAAAACCTGAGGTAGAAGACCAATACTTGCTCCATTGGCTTTCAATATCGATACTCACACTTTGTGTATTCACTTGATCAGATTCAACCCGTAATATACTACTGCCATTTTTCTGTGCTCTTCGGTTTTCTAAACTAGACTGATAGGCTAAAGTTCCTATAATTTTTTTTGCCCAAGCTTGTTGGGTCGTAACAATTCCTTTCCAATAGACACGTTCATATTTTTGCTTTTCCATCTCATTAATGGCAAAGTTTTCCAAGACTATTTTATGATAAACGGGCACATTGGATTGAACCAATTGTTGGTGACCGATCTCCCATTCAAAAAATCTGCTTGCTTGATGCCTAAACTTTAACATGTATGAACCCTCTCGATAAGCACTTGGACTTTGTGCTCCTAATTGATTTCCGCGGATTAAATCACCAAATTTTTTACTAGATCCAGCAACCAATAATCCCCATTTTTTCTCACTATACATGATTTTTCCTTGATAGGAATTTTCCATGTCACTACTTGCCCAACGCGATTGTAAGTTAACTTGTAAAGAGGGATTCGGACTAAATTGTGGCCTTTGGCTATATAGATGAATAACTCCCGTTAAAGCATCTGAGCCATATTGCACTGCACCAGAACCCATGACACTTTCTACTTTTTCCAGCGTGAAGGGGTCAATGGTATTAAGGTATTGATTAGGCCCATACCGAAAAGTGGAATTATTAAATCTGATGCCATCAAGCATCAAAAGGGTTTGATTCCCCGTTAGTCCTCTCACGAACATAGAACCTCCTCCTTGATTGGTTTTTTGAAGGAAAATGCCTGGCATATTCATCAAAAGCTCAGGACTAGTCCTGGCACTTTTTTGTTGGATTGAAGAATCTGTCCAAACTTGAATGGAATACGGTGATTTTAGGGCGTTTTGGGCGCTTCTACTGGCACTGACAACGATATTCTGTAAGGTGTCGCTAGCATTTTTTTGTGCAAATAGCGACACCCTTTGGCTCATTAAAATCAAAAAAATATAAACGAAAATTTTAATCCTCATCCTCATCGTCTTCTTTCGTATTTAAAATGGCTGCTCGGCGTGGAGCTGGCATTTCAGAATGCTCGCCATGTACTGATTTCCAAATAATTTGATTTAATACTAAATCAGGAATAGCATCTTCCTTAGAGAAATCAAGTTTTTCACTTAAACGAGCACTTTCTGTATCGGCTTTGTTCTTTTCAAAAATATCTACTTGAGGAGCTATATGTTGGAAAGGTCTAAGATCGGCTTTGGAAGTAAAGCATCTATACATCGGCGTAGCTGCGGCATCATACTGGCTCATTGGCGGTAATCCTAAGATTAATTCCATGGTTCTCAACATAGAAGAAGTAGAATAAGGAGTATGATCTACAAAACCTCTTTTAACAAAACCTCCCGCAACATAAGCCGTAGTTCGGTGTGCATCTACGTGATCTGATCCATTTTGAGCATCATCTTCCACGATAAAAATGGCAGTTTCTTTCCAAATTTTAGATTTTGATAGATGCTCTACGAATAAACCAATGGCATAGTCATTTTCTGCCACAAAGGCCGTAGGTGTATAAGAACCCAGTTTTTGACCTTCGGTATGGTCATTCGGGAATCTCAATGAATTAAATTGAGGAACCTGGTTTTTGGCTAATAAGGCATCAAAATCCTTTTTCCAACGATGGAAACGAAGCGTATCCATGATTTTCTGGTCGAAAGAAGGAAAATCTGGACAAAAATGCCCAGCAATAGACTGGATATTGGGTTTGAAATCATCTGCAAATTCTCCATAAGTTCTATATGAAACACCTGCTCTTTTGCAGTAATCCCAAATAAATCCATTTTTAGGATTAGCAATGCTGCGATTCCCCTCTCCGTCATATTTTCCTCCTCTTCCGCCATAACCCGTTGGCCATGTTTTTTCTAAATAATCCGTCGCATGAGCTGAAGTAGACCAGTTGTGACCGTCCGAACTCACTTCTCCATCTACATAAAAATTATCGAGTAAGACAAAGTCTTTCACTAATTTATGTTGGTTAGGAGTAACTTTCTCTCCAAATAAAAGCAAAGATAAATCGCCATTACCACCCTTTACATCAGCTAACACCTGATCGTAAGTGCGGTTTTCTTTTAAAATATAAAACACATATTTTATGGGTGACTTTCCTCCAACTCGGGAAGGTATGGGGTTTCCTTTTTCCCCTTTGGCTTGAAGTTCAATCTGCTTATTGTAGGGTGTATTGGTATACACAGCACGGGAAAGTATAGCTAATTCAGCACCTGTTGGCTCTTGAAATAAAGACATTGTACCTTTCATTAAGCCTCCAATGTATTCTACTTTTGCCTTTCTCTCATTATCTGCTTGCTGGTAGGTTACTTTTTGAATTTTAGCTAATGGATTTGGTCCTTTGGGGTTGGCAAAGGAAGAAAATCCTTTTCCATTGGCTACGTAGACTGTTTTTCCAATTACCTTTACGGCGGTAGGATACCATCCTACAGGAATAAAGCCTAATGAT
This sequence comes from Aquirufa sp. OSTEICH-129A, assembly GCF_054558355.1. Lineage (NCBI taxonomy): Bacteria > Pseudomonadati > Bacteroidota > Cytophagia > Cytophagales > Flectobacillaceae > Aquirufa > Aquirufa sp. OSTEICH-129A. Next base: position 188,464 of record NZ_JBPXKC010000004.1, on the reverse strand, counting down.
TTAGATTTTCCAGGCTTTTCCACTTCAAATACTGCCAAGCAGTTATTGTCTGCATTTGATATATATAGCCTTTCCTCATCCTCTGACAGGGCCAATCCGTTAGTAGAAGAACCTTCTAAAGCATTTGGAAATAAGGCAGCATTTAATACTTCTATTACTTGATGATTGCTTGTATTGATTACAGAAACTGAATTATCGTTGGCATTTGCTACAAACAAAGTTTTACCATCTTTGGTCAATAAAATCTCATTTGGGTGATCGCCTACGGCTATGCCTTTGTCAAAGCTTTTTGACTGGCAATTAAAAGGTAGCACTTGAGCACCTCCCCAAATGGAGATATACAATTTTTCTCTATTGGGACTTAATATACACGTAAATCCTTCAGCAGGTAAGGCAAATGATTCGCTTACCTTATTCTGACGAACATCCACCAAATAGAGTTTATTATTGTCTTTGGATACAACATATAATATTCCACGTTCATCATCCAAAGCCATGCCTGTTGGAGAAATGATGTCTTTTGCTTTATCCGTTAATGAAATAGAACCCTTCGCAACGAGTTGTTTATTACTTATTTCAAACTTTAACACTTTATTGTCATTCCCACCGGAGGCATAAACAGTTTTATTGTCTTTTGAAATAGCTAAGCCGTACCAAGATTTGGCTACTTCTACACTATGTACTACCTCGTTCGATTGAGTATCGATTAATTGTAAACTTTGTATGCTTTGGCCATTATTAGTCGCCACCATCCATTGTTTGTTGGCCGTTACCGCTAAATTTAGTGGCAAATCACCTAGGGAAAGAGATTTTCCATGGGGGGATAATTTCCAGCCATTAGGTAGTCTTACCCTCTTTTTTTGTAAATCTTGTTGTAATTTGCTGCTACCTTGGCCCAGCATTGGGTGACCCATCAAGAATGAGCAGGCTAAGCCTAAAAAAAGGCTTTTAGAAAAATGTATTTTCATAGTGAAAGGTTTTGATTGTTCAATTTACAAGCATTTTTAAATAAATGAATCCTGAAATCATTTTTTAATGATTTGGTAAAATGCTACACAAAGGCCGAAACTAGATTTGAATGAATAAAATGTATATCAAATGGAAATTAGCTACCGAGAAAATCCAATAATTGAACTAAAGGATTTTATGGACATTTTGGAAAGGTCTACTTTAGGACAAAGAAGACCTATGCACGATTTCGCAGCCATGCAAACCATGCTAGATCATGCTAACGTTTATGTGGGGGCTTATGATGGAGATAAATTAGTTGGCTTAGCCAGAGGAATGACGGATTTTGTTTACACCATCTATTTGGCAGATTTAGCCGTTGATGTTGACTATCAACATCGAGGGATTGGAAAAGAATTACTGATTCGAGTGAAAAAATTACACCCTAGGGCCAAATTAATATTGTTAGCGGCTCCTGCAGCTCAAGGCTATTATCCTAAAATTGGCATGCAAAGACATGAGCATTGCTTTTTCATTGATGATGTCAATGAAATTCGATAAAGCTCTATTTAACTATCGCTAAGCGCTTGGTGATAGTTGAGCCATCAAGCCCCGTGGTACTCAAAAAGTAATTAGCCGCAGGTAATTTGGATAAATCCACCACCTTGAAAAAAACAGCTAGGTAGGTGTCTTCAAAAACTATATTACCTTTCATGTCATAGATTTTTAAAGTACCAGTCGACATATTTTGCCAGCGGATGGTAATGTTATCTACTGCTGGATTAGGTCCTATACTAAAATCAAAGTTTTGATCTAGGCGCACAATGGGAATTCCAGAGAAAGCAAAAGCTCTCATACCAGCCTTATTTCTAAGAAAAGGCCCCGGGAATGGTGCTTTATTGAAATTATAAAACTCCCTAAAATAATCTGGTAGATAACTGATAATCTCGCTTGGGTATTCTTGGTTTAAGTTAAGAATGACCTTATTCCCTTCCACTTCGATATTGTCAATGTATTTGGCGGCACTTACCGCATTAATACCATCATAAAAGAAATTATCTTTCATGATGCGCTTTTGAGTTTTTCCTGTTGGATCTATAAAGGTGGTATCAGTAGGAGCCACCATTATTTGACCTTGCTCAAATTCCAAGTACAACTTCCTTGTTTCGGATTTTGATTTGAAATAGGCTTTAACCACATTCGGACTATAGACCTGCTTATCCCAAGGGCGCTTATAAATTTCCGCAGAAATGATTCGGAATTGTTCAAATCCACTTTGGCGATAACCTTCATTTCCATAGTGTAAACCATCAAATTGCTTGGTTCCAACGGTAGCAAATGACTTAACATATAGGTCGTTCGTATATTGGGCACGTTGGTTTTCTCTTACTAAAGCAGCGGGTGAATATTGGAATTCATAAACGTTAGTCTGAGGACAAAAAACATACTTAGCACTGGGGAAATACTTCTTATACTTCGTTTTTAACTGATCAAATTTCCACCACCAGTCGAAAGGGCTGCCCGCCGGAAGGGTAGATTCTGCTTCACCTTGTCGGTAAATAATGGCCTGCACCTTATCAATTACCCCTGCTTTTATGGCTTTATAAAGCATGATATTTCCACCATAAGGAGCTTTTAAATCACCATCTAGGATTAAATGGAAATCGATGTTGGAGCCACCAGCAGCAGAATTAATAAAACAAAAAGGGATTTTTTCGGACTCGATTAAGTATTTAGCAATTTCAGAAACCCATGGGCCTACTCTGGCTTGATCGGTTGCCAAAGACCACAAGGTATCGGCTAATTTATATGGTCCATAATTATCCGGAGCTTGAACCGCCCCAAAGGACCTTAAATATTCTCCTTGAAATACTTTATCATCAATGGGACCAATCCAGGCATTGGACTGCCCACTCACTAAAAAGGCATCTCCTGCGACTATGTTTTTCCTTTTGACAACCAAGCTAGAATCTAAGCCAATGAACTGATAGACCTCAACGTCATATTCTGCTAATTCCGCATTGATACTAAATTTGTTTTTATAAGGATTGCCGGCTGTTAAGGCTGTTTTATCGTATTTAAATAAGTTTCCATTTCTGAAAATCTTCACTGAAACCGCCGTGATGGATTTATTAGTAATATCGGCTACGATAGGAATATCAGCTTTGTTTTTATCGTCCCTAGGATAAAAGTGATAATTCTGAGGTAATTTATTGAATACAAAATCACCAATTTTTTGGGCACTCAACTCTGTTTTAATACAAAAACTTAAGAGGCAACAAAAAATTAAAATTCGATGAATCATGGATATGCTTTTCTTTCCCTAGCTGAAAACTTCTGACAAATATATTTAGGAAACCCTGTACAAGGTATCAATATTTTTAAATTTATTCATTCCTTTCCGTGCAATACGCCATTAATTTATTCCCCGGTGTGGTTCATTTTCTTATTATGAGATCCTGATTCAAACTCTTCAAGGGTTTAATTTTTTTGATTTTTATCCGTATTTTTACCACATACCTGTCTTTTACAGGGTTCTATATTTTCAAACATGTCCCAAACTAACCTATCCAAAGCTCGGATTAAATCCCTTACTCTTCTTTCCTTAGGCTTTATTTTTTGGGGAATGATGGTCTATCTGATGGGGACTATGGCATTAGCTAACGGCCCCAATATTACCGACGATTTTTGTTTTGCCTGGGTTGGGAAAGAATATGGAGTTTTTGGAGGTGCCTATCAATATTATATCGGGTGGAGTGGCCGCTATTTTGGCAACATCATGTTACATCTCAATCCATTAATTTTTAGTCCAGATTTCGGCTATTTCAAATGGGGAACTTGGCTGCTCATGGTGCTGGGATTGGCCAATGCACTATATTTATTTAAAAACATCTATCAGCAATCTTGGCAGAGTTCCAAGGTACTTTGGAGTGCTTTGGTTTTTCAAGCCATAGGATGGTATACCATTCCAGGCTTTTATGAATGGTATTTTTGGTTTTCTGGGCTCTTTTACCCACTTTCTTTTCAGCTGGTCATCCTGTTTTTCAACCTTTATTATTTTGAAAAAGCGAAAGTGATTCGTTTTTTCCTTTTGCCCCTTGTGCTATTTTTTCTAATTGGTAGTAGTGAAATCACCATGATTTTCTTTTCCACTGTATTTGGGTGTTTACAGCTATATCGACTGATAAAAATCAAAAAGATAGAACCAGAACTTTGGCTTTTGGGAATCGTCTGGGTCATTGGTTTGGCATTGGTCATTTTGGCTCCAGGGAATGCCATACGTGCTACTAAACATATTGCCCTCATTGACGGCCTGTTGGAGGCGGCTAAAAGTGCAGGAAAACAGCTTATTTTATTTTCAAAAGAGCCTCTTTTTTGGCTAATGAATCTTTGGATTATCTTATTCGGTACAGGTCAAAAAAAGGCATCTGTGATCTCTTGGACTAGCTTTCTAGGTTTGATGGGTATATTTGCTTTGGGGTATTATTTGAGCTTTTTGCCTATTTCTTTAGCTTTAGATGAATCAGGAATTCCTAACCGTACTTTGAGTCTATTGTTTATGTATTTGTTGATGGCTTCAGGATATTCTAGTTTTATCCTACACCAAAAAATAGCATGGACACTTCCAGAAAAGTTTAAATTCCCCGTCCAAGTTTTGATCATGCTACTAATTTTGCCCAACATGCATTACAGTAAAAGTGCTCGACTGATGGCCGCTGAAATTAGTTCAGGGACTGCTTTTCAATTTGCCAAAGAGCAAAAAGCAAGGTTTGATGCAATCCAACAAACTACTGACGCTCAGGTGGAGATACCTGCTATTCAAACTAAATCTGCCTTTTTATTTAATGAGGAAATTTCTAGCGACTCAAGTCACTTGTGGTGTAAATGCATAGCCAAATATTATGGCAAAAAACAAGTTCGACTTAAAAACAATTGAATGTCAATACAGGTTAATAAAACTCTAAGCATTCAATACCTTTAAAATTCATTAATAAACTTAACATGAAACACCTTTTTACCTGGGGGGCTTTAGCCTACCTTTGGCTCATTATTATTCCCATATTTGGCCAAACAACCTATCCACTCAATGATGTGGCCAATCCAAGAAAAGGATACTATGCTTTCACTCATGCAACCATTGTGAAGGATACTAAAACTACCTTAACTGATGCCACTCTAATCATTCGTCAAGGGAAAATTGAGCAAGTAGGAGTTAATATACCAATCCCCAAGGAAGCCGTTGTCCTAGATTGCCAAGGTAAGTTTATTTATCCTTCCTTTATCGATATGTATACCGATTATGGAACTCCAGCCATTTCCAGTGGAGGAGCAAGCTACCGAGCTCCATCTCAAATGTTATCCAATACCAAAGGGCCTTATTCTTGGAATCAAGCTTTAAAGTCGGAGGTAGCCCACGTGAAATTATTTAATGTCAATGAAGCCAAAGCAAATGAATTGCGACAAGCAGGTTTTGGTGTGGTACTGACGCATCAAATGGATGGAATTTCTAGAGGAGCTGGTGCGATTGTGAGCTTGGCTAATCAGAAAGAAAACTTGGTTATTTTAAAAGAAAAGGCCTCGGCTCATTATTCTTTTAGCAAAGGTTCATCTACCCAAGATTATCCAACTTCCTTGATGGGGAGCGTGGCTTTATTAAGGCAGAATTTTTTAGATGCCCAATGGTATAAATCCAAACCGGTAAAAGAAGGCTTAAACCTGAGTTTGTCCTCTTTTAATGAGCATTTGTCTTTACCTCAAATTTTTGAAGTAAGTGATAAATGGTCGGCTTTACGTGCAGACAAGATTGGAGATGAATTTGGTATACAATATATCATCAAAGCGGCAGGTGATGAGTACCAGCGCATGGAAGATATTAAAACAACCCAAGCGAGCTTCATTTTGCCTTTAGCTTTTCCTCAAGCGATGGATTTGGAAGATCCAACCGACGCTCGTTTTGTGAATGTGGCTGAATTAAAGCATTGGGAGTTAGCTCCAACCAATCCAGCGGCTTTTGAAAAGGCAGGCATTCCTTTTGCCCTTACAACACACGGTTTAAGGGAAACAACTTCTTTCCTTGCCAACCTAAAAAAGGCAATTCAAATGGGCCTTTCGGAGCAAAAAGCAATGGAAGCCTTGACTACCACACCTGCACAGCTCTTGGGAATTGCTGACCAAGTTGGTACTTTAGAATCAGGGAAATTGGCCAATTTCTTAATTACAACGGGTCCAATATTTCAAGATAAAACCCAAATGGTCGAGAACTGGGTCCAAGGAATTGGCTATGGGGTACAGATCGACGCCTGGTCAAATTTAAGTGGGAAATATGCCTTCCAATTAGGACCTGAAAAATATACTTTGGTAGTCAAATCGGATTTAAAAGCTACTTTACAAGGTGCCGATACCATCCAGGTTGAATTAAGCCAAAAAGATCAATTAGTCAATTTAGTATTTAGCAAGAAAGCAGACGCAGGCAAAAGGGTTCGTTTGACTGGGACTCAACAAGGGGCTAATTGGTTTGGTACAGGGCAATTAGCCTCAGGAGATTGGGTTAGTTGGAAAGCTACTCGTGAGGGGGCTATGGAAGAGGCAAAATCAGATAAAAAGGAAAAGAAAACAGAAGATGAATCCTTAGGCGCTTTGGTTTATCCATTTAATGGTTTTGGTCAAAAGAGTAAGCCCAAACAGGAAAATATATTAATAAAAAATACCACTGTTTGGACCAATGAAAAACAAGGAATTTTAAAGGAGACGGACGTATTGGTAAAGAATGGAAAAATTGTCTCGATTGGTAAAAATTTAAAGGATGCAAGTGCCAAGGTAATTGATGGAACCAATAAGCACGTAACGGCGGGTATCATTGATGAACACTCCCATGTGGCAGCCACCGGAGGTATCAATGAATGTTCACAATCTGTAACTGCGGAAGTGCGCGTGGCCGATGTGATTGATCCAGAAGATGTAGAAATTTATAGGCAATTAAGTGGGGGTGTGACCAGCAGCCATATTTTACACGGAAGTTGTAATACGATCGGTGGTCAAACCCAATTAATCAAATTTCGTTGGGGACAAAACGCCGAGCAAATGAAGTTTGCTAATTGGGATCCATTTATCAAGTTTGCCTTGGGTGAAAACGTGAAACGTTCTTACAATACCGCTAATAACCGATTCCCAGATACTAGAATGGGGGTAGAGCAAGTCTTGATTGATGCATTTACTCGGGCTAGGGAATATGAAAAATTAGGGCCAGGAAAAAGAATTGATTTGGAATTGGAAACCTTGTTGGAGATTCTAAATAAGAAGCGATTTATTACATGTCACTCCTATGTGCAGAGTGAGATTAATTCCATGATGAAGGTAGCAGAGAGCTTTAATTTTACCGTAAACACATTTACTCACATCTTAGAAGGGTATAAAGTTGCGGATAAAATGAAACAGCATGGAGCCAATGCCTCGACTTTCAGTGATTGGTGGAATTATAAAATGGAAGTATTAGACGCTATTCCTCAAAATGCTTATTTGATGCAAAAGAATGGTGTAAATGTAGCCATCAATTCAGATGATGCTGAAATGGCTCGACGATTGAATCAAGAAGCGGCTAAATCTGTGAAATACACAGGAATGAGTGAGGAGGATGCCTTAAAAATGGTTACTCTGAATCCAGCTAAGATGTTGCATGTGGCTGATCGAGTGGGAAGTATTAAAGAAGGAAAAGATGCCGACTTAGTGCTGTGGTCTGCGCATCCATTGAGTATTTATGCCAAATCTGAAAAGACGATTGTAGACGGAATGATTGTTTTTGATCGTGACTTGGACGCGACTTTACAAGCGAATTTGAAAGCAGAAAAACAGCGCTTGGTTCAAAAAATGGCAAATGCTAAAAAGGGAGGAGCCAGTACACGTCCGGCTGCACCCACCTTCAAAGAGTTAAATAATTGCGAAGAAGATCATCAACACGACAAAAGCCTTTGGGAGCGTATTCAATCTCGTATGGTTTTGACTGAAAACTAATAGACATCAACATGAAAAAAATATTCATAGCTATAATAAGTATGATTTCCTTGGGGCTTCAAGCACAGGAAACCATGAATCCAGCTCCTGCTCAATCAAAGAAAATAGTGATTACAGGAGCCTCCATCCACGTTGGAAATGGGCAGGTGATTAAATCGGGTAATGTGATCATTGAGAAGGGGAAATTGAAAATAGAAAACGGCACTCCTAGCTTAGGAAATGACGTAGAGCATATTGATGCCACAGGTAGACATATTTATCCTGGTATCATAGCACCCAATACGAACTTGGGTTTGGTAGAAGTAAGCTCCACTAGAGCTACTCTAGACTATGCCGAGTTGGGAGATATTCATCCTAATGTTCGCTCATTGGTAGCGTATAATACAGATAGTAAAGTGATTAATACCTTACGAACGAATGGTATTTTAATGGCACAAATTGTACCACAAGGCGGATTGATAACTGGTAGCTCCAGTGTAGTACAATTGGATGCTTGGAACTGGGAAGATGCGGCTTATTTGGTAGATGAAGGAATACATATGACCATGCCAGCCTTGATTAATCGACCTAGTAATACCATAAGCCGAAGGGGAGCGGCCAACGGAGATCCTGTCAGAGCGGGTTTAGCACGCATTGAGCAGGCAAAAGGCTTTTTTAGGGAAGCCAAAGCCTATTTGAGTGAAAAATCCCATGCAGAGGTTAATTTGAAGTTTGAGGCAGTAAAAGGATTATTTGATCGCAGCCAGTCGCTCTACATTCATTGTGATTTAGTGAAGGAAATGCTTGCGGCTATCGAATTAAACAAAGAGTTTAATTTCAAATTAGTCATAGCAGGTGGAGCGGATAGTTGGATGATAGCAGATATTTTAAAGGAAAACCAGGTGAGTGTTATCCTTTCTGAGCCTCACAGTTTACCAGCTACAGAAGATGATGCCGTAGATCAGCCTTATAAAACAGGGGCTATTTTATATAAAGCTGGTGTTTTAGTTAGTATTAGCCAAGATTCAGGTGATGGATATACCCAGCAAAGAAATTTGCCCTTTATGGCAGGAACTTTAGCAGCTTATGGCTTGACGAAAGAGGAGGCATTGCAGGTTATTACCTTAAATCCAGCCAAGATTTTAGGAGTAGATAAAAAAACTGGAAGTATTGAAAATGGTAAAGATGCTAATATCTTGATTTGTCAAGGGGATTTATTGGATATGAAATCCAGTGTTTTGACTCATGCATTTATACAAGGCAGAGCTATAGATTTACAGAACAAACATACCCAGTTGTTTGAAAGGTATAAATATAAATATCAAATCAAGTAGTGGTGACATTGCATCAATACCAAATTATTGATTTTACTAATAAGCCTGAAATTCTCATTTCAGGCTATTTTTTTGCATTAGATGTGGGGTGAATATCAAAAAAATCATAAAATATGATATTTTTTTTATCTGCATTTGTAATTTATCAATCAATTCGAAACATTTGACCTATTAAGTGTAACCTAACCAACCAAAAGTATGAAAACCAAACATTTATTTTCTGTTGCTTTGATAAAATCAAGGCAATCTTTACAACTTACCCAACAACAAGTAGCCAGTGCCGTAGGAGTAAGCCAAAGCGCTTATAATTATTGGGAATCTGGTAAACATTATCCCAATGCGACAAAAATTTTTCAATTGACCAAGGTGCTTAAGATACCTTTGGAAGAAGTTATGGCCAGTTGATACCATACCTAGTGAAAGCCGGCTTTTCAAATGCCGGCTTTTCTATTTCTTATTTAGGTATTATCCGTACCTTTATGCCTGCATCAAACAATCTTCTTGTTTTGAGAAATCCGAATTCATATACCCGTCAATTTGCCCCCTTATTCTATTTATTGATGGGTTTACTATTTATTTCTTGTACAGAATCGGGTAAAACAAGTCCGAAAAACACCTATTTTGCTTGGGCAGATTTACTTAATTCCCATATCAAGTCTTTTGAAATCACTAAGCCCAAGGTACACAAAACCGTATTCTTGGATGGAGCCAAAGAGGTAAAAGTGGTATCGGATATTGATTGGTCCAAAGAATGGGCCTTGTTTTTAGAGGCTGATTTGAATAAACCAGCATTTGAAAAAAGTTACGATAATTTATCTGAGCCTGATATGATTTGGTACTCTTTGAAATTGGGAGAAAGTTTACCAGTAAAAAAATTCATGGTTCATTTAGATGACTTGAATAGACCTACCAGGGTGGAGATTGAAGTATCTCAAAAGAACTTTCTATTTGAAACTAGTAAAAATATGCACATGACATTTTCAGATGGACATGTACAAACCTATTACATTGAAGGGAGTCAAAAATTACGCTGGGCCAAAGCTACCCACTATAAATTATTAGGGGTATTACTCTCCAAATAAGTTACTTGATAAATAGCGGTCTCCTCGATCGCAAATGATACAAACAATCACGCCTTCTTCTAATTCTTCGGCTAATCGGAGACTCGCTGCAACGGCACCTCCACTGCTCATTCCTCCAAAAACCCCCTCTATTTTTGCTAGTTTTCTAGTCATATTCACGGCCTCTTCCTCAGCAATATCCATGATGCGGTCTACGCGCTCAGGTTGGTATATTTTTGGTCGGTAAGCTTCAGGCCATCTGCGAATCCCTGGAATTGAAGAGCCCTCTGTAGGCTGACAACCCACAATTTGGATGTTGGGATTTTGTTCTTTCAAGTACATGGATGTCCCCATAATGGTTCCAGTAGTGCCCATGGAACTTACAAAATGGGTTATTTTACCTAGAGTATCCCGAAAAATTTCAGGACCTGTGGTTTTATAATGGGCCAGATAATTATCTGGGTTTTCAAATTGATTGAGTAAAATATATTCACCTGTTTCAGCTTTTTCAACAGCATAATCGCGCGCGGCTTCAATACTCTTGGTTAAGGTTACTTTAGCACCAAAAGCCTCCATGGTAAGCACACGTTCTCTCGTGGAATTAGCTGGCATAGCCAATTCTATTTCTAAATTATATAAACGGGCAATCATGGCTAGTGCGATACCCGTATTTCCTGAAGTAGCCTCGATGAGCTTCATACCAGGTTGGATATCTCCTCGATTTAAGGCAGACTCAATCATGTTTTTTGCAGCTCGATCTTTGACAGAACCACCTGGATTATTGCCTTCTAGTTTTCCAAAAATTTGCACATTCCTATGGTTGTGCAATTTATTTAATTCGACTAAAGGGGTATTACCTACTAAGTCTAAAAGCGTGCTCATGTTAGTCTAGGATAACTTTTGTATTTTCTTGATGGTATATTTTGGTGTTCGGTGCAACACTTCTGGTGAGCCAAACATTTCCGCCAATAACGGAGTTTTTGCCTACAATGGTATCCCCTCCTAAAATTGTGGCGCCTGAATATATTACCACATCATCCTCTATGGTTGGATGTCTTTTGGTAGATGCCATACTTTTGTCCACGGACAATGCTCCTAAGGTTACACCTTGGTAGATTTTTACGCGTTCGCCAATGATACAGGTTTCACCAATAACAATTCCGGTACCATGATCCATAAAGAAATATCTACCAATACGTGCCCCTGGATGAATATCAATACCCGTTTTTGAATGGGCATATTCAGTCAATATACGAGGAATTAAAGGAACACCCAGAGCACAGAGCTCATGAGCTAGGCGGTAAAATGCCATGGCATAAAATCCAGGATAGGTTCGGATGACCTCAAAATCTGTGTTGGCAGCAGGATCCCCGTTGACCATTGCCTCTACATCAGTCAATAAGGTTTCATAGACCTTAGGAATACAAGCCATGTAGGATTGAGTAAGGCTATGAGGGTCCGTGGGTAATTCACTCTTCATGGAATGTAACATGGATTCTAATCCATTCTCAATACTTTCCCATACCGCTACCAATTCCTCTTTTTGTGAAAAATGTTTACGGGTTTGTTCTGGAAATAAGGTCAGAATAATTTTTGTAAATAGTTTCTTTACATCCGAAGTAGCAGGAAAATCACGAGTTTGCTCGTGCTTGGCTAAAATGGTATCTAGGAATTTGGAAGGCAACATAAGCTCTTAATTTTTTAGGCCTGCAATAAATGAGGTAGTATAGCCTCAACTTGTTTCTGCGTATTTAATGATTCTATTTCTAATCGTTGAATTTTATTCTTATCTCTTTGCTCTAATCCGTGTAAATAGGCTTTGTCATAATATTGAAGGGTGATTGCTGCCACCTCTTCAAATTGACCCATTTCCAAACTAGCCAAGGCTCTCTGATAATGTTGGCCCCCCAGTCGTTTTTTTATTTTCTCAATGGCCTCAGCTAACAATTCTTTAGGATATTGGGCATATACTTCTACCAAATAAGGTAGTCGGTATTGGGCATCAATGTCCAAAAATAACACAGGAGCGTCTCTAAGTTGGTTATAAAATTCTAAATTCATGAATACTTTACCAATGTGTCGACTTTCGTCTTCCACCCAAATAGATTGCTGGTAATCCATTTGACGTAATTCATGAAACAAAAGATTTTCAAATTGCTCACTGGTGGGCTGCGGGGCCAATCCCAAATGCCCAAATGCTGAACCACGATGATGGGCGAGACCTTCCAAATCAATGACTTGTATGCCTCGTTTTTTCATTTCAATCAAAATTTCCGTTTTACCACTTCCTGTTTTTCCTCCCAAAACTCGCAGGGGAATAGGGGCCTCAAACGTTTTTAAAACCAAATGTCGATATGCTTTATAACCCCCAATCAATAATTTGACCGGCAGGCCCGCTGTTTCTAATAACCATGCCATACTACCGCTGCGCATGCCACCACGCCAGCAATGAACGAGCAAAGGTTTTCCTTGAGCTAATTTTTTAGCTGTTTTTACCCAAGTGGCAAGTTTAGGTCCTACGATGGATAAACCTAATTCTACCGCTTTATCTTTTCCTTCTTTTTTATAGCAGGTTCCTACCGCTGCCCTTTCCTCATTACTGAACATAGGAAAGGATATGGCACCTGGAATATGCGCTCTTTCGTACTCTCCAGGTGACCGCACATCTAAAATAACCCCTTCGGAAGAAGCGGAGATGAAATCCACGGGGCTAAGTTTCTCAGGCATTGGAAGTTTTTAAGGGAATCACGTAAAGTTCAAAATTCAAAGGGTCAAAACTGGCCAGAAGGTCTTGAATGAGGCTAGGTTTTTCTGGGTAAAAATCTTGGAGATTATTATACCTTTCCTGCCATTGGCCATGCGGGAATAAACGATTTTTTACTTCTTTGATTTGTCGAATGGCCATTTCATGGTTTTTTTCCTCCGCCCGCTTCAATTTTTTCTCCATTCGATTTAATCCATTAAGCCAACGTTGTTTTTCTGCCAAAATCAGACCTTCTAAGGTGGGGTCTACCTGCATGGCTTTCTGGATCATTTGTTCTAGTATAGGATTAACATCCTCAATTTCTTGTTTAAAATCTAGGCTGTAAACGGTATTGTCCAGCACATATTTCCGAATTAAGGAAGACACATCTAGGAATAAATCGGGGATAGAAATACCTAATTTTTCGACTCTCTTCTGCTCTACACCCGGAAGAAGTAGGGCGAAATTTCTGGGTAATAGAATGGGGTAAGGTATTTGATGCTGGTCAAAAATGCCTTTTAATTGCAACCAATACGCCACTTCGGCGGGGCCACCTAAGTAAGCCAAATTGGGTAAAATATATTCTTGATACAAAGGTCTAAGTACCACGTTCGGGCTAAATCTCTCTGGATGTAGCTTTAGCTCGTTTTTTAATTCTTGTGAACTAAATTGGATAGCTTGATTTAGTACCTTGTATACATCACCTTGCTTTTCAATGCGCTCCCTAATGCCATCATGTAGATAAAATAAATTGATTCCGCGGGCATTAATTTGAGTCTTGTACCCCAAACTATTCAACTGTTGATTTTGCTTTTCTACTAAAGATTCATGCACATGGTCCATTAAATCAGCTTCCATCACAGGGAGAAATAAGGATTTTAATCGCGCATCATCCGCGTCTAAACATACTAAACCTTCCTGGCCAAATAGTTCGTGCATATAACATCGAACAGCCTCAGCTAAGGTCTTGCTTTGGGTATAGGCTTGTTGGAAAACAGGTAAAGAAAAGGGTAAAGATTGAAGGAAGTCTTGCATTCCTTCCAATGAAAATCTTCCTACTGCCCCTGTTTGTTCTGTATTCCATGCGTAAGTAGCATCCTGAAGGTGTACATGATTAATTTCATCCCAATCATGGTCTTCCGTCGCCATCCAATACACCGGAATAAAGTGGTAGCTTGGATATTCGGCCTTCAATTTTTTTGCCAGATTAATCGTTGACACGATTTTATAAATGACGTACAAGGGCCCTGTCATTAAATTTAATTGGTGACCCGTGGTAACAGTAAAGGTTTTTTCATCCAATAATTTTCCCAAAGCTGGAACGTTATCAAGACCTTGATATTGATCTTCCAACACTTTTACCAATATTTTCCGATGCTCTAAAGGGAAAGGCTTTTTATCTTCTAATTGATTTTTAAAGCCCGAGATGGTCGGACTATTTTGATATAAGTTTTTTAAATTAGATTTCTCTTCTAAATAGTCAATCAGTAAGGAATTGAAACCAGAAAGATGAGATAGCGGGTAGCTTTGGGTAGGCATATGGTTGAATAGAAAGGGCCGTTAATATATAAAAACCCAACTGTTTTCCAGAAAGTTCGAACGAAATTAAATATATTTAACAGATTTTTGAGGTACTAATTTTTCTAATGAGATTTTTCGTCTTTCTTTTATTATTTCTAGTTGCACAATTGGGCCTAGCTCAACAAACACCTCAAGTTACTCAATTCATGATGAATCGTTATCTGTATAATCCTGCTTTTGCAGGATTTGAGGATTATAATGATATAAAAGTAGGGTATAGGCAGCAATGGGTAGGTTTAGCCGAGGGAATGAAAACCTTTTATGCGACGGCCAACTGGGCCATAGATAAATCGGATAGAACTTCTACTGGACCCACGCCTTATATGTCCAAGACGATTCGTCGGTCTTTTAATCCAACCAGAAGAAGAAAGAAGGATTATCGTTGGGAGTTTCATCAAGGTTTAGGCCTTCAGATTCAAGCTGACCAGTTTGGCCCCATGTCTACGTTTTCTGTGGGGGGCTCCTATGCGTATCATGTTTCCTTGGGTGGGGAAGATAAATTATCAGTAGGAGCTACGGCGGGTTATTATTCGCGGGGTTTAAATATGAATAATTTCGATGTCAAAGACGGGGGAGACCCACTGATTTTATATTTAGATCCGCCAGCTGGAACGCCCATTACCAGTGCTCCTACTCCTTACGGATCACTTACGGCGGGCCAATTGCTAGCTAATGTTGGTGTGCTATATTATAATCGTGAGTTTTTCTTAGGTCTATCTGCCAATCAATTGATATTCGAAAATTTTACCTACGAGCGTTCAGATCCTTCTGCCTTGGATACGCTAAGTAGGAGGTATTATTGGCCCAATAATTCAGAATTTGACGATAATAAGGTTTTGACAAGGGCCTTATATTCTGGAACCATGAAGCCCAATATGTTTGCCATGGTGGGTTATCATTTTAGAACTTCCAAAGTGTTCACGATTTCTCCAGCAGCTATCGTTAAATTTTATAAAGCTGGCACCATGTCGATTGAGGGCAATATTAAAGCTGATTTCAATCAACAATTCTGGATGGGCTTGGGATATCGTCATAAAGAATCATATTCTGCCATGTTTGGAGTACAACTGCGGCATAATATGCACATGTCTTATTCTTATGATTTGCATCTGAATGGCCTCGCAAATCAATCCATGGGTTCTCATGAATTGGTATTGGGAATTACTTTAAATAATAAGATTGGAGTTCCTACGCCACATTAAGCGTTTTTAGCAGAATATTTATCTCGAATTTTTTGATAAGCTTGATCCGGAATCGGGCTTTCGGTTGTATGGTTGGGGGATACAGGTTTTTCCCAGTTTAAATAGCCTTTTACCCAAGCTAAGGCAAGTCCTAATGCTAAAATTCCAATGAAAATAAACATTTCTACCAAGGCATAACTAGACCAAAGGGGACTGGCTTTTTCTAAGTCAGGATGATGGAAAACCGAGGCCCAAGGAAAAAGAAAGATTAATTCTATTTCGAACAAAACAAAAAGAAGGGCAATTAAATAGAAGCGGGGATTGAACCGTATATTGGCATTTCCTACGGGAGCTTCTCCCGACTCATAGGTACTTAATTTTTCTACATTGGGGCGGTTGGGCCTTATCCATTTGGCTAAGGTTAGTATGAATGCCAAAAATAAAATTCCTGCAATCAAAAAGGCCGCGACATATCCAAAAGCTTCCATTATTGCCTCATTTTTAAATAGCCTTTAATGACTGTAAAGGTGGTTATTCCTAAGAAAAACAAAATAATGTAATGTACGTAATTGATTATCCAAGGGAAATGTTGCCCTAGGTAGTATCCTGATGTAACCAAAATCCCAACCCATAATCCCCCACCGATGACATTGAGTAATAAGTAACTATACCAAGGCATCCGACTGATACCAGCCAAGATGGGTGTAAAGGTTCTGACAACAGGCAAAAAGCGACTAATCACTAAGGCCATAAAGCCATACTTATCAAAAAAATCTCGGGTTGAATCCAGGTGTTTTTTCTTAAAAAAGAGACTATCGGGCCTATTTTCTAGGGATTTGCCAAAGAAACGACCGGATAAATAACCCACGAGGGACCCAATGACCGCGGCTAAAAAAATACTAGCTAAAAGGCCTGAAAGAGGTTCCTTGAGGACCCCAGTTCCTCCAAAAACTCCAGTTAAAAAAAGTAGATAATCTCCGGGCAAGAAAAAAGCGAAGAACAGTCCATTCTCTGCAAAAACAATTAATGTGATAACTAGTAAGCCAGAGCGAATGATGGTTTCAGAATCAGTTAACTGATGCCATAAAATATTTATTTCATCCATAATAGGGGCTATACTAGCTTATTAATCGTTGGTTTTTAGGCTTTTGTCTCAAAAAAATGTACATTGAGAGTATAAATATCCATTAAAATTTCCATTTTTTCCTACATTTGAGCAATGAAAACTTGGTTAGCCTCTTTCCTTTTTGTGATAATCTTTTCGGGATCCTGGATACCCAAGGTGGGAATGGAGCAAAGTTTCAAGGCAAACGAATTGCTAAAACACTTTCAAGATCATAAGCGACAGGCTCCAGCAGGCTTTAGTTTTATGGACTTTTTATGGATGCATTATGCCGCTGATTCGAAACATGCCAAAACCACCAAGCACCCCAGCTTACCTAGTTTTGATTTTAGTGGCGTAAGTGGTTATGTACTCCCATCCATTTATTTGATTTTCCTATTGCCTTTACTTTTTGTTTCGGCACGTCGCCAGTTAATCAATTGGCAAAATCTATATCGTTTTTCATTAGCAAGAGTACTCATTGCTCCTCCTCGGTGCTAAGGTTTTGATATTCATTTCCTTACATTCACCTTTTCCATTGAAAAATGATTAATTCGATAATATATTTTAGTATTCGAAATAAACTCATCGTAGGTTTATTCGTCTTAGGACTTGTGGCTTGGGGAGGCTATTCGCTTACCCGTTTACCCATAGATGCATTACCTGACATCACATCCAATCAGGTACAGGTGATTACGCAATCACCAGCTTTAGCGGCATCAGAAGTTGAAAAGTTTGTTACATATCCGCTGGAGATATCATTAAGGACAATCCCCAATGTGAAGGACATTCGCTCCATTTCCCGCATGGGTTTATCCATCATCACGGTCGTCTTTGAAGATGAAGTGGCCATGGAAGTAGCCAGGCAGCAAGTTTCAGAAAAATTAAAAGCTGCAGAGCCCTATTTGCTGCGAGGAGCGGGTATTCCCGAAATGGCTCCGATTACTACGGGTCTTGGAGAGTTTTATCAATACACTTTGGATGTTGATCCTGAGTTTAAAGACCAATATTCTTTAGCAGATTTACGGACGTACCAAGATTGGATTGTCAAGCGTCAGTTGCTGGGCATCAAGGGTGTGGTAGAAGTAAGTTCTTTTGGAGGTTATGTCAAACAGTATGAAGTTGCTGTTAATCCAGAACGTATTCGAGCCATGAATATTAGTATTGATGAGCTATTTGCAGCCTTAGAAAATAACAATTCCAATTCAGGAGGAAGTTATTTAGAAAAAGGAACCGATGCTTATTTTATTCGTTCTGAGGGGATGATTCAGTCCTTAGCGGATATTGAAAATACTGTGGTAAAACAGCGCGGGGATGGTGGTTTACCTGTTTTTGTCAAGGATGTAGCTCAAGTTCAATTTGGAAAGGCCGTTCGTTATGGTGCCATGACCAAAAACGGACGAGGAGAGGCCGTTGGTGCCGTAATGTTATTATTGAAAGGTGCCAATGCCAATACGGTAGTGAAGGATGTGAAAGATCGCATGGAATTGATTCAAAAAACACTTCCTCAAGGAATCCATATTAACGCCTATTTGGATCGAAGTATCTTGATTGGAAAGGCTATCAATACGGTAGAGAAAAACTTAATAGAAGGAGGGCTAATTGTCGTATTTATTCTTGTCTTGCTTTTAGGAAACTGGCGAGCCGGTTTAATCGTAGCCTCCATGATTCCTCTTTGCTTGTTGTTTGCTTTTGCTATGATGCACATTTTTGGTGTTTCCGCCAATTTAATGTCATTAGGAGCGATTGATTTTGGTCTCATTGTCGATGGGGCCGTAATTATCGTGGAATCCATTATCCATCGACTTCATTCTAGAAGGAAAGGGGAAGTTCTGAGTCAACATGAAATGGATGAAGAGGTGAATATTTCTGCTCAGGCCATATTTAAATCAGCCGCTTTTGGAGTCATCATCATTTTAATCGTGTATTTACCCATCATGGCTTTGGGGGGTATTGAAGGAAAGATGTTTAGACCAATGGCACAAACGGTTTCCTTTGCCATTTTTGGTGCTTTGATTCTTTCTTTAACCTACGTGCCCATGATGTCTTCTTTGTTTTTGAGCAAAAAGGTGAGTCATCATGTTACTTGGGCCGACAAAATCATGAACTTTTTATATGGGAAGTATAGTCCTATGGTCAATTGGGCCTTAAGTAATCGAAAGAAAGTAGTTATTGCCTCCTTGCTGCTCTTTTTATCGAGTATAGGTCTATTTACAAGTTTAGGGGGCGAATTTATTCCAGAACTGAATGAGGGCGATTTTGCTGTAGAAACCATTCTACCTACCAACGCTTCATTGTCCCAAAGTATTGAAGTAAATAACAATGCGCAGGCATTATTGCTCAAAAAATTTCCAGATGAAATTAAACAAGTGGTATCTAGGATTGGAGCCTCGGAAATTCCGACAGATCCCATGGGTATTAACGCTTGTGATTTAATCATCATTTTAAATGAACCCAGCGTTTGGAAAAAAGCTAAGACCATGGAAGAGCTAGAAGAGAAAATGGATCGTGAGTTGGATGCTTTTCCTGAGGTCAACTTTGAATTCACACAACCCATTCAAATGCGTTTTAATGAGTTAATTGCTGGAGTAAAGTCTGACGTGGCCATTAAAATTTTCGGAGAAGATTTGGAAATTCTATTCGAGAAAGCAACGGAGGCAGCTCGATATATTCGTAAAATTGAAGGTGTAGGTGATATCAAGGTTCAACAAATAGATGGTGTCCCTCAATTAGTGGTTCACTATAACCGAGCAAAAATGGCTCAATATGGTTTACGCATACAAGATGTAAATCGTCGGGTCAAGATGACTTTTGCTGGAGAAGCGGCAGGTTTGGTGATGGAGGGAGAAAAACGATACGACCTTGTAGTTCGTATGGATTCTGCCCATCGGGCCGACATACAAAATTTGAAAGAGCTGTATTTAGATTTGCCAAATGGATCCCAAATTCCTTTGGAAGAAGTAGCCACCGTGGATTATCAAAATGCTCCTGTAGAAATATCAAGAGACAATACCAATCGCCGAATTACCATTGGTATTAATGTTAGAAATAGAGACGTACAAAGTGTGGTAACAGATATAGAAAAGGTGATGAAGAATAAAATCTCTTTACCTGCTGGTTATTATGTGAAGTATGGTGGGACATTTGAAAACTTACAAGCAGCAAAAGCACGGCTTTCCTTGGTAGTACCTTTGGCTTTGGCTCTGATTTTTGCTCTTTTGTTTTTCACGTTTAATTCCATGCTGGAGGCAGCCATTATCTATTTAGCTATTCCACTTTCAGCCATAGGTGGAATTTGGGCCTTGTATTTAAGAGGAATGCCCTTTTCCGTTTCTGCGGGGATTGGTTTCATAGCCCTATTTGGGGTAGCTGTTTTAAATGGTATAGTGCTGTTATCCTTTTTCAAACAATTGGCAACGGAGGGTTATTCCGTGGCTGAACGGCTTAAAAAGGGCTTGGAATTACGTTTCCGTCCGGTGATTATGACCGCTTCTGTAGCATCTTTAGGTTTTCTTCCGATGGCTTTGAGTCAATCTCCTGGAGCTGAGGTTCAGCGGCCACTCGCAACCGTGGTGATTGGAGGTTTGATCACAGCCACTTTCCTTACTTTGGTAGTAATTCCGGTGGTTTATTCCTTAGTCATGACCAGAAAAGAAAATAAGTTGAAGTCGCAACCCATGATTGTCTTGGTGATTTTAGCGGGCCTTATGATGAGTTTTTCAAGTTTCGGACAAGCACCCAAACCTAGTTTAAACTTGTCGAGCTGCATGCAAGAGGCTATGCAACATAATGCCTTGTTAAACACGGGGAATTTGGAAATTCAAAGTGCGGAGGCTTTAATTCAATCCGGGAGAGAGTTACCTAAGGGAACTATAGATTTTCAATATGGTAAAACTCAAACGTATTTCAGTCAGGATTATACGATCCTTGCTTCTCAAAGTATTCCTTGGCCTACCTTGCTAAGAGCACAAGTAAAGGCGCTTACATCTCAAAAAATGTTGGCAGAAAAGAGGCAGAAGATTACCCAAATTTTGGTTCTTTCAAGTGTCAAATGGTATTACTACCAATTATTGATTCAACAAAAGCATTTGGAATATCTACATCAACAAGATAGTATCTATACACAAATGCTGAAGGCAGCCAGTTTACGCTTTAAACAAGGGGAAACTAATCGTTTAGAAATGGTAGCTGCTGAGGCGCGTTTAAGAGAATTCCAACAGAAACAACTCTCTTTGCAGGCAGATATTCAGACGAATTATCAAAATTTGGCCTATTGGATGAACAGAAAAGAGCCATTTGAGATTCAAAGTTCCAATGCTTTGACCATGCAAGCGCCTCTTATTCCAGTGGATTTATCAAAAAATCCGACGCTACAATTACTGGAGGAACAAGTGGTTCATGCCCAACTTCAGACAGAGGTGGAGCGTAATAAATTGAAACCTGATATTCGTGTGGGAGCCACGTCTCAAAGTATTGAAAATTATGGCGGGCAGAATTTTGTTCAAGCTGGTTTAGCCTTACCCATATTTGCCAAAGGTCAAAAAGCACGTATTTCAGCCTCCCAAAAACAAGAACAGGTTTTTGTGAGTCAAAAGGACCAGGTAATGAGTCAGATAAGTACGGATTTGCAAAATGCTCAAATCTCCTTAGGCAAGTTTGGAAATTCCTTGAAATACTACCAACAAACTGCCCTTCCACAGGCAGAATGGTTAGTTCAAACGGCTTTGAAAAGTTACCAACAAGGGGAAATTGAGTATGTTGAAATGCTTCAAAATACCCAGCAAGCATGGCAAATTAGAGAACAATATTTACAAGAAGTTTTGGCGTATAATCAAAACATCATTCAAATTGAAACTATTTTAGGAAATGAATAAGCGCATCATAAATACATGTATAACCCTTCTTTTTATTTTAGGCATGTTTGCTTGTGGTAATAAAGAAGCAGCTACAACAGAAGCGGAAAGTGCCGTTTCAATCATTAAATTAACTGCTGAGCAAAAGCAAAATGCAGGAATTGTGTTAGGGGAATTGGAAGAAAGGGAAATGGCTTCCGAAGTATCTTGTACCGGCTTGGTCGACGTGCCTCCTATTTCATCGGCTTCTATATCCTTACCCATTGCTGGATATGTAAAATCTACTTTTGAATTATTGCCGGGTAAACAAGTTCGCAAGGGCCAGGTCTTGGCAACAATTACCAGTTTGGATTATATTCAAATGCAGCAAGAATACATTCAAGCCTTGAGTCAATTGACTTATTTGACTTCGGAGAAATCACGCCAACAAGTATTGAATACCGAGGAGGTAGGTTCCAAAAAGAAGCTTCAAATGGCGGAGGCCGATTTTTCCAATATTCAAGCTCAGGTTAAATCATTAGCTTTGAAATTAGAAATTTTGGGATGTGACTTGAAATCTTTGGCCAAAGGCAATATTTCTTCCTTCTTACAAGTCAAGGCCCCCATTGATGGCTATGTGGTCGATGTGTTTATGTCTATTGGGAAGTATGTTCAACCAACCGACGAATTAGTAAAATTGGTGGGCATCGCCCATAAACATGTGGAATTGAAGGTCTTTGAGAGGGATTTGAGCAGTTTGAAATTAGGTCAAACCATACAATTTGAAGCCGAAGGTTTAGAGGGTAAAGGCAAGGTATTTTTAATTGGCAAACAAGTGGATCTAAGCAACCGTACTACTTCGGTACATGGTCATTTTAGCAATGAGGCAGACGAAGTACGATTTACAGTTGGCCAATTTATCAATGCTAAGATATTGGTAGGGAATCAAAAAATGAAAACCATTCCTCAAGCGGGTCTAGCACGCGTAGGAAAAGGTGGATTTATCTATGTGGAAAATCCACAGGGGGCCATGGAACAAGTTCCCGTGAAGGTGATTAGTTCCAATGAGGAATATGTGGGTGTTCAACCCATAAAAGCTTTACCAGCAGGTAAGGTTGTCATAAGTGGGGCTTCGGCTTTGGAAGCTATTTTTGCCAAGGATTAAGAAATAATTCCTTGGAAACAGGTGAAGTCGGCCCATTGATTTAGGTCGACTTCTTTTTTAAATAATCCAAACAGGGTTGATCCAGAACCGCTCATGGCGGCATATTTAGCCCCGTGATTGTATAATTCTTGTTTGATTTCTGCTAGGATAGGATATTTAGGAAATAAACTTAGCTCAAAATCATTGGAAATATAATCTTTCCATTGTTCAAGGGGCAGAAGGATAGATTCAGCCAAATCATAGGTGGGTGCTTTAGGCTTCACTTGTGAATAAGCTTCTTGAGTTGAAATCCCAAAATTGGGATAGATAAGCACAGCATGTAGCCCCTTCAAAGAACAAGTTAAGGGACTCAAATCATCCCCTTTTCCTTTGCCTATTTGAGCCTGCTGGTTTAGAAAAAATGCACAATCACTTCCAAGTTGTTGAGCATAAGGAACTAATTGATCATTGCTAAGAGGCAGTTCAAATATATCTCTTAAGCCCATTAAGGTGAAGGCGGCATCGGATGAACCGCCACCCAATCCGGCACCCATGGGAATGATTTTATGTAGGTGAATATGTACAGGAGCTAAACTGAAATCCTTTGATAATGCTTGATAGGCTCTAAAACACAAATTATTTTGCATTTCACCTGAAATGGCTAATCCTGAGGATGAAAATTTAAACTGTTGACTGGGAGTAATTTCTAATACGTCTGTCCAGGGCACATGAAAGAAGCAGGTTTCCAATTCATGAAAGCCATCGGGTCTTTTGGAAGTAATGTATAGCCCGATATTGATTTTGGCATTTGGGAAAAGAACCATATTAATCTTCTAAAATGTTACTGATGGGACTTAATTTGATGAACAGGCCTAGGAAGAAAAGGATAAAGGCAAAATCAAAGAAGAATTTACTTTGATCCTGATGTTCTTCCCAATAAATTTCTTTCACTTTGGAGGCCTCCATTTGATTGATTTCTTCAAAGATAGCATTCAAGCTTTTCTGGTCTGTAGCACGGTAAAACTTACCTTTGCTTTTTTCAGCAATTAGTCTCAAAGTGCTTTCATCTACCGGGTCCATGGAAGGTTTTAAGCTCCCCACGGCGATGGTATATACTTTAATACCAAAGGTTTTGGCCAGTTCTGTTGATGTTAATGGATCTAGGTTTCCTGCTGTATTGTTCCCATCACTAATTAAAATACTGATTTTTTTAGGATTGGGGGAATCTCTAATCTGATTGATACACATTCCAAGGGCATCGCCTAAGGCTGTGCCCTCCTCTTTAATTAGTTTGGAATCTAGCCCCAGTAGCGCCTTTTGCAGGTAAATAGAATCGTTGGTGATGGGACTGGCTAAATACGGGGCTCCTGCAAAAGCTACAATGGAGATAAAATCATTTTTTCTTTGTTTGACAAAACTAGTTGCCACTTGCTTCGCAATGACCAATCGGGATGGGCTAACATCTCGGTTCAGCATGGAAGATGAAATATCAATGGCTAAGGCCATATCAATGCCATCTGGTTGTATTTTTCTTTTTGGATTGATTTTATAAGGTCCAGCCAATGTCAAAATAATACTGGTTAATAGCAGGATTTGAATGACATCAGGAATAAAGCTAATGAGTCTTATTAGGCGGTTTTGAACTAATGGTTTAGTAAAGGAGAGGGTAATTCGTGCCTGATTTTTTTTATTTAATAAATACCGGATTAAAAAAATCAGGAGAGGCAAAGGAAGTAGAAAAAGAAATACTTCATGTTCCCAATGGTA
This sequence comes from Aquirufa sp. OSTEICH-129A, assembly GCF_054558355.1. Classification (NCBI taxonomy): domain Bacteria; kingdom Pseudomonadati; phylum Bacteroidota; class Cytophagia; order Cytophagales; family Flectobacillaceae; genus Aquirufa; species Aquirufa sp. OSTEICH-129A. The sequence continues at coordinate 163,784 of NZ_JBPXKC010000004.1, read as the reverse complement.
TGAAAACAAAGAGAGAAATTGTTGCCAAGAAAAGTATATCTGAAATTTCATGACTTTTTATTTTCCTGTGAAATGATTTTTCTCTCACCTTGGTAAATGGAATTAGCAATTTCTAAGAGCATATTGACTGAATCCGTGGTTTTACTAGAAAAATTTCCTCCGTAAATCGCCGAATCCAATTCATGAAGCGCTTTGGCTAATTTTTTATTTTCTAAGGTATCCACCATTTCTTTGGTAGTAAAAGTTGTGAATGGTTTTAAGGTTAAGTTTTCTACATATTTTTTCCAAAGCGAAAAGGCACGTTCTAAATTTTGCAGTCCAACTTGGTTGTTTTCGATGTTCCGGATTAGTCGTTGATAAACGCGACGGAATTCAGCATTTTTTCTCCACAAGACATATAGTTTAAACCATCTCTTAAGGCTATTACCTAAGAACCAATAAATTAAACCGCTTAAAATTAGTAGGCCCAAACCCCAGATGACTACATTTTTTAAATCAGTTTTTGGTTGTAGAGGACTTATCGGGACATGCTGGTAGAGCGAGTCCAAATTGATTTTTTCCGGATGGGGAACTAGTCTCTTCAGGAAAATTCGATCTTTTAAGGGGTATATTTTAGTACAATCAGCCTCCTGCATGAGGTAAACAGGTATAGCTAGGCTGTGTTCATTTTCAATTTGAAATAATTTGAAGGTATATACGGCGGAATCTATGCTTCCGCTGGCATCAGTCCGCGTAGGAAAATAGGTTCTTTCTACCGCTTGAAAAGCACCAAAATGTTGGTTGACCGTAGGGAAAAAGATTTCTTGGTTTTTGCCATGTCGAACGGAAAGGCTATAGTGAATCTGCTGTCCTATTTTCACAGAGTCTTCTAAAAATTGGCCTTTGATTTGAATGGGCTTTTGCTGCATTATTTTCTAACGGTAAACAATTTTACTAAGGTGGGAACGAAATCTTCTCCAGCTTGAATGCTGATGTAATCCGCTTGCCATTGTTTACACAAATTTTTGAGCTCTTCAGCCTGATGGGCTCCTTGCTCTTTTTGTAAGTTTTTAAAGTATTTGGAACTAGTGTTTACCCAGGTCGTTCTTTTTCTTTCTGGGTCAAAAATAGGAATAATGCCCAATGAGGGCAGTTTTATTTCCTGTTTATCGATTATTTGAATAACGACCAAGTCATGCATTTGGGACATGGCCCTTAACAAATCCTGATAATTTTCGTCAATGAAATCGGATATAACAAAAATTAAACTTCGTCTTTTAAGTACTTGTAAAGTAAAACCCAGAGCCGCTTTTAAGTCGGTTCCAGTGCTTTCTGCTTCCATTTTAAACAGTTCGGAAATAACCCGGTAGGCATGCTTTTTACCCATGGCGGGAGGCATGAATTTCTCATTTTTATCTGAAAACCCACAAAATCCCAAGTGGCTAGCTTCTTGCATGGCCGAAAAAGAAAGTACTCCTGCGACTTCTTTTAAGGTCTTTAGTTTAGATTGGGAATTTCGCCCGACTTGTTGAGAGGCACTAACATCCAATAAGAAAAAAACGGTTTGTTCTTTTTCCTCCTTGAATAATTTAACAAATGTTCCGTGACCTTTTGCTGTGGTGTTCCAGTCTATATGCCGAACATCATCTCCATAATGGTATTGGCGCAGATCGCTAAATTCCAATCCTGACCCTTTGAAAATGGATGAAAAATTCCCGTGCATTTGGGTATTAATCGCTTTTCTAATGCGAATTTCCAATTGAACTACATGGGAAAGAAAGGAATGAATGTCCGAATCCATGGAATGAAAGAGGGCTTAGAATCGTGCTAAATTACCTATTTTTTAAGCAAGTCGAATGAAAAGCCATAAAAGCTTTCTAAATTAAGGGGAAATTTGAACCATGAGAAAAATTTATTTCCTACTATGTCTAGGATTCTTGGCTTGTAAGGAGTCCTCTACTTCTCAACCCATTGATGAGGATAAATTAGCGGAAATATTGGTGGATATACATATTGAGGAATCGAGGGTTTCTAATATGCATTTTATGAGTATTGATTCATCCATTTTGGCATACAATTATCAAGAAAAGCTTATTTTTAAAAAATACGGAGTGGATTCCTTGCAGTTTGCGAATAATTTTGATCGCTATGTACAGGAGCCGAAGGATTTTCTACGCTTGTATGATAAGGTAAACCAAATCATGGAAAAAAGATTTAAAAAGCCTGAAACTTCCCACCGATGAACAAAGGAGTATTTAGTTTTTTATGCTTGTTAAATTTCCTAGCTATGGCACAAATGCCTTTTATCCAAGGCCATCGGGGTTTTAGGGGCCTGTATCCAGAAAATACCTTACCTGCTTTTGAAAGCGCGCTTCAGGCGGGAGTTCAAGTATTGGAGATGGATGTATGCATCTCTGCAGACGGACAGGTAGTTGTATCACATGAACCCTATATGAATTCCATTTATAGTTCCAAGCCAGATGGACAAGCGGTTTTAAAGGAAGAAGAGAAGTTGTTCAATCTTTATCAGATGCCATACAGTGAGATAAAAAAATTTGATACGGGTAAAAGAGGAAATAGTCAATTCCCCGAACAAAAGCCTATGGTGGCTCATAAACCACTTTTGTCAGAAGTCTTGGCATTGGGAGAGGCTTACCGCAAAAAACATCATCAGGATATTTATTACAATATTGAAATCAAATCGGCAGAAGTAGAATATGGGATTTCTCAACCCAAGACGGTAGAGGAGTTTTCAGATAAAGTTTGGGCGGTAATTAGTCAGCATGTAAACCCCCAATATGTCATCTTACAAAGCTTTGATTTTCAGGTCTTAAAATTTTGGGATAAATCGATGAAAGCGGGAAAGTATCCCAAGCAGATTTTACTTTCCGCATTGGTATCCAGAAAAAATCCGGAGAATACTCTGAAAGATTTGGGATTTACCCCAGCAATTTATAGCCCTAATTACCAATCACTTAGTGCTGAATGGGTTGTTTTTTGTCATAAAAATGGCATGAAAGTAGTACCTTGGACAGCCAATGATCCGGACTCCATTGCCAAATTATCCGATTTGGGGGTAGATGCCGTCATTACGGATTATCCAAACCGTGTTCCTCATTATTTAAAACCCATGCATTAATGGCGAACGGTATTTCTCTATTCAATGAAACACTATTATGGTTCATGAAACGACGTATGTCGAGAATTGAATCCATTTATACGCGTCCTTTGGATTTACAAGAAATTTGTTTGAAAGAATTGGTTCAGGCAGGTCGACAAACGGAATGGGGGAAAAAGTTTGGATATGGTCAGATTAACGATTACGCTACATTTAAATCTCAAGTACCTATTTCTACCTATGAGGAGTTATTCCCATATATAGATCGGGTGATGCAGGGAGAGCAACAAATACTTTGGAATAGCCCCATTACCTGGTTTTCTAAGTCATCTGGGACCACCAACGCCCGGAGTAAATTCATTCCAGTATCTAAGGAGTCCTTGGAGTCTTGCCACATGATGGGAGGAAAGGATATGATTACTTTATTGATTAATAACAGGCCTGAAACCAGGGTTTTTGAAGGAAAAGGATTATCCATTGGTGGAAGTTTGTCTAGTTGCCCCACTAACCCTAATGTACTTGTAGGAGATGTTTCGGCGGTTATTATGAAGAATTTACCCGTTTGGGCCCAAATGATTCGAACGCCATCTTTGGAGGTAGCTTTGATGGACGATTGGGATCAAAAGATTGAGCGGATGGCCTTGGAGACATCCAAAGAAAATGTAACGAGTATTTTAGGGGTTCCCACTTGGACCTTGGTTTTGATTGAAAAAATCTTAGAAATTACCGGGAAGAAGTCTATTTTGGAGGTTTGGGAGAATTTTGAATTTATGATTCACGGAGCTGTAGCCTTTGGTCCGTATCGGGAATTATTTCAAAAACAAGTATTTAGAGATCAGGGGGTAGGTTTTCTTGAAATTTATAATGCATCGGAAGGATTCTTTGGAATACAAGATGATTTATCGTTGAACGATGAATTATTATTGATGTTGGATTATGGAATTTTTTATGAATTCATTCCTATAAATGACGAAGGAGAAGAGCAAGACACGATTGTTGATTTAACTCAAGTGGAATTGGATGTCAATTACGCTTTGGTAATAAGCACTAATGCCGGTTTATCGCGTTATAAAATTGGAGATACAGTTCGTTTTACCTCATTAGATCCATATCGGATAAAAATATCAGGTAGAACCAAGCATTTTATCAATGCCTTTGGGGAGGAAGTCATTATGGAAAATGCAGAAAAGGCTATCTCTAAGGCTTGTTTAATGACGAATTCGGTGATCAAGGAATATACGGCGGCACCCAATTATATGAATGGAGGGCAAAGGGGAAGTCATGAATGGATTATAGAATTTTCAAAAGCACCAAAAGAAATGCATACCTTTGTGGAGATATTGGATCAAACCCTCCGCGAGATTAATTCAGATTATGATGCGAAGCGGTCGTATGATTTGGTATTAGGCCCACCCATTATTCATCAGGCACCTCAGGGAACTTTTTACGCATGGATGCGAGAAAGAGGAAAGTTAGGAGGTCAGCATAAAGTCCCTCGATTGAGTAATAATCGAGAATTTTTGGAGGGAGTCAAAGCTCATTTTAAAGAATAAAAACATGTCATTAAAAGTTACTATTGAGAACGGGATCAAAGACGCGATGCGTGCCAAAGATGCCGATAGACTACGTGCATTGCGAGCTATCAAATCACTTATTTTATTAGAGGAAACTTCTGGTTCAAACGCTGGAGAGTTATCTGCAGATACGGAGATGAAGATTTTGATGAAGGCCGCTAAGCAGCGTAAGGATTCTTTGGAAGTTTACGTAACTCAGAATAGACCAGATTTAGCCGAGAAAGAGCAAGCTGAATTAAGTATTATTGAGGAGTTTTTGCCTAAACAATTGAGTGATTCAGAATTGACAGAAAAGATACAAGCCATTATCAGTCAAGTGGGAGCTAGTAGTCCAGCAGATATGGGAAAAGTTATGGGAGTGGCGAGTAAGCAATTGGCCGGATTGGCTGATGGGAAAGCCATTTCAACTAAGGTAGGGGAACTTTTAAAGAAATAATGTGTCGGAATTAACCAAGAAAGATGAATTAGGGGCCATTAGAAAGCTCAGTTTGGATGAGTTGAAGCAGCTAATGATTCAGCATGGAGATCCTGCGTTTCGAGCAAAGCAAGTTCATGAGTGGATATGGAAAAAATCTGCCCGCAGTTTTGAAGCAATGGGAAATATTCCTAAAACTACCAGGGAGTGGTTAAATCAGCATTTTTCTTTACAATGTGTGCAAGTTGCAGACATGCAGGTTAGCTCTGATCGAACCATTAAGTCGAGTTTTAAATTGCATGATGGTCATTTAGTAGAAGGAGTATTAATTCCCACCCGGGAGCGAATGACAGCCTGTGTTTCATCTCAAGTAGGTTGTTCTTTGACTTGCAGTTTTTGTGCTACGGGTTATATGGATCGAAAGCGCAACCTAGAATCATTTGAAATTTATGATCAAGTTGTTTTGATTCGAGATCAGGCACAAGAAAAATATGGTATTCCTTTGACCAACATTGTCTATATGGGAATGGGGGAGCCTTTATTGAATTATGCCAATGTGTTGAAATCAATTGATGAAATCACTTCTCCGGATGGATTGGGAATGTCTCCTAAGCGCATCACGGTTTCTACGGCGGGGATAGCAAAAATGATTAAGAAGTTGGGTGATGATCATGTTAAATTTAATTTGGCATTATCTCTTCATGCGGCGAACGATACCAAAAGGAATCAAATAATGCCCATCAATGAGACAAACACGTTGGTCGCTCTTGCGGAGGCCTTACGGTATTTTTATGATAAGACTGAAAATGAAATTACGTTAGAGTATATCATGTTCAATAAGTTTAATGATTCGGTAGAAGATGCTAAGGAATTGTGGGAGTTTGCAAGAAAATTACCTTGCAAGATCAATATAATCGAATACAATCCGATTGCTCAGGCGACATTTGTGAATGCAGAAGCAGATGCTTTGGCCAAGTTTACCGCCTTTTTAGAAAGTAAAAAGATGATTGTTAATGTTCGCCGTTCTAGGGGGAAAGATATAGATGCGGCTTGTGGACAATTGGCGGGTAAGAAAACTGCTTAAAATTAATCGATGGAAGGGCAAAATAAGTTATTCCCTGTTTTTCTAAAATTGGAACAACTAGACGTATTGGTGGTTGGGGGAGGGAATGTAGCTTTAGAAAAGGTTTCAGCCATGTTGAAAAATTCCCCTGAAGCTAGAATAAGTATAGTGGCGCCGTTTTTTCGTGACGAGATTTTGGCTTATTTGAAGGCATATCCACATGTAAAATTAATCCATCGGGCATTTGAAGAAGAGGATTTGGAGAATAGGGATTTGGTCATTTGTACCACGGATCAATATGAATTGCATGTAGAGATCAAAGCCTTAGCTCAGAAAAGACATTTATTGTGTAATGTGGCAGATACGCCATTATTATGTGATTTTTATTTAGGCTCCATCGTTCAAAAGGGAGATCTTAAAATTGCGATATCGACCAATGGTAAATCCCCTACCTTAGCTAAGCGTATAAGGGCCTTTTTAGAAGAAGTAATTCCAGAAGATATTCAGACATCACTGGATAGTTTAGAAACTTTGCGAAAAGACCTAAAAGGAGATTTTGAATCCAAGATTAAAGCTCTAAATGAATTAACGAAAGGGTTGATTTTTAAGAAATGATTGGGGGTTTGGGGGGGTGATTTTTTTAAGATTTGACAACTTTTTAAAAGTTGTCAAATCTAAGTACTCTCTTGACGAATCTATTTTGGAATTTCTTTGTCAAATGTAGTCGCAAATTCAATCCATTTTCATTTCGGTCGGAAATAATCAAGTAATTGATAATTTGATGCCACGGAAGTTATTTGAAGGTCGTGATGGTTAGCTTCGTTTTTAAGCTTTTACAAGATGGCCTTTGTTGAACATTATTACACTCAATTTACTGCTGGAGATTTCTTTCATATTTATAATAGAGGGATTGATAAGAAATCAATTTTCAAGTCCAGGTCAAATTATGCCTATTTTTTAAGACAATGGAATAAATATTTGGATGGATATTTAGATGTAATTGCTTACAGTTTAAATGATAATCATTTTCATTTTTTAGTCCAAGTGAATCATTTTACTGAAGAGGAATTGGAGGGTAAAACTGTACATCAATTAATCTCAAATCGGCTTAAAAAATTCTTTCAATCCTACACCATGGCATTTAATAAACAACATGGTCGGGTTGGCACTTTATTCCAAACTCCATTCAAAAGAGTTTGTATTGCTAAGCCAGAGGATTTATCTACATTAATAAGTTATATCCATGTAAATCCTCAGAAACATGGATTAATTGATAATTTTAGGCAATGGGAATGGAGCTCATTTGGCAGAATATTACAATTCAAAAAAAGTTTTGTGAAAAGAGATTTTGTCCTAGAGTGGTTTGGGGGAAGAAAACAGTTTATTGATTTTCATTTCAGAGAATTCAAGGAAACTGATATTCTTTTGTTGACAGACGAATAATGACTTTAAAATCCATCATCTTTGAATCAAGATTTAATTATTTTATTCCCTGTTAGATTTGACAACTTTTTAAAAGTTGTCAAATCTAACAGGGAACAGAGAACGAAGAACGGAGAACAATAAATTGTGACCTATGAATTCCGAACTAAAAACTAAAATCTCTGAACCAATACCAAATAACCACCTGCTAAAATCTAGCAGCCAAGCACCAAACATTACACGATCATACTTCAGTCTCAATTCCTTAGTTCTAACCTCTTTTACTTTAAAATCAGTGCTGTGCTACAATGGCAACAAACTTTAAGAAATAAAAAAGGGAGCTCGTTGGAGCTCCCTTTTTAAACATAATATATGCCCTAACTTATTATAAATATTGATTTGCGTTGTTGGCATTCAAATCTTCAAAGGCAGATTTTAAACGGGCTACAAACGTATCTTCTCCTTTGCGTAACCAAACACGAGGGTCATAATATTTCTTGTTTGGAGCATCGTCGCCTGTTGGATTGCCGATTTGACCTTGTAAATAGGCTTCTTTCTCCTTGTAGAAATTTAAAATACCTTCCCAGAATGCCCATTGCAAATCGGTATCGATATTCATTTTGATAGCTCCATAAGAAATAGCCTCACGAATTTCTTCACGAGAAGAACCAGAACCACCATGGAATACGAAGTTGATCGGTTTTTCAGCTGCTAAAGCATATTTATTACGAATGAAATCTTGAGAGTTTTTCAAAATAACAGGTTGCAACTTCACATTTCCTGGCTTATAAACTCCATGAACGTTTCCAAAAGCTGCAGCAATAGTGAAGCGATGCGAGATGGCATTTAATACTTCATAGGCATAAGCTACCTCTTCTGGCTGCGTATATAATTTGGAAGAATCAACATCTGAATTATCAACTCCATCTTCTTCACCACCCGTTACACCTAATTCAATTTCAAGCGTCATGCCAATCTTGGCCATGCGAGTTAGGTACTTGGCACAGATTTCTAAATTTTCTTCTAAAGGCTCTTCAGATAAGTCGATCATATGAGAAGAGAACAAAGGTTGTCCTGTTTCAGCATAAAATTTTTCACCTGCATCCAAAAGTCCATCCAACCAAGGAAGTAATTTTTTAGCACAGTGATCAGTATGAAGAATTACTTGAACACCATAAACTTTAGCTAATTGGTGGACGTGGTAAGCACCTGAGATAGCTCCAGCGATGGATGCTTCTTGGTTTCCATTAGGAAGAGATTTTCCAGCATAAAATTGAGCACCGCCATTAGAGAATTGAATAATGACAGGAGAATTAACTGCCTTTGCAGCTTCTAATACTCCGTTAACAGTGTCAGTTCCTGTAACGTTTACCGCAGGTAATGCAAATTGATGCTTTTTAGCAATTTCAAATAATTCCTGTACGGCATCTCCGTGCAAAACACCTTTTTGGTTGGTTAAACTTGACATAATGATTTTTTTTCTTGGGAAATAAATAAAAACTACCTGATTAACAGGTGAGTAGGCCACAAATTTAGTAAAAATGCACAAATTCTAAGGCTAAATTCCGATTAATACACAGACTCAGGGGATTAGCTAAAAAATATTTTTATTTGAGCTATTGGATGTATTAATATTTTTCCTACCTTTGCACTCCCGTTCGACAAACGCAGTTTTTTATTCAGAAAGAGGTTGGCAGAACTTCTCGAATTTATTTAAAACATCAAAAATGCGAGTCGAAATGGTTTTAAATTGAGGTAAGCTCGATTTTTGTGTTAGAACTGGTATTGATTAATGAATGTTGAATGCCCAACCCATTGATTGAATATTAAGCTACACAAGGTGTTTCTCGCTGTTATCCACAGCGCCTCCATCTTGTCGCTTTACGCCAATCTGCAATTTTTATTGATTCTTCGTCATTGGTAACAATGATTTATGAATAAAAGTCTCACAACAAGCCATAGTTAGCCTTGTGAGCATAATTTTTTTAAACAAAATATTATATGTCTGGAATTATTGGTAAAAAAATCGGAATGACCAGCCTATACATGGAAGACGGTAGATCCGTTGCATGTACGCTGATTGAGGCCGGCCCTTGTGTAGTAACGCAAGTGAAAACTGTTGAGAACGAAGGCTACAACGCTGTTCAGATCGGTTTCGGTGAAAAGAAAGAGAAGCACACAACAAAATCTTTGTTGGGTCACTTTAAGAAAGCTAACACAACTCCAAAGAAAAAATTGGTAGAGTTTCGCACGTTCGAACAACCATTGAACTTAGGAGATGTATTAACAGTAGAAATGTTAGAAGTTGGAACCTTCATTGATGCGGTAGGAACTTCTAAGGGTAAAGGTTTTCAAGGTGTTGTAAAGCGTCACGGATTTGGTGGTGTGGGTGGTCAAACTCACGGTCAGCACAATCGTGGTCGTCACCCAGGTTCTATTGGAGCTTGTTCATTCCCATCACGTGTATTCAAAGGCTTACGTATGGCTGGACGCACAGGAGGAAATCGTGTTAAGGTTCAAAACTTAGAGGTTTTGAGAATCTATCCAGACAAAAACCTTTTGGTGGTATCAGGATCAATTCCTGGAGCGAAGAACTCATACGTAATTATTGAAAATTAAAACCCATAAAGGTGCAAGCCTTTAACAATAGACATTCTGATTATGGAATTAGCAGTATATAACATAGCAGGTAAAGATACCGGAAAGAAAGTAACCCTTTCTGACGAGATCTTTGGCATTGTTCCAAACGAGCATGTGGTTTACTTGGATGTGAAGCAATATTTGGCGAATCAACGTCAAGGAACACACAAGGCGAAAGAGCGTGCAGAAGTATCACGTTCTACTCGTAAGATTAAAAAACAAAAAGGTACAGGTGGTGCACGTGCCGGTTCGATGAAATCTCCTTTGATGAAAGGTGGTGGTCGTATCTTCGGTCCACGTCCGCGTGATTACCATTTCAAATTGAACAAAAAGGTGAAGTCTTTGGCGCGCCAGTCAGCTCTAGCTGCTAAAGCACAGAGTGGAGATATCGCGATTTTGGATTCAGTGGCATTTGACACTCCAAAAACTAAAGCGTATTTGACTATGTTGAAAGCTTTCTCTTTAGATAATACCAAAACATTATTAATCACTCCAGAAGTAGATAAGAATGTTGTATTGTCTGGACGTAATGTTCCAAAAGCTAAGGTTTCGACAGCATCAGATGTGAATACATATGATTTAGTTAACGCAACTAAATTGTTGATCACAGAAGCAGCGATCCAAAAAATTGAATCATCTTTTAGTAAATAATTTTCAGAACCTAGTTCTGTTATAAACGAAATATACCATGGGCATTATTAAACGTCCGGCCTTGACTGAAAAGTCGCAAGCCATGCAAGAAAAAGGCAAGTATGTATTTGTGGTTGAATTAACTGCAAACAAGATTGAGATTGCCAAGGAGGTTAAGAAAATGTACGGAGTAGAGGTATTGGATGTAAAAACCATGCGTCAAATTGGAAAGAAAAAATCCAAGAGCACTCGTACTAAGATTACTTCTGGACGTACTTCTACGATTAAGAAGGCAATCGTTACAGTAGGAACTGGAGAAGTTATTGACTTCTACCAAGGAATTTAATTAGAATGTATTAAGGGGGTTCATCCCGATAATTTGAACTAAAATAAATGGCAGCTATTAAAAAATTAAAACCAACAACTCCAGGCCAACGTCAGCGCATCGCGCCAACGTTTGAGGAGATTACTACGGACAAGCCGTATAAGCCCCTTTTGGAGCCTATCAAGCGCACAGGTGGTAGAAATGCAGATGGTCGTCGTTCGATGCGTTACATCGGAGGGGGTCACAAGCGTCGTTACCGTGTAATTGATTTTACTCGCTCTAAATTTGATGTTTCGGCTACTGTGTTAACAGTAGAATACGATCCAAACCGTACTTCACGTATTGCTCTTGTTGAGTATACAGATGGAGAGAAGGCTTATATCTTGGCTCCACAAGGAATTCAAGTAGGTCAAACAGTTATCTCTGGTGAGTCAGTGGCTCCCGAGATTGGAAATACATTGCCTTTGGCAAACATCCCATTGGGTACTTTGGTACACGCAATTGAGTTGCAACCAGGTCGTGGAGCTGAAATGGCTCGTTCGGCAGGAACTTATGCTCAATTATTAGCACGTGATGGTAAATACGCCACGCTTAAGTTGCCTTCAGGTGAGATGCGTATGGTATTGGCTCGTTGTTTAGCAACTGTCGGTACTGTATCCAATGCAGATCACATGAACGTGAACTTGGGTAAAGCAGGTCGTCATCGTTGGTTAGGTCGCCGTCCACGTGTTCGTGGTGTGGTGATGAACCCAGTAGATCACCCGATGGGTGGTGGTGAGGGCCGCGCTTCAGGAGGTCACCCACGTTCTCGTACCGGTTTATTGGCTAAGGGTAAGAAAACTCGTAATCCAAAGAAACACACTAATCGTCTTATCATCAGTAGAAGAAAAAAATAGTAGATGGCACGTTCACTAAAAAAAGGTCCTTACATTGATTACCGCCTTGACAACAAGGTACAGGTGATGAACGAATCCGGCAAAAAGTCGGTGATCAAAACATGGTCAAGACGTTCAATGATTTCTCCAGATTTCGTAGGCCACACGTTTGCGGTTCACAACGGAAATAAATTTATTCCAGTTTATGTAACTGAAAACATGGTAGGTCACAAATTAGGTGAGTTCTCGCCGACCCGTAACTTCCGTGGTCACATAGCGAAAAAAGACAAGGGTAAAAAGTAAAGATATTGACCTACGGGTCTTATAATCAGAAATTGAAAAATGGAAGCTATTGCTAAATTAAGAAATGTTCCTACTTCGCCTCAAAAGATGCGTTTGGTAGCGGATATGGTACGCGGACAAAAAGTATCTAAGGCTTTAGGTATTTTAAAGTTTGAGCCTAAAGTGGGTGCTAAAGCAATTGAAAAATTGTTATTATCAGCAGTCTCTAACTGGCAGAACAAACATGAGGACGCTAAAATCGAAGAAGCTGATTTATACATCAAGACTATCTTCGTAGATGGAGGTTCATCTATCAAGCGTTTACGTCCTGCTCCTCAGGGAAGAGGTCACCGGATTTTGAAAAGATCCAATCACATCACTTTAGTAGTGGCTTCTTCGGCAGCACCTGCTTTAGAGGAAACAAATTCAGCTGAATAATTAACTATTAGATATAACAAGAAATGGGACAAAAAATTAACCCCGTTGGATTAAGATTAGGTATCGTAAGAGGTTGGGATTCTAACTGGTACGGTGGTAAGACTTTCGCGGATAAATTGGTTGAGGACGAGAAGATCAGAAAGTATGTAGCTGCTCGTATTCCAAAGGGATCTATCTCTAAAGTTATTATTGAACGTACTTTAAAGCGTATCACATTAACGATCAACACAGCGCGTGCTGGTGTCGTAATTGGTAAGCAAGGTGCCGAAGTCGATAAGGTAAAAGAGGAGTTGAAAAAGATCACTGGAAAAGACGTTCAAATCAATATTTTTGAAATTAAACGTCCTGAAATCGATGCTAAATTAATTGGAGAAGCGATTGCTCAACAATTACAAGCTCGTATCTCTTTCCGTCGTGCGATGAAACAAGCTATTGCTTCAGCGATGCGTGTAGGTGCTCAGGGTATTAAATTGAAATTATCAGGTCGTTTAGGTGGTGCTGAAATGGCACGTTCTGAAGGATATAAGGAGGGACGTATCCCATTGCACACATTGCGTGCTGATGTGGACTATGCTATCTCTGAAGCATTAACTGTTTACGGTAAAATCGGTATCAAAGTATGGGTATTCCGTGGAGAGGTTTTTGGAAAGCGTGATTTATCTCCAAATGCGAACATGGGCTTGCAATCTACTTCGGCAGATTCTCGTCCTGGTGATCGTGGCCCACGTGGTCGTGATGATGACCGTCGCGGTGGAGGACGTTCTCGTCGTCCAGAAGGAGCAGATCAAGGTGGTGATCGCAACAAACCAGGTGCTGGCGGTGCAAACCGTGGCCGTGGAGGAAAGCGCTAAGCATCCATAATTATTTTGTATTAGATATTAGACTTATAAGAAGATGTTACAACCAAAAAGAACGAAATTTCGTAAGCAGCAAAAAGGTCGCGTAAGAGGGGTTGCTACCCGTGGCCACGAAATTGATTTTGGATCATTCGCTATTAAATCTTTGGAGCCAGGTCGTATTACAGCTCGCCAAATTGAAGCAGCTCGTATTTCGGTTACTCGTGCCATGAAACGTGAAGGTCAAGTTTGGATTCGTATTTTCCCTGACAAACCTATCACTAAGAAACCTGCAGAGGTTCGTATGGGTAAGGGAAAGGGAGCTCCTGAGTATTGGGTAGCCAACGTTCGTCCAGGTACTATTTTGTTCGAATCAGCGGGTGTTCCTTTAGCTTTAGCGCAAGAAGCTTTGCGTTTAGCAGCTCAGAAATTACCGATGCGTACAAAATTCGTAGTACGTAGAGATTATTCAGAATAGAGTTTTAAGCCCCAGGTTTAAAATTTAAATAGCATCGTTATGAAAAACGCAGAAATAAACAAATTAGGAGTAGCGGAATTGACACAGCAAATCGCTGTAGAGCAGGAGAACTTATCTCGTTTGAAATTGGCACATGCCATTTCTCCGATTGAGAATCCAATGCGCATTCGTGAAACTCGTAAATTGATTGCCCGCTTAGAGACAGCTTTATCGGCGCAAGCAAAAGCTTAATTAATTATTAATTTTTAATAGACCATTTCGGAATTGCTAATGGTCAATTGTTTAACAAGTCCAACAACCATGGAAGAAAGAAACCTAAGAAAAGTAAGGATTGGGAAAGTGGTTAGTGATAAGATGGATAAATCAATCACTATTACAGTAGACCGTAAGGTTAAGCACCCCTTGTACGGAAAATTCGTACAGAAGACCACTAAATTGATGGCTCATGATGAGAATAATGAGTGCGGAATTGGTGATACAGTGAAAGTGATGGAAACCCGTCCTCTTTCTAAAAATAAGCGTTGGAGATTAGTAGAAGTAATCGCAAAAGCGAAATAATTCACACTCTTGTTATTCAAAATTTAAAATTTAAAGATCAAAGATAATGTTACAGCAAGAATCAAGATTGGGTGTAGCGGATAATTCTGGAGCGAAAGAAGTTTTAGTGATTCGCGTTTTGGGAGGTACTGGAAAAAGATATGCTTCTGTAGGCGATAAAATTGTAGTTTCAGTTAAGTCGGCTCTTTCCTCTTCAAGCATGAAGAAAGGAACAGTTTCAAGAGCAGTAGTTGTTCGTACGAAAAAAGAAATTCGTCGTAAAGATGGTACTTATATTCGTTTTGAAGATAATGCAGCCGTTTTATTAAATGCGAACGATGAGCCAAGAGGAACACGTATTTTTGGACCTGTGGCACGTGAATTACGTGAGGCTGGTTTTATGAAGATCGTTTCTTTAGCCCCAGAAGTTTTATAAATAGATAGATATATTGGGTATCCAATAGAAAAAATCATACCATGGAAAATAATACAAGCAAGCAAACAAAATTGCACGTAAAAAAAGGAGATACTGTGATGGTGATTGCAGGTAATGCCAAAGGTAAAACGGGTGTTATCAAGCAAGTGATCGTTGAGAAATCTCGTGCAATTGTAGAAGGAGCTAATTTGCAAACGAAGCACGTTAAGCCTTCAGCAAGCAATCCTCAAGGAGGTATTGAAAAGCGTGAGGGTTCAATCCACATCTCAAATTTGATGGTGGTTGAAAACGGAAAGCCTGTACGTACTGGTCGTAAAGTTAACGAGCAGGGTAAGTTACAGCGCTACTCTAAAGTAACAGGAAAATTTATTGCATAAATAGAATTTAACGCGTGGGTCGGAAATCCACAACATATACAAAAATGGCAGTACCTAGATTAAAAAAACGTTTTGTAGAAGAGGTTGTACCTAGCTTGAAAGAAAAGTTTCAGTACAAGTCTGTGATGCAAGTGCCTAAGATTACTAAAATCGTAATCAACAAAGGTGTAGGAGCCGCTGTAGCGGACAAAAAGCTAGTAGATGTAGCTGTAGAAGAAATTACGCAAATTGCTGGTCAAAAGGCAGTAGCAACGATTTCTAAAAAGGCGATCTCTAACTTTAAATTACGTGAAAATATGCCTATCGGTGTGAAAGTAACGTTGCGTGGAGATCGTATGTATGAGTTTTTAGATCGTTTAACTACGGTTTCTTTAGCTCGTGTGCGTGACTTTAAAGGAATCTCAGAAAAGGGATTTGACGGTCGTGGAAACTATACTTTAGGTGTTAAAGAGCAAATCATTTTCCCTGAAATTTCCATAGATAAAGTAGCTAAAATATCTGGTATGGACATCACATTTGTGACTACTGCTAATACAGATGAAGAAGCATACGCTTTATTGGCTGCGGTAGGAATGCCTTTTTCCAATATTAAAAAATAATTAGCCACCGGCTACTAACACATTTAAAATTTTTACATCATGGCTAAAGAGTCAGTAAAAGCTAGAGAAAGAAAACGCGAAGCAGCAGTTGCTAAATATGCAGTGAAAAGAGCGGCATTGAAAGCAGCTGGTGATTACCTAGGATTGGATAAGTTACCTAAAAATGCTTCTCCAGTACGTCTTCATAACCGTTGTAAGTTGACTGGTCGTCCTCGTGGTTATATGCGTAAATTCGGCATTAGCCGTGTTACTTTCCGTGAAATGGCATCCAATGGATTGATTCCAGGAGTGACCAAATCAAGCTGGTAATATAAAATTTGATTAATTAAATTCATTTTTGTAATTTTGCAGGCCTTTTTAATGGCTTGCGGCAAATTTAAAAACAATGACAGATCCTATAGCAGACTATTTAACCCGATTGAGAAATGCCTTGAAGGCACGCCATAGGGTAGTTGAAATTCCTGCTTCCAACATTAAAAAGGAAATCACGAAGGTGCTTTTTGACAAGGGGTATATTTCAAATTATAAATTTGATGATACTACAGTTCAAGGAACCATCAAGATTGCTTTGAAATACAATGCAGTTACTAAGCAACCTGCGATCATTAATTTGACTCGTATTTCTAAGCCAGGTTTACGTAAGTACAACGGAGCTGAAGAGTTACCACGCGTATTAAACGGATTGGGTATCGCTATCTTGTCTACTTCGAAAGGAGTAATTACAGATAAAGAAGCGCGTACGCTACACGTAGGTGGTGAGGTACTTTGCTACGTATATTAATAATTAATTGTTTAACGCTGAAAGGAGCTAAGCTCGAAATCTAAGCAAAAACTACATTTTCATGTCAAGAATAGGAAATAAAATTATCAACCTACCTGCAGGTGTAACAGTAGATGTTAACGCTGGTAATTTGGTAACAGTTAAAGGCCCTAAAGGAACTTTATCTCAACAAGTAGACCAAGATATCATTATTGAAATCGAAGGAAACGTGTTGACCGTGAAGCGTCCAACAGAGCAGAAGCGTCACAAAGCTATGCACGGTTTATACCGTTCATTGATCAACAATATGGTTGTTGGTGTAAGTGAAGGTTTCGTTAAAAATTTAGAAATCATTGGTGTGGGTTACAAAGCAGCAAACCAAGGTAATATCTTGGAATTAAGCCTTGGTTACTCTCACGCTATTTTCATGGCGATTCCAGCGGAAATCAAAGTTACGACTGCGATGGAAAAAGGAAAGAACCCAATGGTTAATTTAGAAGGTATCGACAAGCAATTGATCGGTCAAGTGGCAGCTAAAATCAAATCACTTCGTCCAGTGGAGCCTTACAAAGGTAAAGGTGTACGTTTTGTGGGTGAGCAGGTTCGTCGCAAGGCAGGTAAAGCAGGTGGTAAGAAATAAATAGAAAGCGTGGGCCGGAAATCCACACAAACAAGTTAAAGCAATATGGCAACAACAAAAGATTTACGTAGACTTCGCATTAAACGTGCGATACGTGCGAAAATAAAGGGAACAGCAGAACGTCCTCGTTTAACTGTTTTCCGTTCCAACACAGCGATGTACGCGCAGTTGGTGGATGATTTGAGTGGTAAGACGATTATGTCTGCTACCTCTTACAAAAAAGGAAAAGTGAATAACAATGTAGAAGCTGCCAAATTAGTTGGAACAGCTATCGCCGATAAAGCTAAGGCTGCTGGAATCACGAAAGTGGTTTTTGATCGTAACGGTTATTTGTATCACGGAAGAATTAAATCATTAGCTGAAGGCGCTCGCGAGGGTGGCTTACAATTTTAATAAAAGATATGTCGCATTTACAAGCAAAACCAATTAAGGTTAATGAGGGTGAGTTGAAGGAGAAAGTAGTAGCCATCAACCGTGTTGCCAAAGTGGTAAAAGGAGGTCGTCGTTTCAGTTTTTCTGCTATCGTTGTAGTAGGTGATGGTCACGGAATCGTAGGATTCGGTTTAGGAAAAGCTAATGAAGTAACAGATGCTATCACAAAAGGTATCGAAGACGCTAAGAAAAATTTATTCCAAATTCCTTTATTGAAGAACACCGTTCCTCATGAGCAATTAGGTAAATTCTCTGGTGGTTTCGTATTAGTGAAGCCAGCTGCTCCAGGTACAGGATTGATCGCCGGTGGTGCGATGCGTGCTGTGTTAGAATCAGCAGGTGTTCACGACGTATTAGCGAAGTCTAAAGGTTCTTCAAATCCTCACAACGTAGTTAAAGCAACTATTGATGCTTTAGTGAAAATGAGAGCTCCGCATACCGTGGCTTTCCAAAGAGGAATTTCTGTAGCTAAAGTATTTAATGGATAATCGAGTGCCTTAGTGCCTCTAAAATAGAACATACGATGTCTAAAGTTAAAATTACCCAAGTAAAAAGTGCTATCAAGCGTCCTGAAGTTCAGAAACGTACGATTCAAGCGCTAGGATTAGGTAAGATCCGTAAAAGTGTTGAAGTAGAATTAAATCCAGCTATCGCAGGAATGATTCGTGCAGTCAATCACTTAATTGTAGTAGAGAATATATAATTTAATTGCGAGTTGCCCTTAAGGGTAGCGTTAAGCCCAATACACATGAAATTATCTTCATTAAAGCCAGCAGAAGGCTCGGTAAAAACAAGAAAAAGAGTAGGTCGTGGTCAAGGTTCAGGTCTTGGTGGAACTTCCGCTCGTGGTCACAAAGGAGCTCAGTCTCGTTCAGGTTATTCACGTAAGCGTGGATTTGAAGGAGGTCAGATGCCTATCCAACGTCGTGTACCTAAGTTTGGTTTCAAAAATATCAATCGTGTAGAATACAAAGCAATCAATTTGGATACCTTACAAGCTTTAGCTGATGCGACTGGTTTGAAGCAAATCAATTTTGAGACACTTTACAGCCACGGATTAGTATCTAAGTCTGACTTAGTGAAAATCTTAAGTCGTGGAAGTGTTACTTCTGCTTTAGAAGTTACAGTTAAAGGTTTCTCTGGTGCTGCTAAAGCTGCTATCGAAGCAGCAGGTGGTCAAGCTATTGTTGGTTAATCCTCTATTCTAAACGAATGAACAAGCTAATAACAACGTTTAAGCATATCTTCGCGATTGAGGAATTAAGAGGTCGTATTTTTAATACGTTACTTTTTATCGCCTTTTTCCGTCTGGGTTCTTATATCGTTCTACCAGGTGTAGATGCGACTAAATTAACACAAGCCGGTGATGGTGGTCTCTTTGGTTTGTTGAATATGTTTTCTGGTGGTGCCCTAAGTAATGCCTCGGTATTCGCTTTAGGTATCATGCCTTACATTTCAGCATCTATCGCCATTCAGTTGTTGACCATTGCTCTTCCTTACTTCCAAAAGATGCAAAAGGATGGAGAATCTGGTCGTAAAAAACTAAATCAAATCACGCGTATCTTAACCATTTTTGTTACAGCAGCGCAAGGTTTCACCTATTTACAAGTCACTATTCCTGCGGAAGCCATCTTGGTTGATCCTTGGTTTTTCCGTCTTTATGGTGTAGCTATCTTGATTGGTGGAACGATGTTGTGTATGTGGTTAGGGGAGAAAATTACGGATAAAGGTATTGGTAATGGAATTTCCATGTTGATCATGATTGGTATCGTTTCCCGTTTTCCTGCCTCTTTATTACAAGAAGCTGGTTCACGTGGTATGGCGGGTGCCTTATTGTTTATATTGGAAGTCATTGCTTTATTCTTTGTTGTGATGGGAGCTGTGATGGTAACCCAAGCGGTTCGTCGTATTCCTGTTCAATACGCTAAGCAAGTGGTTGGAAGCAAGATGTCAGTAGGAGGTGAGCGTCAATATATTCCTTTAAAGCTAAATGCTTCAGGAGTTATGCCCATCATTTTTGCTCAGGCTTTGATGTTTATTCCAGGCTTAGTTGCTCAATCTTTTGCAGAGAAAAGTGAATTTGCTCAGTCGGTTGCTCAAGCATTTGGTGATTTCACCACTTGGCAGTACAATGCTTTGTTTGCTTTTTTAATCGTGATATTTACTTTTTTCTACACCGCGATTTCCATCAACCCGACACAAATCTCGGATGATATGAAACGTGGAGGAGGTTTTGTTCCAGGTGTTAAGCCAGGAGAGGAAACTTCTAATTTTATTGCTAGTATTTTAGATCGCATTACTTTGCCAGGAGCATTGATGTTGTCTATCATTGCTATTTTGCCAGCCATTGCTAATTTATTTGGGGTCACTAGAGGTTTTGCTTCTTTCTTTGGAGGAACATCCTTATTGATTTTGGTGGGTGTAGTTTTAGATACATTGCAACAAATTGAAAGTTATTTGTTGATGCGTAAATATGAAGGTTTGATGCAATCAGGACGTGTAAAAGGGCGTTCCGAAATGATTAGCAGATAATGATTTATTTAAAGACACCCCAAGAGTTAGCCATCATTCAAGCGAATGGTGAAATTTTAGGAAAGTGTCATGCGGAAGTTGCCAAAGCCATTAAACCGGGTGTAACAACTTTAGCTTTAGATAAAATCGCCTATGAATTTATCAAGGATAATGAGGCTCATCCTTCCTTTTTAAATTATCAAGTAGGAGATAAAAAGTATGCTTATTCACTTTGTATCTCAGTAAATGACGTGGTAGTTCATGGATTACCCGGAAGTTTAGCACTGAAAGAGGGAGATATTATCTCCATTGATGCAGGAGTTTACAAGCATGGTTTCCACGCTGATAGTGCTTATACCTATGCGATAGGTGAAGTTGGGGAGGACGTGGCAAATTTATTAACAAGGACAAAAGCGTCTTTGTACCAAGGAATGAATCAGGCAGTAGCCGGAAAACGTATCGGTGATATTGGTTCCGCTGTTCAGACTTATTCGGAGGGTTTTGGGTATGGCGTGGTTAGAGAACTTGTAGGGCATGGTGTAGGAAAAAACCTACATGAAAGTCCTGAAGTTCCCAATTATGGCCGTCGTGGTGATGGACCTAAATTGAAAGAGGGAATGGTGATAGCCATTGAGCCGATGGTTAATTTAGGAAAGCGACAGATTACCGTAGATAAAGATGGTTGGACCATTCGCACGGTTGATCGTAAAGCATCTGCCCATTTTGAGCATACCGTAGCGGTAGGGAAAAACGAGGCTGTAGCCTTGACTACCTTTAGCTACATTGAAGAAGTATTAAAAACATCAACAGTTTTGTTGAATATTTAACATAAAATTATGGCCAAACAATCCTCGATCGAAGTAGACGGCATCATTTTGGAAGCCCTTTCGAACGCGATGTTTCGGGTGGAATTAGAGAATACGCATCAAGTGATTGCGCATATCTCAGGTAAAATGCGAATGAATTACATCAAGATTCTACCTGGAGATAAAGTGAAGTTAGAAATGTCTCCTTATGATTTGAGTAAGGCAAGAATAGTTTATCGTTATAAATAATAAGGTTTGACCCATAAATTAAACAAATATGAAAGTTAAAGCATCGATCAAAAAGCGTAGTGCAGAATGCAAAGTCATTCGTCGTCACGGAAAGCTTTATGTCATCAACAAGAAGAATCCTAAGTTCAAGCAACGTCAAGGATAATTCGAAAGTATTAAATGATTAATAACAACAATTAATTACCTATATGGCTCGTATTGCAGGGGTTGATATTCCCGACAAAAAAAGAGGAGAAATTGCGTTGACTTATATCTTCGGTATTGGTCGTAGCACTGCTCAAAAGATTTTGACGAAAGCAGAAATTTCGTTTGATAAGAAAGCTGGTGAGTGGAATGATACGGAGGCTAGCGCCATCCGTGCTATTATTGCTGCCGAATTCAAAACGGAGGGACAGCTTAAGTCTGAGGTTCAATTGAACATCAAGCGTTTGATGGACATTGGATGCTACCGTGGTTTGCGTCACCGTAAAGGACTTCCTGTACGTGGCCAAAGAACTAAGAACAATTCTCGTACGAGAAAAGGTCGTAGAAAGACAGTTGCTAACAAGAAAAAAGTAACTAAATAATAACAGGGGCTAATCCCCTACACAATTTTTATTGATTTTATCCAATGGCACAAGCAAAAAGAAAAGATAAAGCGAAGAAAAGAGTGGTGGTAGTTGAGTCGGTAGGCCAGGTACACATCAAAGCTTCCTTTAACAACATCATTATTTCAATTACCAATTCAGCAGGACAGGTAATTTCTTGGGCATCTGCAGGAAAGATGGGTTTCCGTGGATCTAAGAAAAACACTCCTTATGCAGCGCAGATGGCAGCGTCTAACTGTGCAGCAGTAGCTGTTGAGGCGGGAATGAAAAAAGCAGAGGTTTTTGTAAAAGGACCGGGAGCAGGACGTGAGTCAGCTATCCGTACTATCCAAAACTCAGGTATCGAAGTTTCCTTAATTAAGGATATTACTCCTATGCCTCACAATGGATGTCGTCCTCCAAAACGTCGTCGCGTTTAATATTATTCGTGTTGGGTAATTAGTAATTATTTTCTCCAACATCATTTATTCACTTAATTAATTACTTCATTGCCCATAAGAGGGGCATTGACTTTTAAAAAAAATGGCAAGATACACTGGTCCAAAATCCAAAATTGCACGTCGTTTCGGCGAGGCAATCTTAGGTCCGAGTAAAGCATTAGCTCGTAAAAATTATGCTCCTGGTATGCATGGTAAAGGGAAACGTTCAAAAGTTTCTGAATATGCCATCCAATTAAAGGAAAAACAAAAGGTAAAATATACCTATGGTATTTTAGAACGTCAGTTCGAGAATTTGTTTCACAAAGCCGCTGTTAAAGAAGGTATTACAGGTGAGAACTTGTTAAAGATGTGTGAAGCAAGATTGGACAACACAGTATATCGTTTAGGAATTGCTCCTACGCGTCGTGCTGCTCGTCAATTGGTTATCCACAAACATATCATTGTGGATGGTGATGTAGTAAATGTGCCCTCTTACTCATTACGCCCAGGCCAATTGGTAGGTGTACGTGAAAAATCTAAATCTCTTGAGGTTGTTTCTGATTCGCTTGCGAGCCGTTCACCAAAGCGTTTCAACTGGTTAGAGTGGGATGGAGTGGAATTAGTAGGTAAATTTACCGCTTATCCTGAAAGAGATCAGATCCCTGAAAACTTTAACGAGCAAGCTATCGTCGAATTGTATTCGAAGTAATAGCTGCTTAATAATACAATTTAATAGAGTATCAATAACGTTTTTTCAAGATCATTTTAAGCTACGAAATATGTCAATATTAGCATTCCAAATGCCCGAGAAAGTTGTGATGGAGAAAGCCGATGACTTCCACGGGACATTTGAGTTCAAGCCACTCGAAAAAGGCTACGGTGTTACCATTGGTAACGCACTTCGTAGAATTTTACTTTCCTCTTTGGAAGGTTATGCGATTACAAGCGTTAAGATTTCTGGTGTTTTACACGAGTTTTCAGCAATTGAAGGAGTTCATGAAGATGTTTCTGAAATCATCCTTAACTTGAAGAAGATCCGTCTTAAAAAGGCGCAAGAGATTTTGGAGAATAAAGTTAGTATCAAAGTTAAAGGCCAAACAGCCTTTACTGCTGGTGATATTGCTAAATTCACGCCTTACTTTACCGTTTTAAATCCTGATTTAGTGATTTGCAACTTAGATTCTTCTAAAGAATTAGAAGTTGAGTTAATCATCGAAAAAGGTCGTGGTTATGTACCAGCTGATGAGCCTCGTGCTAATGAATTAGCTTTTGGTCACATTGCCATTGATGCCATCTACACACCTATCAAAAATGTTAAATTTAGCATTGAGAATACCCGTGTAGAGCAAAAAACTGACTACGAAAAATTAGTGTTAGATATCGAAACGGATGGTTCTATCCACCCAGAAGATGCATTGAAAGGTGCGGCTTACATTTTGATTCAACACTTCATGTTATTCTCTGACCAAACTATGACCTTCGAAACGCCAAAAGCTGAAGAAGACAATGTAGTAGATGAGGAGATGTTACACATGCGCAAACTATTGAAGACTTCCTTAGCCGATCTAGATTTATCGGTACGTGCCTACAACTGCCTTAAATCAGCTGACGTTCGTACTTTAGGTGAATTAGTGAAATTAGAGATTTCTGATATGATGAAGTTCCGTAACTTTGGTAAGAAGTCATTAACTGAGCTAGAGCAACTAGTTGAAGAAAAAGGCTTAACCTTCGGAATGGATGTTGCGAAATATCGTTTAGACGAAGATTAATTATTCAATTTTTAAATAAGTAATAGGTGGTGGTAATGAAAAACTCACTAACCGCAGTCCGAAAGGGCTTTTAACTTACGAATTAACACAATGAGACACGGAAAAAAATTCAATCACTTAGGAAGAACAGCTTCCCACAGAGCGGCCTTATTATCCAATATGGCATCCTCTTTAATTCTACACAAGCGTATCGAAACAACAGTTGCGAAAGCAAAAGAATTGCGTAAATATGTAGAGCCTTTAATTACTAAGTCTAAGACAGATAGCACGAACAATCGTCGTGTTGTTTTCTCTTACCTTCAAAATAAAGATTCTGTTAAAGAATTATTTGGAATCGTTTCTGAAAAAGTAGCTAACCGTCCAGGTGGTTATACACGTATTATCAAATTAGGAAATCGTCTTGGTGACAACGCTGAGGTTTGTTTCATCGAATTGGTTGATTTCAACGAAACTATGTTAGCTGCTTCTGCTGAAAAAGCTGGTAAAACTCGTAGAAGTCGTCGTTCTGGTGCAAAGAAAGAAGGCGTTGAGGCTGCTGCTCCTGTAGCAGAAGCACCATCGGCTGAAGTTGTTGAGGAAGTAGCTGCCGCTGAAGAAGTAGCAGAAGCTCCAGCAGCTGAGGTTGTTGAAGAAGGAGCTGCCGCTGAAGAGCCTGCTGCAGAAGAATCAACAGATGAGCCTAAAGAAGAAAAAGGAGAAGATGCATAATTTTTTTCTCTTTTAATTTTGAAGGGCTTTAACTTTAATTAGTTGAAGCCCTTTTTTTAGATAAAATATTATTCAAACATAGATACATTATGAAAATTACAGAATCGACTCCGGCGGTTTTATTGTTGCAAGATGGTACACTCTTTCATGGGAAGGCATTAGGCAAGATAGGTACGCATGGAGGGGAGATTTGTTTTAATACAGGAATGACGGGTTATCAGGAGATTTATACTGACCCTTCCTATGCTGGACAAGTAATTATTAATACCACTGCCCATATCGGTAATTATGGTGTCATGGATGCTCAAGAGGCGGAATCCAATCGAGTACAAATTGCTGGAATGGTATGCAATGAGTTTTCAAGTGTCAACTCTCGTTTTACGGCCACAGGTTCTCTTCAAGATTATTTAGAAAATGCAGGTATCGTAGGAATATCAGGAATAGATACCCGTGCTTTGGTTCGTCATATTCGTACTAAAGGCGTAATGAATTGCTTAATTTCCTCTGAAATTTTTGATATCGATTCATTGCAAAAAGAATTAGCTAAAGTTCCTGATATGGAAGGACTTGAACTATCCTCCCAAGTTTGTACCCAAGAGACCTACTTTCTAGGGGAGGAAAATGCGGAATTTAAAGTGGCAGTACTTGATTTAGGAGTGAAGAAAAGTATTCTTACTAACCTAAGCGACCGTGGCTGTTATTTAAAAGTATTTCCTGCCAAAACATCCTTCGAGGAGATTGCAGCTTGGCAACCTGATGGCTATTTTGTATCTAATGGCCCAGGTGATCCAGCGGTAATGCCTTATGCCGTAGAAACCGTAAGCCAATTTTTAGCTAGTGACAAGCCAGTATTTGGAATTTGTTTAGGCCATCAAATTTTAGCTCAAGTTTGCGGTTTGTCGACCTATAAAATGCATAATGGTCATCGTGGTTTAAACCATCCCGTGAAAAACTTGGAGACGGGTCTATCTGAAATCACCTCGCAAAACCATGGTTTTGCCGTTCGTATGGAGGAATTGAGTACAAGTTCTCAAGCAACTTTAACTCATATCAATCTAAATGATCAAACCGTTGAGGGTTTACGTGTAAATGGTAAAAAAGCCTTCTCTGTGCAACATCACCCAGAAGCTAGTCCTGGCCCACACGACTCTCGCTATTTGTTTGACCAGTTTATTGGTTTGATGAAATAATAATAAAAAAAGGCAACAGTGATGTTGCCTTTTTTATTGAACTTATTTAACATCATTTATACCAAGGTCTTCTCAGGAAAGCCAAACAATGCTTTTTCTTTAATCAGCTTAACCACGGAACTAGGTACCAAATTCTCCCATTCTCCTGAACCTTGTTGAATTAAATCTAATACGCGATCGGTACGGATTTTCATCAAGTTTTCATCATAGGAATGTATATCCGCTAATTTTTCATTTTCCAATAAATATTGGAATAAACCTGTCAAATGAGCTTCCGGTTGAAAAGATTTCAAATTGATCAATTGCCCGTTTTCATCCAAAGTTGGGTATAAATAAAGCTTTATTTTTAAACCAAATAGACTAGCGAAAGCAGTTAAAATACCACCCGGATATTGCGTATAATGCTTTTCTTCGAAGATGTATTCCAAATTTGGCATACCCATGATCAAGGCCATTTTTAGTCGACTAAATTTACTTAGATAGGCCACTAACTTGAAGTATTCATGGAAGTTCGAGATCAATACGGTTTGTCCCAAAGAACATAAAATATCAACACGATCTAAAAAGTCTTTTTCATTAATATGGTTTCCTTCATTTTCTAGGTTACGAAGGGTCAATTCAGATACTACACAAATTTTATCATCATCGATGTCAGCCTCATTCTCAAACTGTTTAATTCCCTTTTTGACCATATCTGAAAAGATATTTGTTACGGGTCTAAAACGTCCACGGATGGCAACAATATGCTTCTTGGAAAGAGCATCATAAGGTTGCATTACCTTTCCATCTGGACCAAATAAAGCTGCTTGGGTAAAACCATGCTTAACCAAGTATAAAGACATCAATCGGTTATCTACGTCCTTAAAATCAGGGCCTTCAAAACGAATCATATCAATTTCTATGCGGTCAGGAGACAAGTCGTCCAATAAGGAAACAAGTATTTTTTCTGGGTCTGCATGATAGTGATAACAACCATAAATTAAATTCACTCCAATAATCCCCAAAGCTTGCTGCTGCAGGATATTGTCATTATCTAACATGTTGATGTGAATGACCACATCATTCACTGGGCCGTTTGGACTTAATTGAAAACGTAATCCCACCCAACCGTGAGCATCATTATCTTTTTGATAATTTAAAGCTGAAACCGTATCGGCAAAAGAGAAAAATCGTTTCTCGTCAGCGGATTCGGTTAATCGTACTTTCAATAACTTGAACTCACGATTCAGCATTTTCATTAAACGCGGCTCACAAACATATTTGCCTGATTCTTCTTCCCCATAGATGGCATCCGAAAAAGCCATATCGTAGGCTGAAATGGTTTTGGCTATGGTACCTGAGGCTCCACCTGCTTTGAAAAAGTTGGCAGCAACATCCTGTCCTGCTCCAATTTCTGCAAATGAACCATATATACTGCGATCTAGGTTGATCTGAAGGGCCTTTTGTTTGGTCCCTATGGATTTTAATTTGGCAGTCATATACGAATAGTTTATTGATTACAAAGGCTTCTACTTAGCAAAGTTATATAATTATCAGGCTATTTGCATGATTTTCTTGAAAACATCCTAACTTATGCTGGCCATCTTTTAGATTTATGATATAGTGTTAAACCCGCCATAGGAGCCTCACTGATGTTTCCAAGGTGATAACGATTTTTTCTTATGACTTGTTTCAAAATGTCGGAATAATAAAAGGCTACAGACCCCGTGAAATGGATTTTTTGTGTGGCCACTTCAGCATATTTGCTAACATATAAGCGAATAAATTCTTGAAAGGCATGTTCAATCAATTGATAACAAAAAGGATGCTTTCTGTGATCAAATAAGAATTTAGAAAAGCCTGCAAACCATCTATTAGGATATTCCCCTTGATAAGCTTTGGATAATATTTCTAAACGATTCAATTCACCATAGCGCTTTATAAAAAGTTCACGAAGGTCTAGGGGCATTTCATGGTGTAAATAGGCCAAAAGAAGTGTTTTGCCTAAATAACCCCCACTGCCTTCATCTCCCAACCAAAAACCTAATGGAGGGACTTGCTCTGTAATCATTTCACCATTGAAAAAACCAGAATTTGAACCAGTTCCTAAAATACAAGCAATTCCCGAATCATCTCCACATAGAGATCTAGCTGCAGCGATTAAATCGTTTTCCACTTGAATTACTTTCGCACTAGGAAGGTAAGAGCTCAGCAAATTTCGAATGATTTCTTTTTTGGTTTCATCTGTTATTCCAGTTCCATAATAATAAACCTCCTCTATGCTAAGTTGACTGATTTGAGCTAGAACGTCTTTTTGAGATGCTTCAATATTCTCGGGGGATTGATAATAGGGATTAATTCCTAAGGAATAAAAACGTTGATAAGCCTCGTTAGGGGAAGAAATATACCTCCATTCTGTTTTGCTTGAGCCGCTTTCAATAAGTAGAATCATGGTATTAGATTAATAGGCCAATCGCTTGATATTTTTCAAATACTTGGGCGGTATGAGGGGCATCTTTTAATTCATCACTTAAGTCTTGTCCTGCCCAATGTTCGTAATGTTTACCATTTTTCCAAAGACGGGAATGGCTCATGTCGTATATTTTACCTAAATATGCCACCCAGACTTCAGGACGATCTTGACCGTTCCTTAAAGCCAATTGTGCCTTGGTGTAGTGTGGAAGTATGGAGTCCAAAGTGTTAATAATTAGCACGAAACTAAATAAAAAGCATGAAAAGCCGTTTTATCAGCAAAGATTTTTAATTTTACTTGATATTTAATGTTACAGGATTTATGAAAAATACATTTCGGGTATTCATTTCCGTCTTATGCTTGGCATTTTTAGCAGCTTGTAGTAAAAGTAGTGATCCTGCACCCACACCAACCCCTCCCGCCCCTTCCGTTTCTGACCTAATCAAAAAAGTTTGGTCGGCTTCCAATATTCAATGGGATGGGAATGTACAATACGATAAAACCGCCACATCCAATTTAGTAGCAGGATATGCTCAATTTAAATTGGACTTATCTAGTGCACCTGCTGTTTCTCTTACAGAATATGATGGAAATAAATTCTCAGGTACCTACAGCTTGTCATCTGATAACAAGACGCTGACCTTATCAAGCCTTAAAACGAGTGATGGAACAGAGCCTACCGGCACGGGTGGAACCTTGACATTTACTATTTCAGGCGTGCCAACAGCTAGTACCTTAGTGATGGAGTCTACCACGGCTTATGTCAAAGCAAGTAATAAAAAGATTAGGTTAAGTTTAGTTAATCCCTAATCGCAAATTAATCATGAGGCCGCCTCATTGGGCGGCTTTTCTAGTTTATGGAGAAAAGAACAGAAATAGGAACTTTAGGAGAATTTGGTCTCATTCAACGATTAGCCTCAGGGTTTAAATCGCTTCAACCATGGACAAGCATAGGGATCGGGGATGATGCAGCGAGCTTAGATGCCAATGGCTTTAAGGTCGTTTCTACGACTGAACTATTAATTGAAGGAGTCCATTTTGATTTATCTTACACTCCACTTAAACATTTAGGTTTTAAAGTAGCCAGCATTGCCCTTTCTGATATAGCAGCTATGAACGGGATTCCTGCCCAGCTTTCTGTTGGAATTGGTCTCAGCAATCGCTTTTCCGTGGAGGCGGTAGAAGAACTGTACGAAGGCTTAAAGCTAGCATGCGAAGAATATAAAATTGATTTGGTAGGAGGTGATACCACATCCTCACCACAAGGCTTAATCATTTCAGTAAGTGCCTTAGGCTTAGTAGCAGAAGATCAAATCGTAAAGCGAAGTGGGGCTAAACCCAACGATGTTATTTGTGTGACAGGTGATTTAGGAGGAGCCTTGATGGGCTTACAATCATTAGAGAGAGAGAAGCAAGTATATTTGGCCAATCCTGATATGCAACCTGAGCTGAATGAAAAGAATTATGTGGTTATGCGCCAACTTAAGCCCATGGCACGTTTTGATATAATCCATGATTTGAAAGAATTGGGGGTTGTACCCACTTCCATGATTGATTGTTCGGATGGTTTGGCTTCAGAAATCATTCACCTATGTAATGCTTCAGGAACTGGAGCAAGGATATTTGAGAAAAATATACCAATTGATGATGAGACTTATTTAGTGGCAACCGAATTTAGTTTAAGTCCTTTAACCGCCGCATTAAATGGTGGGGAAGACTATGAATTAGTGTTTACAATCTCCCAATCAGATTTTGATAAAGTAAGTAAAATTACAGACGTAACGGCCATAGGGTATATGACTGATATTCCTGGTGAGCGAGTTTTAGTCATGAAATCGGAACAAGTAGTAGCGCTGACAGCTCCTGGATTTGGCCCTCAATAATATGTCAGTAGCCATCATGCAGCCATATTTTTTTCCGTATTTGGGCTATTTCCAATTAGTCCAAGCGGTAGATGACTTCGTCTTTTATGATGACGTGATGTTCATCAAAAAAGGTTGGATAAATCGGAATCAAATTTTAATGCAGCAACATGCTTTCTTATTTACCATTCCTTTAGAAAAACAAAGTCAAAATAAGAGTATAAGAGAATCTAGTATTGCTTGGGGGGCCGAATTCCCCAACAAATGGATTCAACAGTTGCAATCAGCCTATAAAAAAGCACCTCAATTTGTGCCTGTAATGGATTTGGTAGAATCCGTACTACACGAAAAGCCCCAAAGTATTGCTGATTTAGCGGCTTCAAGTGTAATTAAAACTTGGGAGTATTTAGGTTTAGAAAAAAGATTTCATTTTAGTTCTCAAATGGCTGTTTCTAAAGATTTAGAACGAGCAGAAAGGCTTATGGCCATTACAGATTGTTTGGGAAGTAAACAATATATCAATGCTCAAAATGGTCAGGAATTATATCAAAAAGAGCATTTTGCGGCATTAGGATTTCAATTAAATTTCCTAAAACAAGCATTACCGTCTTATTCCCAAGGAAATTCAAGTGAGTTTATCCCCGGATTATCCATGCTAGATGTTCTCATGTGGAATACACCAAGTGAGATTAAAGAGATGCTCTCTGCCTATTCATTGATTTAAAAAATGAATTTCCGTTAGATAAATTTACTTATATTTTGTTTCAAGAATTTGTAACTTTGTTACCAAGCTCTTTAAAAGTGCAAGGTGAAAGTAACAGGGTTCTATGACACAATCTTTACTCCTTAGTAAATATTCCAACACCTTTCTATCCAGATGGTTAGTATTTGCTTTTGATTTGGGGATTGTCATTTTCTCCTTTTCAGTAGCAACCTTACTTCGCATGAATTTCCGTTTAACGGATATCGATTTCAATGCTTTCAAATACCATTTTCTTTTCCTTTTTGCCTTTAGAGCACTGTCCTTTTTGTATTTCCAATCTTACACGGGTATTATCCGGCATACTAGTATAGAGGATGCCGTTATTATTTTGAAAGCGGTCTTTACGGGTACTTTCTTGGCTACCATGCTTTCTTTGGTGGTGAGGTATTACTTCAATTTAGACACGCAGTATTATGTGCCATTGTCGATATTATTGATCGATTTCTTTATCTGTTTATTCTTAATGGTTTCATTGAGATTTTGGGTAAAATCCTTCTATGAATCGTTTATTCGCGAATTTAGGCCATCTGTTGGAATCTTGATTTACGGAGCTGGATATACAGGAATGCTGACTAAAAATGTCATTCAGAATGACCGAAGTATCAATTATTCTATTTTAGGTTTTATTGATGATAATGATTCAAAAATAGGGAAGACCATTGAGGGTATTCGTGTCTATAGTTTGTCGGAGGCCATGGACAAGTTTGTGGATAAAACCGATGGGCTAGAAGTTATTATGGCGATTAATAAAATATCGCTAAAGGTTAAAAAGAGGATTACGGATGTATTTTTGGATCGTGGGGTGGTGGTTAAAATACTTCCTCCAATGGAGAAGTGGGTAGGAGGAGAGTTTGCCGTAAATCAAATTCATAATGTTAAAATTGAAGATTTATTGGGCCGAGATGTTATCCAAATGAATAACAAACAGGTCGGAGAACAATTATTTAGTAAAACTATTCTGGTTACAGGTGCCGCAGGATCTATTGGAAGTGAAATCGTAAGGCAATTAGTAGCCTATTTACCCGCTTCCATTGTATTGGTTGATCAAGCAGAATCTGGCTTGTTTGATTTAGAATTTGAATTATCGACGAGTATTCCTACCAATACCAAAATGTCTGTTTATGTAGCAGATGTGACGGATCAAAAACGAATGTCTCGCATTATTTCTGCCCATAAACCAAATTTTATTTTCCATGCAGCTGCTTACAAGCATGTTCCGCTTATGGAAAGTAATCCCTATGAGGCCGTTAGAATAAATGTTTTGGGTACAAAAATTTTATCAGAGCTAGCAGCGGAGTATCATGTGGAGCGCTTTGTGATGGTATCTACCGACAAAGCA
The DNA here is from genome assembly GCF_054558355.1 of Aquirufa sp. OSTEICH-129A. NCBI lineage: Bacteria > Pseudomonadati > Bacteroidota > Cytophagia > Cytophagales > Flectobacillaceae > Aquirufa > Aquirufa sp. OSTEICH-129A. The sequence continues at coordinate 131,273 of NZ_JBPXKC010000004.1, read as the reverse complement.
GTGAATCCTACCAATGTGATGGGAGCGACAAAACGTTTAGCTGAAATGTATACCCAGTCCATGAATCATTTGGAAGGCGTATCTACCAAGTTCATTGCTACTCGATTTGGTAATGTTTTAGGTTCCAGTGGATCTGTGATTCCTTTATTCAAAAAGCAAATCGAAAGGGGAGGTCCAGTAACCGTCACTCATCCCGATATTACCCGCTATTTTATGACCATCCCGGAGGCCTGTGAATTGGTACTGGAGGCGGCTACCATGGGAAATGGAGGGGAGGTATTCGTTTTTGACATGGGAGATTCGGTGAAAATCATCGACCTAGCCAAAAAGATGATTACTTTAAGTGGATTACGCATTGACCGAGATATTGAGATAAAATATACGGGTTTGCGTCCAGGAGAGAAGCTTTTCGAAGAATTGTTGAATAACAATGAAAATACATTACCCACACATCACCCTAAGATTTTAATTGCCAAAGTAAATACACCTAGTTACTCTTACATGGAAATCCAATGCAATGAATTGGAACATATATTGGACCATGGCACAAGTAATCAATTGGTAGCTAAAATCAAGGATATTATACCAGAGTACAAATCAAATAACTCTGTTTTTGAGCAATTAGACAAAGTCTCGATTCGCTCTAAAGGTTAATACTTCAACCACCTTTTCACCAGGTATATTGCTCCAATCGTCACTATCGGTGCCGCTACTACATCCATGGTATAATGCACATGCTGTATTAGCAAAAGCCCCATTAATACCAAGGTTAAGCCATAGGCCCACTTTTTATCTCGCTCTTTCGGTAAAAAAAAACAAACGAAAACCATGGTAGCTGTATGGCCAGAAAAGAATAAATCTTTGGTAATGGCTAAATTCTCCCCATAGATAAAAATTTCAGCTAAGGGGTCATGTAAATCCACTAAATTTATCGGTGGATTAAGTGGAATCAGGTAGATGCAAGTGAGCCGTATTACTGTTTCAAGATTGAAGCCCCAAGCAAACCATAAAAAGGTTTTAGGACTAGGGAAAAGCTGAAATAAAAGATAGACGACACTGCAATAAATAATGCCAAAAATAGGGTAGGAAACATTAATAGGCGGAATATTAGCTAAGATAACGTCTTGTATTAACATGCCTTCTCGGAGCTGAATCCATTGAAAATAATCATCTGCCTTCCAAGGAAAAATTAGGAAAACAAGCAGTGCCCCAATGAATTTCCAACGAAAAGCACTTTCTTCCCAAGCCTTAGACCAGTTTACTCGAACAGATTGAATATAACTTTTCATGCTTATCTTTGGTTCTATCTATAATTTAAGTCCGCAAAACTACGTTAAAAATTAAAATAATGGAGAAATTGATGAAAAATGCCTGGGTGATTCTCGGAATAGTAATAAGCTTTTCTCATTTTTCATGTGGAAACGCTACAAAAGATAAATTAAATACAAAAATGACAAAAGTAGAAACAAGTAATGCGCAATTAGAAACGATTACCTTTGGGGCCGGTTGTTTTTGGTGTGTAGAAGCGGTGTATCAACGGGTTAAAGGTGTACAGAAGGTTGTTTCTGGATACATGGGAGGTAAAATGAAAAACCCAAGCTACCGTGATGTTTGTACAGGGTTAACTGGCCATGCTGAAGTTTGCCAGCTAAGCTATGATCCAAAGATTGTTTCTTTTGAAACTTTACTTGAAATATTTTGGCAAACCCATGATCCTACGACCTTAAATAGACAAGGAGCGGATGTCGGGACTCAGTATCGTTCTGCGATTTTTTACCATACTCCTGAACAAAAAGCGGCAGCTGAACAATGGAAGCAAAATTTGAATGCCAAAAAGGTATTTCCCAATCCAATTGTAACAGAGATTGTAGCAGAAAGTACTTTTTATCCTGCTGAGGATTACCACCAAGATTATTTTAATCAGAATGGCGAGGAGCCTTATTGTAAAATTGTCATAAAGCCTAAAATGGATAAATTCCTTAAGGCTTTTAAAGATAAATTAAATTAAAATCCTCCTTTATCGTAAAAACTTCTTCTTCTAGAGATTTTTAATTCTTGAAGTAAACTTGATTTTACGCGCAAATCAAATGAATAGTTACTTGCTCTTCCGTAGAAGGGGCTAGCAATGGGCGTCCAGTTGAAATTGAGTTCCCAGCAGTGTAAATCACGGTGTACGGATACGTTGGTATAAGTTAGACCATTGTATTTAAAGTCATAACCAGAGCTAAAGGAGAACTTCCATTTTTCACTCAAGCTTAAATCTCCTTGGAAAGTTAGACCACTGATATTTTGTGATGGTGCCAATCCTGCTCGGTTCATGCTAAACTGATAACTAAATGAAAAGGACCAAGGAATATTCCAATCCACATAATCATCTCGGTTTCGATTGATTTGTTTTAGCTGTGCCTCCGTGGCATTTTTACTTACTTTTTCTCCTTGGCCTTTGGCAGGTGCAAACCTCTTTCCAATCGAAAGATTAAAGGATTGTAAACGGGCAAAGCCCTCTCCTTTGGCCACCATTAAATCCGGAGTTCTTCTACCTACCACGGCAAAAGACTGATCTGGAACGTATAAATAGGGGTCTAAATTTCCAGCAATATTGATGTCAAATTGCTTGATTCTCGAGTTAGCATTAAAGGTCAAATTAGATAAATTAAATTCTTTGGCTAGTAGATTATAGCTTCCATTAATGCCAAAATTGTCCAGTATATTGATTTTCTCGGACTCTTTTGTAGCTGTGTCAGATTTCGTTTTTAGTTTAGCTTCCAAGGTGTTTTGTATACCAAAACTGATACTACCTGAGGCTCCTCCATAACTAAGTTGCCTTGGGTCAAAGGTGCTAATTCTTCTAATATCTCCAACCTGTTCTTCACCATTCGTATTAATAAACTTTCTATTGTTGATTCGAACATCTTGAAAATATCCATAGGTAGGATCGGAATAATCTGGCGTATAACTCAAACTTACACTAGGTGCCATGGTGTGGCGAATAGCTTGCAGTCGACCTTTGGAAAAGCGCATGGTTCCGTAAACACGGGTATTCATGCTAGCTGAAAAGGATATTTGTGAGCTAAATTTCGGCAAACCACCCACCGTATCGATTCTTACGGTAGAATCTGTTGGCATATACGTGTATTTATACGAACGCGTGTACATGTTCCCAGACCAAGAAATACCTGGTGTTAGGTTAATGTAAGGATTGATTTTAATGTTGGGTAAAGACAAAGGAATGCTATAATTGAATTTAGTTTGTGCTTTTTCCAACAACAATGGTAAAGTGCTTCCATTCAAAGGAATCACCCCAGGAGGCAAGTCGTCTGCATTTTTGGGTATAAATGGCTTTTGAATTATACCACGTTGGCTATTGGACTCACGGGGATATACATCAAATTCGTATCGAGTATATAAATCAGAAACTTGGTTCGTTAAACTTACTGTTCCAGAAAAGTCCATACCAATTCTAAACTGATCGATGAAGCGATCGGCTATGGCATTCTTTTTCTTAAAAGGTTGAAATTGGTTAAGACCTAAATTGAAATCTGTCCCTGCATCAAATACGCGGGTAGTCGTGTTTTGGTTGATACGTAAACTAATACCACTTCTAAAATTTTGACCAATGGATTTGGTGTATTGCACAGATGAGCCGATGGTATTAGAAAGGTATTGCTGGGTATTAAAGGTGTTGAATTGATTGTATGAATTGGATGCTATGTTCACAGAGGCAGAGAAGCTAGAATTACCTAAACTTCTTGGACTATGAGACCACTGTAAGGCAAAGTCCGTCCGTGTGCTAGGGTTAAACTCTGAGCCAGAATTATTTCGATTTAAGGCTAAATTAAATGAACCAGTATATCGATAGCGTTTATTGTATTGGGAGTTTGCTCCTAAACCCCATCCTCCTTTGGAATAAATTTGCCCTGTGAAACGGACTCCAATATTCTCACTTGCCGCCCAGTAATAGCCCCCGTCACGCAGGTAAAAACCTCTTCCAGAAGGCTCTTCACCATAAGTCGGAATCAGAATGCCTGATTTACCTGCTTCTTTTGGCTGAGAATAGGGAAAAAATCCAAAGGGTAAACCAATGGGTAAAGGAATATCGTTAAGTTCGAAGTGAAAGGGCCCTGAGATGATTTCTTTTTTGCCTACAACCTTAATTTTACTCGCCCTAATGTTGAAATGGGGATGACTTAAGTTGCAGGTAGTATAAATGGCATTTCGGATATAAAGATTTTCCTCCTCGTCTTTTTTGACATTTTTTCCTTGAACAAAGCCTTCTCCTTGTTGGGTAACGATTCCTTTGATAACGGCTCTTTTGGATTTGAAATTATAGCGAATTTCATCGGAGTCATATTTATCGCTGCCTTGAGTAAAGACAGGAAGGCCCATCATTTTTTTAGCTGTGGAGTCATAGCTACCCTTGGCATACACCTCATTTTTAGCCCAATCCAATCGAATATACTCGGCCTCTAAACTGATATTGCCGTATTTGACTTTAGCACCTCCATACAAATTCACAATTTGTTGGTCAGCATCTAATACCGTTGAATCCACAGCAGAATAAAATACCGTTGTTTGTAAATCTTGACTCTTGCTGGCGGTATCTTTTGGGATACTTTTTTGAATAGTATCAGCGCGAACGATTCGTTGTGCATAAACCTTGGGAAGACCTATGCCGGATAAAATCGAAAAAACGAAAAGAAAATAGATGCAATTCTTTATCAAATCTGCGCTGGTTCATCGTTCAAAATACGGTTATCATCATGGGATTGCTGATAAATTCGCATGTTAATGAACGAAGGATGGAATTTAAAAATTATATTTGTCTTTGTATAAGCATACAAAATTACATCTTTGCGACTTACCTACGTCTAATTCATTAAAATAATGTTTACAGTTCTTAGAGCTTTTGTTGGTTTTGCCTTAACATGCTTGTTAATTGCTGCCATACCAAGATTACCTGAGCCTACTCGTTCTGCTAAGCGTAACTTGGTTAAAACGATTTGTCTTGATGCTGGTCATGGGGGAAAAGACCCAGGTTGTTTAGGCCCGAAAGGAGCACAAGAGGGTAAAGTGACCTTGAAAATTATTTTAGAAGTGGGGAAAAAATTAAAGACTGAATTTCCCGATCTGAAAGTGGTTTATACCCGCGACACTGATGATTTTGTTGAATTGAATGAACGGGCAAACATTGCCAATCGAAATCGCTCTGATTTATTTATTTCTGTTCATTGTAATGCGGCACCCAATAAAGCTGCTTATGGAACCGAAACCTATACCATGGGATTACATAAAACGGATGGTAACTTGAACGTAGCCAAGCGAGAAAACTCCGTTATTTTGCAAGAGAAAGATTATCAAACAACCTATAATGGCTTTGATCCTAATTCTCCACTTGCTCATATTATGATGGCCAATTACCAAAGTGCCTTTATGGCATCTTCCGTTAAATTTGCCTCCAAAGTAGAAGAGCAATTTGCCAAAGTTTACAATAGAAAGAGCTTTGGTGTGAAGCAAGCTGGCTTTTTAGTTATTTGGAGAACAGCCATGCCCAGTGTTTTGATTGAAACAGGATTTTTAACTAACCCGGAAGAAGAAGGTTATTTGAATTCGGAAAAGGGACAATCAGAAGTAGCAGATGCCATAGTAGGCGCATTTAAAAAGTATAAGGAAGAAATCGAAAAATAGATTCTGACATGTTTCAAAGTAATGAATTAAAAGTTGGGTTTTTGGCCTTAATAGCCTTTTTAATCCTGTATTTTGGCTTTAATTTTCTGAAGGGAAATGATGTTTTTTCTTCGTCTAGGATCTATTATATAGAATATGACAATGTAGATGGATTAATGGTTTCCAATCAAGTAATGGTGAACGGTATTGAAGTTGGAAAGGTCAAATCCGTCACTTTGCAGCCCGAAAAAGGGAATAAAATTTTAGTAACGCTTCGTTTAGCCAAAGATTTAGTCATTCCCGATAAAACAGAAGCTATTTTAATGGATGGAGCCCTCTTGGGGGGTAAAATCATTCGTTTGGAATTTGCAGGTAAAGGGGCCCTAGCCGAGGAATCATTCATTCCGGGATCTTTGGAGAAAGGAGTTACCTCACTTTTGAAGGAAAGGGCTATTCCTGTAATTGAAAATGCCGACTCCTTGTTGATTTCTTTCCGACAAATCAGTAAGAAATTTGAACATACGGGCTCTTATTTAAATGAATTAATTAAAAGCTCCAATAGCACCGTTAAGGGAATCAATGGTTCTGTCAATGGGATGGTAGAGGAAAATCGGAATAATGTTGCACAGATTTCTGCGAACATGAAGATTTTATCTCAAAGTCTCATCGAAACGGAAAAACAACTAAAACCTATTTTAGTCAAATTCAATACCGTGGCAGATTCACTTCAAGCCTTACAAGTGGGAAGAACACTACATGAGGCTAATTTGGCTGTAGCATCTATACAGCGTATCGTTTCTGGCTTGGAAAAGGGCCAAGGTACTGCTGGGAAGTTTTTAAAGAATGATAGTCTGTATGTAGGTCTAAACAAGACTTTATTGGATTTAGATAAATTATTGATTGACTTTCGCTTGAAACCTAAGCGTTATGTCAATATTTCCGTTTTTGGAAAGAAAGATACCCCTCCAAGTAATTAATAATATGGCAACCATTCAAGCGCGAATTTCAGCATCTGCTGAATTGAGGGATATCTTATTGGCCGAATTAGGTGAAATAGGATTTGATATATTTGAAGATACAGAAGAAGGTTTTTTTGCCTATTGTCCTGAAGCACTATTTCATGAAGAAGAATTTCAAGAATTAATTTCTCGCTATCAAGCCATCGGGCCCATAGAGGTGGAAATGGGACGCATTGAAAAGCAAAATTGGAATCATGTATGGGAAAGTAATTATGATCCCATTCGAATTTCTAATTTACTTTTCATTCGGGCTAGTTTCCATGAATCAGAGCCAGGCTATCAAATGGAACTTGTGATTAATCCCAAGATGTCGTTTGGAACGGGTCATCATGAAACCACGAGTTTAATGGTGGAGGCTTTATTTACGCTGGATTTGGAGGGTAAATCTGTTTTAGATGCAGGAACGGGAACAGGGATATTGGCTTTTGTGGCTAGGAAATTAGGAGCTGAGCCAGTTAATGGATTTGATGTGGATGAATGGTCTGTTGAAAATTCCATTGAAAATGCTTCCTTGAACGGATTGAATGATATTCGCTTTGATTTGGGAACAATTCGTGACCAATCTCCCGAGCCCTATGATGTTCTTTTAGCAAATATTAATCGTAATATTCTCCTGGATGAAATGTCAGAATATGCCTTGAGAATTAAATCGGGAGGTCATTTACTTTTAAGCGGTTTCTACCAAGAGGATGTTCTTTTATTATTACAGGAGGCTTCTGAAGCAGGGCTTTCCTTTATCTCTGAAAGGGAGAAGAATCGCTGGACCTGCTTGCACTTGAGAAAGCTTTAATTTTGTAGTTTTCTAATATTAGCCTATATTTTTTCGGTATTTCGTTTAAAAACCTTATTTTTGAAGGTTTTACTCTAAGAACTCGTGCATTCGAGTGCTTTACTAGTACATGAAGATTTCACCCAGTAAGCCTTTTCAGGTAATGTATTCCTTATTATCCCATGAATGCCTCGGCTATTTGTTCGAGGTCTTTGTGGTGCAGTTAAATGAGAAATCTCAATTAACCTGGGAATATCAAACCTTAACTACCCGTAACTTTCATGAATTTGCTCATGGCTTAGATGAGCGTGATGAGCAAGCTGTGAAGTTAATCGAGGGGATGAAGCCCGCTGCTATTTTTGAAAAATTTAATACTTCCAAACGTAAAACGATGGAAGAATTTTATTTAAAAACGTTTGATGCAGAAAAGGGGGAGAAGGAAATTCAGGAAGCGGTATTGAGTGTGGTTGAGAAAAAACGAGGTCAGGTTTTCGAACTGATTTGCCCAGATAAAACCTTATTCATTATGGGCAATGATGGTAATCCCATGCGTCAGCATGTTCAGATTCAGCCAGAGCCGGTAGAAGTTTTATTCCATTTTATGAGGAATGAGGAAAACACACACTATTTCCCAACCTTAAAATATGCTGGCAATAAATTAGAATTTCAATATAAAGACGCCATGGTGCTTTGTGATGAGCCAGCATGGATGCTATTGAATCAAAAGTTATACCATTTTAAACCTGCATTAGAAGGTAAAAAGCTACGCCCATTCTTGAATAAGAAGTTTGTCGTGATTCCTAAAAACATGGAGGAAGATTACTTCCGAAAGTTTGTAAAAGCGATGGTAGCCAGGTATCCCGTACACGCTAAAGGGTTTGAGATATTTAATACCGAGAAAAATTGTCAGTATTTGCTCTCTTATGGGCCAGTGGTTAATAAAGTAGAAGAGGAAAAGGTCCCAAGTAAAAAATCTGCTGCCTTGGAAGCTGCTGATCGCTGGAATTTTGTTTTGTCATTTCAATATGGAAATAATCGTTTTCCATGGGACGGATTAGGTTCGGAAGCTAATGTCCTGTTTGAGAAAAAGGGAGATAGTTACGCATTTCAAAAAATCATGCGCTCTTTAACGAAAGAAAAAAGAGCGTATCAACAATTGAAGTCTTTGGGCTTGCAAATTGAAGTAGATGGGAAAGCCATGCTTTCTAGGGGAGAGGCTGTTCAATGGTTGACCTTAAATAAGGCCGCTCTGGATCAGGCAGGATTTAGTGTTCAGTTTAAAGGCGATGGCCAAGCACCTCGCTATTTCTTAGGCAAGCCAGAAATAAAGATTAGAATCGGAGAAAAACTAGATTGGTTTGATATTCAAGCGATAATTTCATTTGGGGAATTCCAAATACCCTTTTTGAAGATTCGTCAATTGATATTACAGAAAAAGAAAGAATTTCATTTACCGGATGGATCCATTGCCATTATACCAGATAATTGGTTCCACGACTACCAAGACCTTTTCTACTTTTCGGAGACTCGACCTGGGGAAGATGGGGTTTATTTGAAAAGGCAACATTTTCAGTTGGTACAAGAATGGGAAAATCAAGATTTGGTCAAAACGGCTTTGCGCAGTAAGACCATAACGGATTTGGCATTAGAGACCAAAGAATTTCCAGTTCCCAAACAATTTAAAGGTACCCTACGGCCTTACCAGATGGACGGTTACCGTTGGATGCGGACCCGCCAAGCAGCGGGCCTTGGAGCCTGCCTAGCTGATGATATGGGTCTAGGTAAGACCGTGCAGACCTTGTGTTTATTGCAGAGCTTAAAAGAGCAAGGAGAAACGCTTCCTAGTTTATTAGTCATGCCTACTTCCTTGCTATACAACTGGGAAATGGAGGCTAAGAAATTTACGCCTCAACTAAGGGTGTTGGTTTACAGTGGTCCTCAAAGAGAAAAGCTACAAGCCCAATTAGGCAAGGTGGATTTGATACTTTGTTCTTTTGGTATGGTTCGCTCTGATATTGATTGGTTCGAGAAGCAATCCTTCAGTTATGTGATTTTGGATGAATCACAGGCCATCAAAAACCCATTAGCCAATATCACCAAAGCGGTTCAGAAACTTTCAGCTAAATACCGTCTTGTGATGACGGGGACTCCTTTGGAAAATTCAACCATGGACTTATGGTCACAAATGAATTTTGTGAATCCTGGTCTTTTGGGAACGCAACGATATTTTAAGGACTTATTTCAAGTGCCGATTGAAAAGAAAGCGGATGCTGAAAAGAAAAAACGCCTTTATTTTTTAATTAAGCCTTATTTATTACGAAGGGAAAAACGACAAGTTGCGGCGGATTTACCTGCTAAAATGGAATCGGTTACCTATTGTGTAATGTCCGAAGAGCAGGAACGCTTATATGATAAAACTAAGTCCTTTTACCGTGATGTGTTATTGAAACAAATCAAAGATGAAGGTTTACAAAAATCAAGATTTTCTGTTTTACAAGGATTGACAAAATTACGTCAATTGGCCAATCACCCATCCCTATGCGAGGAAGGCTATCAAGGTGATTCTGGAAAAATGGAAGCGGTTTTGGAGAAATTGGAAACTGTATTAGAGCAGCATCATAAAGTATTGATTTTCAGTCAATTTGTCCAGCATTTGGCATTGATCAAAAAAGCCTTGGATGAGAGAAATATTAAATATGCCTACCTGGATGGAAGTACTTCGGATAGAAAGGGGCAAGTAGAGAGCTTTCAAAAAGTAGACGGACAATCCGTATTCTTGATTTCTTTAAAAGCAGGTGGAGTAGGATTAAATTTAACGGCAGCTGATTATGTCTTCTTACTTGATCCTTGGTGGAATCCTGCAGCCGAGGCCCAAGCCATCGACCGTGCCCATCGAATTGGGCAGGTTAAGACGGTATTTACGTATAAGTTTATCTCAAAACAAACCGTAGAGGAAAAGATTCTTGCGCTCCAACAACGAAAATTAGACCTGGCCAATGATTTGGTGACTTCTGATGAAGGTATACTTCGCAATCTAAGCGAAGATGAGGTTTTGGATTTATTGAGTTAAAAATCCGTGCTCAATTTTGGCTAAGCCATTTTAATCAAAATATTTTTGGCAACTTCGTGGCTAATGAAAACGGGCCCCGATTCATTGATTGATACGGATATTGACCTATCAAATGGATTGATTTCTTTGACGATGAGCTTGGCTCCCAGGCTTAAATGCAGGCGCGTTAATAATTGAAGAAAAACAGCGGAATCCTTGGCAACACCCATCAAAACACAAGCTTTGTTTTCCTTTAAATCTGAAAGATGCATGTAACCTAATTCGGGAAGAATACCTTCCTTATTAGGTATCGGGTCACCATGTGGGTCAGTCTTTGGAAAATCTAAAAACTCGTCTAATTTATTGATTAATGCCTCTGATTCAATATGCTCTAATTGCTCTGCGATTTCATGTACCTCATCCCAATTGAATCCCATTTTTTCTACCAAAAAAACCTCCCATAAACGATGTTTCCTAACGATGGATAAGGCTATTTTTTCTCCTTCCTCCGTGAGTCTCACACCTTGGTATTTTTGATAGTTTACCCAACCTTTTTCAGCTAATTTTCTTAGCATATCGGTCACAGAGGCAGCCTTGGTTTGGGTTAATTCAGCCACAGCATTGGTCGAAATGTCTTCTAAAGTCGATTCTGACAATCGATAAATAATCTTTAGGTAATTTTCTTCCGCGAATGATGTTGCCATTTTTTTGATTTAAGCCAATATAAAAGTACACAAAATGAAACATAAAATAAATTTTTAGTCTTGACTAAAAAATATTTTTGTTTGCTCGTAATTCTTATCTATATTTGTTCGTAATCAAACTATTCATCTATGTCAAACGCTTGGCGGTCAGAAGGTAAGACGCGGTCATTAAGTGAGGTATACGGAAGTATTCCCATTCACTCTGGCCCCGGCTTCTGGAAAAATTTGCGAGCATTTATTGGCCCTGGATTTATGGTGGCAGTAGGATATATGGATCCGGGGAACTGGGCTACTGATTTAGCGGGAGGTTCTCAATTCGGTTATACACTATTGTCGGTTATTTTTATTTCTAGTCTATTCGCCATTGTATTACAGCATTTGGCTTTGAAACTAGGAGTGTCTACAGGTCGTGATTTAGCTCAGGCTTGTGGAGAAGCTTTTTCAAAGCCAGTAGCCATATTTCTATGGGTACTCTGCGAATTAGCAATTGTAGCTTGCGATTTAGCTGAAGTAATTGGGTCAGCTCTTGCATTAAATTTGCTTTTTGACATTCCAATTCTGTATGGTATACTCATTACCATATTAGATGTGTTCTTAATTCTATACTTCCAGCACCGTGGCTTCAGGGTGCTGGAATCTATTGTCATGTCTTTATTAGCCGTGATTTCTCTTTGTTTTGGATATGAATTGCTACTTTCTCAACCAGATATATCGAGTGTAATGAAAGGGCTTATTCCGCAAGCTTCTATATTTCAGGATTCTAGTCAGCTATATGTGGCCATTGGTATTTTAGGGGCAACCGTAATGCCGCATAATCTTTATTTACATTCCAGTATTGTACAGACAAGGGCCTTTGCACATACAGTATCAGATAAGACCAAGGCAATCAAATTCGCTACGATTGATTCTACCCTTTCATTGGGCTTGGCCTTTTTTATTAATGCAGGAATTTTAATTTTAGCGGCATCAGCTTTTCATATCAATGGTATGCCGCATGTCGCTGATATACGGGATGCTTATCAATTACTTGATCCGGTACTGGGAAGTCAATGGGCATCTGCCTTATTTGCCATAGCTTTATTAGCATCAGGTCAAAATGCAACCTTGACGGGTACATTAGCTGGTCAAATTGTCATGGAAGGTTTTATTGATTTAAAGTTAGCACCTTGGCTGCGGCGATTAATCACCCGCATGTTGGCTATATTACCTGCCTTTTTTATCACGTGGATTTGGGGAGATAGCAAGATTGGTGAATTATTGGTCTTTTCTCAAGTAGTCCTTTCGATGCAGCTAAGTTTTGCGGTAATACCTCTGGTTTGGTTCACCAGTGATAAAGCAAAAATGGGGAAATTTGTAAATCCTAAGTGGTTAACGTTACTTTCTTGGTTAATTAGTGCAGTGATTTTAGGCCTGAATGCCTATTTATTGTTGCAAATATTTGGTCTAGCTTAAATCAGCTTGATACCACACATTATCTTCTCCTATTGTTCTGCCATTCCCCCATGTTAGCTTATAATTTGGTGCTGGAATACCTTTCCCAAGTAAGATATTTTTCTCTTGCTTCCAAACTTCATCTACCAAGCCACTTTGCAGAAAAGCCATTAAGGTCTTTGTGCCCCCTTCTACTAAAATAGAAATTAACCCTTTTGCATAAGCTAGGTTTAATATATCCTTTATTTGATAGTTTTCTCCTAGAGCAAACCATTGATAAGGGCCATCATCTACTTGAACATCTTGTGTAAAAATCCAAGTTGGCTGACCATCTTGTAAGACTTGACTATTTTTAGGAATACGATTATGGGGATCTAAAACGATACGGATGGGATTATTGCCTGTCCATAAGCGGACATTTAATTGGGGATTATCTTGAATGATGGTATTTACTCCAACCAATATACCTTGGTGTTGAGTACGCATTTGATGTACTAAGGTCTGGCTTGGCTTATTTGAAAAAGTAACAGGTTTTCCATTTTCCTGGGCAATAAACCCGTCTAAAGAGGACGCCCATTTTAAGGTGATATAAGGCCGTTTTTTTTGGTGAAAAGTAAAAAAGTGACGATTGATAATTCCACCTTTTTCTTCTAAAATACCTTGTTCAACTTGAATTCCGGCTGCTTTTAATTTTTCGATTCCTTTTCCTGCAACTAGCGGGTTGGGGTCTAAATTACAAATGAAAACCTCCTTGACTTTTGACTTGATTAATAAATCGGCACAAGGAGGAGTTTTACCTGTATGAGAGCATGGCTCTAAGCTGACGTACACCGAAGCACCTTGGGCATCTTCTTGATGTGCCAAGGATTGTATGGCATTAACTTCTGCATGCGCTTGACCGTATGCCTGATGCCACCCTTCTCCTATGATTTGGTCATTTTTAATAATGACACAACCCACTAAAGGATTTGGAGCAACACGCCCTGCTCCCAAAAGGGATAAATCCAGGGCACGTTGCATCCAAACCTCGTGTTTATTCATGGCCTACCAAAGAAGGGCTTTCTTCTTTTTCTCCTTGGTGTTTTAGATTACTAGACATGTAGCTATAAATAGCTGGGATAATGTACAAGGTTAAGGTAGTAGAAAATAACATACCACCTACTACGGCAATACCCATAGAAACACGGCTTTGAGAACCAGATCCTAGGGCAAGGGCAATAGGTAAGATACCTAAAATGGTACAAAGTGAGGTCATTAAAATAGGTCTGAAACGTGCTATGGCAGCCTCTTGAACGGCTAGCATTTTATTTGAGCCAGCTTCTTTTCTTTGGTTGGCAAACTCCACAATCAAAATACCATTTTTGGTAACTAAACCGATGAGAACAATGATACCAATTTGAGAGAAAATATTCAGAGTTTGGCTAAAATCCCATAAGGTCAATAATGCTCCTGCTACTGCCAATGGCACGGTAAACAAGATAATAAGAGGATCTACAAAGCTTTCAAACTGCGCCGAAAGAATTAGATATATCAATAAAATCGCAAGGGCAAAAGCAAATAATAAAGAAGAACTAGACTCTTTAAACTCTTTACTTTGTCCATCATAAGCTGTTGAGAAAGATACATCCAAGGTCTCTTTTGCTATTTTATCCATTTCATTTAAGGCTTCTCCCAAAGTTACCCCTTTGGCCATTTGGGCCTGTACGGTAGCTGCTACATATCGGTTGTAACGGTACAGCTGCGGTGGTGTACTTTGTTCGGTGATTTTGACTAAGTTATCTAATTGAATCAAATCTCCTCGGTTATTTTTTACATACAGGGATTTTAGATCGCTTACGTCATTTCGTTGAGGTCTATCAATTTGACCAATTACCTGATACTGCTTTCCATCCATGATGAAATAGCCAAATCTACGACCTGAAAGTCCAAGCTGTAAGGTTTGAGCAATGTCTTGAATGGCAATACCTAGGTTTTGAGCCTTAGCACGATCTATTTCAATACGTAACTCCGGTTTCGTGAATTTCAAATTGACGTCAGATGTTTCGAATTTTGGATTATCACGTACTTTCGCCAAGAATTGAGGCATGATTTTTTTCAAACTCTCAAAATTTGGTGCTTGAACTACGAAGGCAATGGGTAAACCTCCACCACCACGCTGTCCGGTAGAAAGCGTAGGCTCCTGAATCAGGTTAGACCTAGCACCAGTAAATTTCTTGATTTTAGGTGATAATTCATCCGCAATTTCTTGTTGCGTTCTTCTCTTTTCTGGATCACCTAAAAGTATACGGAAACTACCCGTATTGGCTGCTCCATTTCCAAAAGGTGGCGAGGTAATGGCATAAATAGCATAGCGTTCTTTAGCAGGTATGGTCTCCATTAAAAACTTAGCCATTTTGTCGGTATAGTTTAACATATAGTCAAAAGTGGCTCCTTCTGGGGCGGTAGAACTAATTCTCAGAGCACCGCGATCTTCCAATGGGGCTAATTCTGAAGGAATGGCTTCGTATTTAAATAGGGTATAAATGATACCAAACAAAGAGAACATAATCACCCATGCCATCCATCGGATTTTCAAGAATGATTCTAAGGATCCTTGGTAAGCGGCTGTTAACCAAACAAAAAATGGCTCTGTAACTCGGTAAAACCAAGGTTTATGATGTCCGCCTTTCAATAATTTGGAACTTAACATCGGGGTTAGTGTCAGCGATACAAAGGCTGAAATAATAACAGATCCTGCTACCACAATACCAAATTCACGGAATAAACGACCAGTAATACCTTGTAAGAAAATAACGGGTAGGAATACAGCAGCTAAGGTGATGGTCGTGGAAATAACAGCGAAATAAATCTCTTTGGAGCCTTCTAGGGCTGCTTTCCAAGGCGTCATGCCATCTTCTATCTTGGAATAAATATTTTCTAATACAACAATGGCATCATCTACTACTAGTCCAATGGATAATACAATTCCCAGTAAGGTTAATACATTGACCGAGAAACCGACCAGGTACATAAAGAAAAATACACCAATTAAGCTGACGGGAATGGCCGTAAGTGGAATCAAGGTTGATCGCCAATCGCGTAGGAATAAGAAGATAATAATGGTTACCAATAAAATGGCTGTTAAGATAGTCTCCTCTACCTCTACCAAAGATTTACGTACGTATTTCGTATTATCGAATCCTTCTTTTAATTCAACGTCTGGTGGTAATGTTTGACGAATTTGAGGTAGTTTTCTATTGATGGCATCCACAATTTCAATTTGATTTGATCCAGGTTGAGGAATTACCGCAATTGAAATCATAGGTGTCATATCACGTTTGAAGAATGTCTTATCATTTTCAGGGGATAATTCGGCAAAGCCTACATCAGAAAATTTAACGGAACGGCCATCTTGTTCTTTAATAATCAAATTGTTAAAGTCTTCCACCGTAGTCATTCTTCCTTGAGTTCTTACTGTTAATTCAGTATTCGCACCTTCAATACTTCCTGAAGGCAACTCGATATTTTGTTTACTTAAAGCTGAAACGATATCAGGGGCTGTTAAGCGGAAGGAAGCCAAACGTTCAGGGTCAATATGCATACGCATGGCATATTTCTTCTCACCCCACATTTGTACCGAACTAACGCCTGGAATAGTTTGAAACTTTTCTTTTACATTTCTGGTGGCTAATTCATTCAATTCCAATAAACCTCTCGTTTTGGAGAAGATATTAATGTTATAGATTGGGTTCGCATCGGCATCCGCTTTGGCTACTACTGGAGGGTCCACATCTTTTGGCAAAAGAGCCATGGCTCTCGATACACGGTCACGAACGTCATTGGCGGCATCTTCAATATTTACGGCCAAATCAAATTCTACCGTGATGCTGGAGCGCCCATCGCGACTTGAGCTGGCTAAGGTTCTAACCCCAGCAATACCATTGATGGATTCTTCTAGAGGTTCAGTAATCTGAGATTCAATAATGTCTGCATTGGCTCCCGTGTAGGAAGTCTGAACAGTTACCACCGGAGGGTCCACAGAAGGGAACTCACGAACACCTAAATATGTATATCCAATGATTCCAAACACAATGATGGTGATGGACATTACAATGGATAATACCGGTCGTTTAATGCTGGTTTCTGATAGAGAGGCCATAATTTATATTAGTTATGATTTGGTATTTCTTGAGTGATATGATGTAATTCTATGCTCTGCTGAAGCCTATTCCAAACTTCCTCAAAACTTAATTGCTTTGCTGGTCCTTGTTCATTGTATACCAGATTAGCCAAGGTATTTTGCTGATATGCCCCTGAATAGGACATGTATTTCTTAAAGTCGGCAAACTCTCCCAACATAACCAAGGCAGGAATTTGGAATGCGTTGGCACAGTGGGTTGGACCAGAGTCAATACCAATAAAAAAGCTCGCAGATTTAATTAAAAATAAACTATCCTCTACACTGGTTTTCCCAACCAAGGAAAGGAATTTTGGATGTTCAAAATCAAGGCCCTGACTTGTCCCAATTTCTACTATATTAACATCCCATTCCTGAATAGCTGCTTGAATGAGTTTTAACCAATTTTGATCAGTCCACTCCCGACATGGGTCATTGGAAATGCGATGAATAAGCCAATATTTTCCTTCAAATGGGAGATTGAATTTTTTGTTGGGCAAATAAATGGTGGGCTGGCCTTTTATTAAACCTAATCTGGCTAGCTGGGAGAAATTCTCTAATAAATTATGCTTGGAATAATAATTATGAATGTTAATACCCAGCTTAGTTGCCGTGTCATTCTCTAAAGGAATATGAAAGAAAGGATCTTTTCGTAATTCGTTTAAGTGAAGATTAAAAAAATGATGGAAAGGATTCCACTTCGTTAAGAAGTAGCTACTCAGCATATTTTCTTCCGACACCAAGCGGAATATATCCGGATGCTGTTCTAACAGAGGTCTAAAATGCTTTTGAATAATCCACACAAGTTTGGCTTGAGGATATTTCTTTAACAAAGCGGGAATGATAGGTTCAGATGCGACAATATCACCCAAGTGCTGAGCCAATAAAACGCCTAGTATGGGTCTTGAAGGATGTAGGATGCGCTGGAACATGACCCAAGTACATAGCTGTATATAGGCCTTTAAACCCGCAAATAAGTATCCCATTTTGCGAAATTTATATTGCCAAAGAGCTGTACTTAGGTAAATGCTGGGCATCTTTTGTCTTATTGAACGACTTCTTTAATATCCACTTCACCGTCTGGTTTAACTTGGATGATACCATTGGTAATTAAGGTGTCTCCAATAGAAAGTCCCGATAAAATTTCCACGTTTCTCTCTCCACGTGTACCCAATTCTACTTTGGTAGAAACGGCCTTGCCATTTTTTACCACATAAACTTTGCTCCCCTTTGATTCAGGAACAACGGCTTCAGTGGGTACTAAAATAGCTGAACCTTTGGTTTTTAAAATTAGGTTAACCTTCGCAAATGCACCTGGAACTAAAACACCACCAGGGTTTGGTGATAAGGCTCTAATTTGAAGTGTACGCGTCAAAGGGTCTATTTTAGGGTCAATCGCATATACTTTACCAGCATAGGTTTTTGATTCATTTTCCGTGATAAATTCAATGGTATTTCCTTTACGAATTTGAGAAGCATATTTGGCTGGAATTGAAAATTCAATTTTAGCTGGATTCGTATTAGTTAATGTAGCAATTCTAGTGGTTGGGGAAATATAACTTCCCATACTTACATAGCGAAATCCAATGGTTCCAGAGAAAGGAGCACGGATGGTTGTCTTTAAAATCTGTGCTTTTAAATCTTCAATGTCAGCCGAAATGGTATTAACCGAGTTTACGGCAATATCATATTCCCTTTGTGAGATCGCTTCTTTTTGAAGTAAGACCTTTTGGCGAGCCTCATTATCTTCAGCTAATTTTTTATTGTAGCCTAGTTTTTTCAAACGTGCTTGTAAATCATCATCATTGATATGTAAAAGAATAATTCCTTTTTGAACCACATCTCCTTCTTTGATATTTAACTGATTAATTCTTCCTGCAATCTCTGAACGGATTTCAACCTCTTCATTGGGAAGAATACTACCTGTGGAATTGATCATGTCGTCTAGTCGAGTTGCTTTAACGACCATAACCACAACGGTAGTTTTACCACCTTTACCACCTCCAGGGCCACCTTTACCTTTTTCTTTACCTTCTTCCTTCTTTTCAGCAAAAAAAGTCTTTTTTACCTTGGGGTAAAAGGCGATGCCTAATATCAAAACGATTACTAATAGGCTGACGATTGTTTTTGTAATCTTGTTCATAAGGTCAATTCAAACGATGTTAATTATTCAAGTTAGGTAATTTTATTGGTGCATCTACCCCAATTTATAGGTTTATCTAGTTTTTTCTTGATTTAACCAAGGTAAAATGCTTTCATTTTGTATTTGATTCATCACAAAGTGGCTTTGGGCGTTACCAATATTTTTGATGCTCGCCAGTTTATGCAAGATAAAATCACGGTATTCATCCATGTCTGCCACCACAATTTTAAGTAGAAAGTCGCTATGCCCTGAAACGCAGTAACATTCTTGCACCTCTAATAGATTCATCACATCCTCTTCAAATTGTTTTAGATATTCTGCTGCATGTTCTTTTAAAGAAATATCACAAAATACGGTTAATGATTTACCTAATTTATTGGGATTGATGGTGGCTTTATATCCTGTGATCACTCCATCTTTTTCCATGCGCTTGATACGCTCGTGGATAGGAGTAGGGCTCATGCCTAGTCGCTGTGCCATGTCTTTATTGGACATGTAGGCATCTTCATGTAAAAAGGCTAGAATTTGTTTATCAATATCATCAATCTTAGACATGTGACTATGGATTAGGGACTAAGGATGCACCGATAGAAATAATACCAGCTAAGGTATCTGTTCGCATGTCATGCGATAAGGACAAGTTGTATTTCCCCTTTTTAGGGAATTTTAATTGCTTAAAAATCAAAAATTTATGGCTGTAGATATCCCCAAGGCCTTCCCCTTTGGCTTTTCCTGATTTTGGATCATATAAAATGGCCTCAGCCAATGCTTGTTTAATTACTTTGCCGTCGGAGCTTATTAGCTTGGGAACAAAATAAAAATTGTTGAAAGGATAATCATTCGATTGACGTAAAGCCATATACAAGTTATACGTTTGATCCAAGTTTTTAATTTCAAATGGGTAAACAACCTGATTTTTTTGTGACCAGCCTTGCTCTCCCATTTTGCTAGTTTGGTCAAATACTTGATCTCCCTGACATGCGATTAAAATGCTCAAGGGAAAAAGTAACAGAAAGAATTTAAGCAGTGGGCGTCTCAGGGCCATTTCTAGGTGGTCTGGGTTTAAATTTCTTTTTGAATTTCTTTTTAAATGGCTTTGGAGTAGCCTCACCTGTATTTTCTCCTCCCTCAGGGGTATTGATCACAGGAGGTTTTACGCTGTTCTCTGGACGAACTTTAGGGCCTTCCTGTTTATTTTGCGGTTTATTTGGATTGTTATTTCCCGGTCCTTTATTTCCTTTTTGGAAATTGTTACGGGCTTTTTGCTCTCCATTATTTCTTCGCTGATTTTCTGAACGAGGTCCACTAGGTTTCCCTTTTCCATATTTTTTGTCCATTCTTTCCAAATCGGAATTTAATTCAGACAATTTAGGCTTTTCTACCTCTGGTACATCTGGGTCCAGATTTTCAAATGAATCAGGAATGATGCCTTTTTTATTTAGGTCAATGATTTCCTTAACACGATCACAGGTCACAGGTATCCAAATGGATTCCTCTCCAGCGTAGCCAAACCACATCATTCGTTTAAAGATGTCTGTTTTTTGTAAAATAGCATCTCCACGCTTGGTTTTTAAGCGGCCTTCTATGGTCGGGATTTCCTTCAAGGCATCCATGTAGGTCTCTAATTCATAATTGAGACAGCATTTTAAGCGACCACACTGGCCACTTAGCTTCACAGGATTCAGGGAAAGGTTTTGATATCTAGCCGCCGAAGTGGTAACATTTTTAAAGTCAGTCAACCAAGTAGAGCAGCATAATTCTCTACCACAAACGCCAATGCCACCTAATCTGCCGGCTTCTTGACGAAGGGAAATCTGTTTCATTTCCACCCTGATTTTGAATTCGTTCGCCAATAATTTGATTAACTCTCTAAAATCAACACGGTCGTCAGAAGAGTAATAAAATACGGCTTTAGTACCATCAGAAAGAAACTCAACATCTGAAAGTTTCATGTTCAACTTCAAATCACCAATGATTTGTCGGGTACGATATAGGGTAGGTAAATCTCTTTCTAAAGAATTACGATGTTTTTCTTCATCTTTTTCAGTAGCTATGCGAAGGATGTCTTTGAGTTTATCGTCGTCTTTAATCCCCTTTTTTAATAATTGCAAGCGTACTAGTTCACCTTGTAGGGAAACTACACCCAGCTGTACACCGCTAGATGAATCTACCATGACAGAGTCTCCGGTATGTAAAGCTAATTGATTGGGATTGCGAAAATATTCTTTTCTTCCTGCTTTGAATTTAACTTCAACTACATGATAACGCTGAAATTGAGGCACATCCAAGTCGGACAGCCAGTCAAAAACGTTCATTTTATTGCAAGCACCAGTACCACAACTTCCATTGCTTTGGCAGCCAGAAACTGCTCCTTCTGCTGATGCCTTGGATCCACATGATCCAGTTGAACACGATTTACATGCCATAAGTATATGTGTCAATCGGTCTCCTTACGACTTATATCGTAATACATCGAGACCAATATCTCGTCTAAAGTTTTTACCCTCAAATTGGATGGTTTGAGCCGCCTTTTGAGATTTTTGGATGGCTCTTTCCAAGGTATTTGAAGTGCCGGTTAAGGCCATTACCCGGCCTCCCGAGGTAACAATTTGTCCGTCTTGCTCACGGGTCCCAGCATGAAATACTAGGGCTTCTTCTACTTTCTCTATGCCGGTCATGATGTCTCCTTTACGATAATCTTCAGGATAACCACCAGCTACCACCATGGTAGTCACAGCATATTGGTTAGAAATTTGTAAATTTTCGTTTTTTAATTTCCCTTGAGCAGCCGCAAGAAGCAAAGATAAGAAATCTGATTCGATTCTTGGCAATACTACTTCTGTTTCAGGGTCTCCCATACGGGCATTGTATTCAATCACATAAGGTTCTCCTTCATGATTCATTAAACCAATGAAGATGAAACCTTGATAGGGTATGTTATCTGATTTAAGTCCTTGTATGGTTGGTTCAATGACTTTTTGCTTAACTAATTCCATGAACCTTTCCGTAGCGAAGGGGACAGGTGAAACGGCTCCCATACCGCCAGTATTCAAGCCTTCATCATTTTCGCCAATTCGCTTATAATCTTTAGCCTCAGGTAATACCACGTAGTTTTCACCATCAGTTAATACAAATACGGATAGCTCAATCCCTCTCAGAAACTGTTCAATAACAACTTTAGAGCTGGCTTCTCCGAACTTGGCATCATAGATCATTTCTTTGAAAGCTTTTTCTGCTTCTGCATGACTTTGAGCAATGATTACTCCTTTACCTGCCGCAAGACCATCTGCTTTTAATACGATAGGAAGCGACTGTGTGGCTAAATAGGCAAGGCCTTCTTCTCCATTATCTTTGGTAAATGTTTTGGATGCGGCTGTAGGAACACCATGAGCCTTCATGAAGTTCTTTGAGAAATCCTTACTTCCCTCCAATTGGGCACCTAAAGCCCCTGGCCCAACGATTCCCACATGTTGTAAATCTTCTTGAGATTCAATAAAATCACGAACTCCTTTAACTAGGGGTTCTTCTGGACCCACAATAACTAATTCAATTTGATAAGTTCTAATGGCATCCACAATCGCTGAAAAATCAGCATAACCAAATGGCAAATTAATGCCTAATTGGGCTGTTCCAGGATTTCCTGGAGCTATGTATAATTGACTTAATAAAGGACTTTGGGATATTTTCCAGGCAAATGCATGTTCTCGTCCTCCGGATCCCAAAAGTAATACATTCATAATATTCGTTAATTGGCTAGTTCACTTAAAAATTTGATTCGCATTAAACGCAACTCTTCCTCACTGACGTCGTCAATATTGCAATTGTCTAAGGCTTCCGTAATGTTATCGGTATCAGAGCTTAAGAAGTAATCATAAATCTCTTCCTGCTTATCGGGTTCTATTACCTGATTGATGTAATAATCTAAATTCAGTTTTGTTCCAGAATAACAGATGGCTTCAATCTCCTCGATTAATTCCGCCATACTTAATTCTTTTTGATAGGCGATATCATCCAAATCTATTTTACGATCTACTTGTTGAATGATGTATATCTTAATTTTAGATTTATTGACAGTGGATTTAACGACCACTTCACGGGCCGTTTCAATTTCATTTTCGTCTACATAACGATTAATGACATCCAAGAAAGGCTTTCCAAATTTGATTACTTTTCCCATCCCGACTCCGTTGATCTGAGCCATTTCTTCTTGGGTACTAGGATAAGTTGTCGCCATCTCTTCCAAAGATGGATCTTGGAAAATCACGTAAGGAGGTAAGTTTTTCTCCTTGGCTAATTTCTTACGTAAGTTTTTTAGTAGTTCAAATAAGGCATCATCATAGGCTTTGGCACCTACTCCTGCATTCATTTCATCATTTTCATCAGGCTCAGCTTCTTTCTCATAGTCATGGTCTCTGGAGAAAGTTACTGGATAAGAATCTTGAATGAAGTTGAGACCCTTTTCACTTAATTTTAAAACACCATAGTTCTCAATGTCTTTGACCAAGTAGCCATGAATGGTGATTTGTTTGATGAAAGAAATCCAAGGTGATTTCTCGTCGTCTGAATGATTTTCCTTTTGGGATTTCTTTTTCAGTTTCGGCTTTTTAGGGCTTGGGTTTTCCTCATCCTCTTCCTCATTGTCGTCATCATCATCTTCGTCTACTGCTTTCGCATTCCAAGAAACGGTCTTACCTGCTCCAAAAACAGGTAATTTATCGTGATCATAACTTTGTACGTATTGGTTCACTTTGCCTTCTAAAACGTCGGCTATGTGTTCGGCATCAAACTTCTCTTCTGTTGCTTGAACGGCTTGTAATACTAATACAACTTCGCTTTCGGCTTTGAAGGTTGGAGTTGGGTGGAGGCAATTGTCGCAAAAGCCACAATTCTCCGCCATATATTCCCCAAAATAATTAAGTAATTGTTTTCTTCGGCAGACACCTAAATTGGCATAATAAACCATTTCAGCCAATAATAATTTGGCATTTTCCTTTTCAGAAACAGCTTTGTCTTTGTTGAACTTGTCGAGCTTTAGGATATCATCGTAGGTATAAAACAAGATACAAGTACCATCTAGACCATCTCTTCCTGCTCTACCCGTTTCTTGATAATATCCTTCTAAAGATTTAGGGGCATCATAATGTATGACAAAACGCACATCAGGTTTGTCGATACCCATGCCAAAGGCAATGGTTGCCACCATCACTTCAACTTCCTCATTAAGAAATGACTCTTGATTCGCCATTCTAACCGCGGGATCTAGTCCAGCATGATAAGGAAGAGCTTTTATGCCATTTACATGTAATAAATCGGCAATCTCCTCCACGCGTTTTCTGCTCAAACAGTAAATGATGCCTGCTTTTCCAGAATGACTTTTGATATAACGAATCAGCTGTTTGTCTATATCCTTTTTAGAGCGAATTTCATAGTAGAGATTCTTTCTGTTAAAAGATGATTTAAACACCTTGGCATCCTCTAAATTTAATGTTTTTTGAATATCCAGCTGCACCTTGGGCGTAGCAGTGGCTGTCAGCGCGATGATGGGTAATTTTTCGTCGACTGATTCAATGATGGCACGTATTTTTCTATATTCAGGCCTAAAGTCGTGCCCCCACTCGGAAATACAATGTGCTTCGTCGATGGCTACAAATGAAATATTGGCCTGTTGTAAGAAGCTGAGATTCTCCTGCTTATTTAAAGATTCTGGAGCGATGTATAATAACTTCACCTCCCCACTCAATACTTCGTTTTTCACCCGATTCATTTCTGCACGGGTAAGTGACGAATTTAAAAATTGAGCATTGACACCCAATGCGATCATTTGATCAACTTGATTTTTCATCAATGCAATTAGAGGAGAAATAACAATGGCTGTTCCGGGCATGACAATGGCCGGAAGTTGGTAGCATAGGGATTTCCCTGCTCCAGTAGGCATAAGCACAAAGCTATTATTCCCTTGAAGCGTATTTTGGATGATAGCTTCCTGCTCTCCACGAAATTGGCTAAATCCAAAGGTCTTCTTGAGATGCTCCTTTAACGTATCGTTGGAAATTTGAATGGGCATAATTTTAGGAACTACTGGTATGTTTCACAATGTAGCAGAAATAATCGTACATAGTTAATTAACTTTGTCTACTCAAATTCTACTAAAATTGAAATTAAACAAAAATATTCAATCCACAGCAAAAAAAGTTTTAACCCAAGAAGCAGAAGCTATTTTACAAGTTAGTGCTGCCATAAATTCTGAATTTGAAGCTTGCGTGGAACATTTACTGGCTAGCCAAGGAAGAATAGTCTTTACGGGCATTGGTAAATCAGCTTTAATCGCTCAGAAAATTGTTGCTACATTAAACTCCACGGGTAGCCCTGCCTTGTTTATGCATGCAGCAGATGCTATCCATGGGGATTTGGGAATGATACAACGTGGAGATTCGGTGATTTGTATATCTAAATCTGGAGACACCCCTGAAATAAAAGTTTTAGTGCCTTTAATTAAGCGATTGGGGGTTCCCTTGATTGCCATGGTTTCCAATAAACAATCTTATCTAGGCCAACAATCTGATTTTGTTCTTCACGCACTAGCCGAATCAGAAGCAGATTTATTGAATTTGGCCCCCACTACTTCCACTACGGTAGCCCTAGCTTTAGGAGACGCCTTGGCTGTTTGTTTGTTAGAATGTAAAGGCTTTACTTCCCAAGATTTTGCTAAATATCACCCTGGAGGTGCCTTGGGTAAGCGTTTGTATTTAAAAGTCGCAGATATTTATCCTCAACATGAGTTTCCTAGCATTTTACCTCAGTCCTCTATTCAAGAAGCCATTCATGAAATAAGCTCCAAGCGCTTAGGGGCCACTACCGTTATGAATGAAAAGGGGGATTTACTGGGAATTATAACGGATGGTGATGTTCGTAGAATGTTAGAAAAACAGCAAGATTGGGCCAATATTCAGATTGTTCAGATGATGAATTCCCATCCAAAAACCATTTCATCCGAGGCTTTTGCCACAGAAGCATTGGCTTTGATGCAAGAAAAAAATATTACCCAGCTTGTAGTCTTAGAAAAGGAAAAGGCCGTGGGATTCATACATCTCCACGACCTTTTACGTGAGGGAATCGTTTAATTTTAACGCATTCGATTGGAGGATTGAACTAACATTTCATCCTTTCTAATTAATCTGTTGGCAATCATATTGGCTAATAAAGCCACTATGAGGGCATAAAAACCTAGGTCGTAAGCGCCTTGCATTTCTGGGTTAAACAATGGAATGGTTTTTTTGTAAATCGTATAGAAACTATATCCCATGGTTCCTGCTATCAACATGGAATTGACTAATCCCAAGGCCATTTGACGCATTCTGTTCTTAAATTGGAACAAAATAAATGCCGTTAAAGCAATAGAAATCAATACCAAAACCAGAGGAATATAATTCGCTTCCACTTGGGATTTGCCTTGAATTTGTGAAGTCCATTCAGAAATAAATACCTGGGCCGTCTCACCAGACATACCTGTTTTGGTCCACAATGGCCAGCCAGCTATTACCAGTATTTCTGCAATGATAACAATTAGTAAAAAAATAGATTGGGGTCTTTGAATCATGATATGTCAATTTTATGCGAAATTAAGCATTTTCTTGAAAAAGCTTGGAAGCAATTTTGGCAGATGATAAGCAAAGGGGAATTCCTCCTCCTGGGTGTACGCTTCCTCCAATCCAATATAAGTTTTTAATGGCACTTCGATAATTTGGGTGACGTAAAAAAGCGGCAAATCGATTATTAGACGCATTACCGTAAAGCGCCCCACCAGAAGAGGAGGTGCGTTCTTCAATCCTTCTGGGGTCTAAATAATCCTCAACTACGAGGTAAGGACGTATGTCTTCACCTAATGCCCGATTGATTTTTTGAATCACTCGTTCTCGCGTTAAGCGCAGTAATTCATCCCAATTTTGGCCTTGATTAGCTGGAGCATTGATTAATAGAAACCAATTTTCTCCACCTTCTGGGGCGTCTTCGGGGGCTACCTTGGATGAAATATGGAGATAAACAGTGGGGTCATCCGACAAGGTTTTGTCTACAAACAGAGCTTTAAATTCTTCTTGATATTGGTCAGAAAAGAAAATGTTATGTACGCCTAATTCGGACCATTTTTTATTCATACCCCAATAAAATATGATTCCGGAACTTGATTTTTCTTGTTGTAAGAGCCTTTTTGGCTGAATTTGATCCTTGAGTAATTGTTGGTAGGATGGGCGAATATCCATATTGCTCGCTAGGATGTCAAAAGGGTAATAGCCCTTTTCCGTTTCAAGGCCTACGGCACGGTTATTTTCGCAAACTATTTGATTTACCTTTTCATTGAAATGGAATTGTACGCCCAAATCTTTAGCTAATTGAACCAAGGATTGAGTTATCGCAATCATGCCCCCTTTGGGAAAAAATGCCCCAATGTTATATTCCAAATGGGGGATAATCGACAAAGTAGCGGGTGTTTGATAAGGATCTGAGCCATTATAGGTGGCATAACGATCGAATAATTGAACCGTTTTAGGGTTTTTAAATCGATTTTTATGTGCCTGGTGCATGGTGGAAAACATACCCAATCGGGGTATATTTAGGTAGCCATTCCAAGCTTTTTTACTCAACCAAGTGCTTGCCTGGTGCAAAGAATTTTCGAGAAATAATTCTGAAATGATTTGGTATTTATCTTGCAAACCCAAAATGAAATCATGTACATTTTTCTCATTTTCACCTAAATTTTTGGCTATTTCATGCGCCGTATCCGCCGGATTTTCCAGAGTTACGAGTCGGGTTTGGTCTTCCCAAAAATATCGACAAACCTCAGGTAAACGAACATAATTAAAATAGTCTCTCGGATTTTTTTTAGCTAAGGTAAAAAGTTCATCCACCAAGTGGGGCAGGGTAAACAGGGATGGTCCTGCATCAAAACGAAAACCATTGATTTGAAACTCAGATAATTTGCCACCCGGAAAAGAATTGGCCTCAAATACTTGAACTTGATGTCCTAAACAAGCCATACGAATCGCAAAAGCAATTCCTCCTATTCCCGATCCAACAACCCCAACTTGTTTCATAGGCATGATATTTCTCAAACGGTTTTAACTTATTAAAAGGACAAAATGTTTAAAACAGATATTTTACGTAATTTTGCACAAATTTTTTTAATCTGAGAATAAACTATGCTACGCACTCATACGAATGGCGAATTACGATTGGATCATGTAGGGCAAGAAGTAACCTTATGTGGTTGGATACAGCGAACAAGAGATAAAGGGGGAATGATTTGGGTTGACTTACGTGATCGTTATGGCATTACTCAATTGATGTTAGAAGAGGGGAAATCTAGTCCAGAGGCCTTGTCTTTGGCACGTAGTTTAGGTAGAGAGTTTGTGGTGGAGGCTAAAGGAATCGTAGTAGAGCGTTTGGCTAAAAATGATAAATTAGCCACCGGAGATATTGAGATAAAGGTGAAAGAAATAAAGGTGCTGAACCCTGCAAAATTGCCACCTTTTTTAATTGAAGATGAAACAGATGGAGGAGAAGATGTACGTATGAAATACCGTTACCTTGATCTTCGCCGTACTCCCATTCGTGAAAGCTTACGTTTACGTCATACCGTAGCCAAAGAGGTTCGTCGATATTTAGATGATGCCGATTTTATTGAAGTAGAAACCCCTGTTTTGATTAAATCGACCCCCGAAGGAGCACGTGATTTTGTGGTGCCTTCTCGCATGAACCCAGGTGAGTTTTATGCTTTACCTCAGTCGCCACAAACGTTTAAGCAATTGTTAATGGTTTCAGGGTTTGATCGTTACTATCAATTGGTTAAGTGTTTCAGAGATGAGGATTTGCGTGCGGACAGACAACCGGAATTTACACAAATCGACTGTGAGATGTCATTTGTCGAGCAGGAAGATATTTTAAACATGTTTGAGGGTTTAATTCGTCATTTGTTTTTACAAGTGAAAGGATTAGATATAGGAGAAGTATCTCGGATGACCTATGCAGATGCCATGAAATATTATGGTTCTGATAAACCTGATATTCGTTTTGATATGCATTTCGTGGAATTGAAAGGGGAGGATAATGACTTAACTTCTGGTAAAGATTTTCAAGTTTTCGATACGGCTTCTCATGTGATTGGAATTTGTGTTAAGGGAGCTGCCGAATATACACGCAAGCAAGTGGATGAGTTAACCGACTTCGTTCGTCGTCCACAAATTGGTGCCAAAGGATTGATTTATGTTCGTCATCAAGCTGACGGCTTAAAATCTTCGGTGGATAAATTTTATGGGGAAGAAGATTTGAAAAAATGGTCAGAAGCCTTCCAATCGGAACCAGGGGATTTGATGTTGATTTTAAGCGGCGAAGGAGACAAGGTGCGTAAACAATTGAATGAATTGAGATTAGAAATGGGTACTCGCATGGGATTGCGTGATCCAAATAATTATAAAGTACACTGGGTGGTAGATTTCCCTCTTTTGGAATTTAGTGAAGAGGAAAATCGTTGGTTTGCCATGCACCATCCTTTTACCAGCCCCAAACCAGAGGATATTCCTTTGATGATGGCAGGTGATTTAGGTAAGGTGAGAGCTAATGCCTACGATTTAGTAGTGAATGGAGTGGAAGTTGGCGGCGGTTCTATTCGTATCTTCCAAAAAGAGCTTCAATCCACCATGTTTGAAGTGCTAGGATTTACAGAAGAAGAAGCGAAAGCCCAATTTGGATTTTTATTGGATGCCTTTGAATATGGGGCTCCTCCACATGGTGGTTTAGCCTTCGGATTTGACCGTCTGTGTTCCTTATTTGGAGGGTCTGAGTCTATACGTGATTACATCGCCTTCCCTAAAAATAATGCAGGAAGGGATGTGATGATTGACTCACCATCACCCCTTGCTCCTGCACAATTAAAGGAATTAAAAATTAAGACGGATTTATAATTATTCGTCAAAATCGAAAGAGAAAACCGAACTATGCCACTCATTAGGGTCAATGTTCAAAATCTCTTTGATCTCACCGTGATGCATATCGAATACCCATCCATGAAGGAATGGGTATTCGTTTTTCTTCCAAGCTTTCTGAACAATGGTTGTCTTGGCCAAATTCAATACTTGTTCTTTTACGTTTAATTCGACTAATCGATCAAATTGGTCCTTTTCAGTAGGAAGTACACGGATTTCATCAAAATTCTTTTCATAAACCTCCTTGATATTTCTTAGCCATTTATTGATTAAACCATAATCTTTATTGGTCATCGCAGCACGAACACCTCCACAATTGTAGTGTCCACAAACAATCACGTGTTTCACTTCGAGCACTTCTACGGCATATTGTAAAACTGAAAGTAAATTCATGTCGGTGTGCACCACCATATTCGCCACATTTCTGTGAACAAATATATCGCCAGGGTTGGCGTGTGTAATTTCTTCTGCAGGAACTCGACTATCTGCACAGCCAATCCAGAGGAAAAGAGGCTTTTGGTCTTTGGAAAGATCGTCAAAATAATGTTCGTCTACGGCTAATCTTTCTGAAGCCCAAGCCTTATTACTGAGAAGTAGTTTTTTATATTCTTTCATGTTTTTACTTTTTTATTTCGGCATCAATGCCTCTTTCGTGAGCGGTATTAATAAATTCTTGAATTAATAATTGAATGTCATGGTCCATGAAATGCACTTTTGAAGTATCTATTAATACTTCGGACCCTGCTGGAATTTTGCGAAAAGTTTCCTTTAAAGCCATTTTATGTAAAAAGGTCACGTCTTTTTGAAATTTGATTAAAATTTCGTTTCCACTGTTGAATATGGAGAAAACAGAGGAATAATTGGTTACGATAACGAATCCAATTCCCACTATTGTACCTATAAAAATACCCCAAAGTAGGTCAACCATCACCACGATTATGATTGTAATTAAAAAAGGAATCCATTGTTTCCAACCTTCAGCAATCACTTTTCGGAACTGTGAAGGATGTGCTAATTTATATCCTGTGTATAGGAGTATACTAGCTAAACAAGCTAATGGGATTTTGTTTAAATATTGAGGTAATAATAATACTGCCAACAGCAATAAAATTCCATGGAAAAATCCGGACATTTTACTTTTTCCTCCAGCATAAACATTGGTGGAGGAACGCACAATAACAGAGGTAATGGGTAAACCACCTAAAAACCCAGAAAAAATATTACCTACGCCTTGAGCAAGTAATTCTCTGTCGGCAGAGGATATTCTTTTGGCAGGGTCAAGTGAATCAGTTGCTTCTAGGGACAATAAGGATTCTAAGCTGGCAACTAATGCCAAAGTAATGGCCAAGCTATAAACTTTAGGATTACTGATGATTTCCCAATCAGGAAAAACCATGGCCTGGCCAATTTCAGCCAGGTTAGAAAATAGAGGTAATCCTACCATATGATCTTTGGAATTTCCCAAATACCATTCTGGTATCCAAATTCCAAAGCCCATATTGATTAGTACCCCAAGAATTACCACAAATAAAGATGCAGGTAGCTGAGATAGTACGGGTACTTTTTTACTTAGAGGAGTCCACGAAAACAAGATGATTAATCCACTTACAGCAATGATTAATGCCCCTGGGTTGATGCTTAATAAAGAAGCTAATAACTCACTAAAAGTATTCTGGCCATCAGCGCTTTGATTAAATTCAAACTCCCCGATGAAATCTAAATCATCACCTATGGCATGTGGTATTTGTTTTAAAATAATAACAATACCAATGGCTACGAGCATTCCCCTGATTACAGAGGATGGGAAAAAACTGCCTAGTTTACCCATTTTTGCTAGTCCTAAGATTACTTGAATGATACCGGCAAGAATAACGACTACTAAAAATCCAGAGAATGAGCCAATATCTAAAATCGCATTGGCCACGATGATCGTGAGGCCTGCGGCAGGTCCACTAACGGATAACTCTGAACCAGAAGCCCAAGAAACGATGGTTCCGCCTATGATACCGGCAATCAATCCGGCAAGTAATGGAGCACCTGAGGCCAAGGCAATTCCTAGGCATAGGGGTAAGGCGACCAGAAAGACCGCGATTCCCGATTTCCAATCCCCTTCTACGAAGGATTGAAGATAACTTTTGAATGACATATTCATGTGGTTTAATTAAAATCTACTAAAAATGTAAATTGGGATTAACCACAAATGTCTGGAGGAGGGGAAAAACTTTGTAAATGAGGATATGCCAACCTGAATGGTTCAAAAATTAGGGAATCCTTTATGGATTTGGAATAAAATGAAAATTTAGAGATTTCGTGTTTGGTAAATGTCGACAAGCCATGCTGTGTTTTACCTTCGTCTTCTTCCTCCTCTTCTTCTTCGCAAAGTTCTACCCATGGAGCCATGTACATTTTAGATGCTAAATTGTCTGTTTTTAGCGTAGTTTTTGAAACAGGTATATTGGAAGCTGCCGTGATGGAATTGAGCTGCGAGTAAACGGTCGCTACCATCAAGAAGGCAAATGCCAATAAAATAAAACCTAGTTGTTTCATTAGTCAAATTTCTGGGTGTTTTGAAAGATAATTTTTGCTTGATTATCTCGCTCTTGCACTAGAACAGGGGTAAAGTTATCAAATTTATCCTTTCCATAGCGCCATTCTTTTTTTAATCTTCCTCCGCTCCCTTTTTCATGGTACTCTCTCCAACGGCCTACCTTAACACTATCATCCAATTTGCCTTCCTCTTTCAATAGTCCATTGGGATAAAAAGACAAATATTGCCCCGAAAATTTACCATAAACTTTAGGAATTACCTGCTGTATCTTCTTTTTTTCCTTATCAAAGTAAGAAATTATTGATTCAGCTGGAAATCCTTTTTTAAAGTATTGCTTGTTCTCGAGTTCAAATTCTGGACCATAATTTTCCCATCGACCATCTTTGACACCCATGTAAAAATGCCCTTCTTCCACTAAATTTTCGTGCACAAATTTCCGGTAGGGTCCATGGCAAATTTGTGCATTTTTACTGTCCTTAATCGGAGAATTTACTACCCTCGATTGAGCTGGGTCATACCACCAAATTTCTTGACTATATGGGCTTACAGCCTCATCCTCCACATATTTTACGACATTTAGTTCTTCCACTGTGGCTCTGTTTCCACTGCCGTATGAACCTATTCGACGTTCGGTTTTTACGCCTTCATATTCGTCTTTAAGCTCAACTTTTTTCTTTTTGGGGCTATTTTTTGCTTTTGAACCGATGTTTTGTATGCCTAATTCAGATAAAATGGCCTTGCTCTCTTTTTTCCAATCGGCACTTTCCTCTTTACTTTTGCCCACCAACTCCGAAATATTTTGTAGGGTATTCTTATTTCTTTGAGTACTATCAATGGCCGGTTTTTTAGTCGTTTTCAAGGCGCTATTTTGTGCCCAACTTGGAATTTGCCCAAGTAGCAACAAACTCATGCCCAGAAACAAATATGGTTTAATCATGTAAAGTGCAACGTTAGTACCATAAAAATATTTCGCAAATTAAGAATTTAAATAATTAGAACCTGCTTTTGTGTATTTTTGCGTCCATAAACTGCCTTTCTTAATTAAATATTGATTTCATTGGAAAAAGAAGCAAAAATATATGTAGCTGGACATAGGGGAATGGTGGGTTCATCCATTGTAAGACAGCTACACGCACAGGGATTTACGAATATTATACAACGGACTTCTTCTGAGTTAGATTTAAAAAATCAAGCAGCCGTCAATGATTTTTTTGCACAAGAAAAGCCAGATTATGTCTTTTTAGCTGCTGCAAAAGTAGGGGGCATTGTGGCCAATAACACCTATCGAGCTGATTTTTTATATGAGAATTTAGCGATTCAAAATCATGTGATTCATGCTTCTTTTGTTCATAAGGTTAAAAAATTAATGTTTTTAGGATCTTCTTGTATATATCCCAAATTAGCTCCACAACCTTTGAAAGAATCGTATTTGTTGAGCGGTTTTTTAGAACCTACCAATGAACCATATGCCATAGCCAAAATCGCAGGAATAAAGATGTGCGAGGCATATCGTGCCCAATATGGTTGTCAGTTTATTTCGGTGATGCCAACCAATTTGTATGGTATTAATGATAATTACGATTTAGAGAATTCCCACGTACTGCCCGCTATGATTCGGAAATTTCATGAAGCCAAACTCAGGGGCGATCTTTCCATTAGCCTTTGGGGCACAGGATCTCCTAAAAGAGAATTTCTTTATGCTGATGATTTAGCCAAGGCTTGTTTGTATTTAATGGAGCATTATAATCAATCGGAATTTATCAATATTGGTACTGGCGAAGATGTTAGCATTTTGGAATTAGCGGAAATGGTTAAAAAGGTAATAGGCTTTGAAGGAAGCATACATTGGGATACGTCTAGACCCGATGGCACACCTAGAAAACTGATGGATATTTCTAAATTACATGCATTGGGCTGGAAACATGAAATTGAACTAGAGGAAGGTATTCGTTTAGCTTATCAAGATTTTTTACAAAACCCCAATACGAGGAAATAGGTAGGATGCAAGTGAAGGAGTGGTTTAGTACCTGGTTTGATTCCCCATATTATCATGTGCTTTATGCCCAGCGAGATGAGGCGGAAGCTACTGCTTTTATTAGTTCCCTACAAACCAAATTAAGGCTTCAAACTGGCGCCCATGTCTTGGATGTAGCGTGTGGTAAAGGTCGGCATGCCATCACCTTGCATGATTTGGGTTTGGATGTAAAAGCGTTTGATCTTTCGCCTTCCAATATTCAGCAAGCTCAAAAATTTACAAGCGACAAACTATCATTTTTTGTTCATGATTTAAGGAAAAATCTACCT
Organism: Aquirufa sp. OSTEICH-129A; assembly: GCF_054558355.1. NCBI lineage: Bacteria > Pseudomonadati > Bacteroidota > Cytophagia > Cytophagales > Flectobacillaceae > Aquirufa > Aquirufa sp. OSTEICH-129A. The sequence goes on along the minus strand of NZ_JBPXKC010000004.1, from coordinate 96,510 downwards.
AAACACCTAGAGTTTGATGCGATCTTTAATTTCTTCACCAGTTTTGGATATTTTGATTCCAAGGAAGAAAACGAGCAAGCATTTCAAGTGCTAAGTCAAGCATTGAAGCCTCAAGGGGTTTTTGTCTTGGATTTTTTCAATCCAAGTTTTGTTATGGCTCATTTGATTGAAGAAGAGAGTCTAGTCAGAGGAGGAATTCAATTTCAAATTAAACGCTGGGAATCGGAGGGATATTTGTACAAATCCATCGATTTCGTAGATCTGGGAAAATCACATCATTTTGAAGAACGGGTAGAGTTGATTTCAAAGAATGACTTTATTGCCTATGCAGCCAAAGCGGGATTGCATTTGGTGGATTTGCTTGGTGATTATAAATTAGGTTCTTTTGATGAAAAGAACTCTACCCGCATGATTTTTATTTGGGTAAAAAAATAAGTCCTATGGATTATTTTAATGCTTTATGGACCTCAGAAATTTCAGAAGGACATTTTGAAACTAGATTGCAATCCGTCCCTTTTGCTACCTTGTCCAAGGATAAAGTTCTTATCCAGGTCGCTTATTCATCGCTAAATTATAAGGATGCACTTTCGGCAAATGGCCATAAAGGAATCACCCGAGATTTTCCACATATTCCAGGCATTGATGCGGCTGGCAAAGTTGTTCTAGACCCTAGCCATACCTTTGAGGTAGGCCAAGAGGTCATTGTAACAGGATTTGATTTGGGCATGAATACCCATGGTGGTTTGGCTGAATATATTTCTGTTCCTCCCCAATGGATCATACCATTGCCGCATGGCATGTCTACTTGTAAGGCGATGCAATGGGGAACAGCCGGATTAACCGCGGGTATGGCGGTTAGTTCGCTTTGGCATCATGGAATCCGACCTAATCAAGGTGAAATAGTACTTACAGGAGCCACAGGTGGCGTGTCTATGATCGCCCTTGTATTATTAAAGCACTTAGGATTTCAAGTGGCTGCAATAACTGGGAAATTGGACCAGTATTCCACATTGAAAAAATTAGGAGCAGATAGAATATTAGACCGAGACGAGTTTTTATCTGAAAAACCCCGTGCCTTATATCCCATGCAATTTGCTGGGGCTATTGATGTACTGGGGGGAGATGTTTTGATTAAAATCATCAAAAGCCTACATTTTGGAGGTGCAGTAGCTGCTTGTGGAATGGCTTCTAGCGTGGAATTGCCTTTACAGATTTATCCTTTTATACTTCGCGGAGTTAACTTATTAGGCATTTATTCGGCCGATTCTCCTTTGGAAAATAAACAAGAAATTTGGGATAAACTTGCCAATGCTTGGAACATTCCCTTGGATGCTATTTGTCGAACAATCCCCCTCATCGAAGCCCCAACTTATTTGACAAAAATCCGCGAAGGAAATCATACGGGGAGGACTGTCGTTCAAATCAATACTTAGTATTTGATGAATTTTACTGGAGATGAACTTGGGTTATCAGCTAGCCTAAGCAAATAAGATCCACTCGGTAAACTTTGGATATCCATCCTAAAACTATTGTTTGAGACCGAAGAAGAACTAATTGTTTTTTCCAAAACTATTTTACCCTGTAAATCCAAAATTTCAATATGGTATTCCTCAGGAATAAGCTGATCCGGAATACCTAATTGGATAAAATCTTTTGTGGGATTAGGGTACAGGGTTAATTGTTGATATGGATTTTCTTTTTTTGTTGTCAGGATTACGACATTGATGTAATCAGAAACGGCCAAGCACCCGTTGGTATCAGTTATTTTGACTTGATAGGCCCCAGATTGAACCGGTATATAGCTTGCTTGATTAGCACCCTGAACGGCAGTTATACCAAAATACCATTGGTATGTACTAGCATTACTCGGTGCTTGCAAAATACCCGTATTATAGGTGACAGCTGGTGTTGGGACGTTGCCAATGTTTATATTGAGGGCTTTGCTGCTAACCGGACAAGTACCGTCATAACTTGCGACCATTTCAAATTTTCCTTTTGTGGTGGCTTTATAATTCAAGCTATTCGCCCCAGTTATTTCTTTTCCATTCAAAAACCATTGAATGATCGTGTTCTCAGATGCTTTTCCTTGAATGGATACCGTAGCACCCTGACAAACAATCAAATCGCCAACTGGATTGATGGAGGCGGTTGGGGAATCCTTAACACTCACAGTGACATTGGCTCTTGGGCTAGGGCAACCCAAAGATTTAAATTTCATATCATAGAAATAGTAATATCCCGAGGTAATTACGCCATTATTAAATAGTGCTCCTGGTATATTGAGGATGTTGGGAATGGTATATGGAAAACCAATATTGGTTGTGGCATTGGCGGTATCAGATTTACTTCGATTGCTTCGATATATGGAAGCCCCATCCAAACAAGTTTGGCTTAAATAATAAGTACCTGCTGTGGGAATTTGCAGATTGAGGCCAATGACAACCCCCTCATCTTTTTTATCATCAACCAGCTGACCAGTGACACCAGCGCTACTGAGCGTCCTAGTTGCTTTTACTGTTTTAGTGACGCTTGAAACAACATTCCCAGTTTCTTTATTGATTACTTCAAATGTAATTCTGCCAGCTGTACCTACATATATTCGGGCACTCTCTAAAATAATAGGAACCTTGGCCTCCACAATGACGGTAGGGCCAAACACGCCATAATAAGTACCACCACCAAATTCTGATTTTGTCTTAGGGCCAAGTCCACCACTGAAATCATTGTAGGAAGCTGAGTATTTACTATTGCTTGGAACTTTTATGTTTAGTCCGGATCCCACCAATGAATTGTCACTGTTATACCAAAGCGGCGTACCCGAATTGGCTGATAGTGATATTTCGGTAAGTCCAGCACATTGAATTCCACTCACTATCGGAGGACTGGGGTTTTCGATGGTTTTGTTAATGGAGAAATTATTATTCGTGCTGTTTTGATCGTTTGTTAATAATGTACTTAGTTCAAAAGTATAGGTCTCACCAGCTAGTAAATTGAAATTCCCAGTGACCGTTTCTTCAGTCTCTTTCCCAGAAAGAATTTCTGCAATGAAACCTGAAAATTTACCCTTTTGAACGCCATTTTGTAGAATTTTTAATTCATAGGGGACATTAACTTGATCTTTTAGACCTTGGTTTTTTACCACAATTTGTAAACTGTTGGTGGAACTAGCACAGTAGCTGCCGGTAGGAGAATTGATAGATAAGGCACTGATGTCATTGGAGGCGTTGGCAGTTTGAATTACATATTCTTCTACCTCACCATCATTGACATTGCCACAAGATGCAGCTAATCCAACGCTGTTTCCTAATTCGGTTACTACCCTCATTCGGTAGTATTGTCCTGTTTCGGTGGCTGGGAGCTTGGATACAACACCGGAAAATGAAGTTGTGTTTAATATACCACTATCTAAAATAAGCTCGCTAGCATCTTCAAAATCACCATCTTGGTTCCAATCAACAAATACTTTACATTGCTTGGCTTGGGTGGTGTTAAAAGTTAGATCAATAGGGATTGTAGACCCAATTTCCACAGGAATGGCATTTTGCGTAAAATCCTGACTGGAAGAAACTATGTTGCTGTAGCTTCCAAAACTAAACTTAGTCAAGGTATTGATTTTATTTTTTACCGATACCGCACAATAGGCTTTTCCTCCCATTCCTGAGATAAGTAGGGCATAATCCTGTTTGGAATTCTTTAAAGTTCCTTTGTGTGAAATTGTAAGACTATAGCTTTTTCCTGGAACTACATTTTTGACCAATATTTGTTCAATATTATCACGGATGTTGTCACCAGCGATAGCTGCTTTTGTTGGATTATCTGGATCTAGTATAAAGGGCAATAATTGGCCATCCTCTGCTTGTAAACGAATATCAAGGTCGTTTACTAACATGGGTATGCGGGAATTTACACTGGAAGGAATGATGGGTAAAACTTTTCCATTACTACCCTCATAGGCAGGATCTGTCCAAGCAATAGTCACATGTAATTGTCCTTTTCCAGAGGCAATAAGATCCATTTTTTTAGTTCCACCATTGGCTAATGTCTCTTCTGAAATGCGATGGCTAAGATCTGTATTTTGCAGCACTTTACCTGCTTTTTCCATATCCAATAGCCCCCAACCACTTGTATAATCGGGGCCAGTTTGTCCTATATCAAAAGCCGTATGTGTAACCAAAGCCCGAAGCGTGGAGGCCCACATGAATTTTTTATAAAGTTGATGATGTAATTGCTGGAGCAAAAATAGGGAACCAGAAACCTGAGGTGATGCCATGGATGTTCCACTCATACGCATATAATCCGTATTACTTAAATATCCAGTGGAGAATAAGTCTTTACCTATACCAATGATTTCAGGCTTGATACGCCCGTCGTCGGTAGGGCCACGACTAGAAAAACTGGCAATTGTCACATCGCTAGGTTTAGTTGGTGGAGAGGATAAGGGTTCTGCGGCACCTACTGAAAGAACATTTTTCGCTGTTGCTGGGCTTGCTACGGTATTAAACCCCGTGTTGGGGGCTCTGGCTATGTTGGATGAATCCTTCGTGTTACCAATGAGGTAATATTGACCTGCGGGAGGTCCATTATCATCTGCGCTGTTCCCTGCGGCAGCAGCCATTAAATAATAGGGAGAATTGTAGGCAATTTTATCTTTGGATTGGGCGTCATCATCATAAAAACCAAATACGTAATCTTCAGAGACACTCATTTTATCATCACCATACCATCGGTATTTGTTCACATCGGAATCAAAACTCCAACCAGCCACCGCTCCATAGGAGTGATTACTAATCAGTAGGTTAGGAGATGCGGCACTTATTTTGGCATCGTCATTTTGAAAGTCCCAAGATTTTAAACTTGCCTCGTATGCCATTCCTCTAGCTTCTGGGTTAAAATTACCCGAAGCAATCATCGTTCCTCCCACATGCGTAGCATGTTCGCCAAAGGTGATGGTTTTTTCTTGGGCTAAGACCCTTCCAGTCAATTCTTGATGGCTGGTCCTAACTGTTTGTTCGTCCCAAACGGCTAGCTTACCAAATAAACTATCAGATTTTCCTGTCAGATTCAGCCCTAAGGACCCTCCTGAATAAAATTGATTTGTTTTTGTAGCAATGGAGGCTACTTTATTGGAAAATACTCCCTTATAAATTGGTCTACCATTGGGGTTTATACTTTGTAGGTATATGGATCTATTACCTATTTTTACGGAAGTCGCAATTCCTTTTTCGGCCGCTAATTTTTGAACTTTAAGGTAGAGGCTGTCTCTTTGAGTACTAAATTGTTCCGCAAAATTTAATATCGCTTTCCTTTTTTCAATGGGGTATAAATCACCTTGTCCCAAAATCAAAGGAGATACACTCATTAAAAGGTTGAATGCAATAAAAAACTTGAATAAATGTATAGCTCTCAAATTGTTAGCGGATATCGTTATCGAAAATACTATAAATTATTTGATTTGCACGCGAAAGGTTTTTCTATGAAAAATACATGGGCCATGAGAAAGAATGGCTTTTCGGTGGGCGATTGTCGGATACCCTGCATTTCGTTCCCAACCATATTCAGGATACTCTAATGCTAGTTTTTCCATTAATTCATCTCGATAAGTTTTAGCCAAAATAGAGGCAGCGGCGATGGAAAAAAACTTTGAATCGCCTTTTACAATACAAGTATGGGGAATTAATGGGTAGTTAATGAAGCGATTTCCGTCGACCAAAAGATGGTCTGGCCTTTGTTTGAGCTGATCAACAGCTAAATGCATTGCTTTAACGCTAGCTTTGTAAATATTGATTTGGTCAATCGTGGAGGCATCTACCTCAGCAATAGCATAGTCGATGGCATCCCTTTCTACGTCCTTTTTTAATTCCTGCCTTTGCCGTGCATTTAATTGTTTGGAATCATTTAAATAGGGATGGTGAAAATCCATGGGCAAAATGACTGCCGCTGCTACTACCGGGCCAGCCAAGCATCCTCTACCCGCCTCATCAAGGCCAGCTTCAAATCCTATATTTGATAAATAAGGCAGAAGTTTCGACATTTGTTATAAAATTAAGTTGGTGTTCTCTAATTCAGGTCAATAATTATAAAAAATTGATGAATAAATCTTCAAGTTCTAGCTCTTATTCTAAAATTTGCCTCGCTGCGATTTTGTTTTTTTGGGTGGGTCACGTAAATATGGCTCAATCGGGTAAAAATAAAAAAATATTTCACTTAGCCCTTAGCTCAGTACGCTTCAATGGAAATGTTGCCAATAAGGAATCATTTTTATTTAAGCCATCTTTAGAAGTGGGATTTGGTATACAATTTCCTATAAACAAACATTGGAGTTTTAATCCAGAAATTAATTTGTCACAACGCGGGCACCATGGTAGAATTGCCAATTCTGATTCAACTTATTCAGAAAGAACTATCACTTTGAATTACTTGGATTTAAATCCCAATTTTGAATTGACCATAGGCAAATTGTCTGATTTTTCAAGTAATCTATCTATCTGGGGTGGTCCGTATTTAGGCATAGGGCTTTGGGACAATACCACCATTGAGAATCGAATAGTAAATCCCAATAATCCTAACAGCTACATTACGGTTACTAAATCTACTGAAAGTTTTTCTAGTGATTTTCGTCGTATAGATGCTGGGGTCAAGGTTGGAATTGGGGTCGTTTCCAACCGTTTTGTCTCCTTGGGTCTAACCTATCAAGCAGGCTTTGCAAATATTACAGTTGCTCCTGAAAAAACGTACAATCAATCACTGGGATTCTATTTGAGAGTCTTTTTTGATGATATGTTTTAATCTCTTTGAAAAAGTAGGCGCTTGCCTAATTGGCTTTCATTGAATCTTCCTTCAGAGTAGGCCAAATGCCCCGAAACAAAGGTGTGTGCAATGCTAGCTCCAAAGGTATGTCCCTCCATAGGAGACCATTGACATTGATAATGAAGTGTAGATTTTTCTACTTTTTGAGGAGTATTAAAATCAACAATGGCTAAATCGGCCCAGTAGCCTTCTCGAATAAATCCTCTATCCTGAATTTGGAAAATTTCAGCAACCGTATGAGCGGTCTTTTCGGCAATTTGAGTTAAAGATAGCACTCCTTCCTTTTCCAGGTCAAACAACATCAATAAGGGATGCTGTACTAGGGGCAAACCAGCTGGCGATTTCCAATAACCTTGTTGTTTCTCTTCCCAAGTGTGCGGGGCATGATCCGTGGCAATGACATCTAAGCTTCCTGTTTGCAAAGCTTTTCTTAGCGCATTTTTGTGTCGGGAATCTTTAATGGCTGGATTACATTTGATTTGATTTCCTAATCTTTCATAATCAGATGCATCAAACCAAAGGTGGTGAACACATACTTCTGAACTGATTCGCTTATCTTTTGAAGGTTTATTTGTTTCAAATAATGCTAATTCCTCTTCTGTAGTAATATGTAAAATATGTAGGCGAGCATTGCACTTTTTGGCTAAATCAATGGCCACAGAAGATGACAAGTAACAAGCTTTTTCATTTCTGATTAATGGATGGATGAAAGCGGGTGCCTCCTCAGGATACTTCTCCTTAAATAACTGAGTTCTAGCTCTAACCGTAGGTTCATCCTCACAATGTGTCGCAATCAATAACTCACTCTTACAAAATAACTGCTCCAAGGTATGAACATTGTCTACAAGCATATTGCCAGTGGACGAACCCATGAAGATTTTTATCCCACATACATCTCGTTTATTCGTTTTTAAAACTTCCTCCAAATTGTCATTCCCTGCTCCCATAAAAAATGAATAATTCGCCAATGAGGAACGTTGGGCTATGGCATATTTATCAGCTAAAATCTCTTGTGTTAAAGCATTGGGGACTGTATTGGGCATTTCCATGTAACTAGTCACTCCACCTGCTACCGCAGCTCTTGCTTCACTAGCTATGTGGGCCTTGTGGGTCAATCCAGGCTCCCTAAAATGCACTTGATCATCAATCATACCCGGAAAAACATGTTTGCCGGCTAAATCCAATATTTGTTCATTTCCCTGAGGACTTATGGAGCTAGCAATTTTGTCAATTCGGCCATTGGAAATGCGTATTTCCCCCTCTATAATCTGTCCTTCGTTGACGATTTTGGCATTTTTTAATAGGTAGTTCGACATGTTATTCCGCTTTGATTTCGGTAATTTTAAATTCTGTTCTTCTGTTTTGCTGGTGCATCTCTTCACTACATTCGACCCCATCGGCACACTCATTCACCAATTGACTTTCTCCGTAGCCCTTGGCCTTGATTCGGTTTTGCTCTATGCCTCGTTGAACGATGTAGCGAACTGCGGATTCAGCTCTTCTTTGAGATAATTTTTGGTTATAGGGAACACTTCCTCTGGAGTCTGTATGCGACCCTAATTCAATGGAAACCTGCGTGTTATCTCGTAGGAACTGGACAATTTTTTCTAATTCTTCAGAGGCATCATTCCTGATTTCTGCACGGTCCAGGTTATAGTAAATCGGGTTGATTTGATATAATTGAGTAATCTCTTTTCCTACTTCGGCTTTGTCCATAACTATCTGCCAAACAAAGGTGGTATCTGTAATTTCCTTTTTTAGCAGCCTAGGAGGTATTTCCCTTCCTTCCATAGAGAAGCTAGATCGCTTGATCAAATAATCTTCTTTTTCACAAACAAAATCAATCTGTTCATTTTCTTCCAAATCTAAGATTTCCAAGCGGCCTTTTTTGTTACTATAATCTGGGTCAATCGTTTGGCCATTTCTACGTAAGCTTACCTTCACTGAATCAATAGGCTTGCCCGAAGGGTCAATAATTTCGGTTTGTAAAAAGTAGTGAACAATCTTATTTTCAGTGGCAGCCAATACCGGCGGAGCTTCATTGGTCCACCATCTGTCTGGGTTGAGAGAAGGGGATTTAAAATAATAAAGATCATCGTCTCCTTTTCCTCCAGCTCGGTTTGAACTGAAATATCCTGAAACAGAATCTACTAAGCTAATGCCAAAATCATCCGAAATGGAGTTCATGGGAACCCCCAAGTGTTCAATGACAATATCATTTTCATTCCGAGACGCTACAAACAAATCTAGTCCTCCTAGGCTAGGATGTCCATCTGAAGAGAAATATAATTTTCCATCTTCACTTACAAAAGGGAATATCTCATCGCCTGGCGTGTTAATGGCCGAGCCTAAGTTGATTGGCCGGCCGAATCTACCTGAATTATCCATAGGAGATCGGTAAATATCTAATCCACCTTTGCCTCCTCTTCTATTTGAGCTAAAGTATAAGGTTTTACCATCCGATGAAAAGGCAGGACTTCCATCCCAAGCAATCGAATCTGAAATGGCGAGTCTTTCCGGGACCGACCAATCATTTCCGTTTCTTCTGCTAATGTATAAGTCGACATCCGGAGATAAATCTTTGTTTTTCCCTGTATTACCCCGGGCGAAAACCACGGTATTGCCATCTTTTGAAAAGGCTGGAGTACCCTCATTGGCATTCTCTTTGTCGATCATTGAACTAAATAAGTTCAATGGGCCTATTTCCACTGGGCTTTTTAAGGATGCTTTGTATAATCCCAAATAGGGTAGGCCATTATTTTTATAAATGCTTTGTTTTCGGGAGCTGGTAATGATTAATTCATCTCCTAGTTTTCGTGCAGAAAACTCTGCCATAGGGCTATTCCCTTGCACAGCTTGAACACCAACAGGACTGGCTTTTTGCTGTAATGCACTTACCTGAGGCAGATTTTCTAATTCAATTTCTGCTTTAAGCTTTAAAGACTTACTTGGTTTGTTTTGAAGAAAATCCTGTAAGGTACTCTGGGCTAAGGCATAATTTCCCGTGGCTTTTGCCGCAAAAGCTAAGTTGAAACGGATGGTATTATCCGTATTCCCCTTGGCTAAGGCCGTTTGATAATAAGGCAAGGCCGAAGAAATTCGGTTGGAAAGTCGATAGGATTCCGCAATAAAATAAGAGGTTTGGTCTAATTGATAGCCCTTCTCTGCCAAAGGTTTTAATTCTTGAATGACTAGTTCATATTCCCCTTTATCAAATGAATTTAAGGCTTTTTTTAGCTTAAATTCATCTCCTTGGCATGCCAATAGGCATAGCGCAAAACTAATTCCTATGAAGGAATTTACTATCAAGCTCAATGTTGACTTCGGTTTGGCGTATTTCATGGAGTGTAAAAGAAATTCAAATGTAACAAGCTAAGCTCATTTATTTCACGTACCTTTGTATAAATTTCGAAAATCGAAATAATTACAAGACAAAAGCGTCTTGCTTCTTACAGCAGTGATGTTGCAAATTTAGTATTATGAGAAAAAGAATTGATAAGAACGACGGCCGTCGTTCAGATTCAACCCCCAAGTCTTCGGACGACCGCCGATCAAGTAGAGGCGGAGAAAGAGCACCTTATTCAGGTCCTCGTGCCAATTCAGAAGGACGCACCTATTCAGGACCGCGTTCAGATAGCCCAAGAAGAGATTCAGGAGATTCACGTCGCCCATCAGGAGACGGAGAAAGAAGACCTTATTCAGGACCAAGAGGAGATTCAGACCGCAAACCTTATGAAGGAAATCGGGATGGAGGCGAGCGTCGTTCATTCTCAGGCCCAAGAAGAGATTCAGGAGATTCACGTCGCCCATCAGGTGATGGAGAAAGAAGACCTTATTCAGGACCAAGAGGAGATTCAGACCGTAAACCTTATGAAGGAAATCGGGATGGAGGCGAGCGTCGTTCATTCTCAGGGCCAAGAAGAGATTCAGGAGATTCACGTCGCCCATCAGGTGATGGAGAAAGAAGACCTTATTCAGGACCAAGAGGAAATTCAGACCGTAAACCTTATGAAGGAAATCGGGATGGAGGCGAGCGTCGTTCATTCTCAGGCCCAAGAAGAGATTCAAGAGATTCACGTCGTCCATCAGGAGACGGAGAAAGAAGACCTTATTCTGGACCAAGAGGAGATTCAGACCGCAAACCTTATGAAGGAAATCGGGATGGAGGCGAGCGTCGTTCATTCTCAGGCCCAAGAAGAGATTCAGGAGACTCACGTCGCCCATTCGGTGATGGAGAAAGAAGACCTTATTCAGGACCAAGAGGGGATGCAGATCGTAGACCTTATGATGCCCAGCGTGAATTTTCAGAGGACAAGCCATTTGTACCCAAAGAGGATTTTAGATCAGAATCAAACACTGAATCAGTAAATGAGGAAGTAAAGCCAAGAGCTTATAGCAGTGACCGTACTCGCCCAATTGCAAGACGTGATGATGCTCCAGCAGATAGAGATTTTTCAGAGGGTAGAAATGCGAAATTTTCTAAACGAGATACTTTCAAAAGTAGAAATCGCTATGAGGAAAAACCCGCCTTTACGCCTCAATATAAATTAGATCGATTTAGAGAAAAAGCTCCTGCCCGCGTACAAAAGAAATTCATTCAAGAAGAGCGTAAAAATGATTCGATTCGATTAAATCGATTCATAGCCAATGCTGGTATTTGTTCTCGTAGAGATGCAGATAAATTGATTGAGGCAGGTGAAATTAAAGTAAACAACAAGGTAATTACCGAAATGGGTTATCAAGTTCAGCCGACGGATATCGTAAAATATGGTAACCGAAAACTGAATAGGGAAAAACCCGTATATGTGTTGCTAAATAAGCCTAAAGATTTCATTACCACGACGGAAGATCCTAATGATCGTAAAACAGTGATGGAACTTGTCAAAAATGCAGGAGATGCTCGCATTTACCCTGTAGGGCGATTAGATAGAAATACGACGGGATTGATTCTATTAACCAATGATGGTGAATTAGCCGATAAATTAACTCATCCATCCAATGAAATTGAAAAAATCTATCAAGCCGAATTGGACAAACCATTAACGGATGAAGATTTAGAAAAAATCAAGGCTGGCTTGACTTTAGAAGACGGAGAAATCAAAGTAGATGATATTGCTAAGGTTACCCCAGACGGCTACGTGGTGGGAGTAAAAATCCACTCTGGTAAAAATCGCATTGTTCGTCGTATTTTTGAACATGTAGGTTATGAAGTAACTAAGTTGGACAGAACGACCTTTGCAGGTTTAAATAAGAAAGATTTACCTCGAGGAAATTGGAGGTATCTTTCCGAAAGAGAATTGGTTAAGTTGAAATACTTGATGTAGTAACAAACAAAAGGCCCATGAAAATGGGCCTTTTGCATTTGAATATAGAAAAATCTAAAATCAGGGTTTTAGATATTCATCAATGATTCTCTTCTTCTCATTTTTCCTGCTGGTATACCAAACATCATTTTGAAACGGCGGCAGAAATAAGCGGTGTCCTTGTAGCCTACCTCAGAACCAATGGCACGTATGGACTTCTTTGTTGTTCTTAAGAGCCCCACGGCAGCCTCCATGCGTTGGTATTCAATGTAATCTTGAGGATTAATACCTGTCAGCATTTTGAAATATTGACCTACATAATCTTCAGAGACATTAGCTACATTGGCTAAAACCTTGTTAGATAAATCTCCACCTAAATTATCTTTGATATAGGCGAATATGTCAATCAAACGAGGGTCTTTGAAATAGGTACTATTGGTGGCCAATTGCTCAACAAAAAGGCGATTACGAATGATGTAACGAATTACTTCAATTACGATTTCTTCCGTTTTGATTTTGATGATACGTCCTTTTCCAATTTCGTCTGACATATCTTCCAATAAGATTTCCTTAATGGATTGAGCCAGGTTGTCGTCTTTTTTAATCAAAAATGGAGGGATATCCAGCGAAGTAAAGAAGTTAACCGAGTCAAAAACTTTCGCTTCAAACGCTACCATTCCAAAAGAATTGTCTGCCTTGCCGATAGTATTTGGATCCATGTTTTGATCAAAATACAATTCACGGTGCGTCATGAATTCTTCATTGTTGACAGCTTTCGGTTTTTCTGAATTACCGTAGGTTACACTAACCATTTTTCCTCCGGGGATAAAGAGCATATCGCCCTCTTCTACTGGAGTATCTTCCTCACCAAAAGAAACCTCACCTTTGTACAAAATCAAGAGCGAGTTTTCTACATCATAATAATTTTTGATGCGGATTGGTTGTAATATTCTAATGTTTCTCGCCTTAATGAATTTAACACCAAGGGATTCGATAATTTTGTTATAATCTTCCATTTTTTTGCTCGTTTACAAACATTCAGAACATTTGTAGGATTAAACTTGGACAAAACTAATAAAACAGATAATAATTCCAAATTATTTAATCCAATTTTTTCCTTAAAATGACAAATAAATTATTGTAATAAACCTATAATTGGCAGTATATAGGGAGGAAAGTATTTAAAGCGTTGTTTAGATTGACTTTTATAATTATTTCGAGGATATTCCATTTTTTGATTTAATTTAAATAATTAGCTCGTTTTTTATTGGTAAATTTGTTTTTTAGCTTTAGTTCAGCCACGCGACTGGGGTATATTTTAGCAATCAATTATGGGAATTTTTAATTTTCTGACCAAGGATATTGCCATCGACTTAGGTACGGCAAATACTCTGATTATTCACAAAAATCAAGTGGTGGTAGATGAGCCATCCATTATTGCATTGGATCGAACAACCAACAAGGTTTTGGCTGTTGGTCGACAAGCCATGATGATGCATGAAAAAACCAACGATAACATTAAAACGATTCGACCATTGAAAGATGGAGTAATTGCAGACTTTACTGCAGCGGAATTAATGATGCGTGGTTTGATTAAAATGATGGATAAGGGAAATTCATTTTTCTCTCCTGCCCTGCGCATGGTTATTTGTATTCCTTCTGGCATCACAGAGGTGGAAAAAAGAGCGGTAAAGGATTCAGCAGAACATGCTGGTGCGCGTGAAGTATACATGGTTCATGAGCCGATAGCTGCGGCGATTGGAATTGGAATAGATATCGAACAACCTAACGGATCTTTGGTGGTAGATATTGGAGGAGGAACCACGGAAGTGGCAATTATTTCATTAAGCGGGATAGTTGTAGAGAACTCCATTCGTGTAGCGGGAGATGAATTCACCCGAGATATCAAGGATTATTTATTAAGAGAACATAAGTTAATCATTGGTGAACGCTCTGCCGAGCAAATTAAAATTCAGGTTGGAGCAGCTTTACCTGAGCTTGAAAATCCTCCAGCTGATTTTGAGATACGTGGACGTGATCAAATGACAGGTATTCCTAAGGAAATCCTCATTAACTATTCTGAAATTGCTTATGCCTTAGATTCTTCCATCACGAAGATCGAAGTAGCGATTATGGAAACACTTCAGCGGGCTCCTGCCGAGTTATCGGGTGATATTTTCCATAACGGTATTCACCTAGCAGGTGGTGGTGCTATGTTGCACGGATTAGATAAACGAATTGAAAAGAAAACTCAATTGAAGGTTCATGTTGCCGATGATCCTTTGAAAGCGGTTGTTCGTGGTACGGGAGAAATATTGAAAAATTTAGAGAAATATAAGCCTGTTTTAATCACCTAGTAACCCAACAATTCAGATATGAATCAATTGTTTCAATTCCTCTTACGACAAAGGAACTTCCTCTTGTTTTTCGTATTGGAATTGATCAGTTTATGGTCGGTGTTTAAATACAATGATTACCAAAGGACATTGTATTTTAATACGACTAACCAGTGGGTTGCTTCTTTATTGGCTCAAAAACAAGAAGTTCAAAATTATTATAAGCTCAGGGATATCAACCGTGAGTTAGCATCCGAAAATGCGCAATTGCGCCAAGAAGTTTTTCGCCTAAAAGCACAAAAGGCGCCTGATTTAAAACTACCCTACTATATTAATGAGGCGGTTTTGAATCAATATCAACCACTTGCATGTAAGGTGATTGATTTGACCACCCAACAATCTCAAAATTATTTAACGATTGATAAAGGTACCAAAGATGGGCTTCACCCAGGCATGGCCGTTATTTCTTCCACTGGGGTAGTGGGAAAGATACTTTCATGTACTGAAAATCTTTCCATGGTGATTTCCATTTTGCATACTAATAATACGGTTTCCGCTAAATTGAAGTCAAGTGGTGAGTTAGGCTATGTTAAATGGGCAGGCTGGCAACCAGAAGTAGCAGAAATGATGGATTTATCTAAATATAAAAAAGTAGTCAAAGGGGATACTGTCGTTACCTCCGATTACAATGCTGTCTTTCCGCCCAATGTTCCCATCGGAATTGTTGCTAAGTTAGGTTTGAAGAAGGATGGTAATTTTCATGATATTAAGATCATGTTATTAACCCATTTTTCTACGTTGCAATATGTTTATGTGATTAAAAATCGCTTGGCATGGCAACAAGCCAAATTGGAACAATCTAAACCTAAGCCAGAATAAGATGGGAAATAGCAGCACCTTTCGTTGGATTTTGACGGTTGTTTTTACGCTACTTATTCAAGTTCTTTTTTTAAGGGATTTGACCATCGCTTATTTCGCCTTTTGTTTTTTATATGTCTGGCCATTACTTAAAGCTCCCATTGATACTCCTGTTGCCTATTTAATGTTGGGAGCCTTTGTTTTAGGTTGGATTGTAGACGTCTTTTATAATACACATGGCATGCATGCTTTTGCCACGGTACTCATGGCATCCTTGCGATCTCCCATTTTTCGCTTATTGACCCCGGCCAATGGATATGATGAGCGTTCCCATGTAAGTTTACAAGAGATGAGACCTTTATGGTTTTTTTCTTATTTATTTCTGATGCTATTCAGTCATCATGGTGTGTTATTCCTTTTAGAAGCTAGTGATTTTGATTTAGTTGGAATTAGCTTACTAAGAGGACTTTCTAGCTGTCTATTGGGAATCCTGGTTTTTGGTATTCTGGAGCTTTTCAATCTGAATAAATAAGCCTTTTTGTCATATTTTTCCTTACTTTTTTCTTGGGCATAAAATTGTAGGGAGGATTGTACGTTATCAGGAAATGATAATGCCTTAATATAATGACTATGGACGTCCAAGTAGAAAATGAAATCGATCCTTCGCCACAAGCGAGACTGATTTTTGAAAAAGAATTTATGCCGCATCTAGATGCGATGTATAATTTTGCTTTGAGATTGACGAATGATGAAGATGATGCCCAGGATTTGGTACAAGATACTTGCCTAAAAGCCTATCGTTTTATTCATTCTTTTGAGCCGGGGACATATGCTAAAGCTTGGTTATTTCGCATTCTAAAGAATAATTTCATCAATGATTACCGTAAAAAATCACGTGGTCCATCCAAAGTTGAATTTGAATGGGTAGAGCAATCTTTTGCTGGGGAAGATGATCCAGAACCAGCTCATCAGGCTGATTTACATGCGGAAACAGTCAATGAAATGCTGGGGGATGAAATTACCAAAGCGATTCAAGCCTTGCCTGTCGACTTCAGAATGATTATCATTTTATGTGATTTGGAGGAGTTTAGCTACGAAGAAATGGCGAAGATTTTAAACATCCCAATAGGTACGGTACGTTCGCGTTTACACCGTGCCAGAGCATTATTGAAAGAATCTTTAGCTATTTATGCTAAATCAAAAGGATATGGCGCTGACACTTTGTCAGATTTGGATTGAACTTTTAAATCAAGGCTTGTGTTAGCCCAAACAGAATGTATTAATTAATGAGCATGAAGAAGAGCTGTGAACATCAGAAAGATTGCATGAAGCTAATCCAGCGAATATTGGATAAAGAGGCAAGTCCAGAAGAGGAGGCTGCCTTTTTGGCAAACAAAGATCAATGTATTCCATGTCAAGAGGGATATGAATTGGAAACGTCATTAAAGAAGGCCATTAAAGAAAAATGTACGGCAAAATGCCCTGATGAACTTTTTGCTCGAATCAAAGAGAAACTTTTTCTATTAATTATCCTTATTTCCATCTTAATTCCCTTATTTTGTTAGCTTAATCAAACAGCATTTTTTTGGAAGGGAAATTAATTATTTTTTCAGCACCTTCGGGTTCAGGTAAAACGACCATCGTTAAAGAACTCATCAAAAATAATTCCAATTTGGGATTTTCTATTTCAGCATGCACCCGAGATAAACGTGGGAGATCCGAGGAGAACGGGAAAGATTATTATTTTTTAAGTCCGGAGGAGTTTCGACAAAAAATCAATGAAGATGCCTTTGTTGAATGGGAAGAGGTGTATCCTGGAGCATATTATGGAACTTTGAAATCTGAAATTGAGCGTATTTGGGCTTCCGGAAAACACGTAATTTTTGACGTGGATGTTAAAGGTGGTCTAGCGCTTAAAAAGTATTATGGCAATCGTGCATTGGCCATTTTTGTTAAAGTTCCTACCTTGGAGATATTGGAAGAAAGACTGCGTTCTAGGGGTACTGAGAGCGAAGAAGCATTATCTAAGCGTATTTTTAAGATGAAATTTGAATGGTCTTTTCAAAGTCAATTTGATGTCATCTTAGTCAATGATAAATTAGAGCATGCCATCGAAGAGGCTCAAGCCCTTTTTGATGATTTTACTAAATAATCCATGAAAATCGGTTTATTTTTTGGTTCATTTAACCCCATTCATCATGGTCATTTGATGATTGCACAAGCGGTTTTGAATCAAACGGATGTTCAACAGATTTGGTTTGTTGTTTCCCCTCAAAATCCCCATAAAAAGAGCAAAAGTTTGTTGCATGAGTTTGATCGATTGGATTTAGTCGAAAGAGCCATTGCAGATAATTTCCAATTCAAAAGCTGTGATATTGAATTCAGCCTAAAAAAGCCTTCATATACCATAGATACCCTTATTCATTTGTCGGAAAAATATCCTCAACATACTTTCGAATTAATATTGGGGGGTGATAATTTGGAGCAATTTAAAAGTTGGAAAAATTACGATAAGATTCTTGATTATTTTGGCCTTTACGTATACCCTAGAGGGGAAGAACCAAATTCCGATCTTTGGAGTCATCCAAAAGTAAAAAAGGTTAAAGCACCTGTTTTACATATTTCCGCGACCTATATCAGGGAATGCATTCAAAAAAATCAATCGATAAAATACCTAGTTCCTGATACAGTAGAGCAATTAATCGCTCAGAAAAAATTCTACATTTAGGCCTAAGCGCTTAAATTTTGTTTTCATTTTTTAGTCCATTTCCTTTTTTACGGCTTTGTTTCTGGTGGATTTTGGGCATTATGATGGTTCCCAATCAACCAGGAGGATCTCTTATTTCAGCGAAGTTCATATTTCCACTTTGTTTGCTAGTGGCTCTCTTTTTATGGATTTCAAATAAAACCGTCTTTTATTCTTTTCTCCTTTCAGTATGCTGTTTATTAGCCGCTTATTTTCATAGTTTCGAACGGAATTGTCGCTTTCAAAAGCCACCCAAGGACCTTATAGCTTTTCGATTTCAATCCACCAGTATACCTGTGGCCAAATCAAAGACTTATGCCTTAGAAGGCGAAATCTCTGCTTATTTAACTAGCAAAGGCCTCTGGCAAGAAATTCGAAGTAAAAGCCTTTTTTATTTGGAGAAAAAAGGCCCTGCTCCTCGAATAGGGGATTCCTATTTAGTTCATGCTCAGCTTCAAGCTATCCGGCCAGGAGCATTTCCTTATGGACAAAACTGGCCTGTATTTTATGCTCGAAAGGGCATATTCACAACGGGGTATTTACCTAGGAAACAGGTAAAATTACTACAACCTTCACATTCTAATTTCTCCCTACTCGTCCTTTTTGACCATTGGCAGCGGACCCTACTCCATCATTTACATCGTGTTGTCCTTGAAGAAAGAAATAAGGCCGTGGCGGGTGCCATGTTATTAGGGAGTCATGAAAAGATTGATTTTGAAACAAAAAAAAGCTATGCCGCCTTAGGGGCTATTCATATTTTATCTGTCTCTGGAATGCACATTGGGATACTTTTTATGTGTTTACAATTTTTCCTAAAATTCATTCCTAAGCGAACCAGGCTGATGCAAGTAGCCTTGTTTGCTTTTCCTATAATCCTGATTTGGCTGTATGCCGGTATCACAGGTTTTTCAGCACCAGTAGTAAGAGCCAGCTGGATGTTTTCCGTTGTGCTATTTGCTCAGACATTCCGTTTCTCTGTAAACTCCATTAATTTACTTTCGTTTACTGCATTTATCATATTGATTTGGGATCCTATGCAATTATTTGATGTAGGATTTCAATTGTCTTTTTTGGCGGTTTTGGGTATTCTTCTGTTTCAGCCTTATTTAAATGCTATTTGGCAGCCAACAGTAGAAAGTCCCATACTTAATTACCTAATTAAACAAGTGATATCCTTGACCACTGTGGCAATTGCCGCTCAAATTTTGACCTTTCCATGGATATTGTATTACTTCCATCAATTCCCTCATATCGGGATTATGTTATTGGCTAATCCCATATTGGTATTAATTTCTTCCATTTCATTAGTCTTGGGGATGGCTTTTCTAATCTCAGCGCCTATTTTTCAAGCGGTCGGCTACATTACATGCTATGATGTTCTAGGAGCATTGTTTGATTATAGCCTTCATATGTTGCATGCGCTCATGTATTGGCTTGATCGTGAATTTGAACCGACGATTCCCTTTTTACATTGGGACGGATGGATGTTCTTTCCTTATTTTTTAATCCTTATATGGAGTATATCCTGGTGGAAAACACGTAATCTTACCTATTTAATCTTATTGCCCATATTGATGCTGGGAAGTGTTGGCTATTTTCAGTGGGAGCAATGGAAGTTAATGAAAGAGCAATCTATGGCTTACCTAGCACAGTATAGGGGAGACCCTGTTTGGATTCATCTCAAAGGATTAAAAGCTAAGCTAGTAGGGCCATCAGGTATGTACCAAGACCCCGCTTGGATACAATCTAATATTTCACCTCTTTTAGCCAATCACTATGTACAGGATACTGTTCAGGTAACTTGGGATTCAACCAGAAATCTTTCTTGGTATTGGAAGGGAAAACATTACTATTGGGCAAAGAATGAACAAGGTTTAATTCCTAAGCATGTAGATGTTTTCATTTTGAATGGCCGGCTTAAAAAGGCCCATTGGGATGAGCTATTGAAATATAATATGGAAAGTAAATGGCTTTGGACACAATCAATACCGGCTTATTACCGAAGACCTTTAACCTCATCTCACAATCAGCTAGCCTTGGATTCCGTTTCTGCTCAGGTATTTTAAAAAAGGCTGTCGTTTCGGACAGCCTTTCTAATTTATTTATTTTTTTGCTCTTGACGTTTACGCTCGTTTGGATCAAGGTAGATCTTACGCATACGTAAAGACTTAGGAGTGATTTCTAAGTATTCATCCTTTTGAATGAATTCCATACACTCTTCTAATGAGAAGTTTAATTTTGGAGCAATCTTGGTATTGGTATCCGTACCCGAAGCACGCATATTGGTTAATTGCTTGGCATTTTGCAGGTTTACCTCAATATCGTTTTGGCGATTATGCTCACCGACTACCATTCCTGAGTAAATCTCCTCACCTGGATCAATGAAGAACACCCCTCTGTCTTGTAATTTATCAATAGCATAAGGAGTAGCAACACCCGTATTCATTGAAATCAAAGAACCATTGATTCTACCTGGAATGGGGCCTTTGAATGGCTCATATCCAATAAAACGGTGGGCCATGATAGCTTCACCGAAGGTAGCAGTTAATACTTTAGAACGTAATCCAATCAAACCTCTTGAAGGGATATTAAATTCTAAGTGTTGTAAGTCACCTTTAGGTTCCATAATCAATAATTCTCCCTTTCCTTGGGTTGCTAATTCGATTACTTTACCCGCTACTTCTTCTGGTACATCTACCACTAATGATTCGATTGGCTCTAATTTTTCTCCATTTTCACCTTCTTTATAAATTACTTGAGGCTGCCCTACTTGTAATTCATAACCTTCGCGACGCATGGTTTCAATCAAAACAGACAAGTGAAGAATTCCACGACCGAAAACTAAGAATTTATCCTCACTTTCCGTGGTCATTACTCTTAAAGCTAAGTTTTTCTCAGTCTCCTTGAATAGACGCTCACGGATATGGCGAGAAGTTACCATTTTACCTTCTCTTCCGAAGAACGGTGAGTTGTTAATGGTAAATAACATATTCATCGTTGGCTCGTCAATGGCGATACGCTCTAATGCTTCTGGATTTTCTGGATCAGCCAAGGTATCACCAATTTCAAAATCTTCAATACCTGTTACCGCGCAAATCTCTCCACATTCAACAGTATCAACGCGTACCTTTCCAAGGCCTTCAAATACTTGTAGTTCTTTGATACGCATTTTCTTCACTGAACCATCAGACTTACAAAGTGCAATCGGCATATTTTCTTTCAAGGTTCCACGCTCCAAACGTCCGATCGCGATACGACCAACAAAAGAAGAGTAGTCCAAAGAA
This sequence comes from Aquirufa sp. OSTEICH-129A, assembly GCF_054558355.1. Taxonomy (NCBI): domain Bacteria; kingdom Pseudomonadati; phylum Bacteroidota; class Cytophagia; order Cytophagales; family Flectobacillaceae; genus Aquirufa; species Aquirufa sp. OSTEICH-129A. The sequence continues at coordinate 75,176 of NZ_JBPXKC010000004.1, read as the reverse complement.
GTAATTTGCATTTGAGGAGTACCTTCCTGAACCTTAGAAGCAGGAATGTGCTCAATGATGGCATCTAATAAAGGGATGATATTGTCAGTTGGGGTCTTCCAATCTGTATTCATCCAGCCTTGTTTAGAAGAACCGTATAAGCATGGGAAATCCAATTGCTCTTCAGTCGCATTTAAGTTAAACATTAAGTCAAAAACTGACTCATGTACTTCATCTGGACGACAGTTTTCTTTATCTACTTTGTTTACAACCACGATTGGTTTCAAACCTAAAGCGATAGCCTTAGATAATACGAAACGTGTTTGTGGCATTGGGCCTTCAAAGGCATCCACTAATAACAAAACACCATCAGCCATACGTAATACACGTTCCACTTCTCCTCCAAAGTCGGCGTGACCAGGAGTATCAATGATGTTGATTTTAACGCCATTATAGCGAACGGATACGTTTTTTGAAACGATGGTAATTCCACGCTCTCTTTCTAAGTCGTTGTTATCCAAGATCAGATCACCGAATTCTTGATTTTCTCTAAAAATCTTAGATGCATGAATGATTTTGTCGACTAGCGTAGTTTTACCGTGGTCAACGTGGGCAATGATGGCAATGTTGCGAATGCTTTGCATAAAATAATGGCGCTTTGATGAAATCAAATCTCTCTGCCAGAGGAAATTTAAGGTGCAAAGGTAGGGATTATTTCTTAGAAAAGTACTAATTGCATTGAATGAAATCGCGAAAACTTAATCTTGACTAACTTTCTGAGAAGTAGATTTCGTCTTCTTTGGGTAGAAGTGGGCTATTTTTTTCAGGATACTATCTGAATCAATACCACATAATTGATAAAGTTCATGAGGCTCTCCATGTTCAATTATATCATCTGGGACCCCTAAACGTAAAATTGGCTTATTGTAGCCATGGTCTAGCATAAACTCGGCGATAGCAGAACCAAAGCCGCCTTGTATGCAGGCATCTTCCACCGTAATGACTTGATTATACTTAGTAAATACTTCATGAAGTATTTTTTCATCCAATGGTTTCACGAATCTCATGTCGTAAAGCGCTGGATTCATTCCTGCTGATTTGGCTTTTTGACAAGCTAATTCAGCCTCATTTCCGATATGGCCAATACTTAATATGGCAACATCCTCACCATCAAATATCTTTTGTCCTGTTCCAATTTTAATTTCCTCGAAGGAGGTCCTCCATACAGGCATCACTCCTGCACCACGAGGGTATCGGATGGTAATGGCTTTTTGATGTTCTTTAAATGTATCTAAAGACGCAGTGTACATGATATTTCTAAGTTCTTGCTCGTTTCTAGGAGCAGCAACTATCATGTTGGGTATACAACGCATATAAGCTAGGTCATATAAACCATGATGTGTAGGACCATCAGCGCCAGCTAAGCCAGCTCGGTCTAAACAGAATATCACGGGAAGCTTTTGTAGACAAACATCATGAACTACTTGGTCATAGCCTCGTTGCATGAAAGAACTATAGATATTACAAAATACGGTTAAACCTTGCGTGGCCATACCAGCTGAAAATGTAACAGCATGTTGTTCGGCTATCCCCACGTCAAAAGCCCGGTCAGGCATAGCTCTCATCATAATATTCAAAGAGGAGCCGGAAGGCATAGCAGGCGTAATTCCCATAATTTTAGGATTTTGCTCTGCTAATTCTAATATGGTATGTCCAAAAACCTCTTGATATTTAGGAGGTTGTGGATTATCGAAGGTCTTTTTATGGATTTCCCCAGTGATTTTATCAAATTTTCCTGGGGCATGCCAAAGTGTTTGATCTTTTTCTGCTAATGAATACCCTTTCCCTTTGGTAGTAATACAATGTAAGATTTTAGGTCCAGGAATATCCTTTAAATCATTTAAGACCGTGGTTAAATATTGTACATCATGGCCATCAATGGGTCCAAAATACCTTAAATTTAGCGATTCAAAGAGATTACTTTGCTTAAGTAATGTGGCTTTCAGTCCATTTTCAATTTTAGATACAATCTCCTGGGCGGATTTTCCAAATTTGGACATCTTTCCCAATAGATTCCAAACATCATCTTTTACTCGATTGTAGGTATGTGAAGTGGTGATGTCGGTTAAATATTCCTTTAAGGCACCAACATTGGGGTCGATGGCCATGCAATTATCGTTGAGGATAATGAGCATATTATTAGGAATATCCCCGGCATGATTCATTGCCTCGAAGGCCATACCGGCTGTCATCGAACCGTCACCAATGACGGCAATGTGCTGTTTATGAAACTCTTTTTTATACCGAGAGGCGACAGCCATACCTAAGGCTGCAGAAATGGAAGTGGATGAATGGCCAACGCCAAAAGCATCATATTCACTTTCCGAACGCTTGGGAAAGCCACTTATTCCTCCTAATAGTCGATTTGTATGAAATGAATCCTGGCGACCAGTGAGTATTTTATGTCCGTAGGCTTGATGGCCGACATCCCAAACGAGTTGATCGTCTGGCGTGTTGAAAACATAATGTAAGGCAACTGTCAATTCGGTAACCCCTAATGAAGCACCAAAATGCCCTCCATTGACTGATACATGGTCAATAATAAATTGGCGCAATTCATGGCAAACTGCAGGTAAATCTGCAGGGGACAACTTCCGCAAATCCGCTGGGGATTGGATTTTGCTTAGGATAGGTCCGGCTTGAAATTGCATACTTGGAGGGGTATTTTTTATAAAGGGTTCTTTTCTAACTATACAAAGGTAAAAATGTTTTTGGCTGACTAGTCATTTTTTTGACTTGCTTTAAACAATCGTTTCTTTTCATGTTTGCTTAAACTCTCATAACCCGAGGTAGAAATTTTATCTAAAATGGCGTTCAATTCATCCTCTTCAATCTCATCGGCATCATTTTGTTCTACGAAATCTTGTATTTTTCGTTGGATGGTCATGGAATAAGAGTATATTTTTTCTTCGGGCGCAGTTCTCCGTGATTGTCTTTTTTGGTAAGAGTAAGCATACAGAAAGCCTAAAAGGGCTCCTCCTAAATGGGCGATATTTCCTCCGGCATTAGTTCCTGTTGTTTCAATCATGGACCAAAGAATATAAAATGCCGCGACATATTTAATGGCTACTTCTCCAAAGATTAAAAGGTGTACCTTATAGTTGGGTTGTAAAGTGGCTGCACCCACCACGATAGCAAAAACACTGGCAGAAGCACCATTTAAGAAAATGGGGCCCTTCATGACAAAATAGGAAAAGCTATTCAGTAATAAAATATAAGCAATAGCTCCGGCTAATCCTCCTAAAAAATACAATTGAATCAAGCGCTTTTGACCTATAAAAGTGTGGATTATTTGTCCAAACCAATACAGAAACAGCATATTGAATATCAGGTGGAAAATCTCAAAATGAGCAAAGAAATAAGTAAAGAATGTCCAAGGTTTGTACAAAACGACCTTAGGTTGTGAGGAGAGGGCAATTTGCTCTAGGAGTAAATTATACCAGTCTTCTTTACCTGCTAATGATAAAAATACATGGGTTAAAGAAATGACAACAAAGACTACCACATTGGCTAATATCAAACGCCATAACCCATTTTCTGGGTTTTGTATGACTAGCCGAATGTCCTGCCAAATACTTTTCATCTCAATAGAAATTATTCCTTTGTGTTTTCCAAACCTTTAATAAGATCACCGCAAAAATCATTCCACCAATGTGAGCGAAATGAGCCACATTATCTCCCTGGCTTTGTTGGATACCTGCATAGAGCTCATAAAGTCCGTAGAAGGTGACAAAATATTTCGCCTTAATGGGTATGGGAAAGGGAAATAAAAACATTTCTGAATTGGGGAATAAATAACCAAATGCCATGATGATTCCGAAAATGGCACCTGATGCACCACCTAGTGCCCCCATATTGATTAATGCTTCATAATTAGCAATTACCCAATTGATGTTAATTTGCCCACCTGGTGCTGAAATAATGCCATAATGCTGGGCATAATCAATTAAATTTTCTGAGTTGGGATTAGCTAAAACCAGTTCTGTGGCTCTCCTAATTTCTGCGAAGTCGATGAAGTGTTGGATCCCCATATACAAAAGGCCTGCCCCAATACCACAAAAAAAGTAAAAGAAAAGAAATCGTTGAGCCCCCCAAATACGTTCTAGTAAGGATCCAAACATGTAAAGTCCAAACATGTTTCCCAGTAGGTGCATGAAGCTAGCATGCACAAACATGTAGCTTACTACCTGGAAAAAGCGGAAATCGCTGGCTCCAAAATAATGCAAAGTGAGAAAGTCTTGAGGAAAGCCGAAACCCTTGATCAAGTAAAGTCCTACATTGATTAACAATAAAGTACGAACAGTTGGTGTTAAGTTTTGTAGCATTTCTTTATTCTTCGTATCCCCAATCTATCGAGGTTTTCATGTCTTTAATGATCAATCCCATGGATTTGAAAGTAGCTCTAATTTCATCCACTTTGTCATATTGCTTACTCCGCTTGAATTCAGTATACAATTGAAGTAATCCTTGAATCATATTTTCCCAATGGTCAGGCAGTTCTTCTTTAATACCTAAAATGTCTTCTAGGAATGAAATATAATTTGTTTTCAAGGATTCAAATGCCTTTTCTCCAATGGACTCTAATGAAATTTGTCCAGTATAAATCTGATTTATTTTCTTCAATAAAGTAAACAAATGAGCTATAGTAACAGCCGTATTTAAATCATCGTTCATTCCATCGTAACATCCCTGAACGGCAGCTTGAATTTCTTCCGCATGCTTACTTTCAATAGCTGCCGCATTGGCAACTTCTGGGAATGACATGTTCTTGACGATTCTTAGGCCATTAGCGATACGTTTATAGCCTTTTTGGGCTGCTTTTAGTGCCTCATTGGAGAAGTCCAGGGTACTTCGGTATTGAGATTGTAACATAAAAAAGCGCACCGTCATTGGGCTGTAGGCTTGTACCAATAGAGGATGACTTCCACTAAATAATTCAGAAGGTAAAAATGAATTACCTAGTGATTTGCTCATTTTTTGCCCATTAACGGTGAGCATATTGGTATGCATCCAATACCTGACTGGTGCTTTGCCATAGGTAGCTTTGGCCTGAGCAATTTCACATTCATGATGTGGGAATTTTAAGTCCATTCCACCGCCATGAATATCAAAGGTGTCTCCTAAGTACTTGTGACTCATGCAAGTACACTCCAAATGCCAGCCTGGAAATCCTTCTCCCCAAGGAGATGGCCAATGCATGAGGTGCTCTGGAGCAGCTTTTTTCCACAAGGCAAAATCCAATGGATTTCTTTTTTCACCAACCCCGTCCAAATCCCGTGTTTCAGTCAATAAATCTTCTAAAACTCGACCAGACAGTTTTCCATAATCTCCCCCTTGTTTATTATAGCTTTCTATATCAAAATAAACAGATCCATTGGACTCATAAGCTAATCCTTTGTCTAATAGAGTTTTAGTAGTTTCAATTTGCTCCATGATATGTCCCGTGGCCGTTGGCTCAATACTCGGGGGAAGTAAATTGAACTGCTCCAAAACTTGGTGGAAATTTTGCGTATAGCGGTGCACTATTTCCATTGGCTCTAGCTTTTCCAGCTTGGCCATTTTACCAATTTTGTCCTCTCCTTCGTCTCCATCACCCACTAAGTGACCTACATCGGTAATATTCCTCACATAACGTACTTGATAGCCTAGGTGACGTAAGTAACGGTGCAGGATGTCGAAGGAGGTGAAAGTCCTTAAATTACCCAAATGAACATAATTATAAACGGTTGGCCCACATACATATAAACCTACATGTGGAGCATTAATGGCCGTGAATAATTCTTTTTCTCTACTGAGGGTATTATATAATTTTAAGGCTTGCATGGTTTGAACGATTCCTTTTCGGATGTGCTATTTATAAAAGAATTAAAATTACTTTGATTCTTTTAAACCACCAAACGATTTATCGCCTTGGAATGTTTTATGGGAGGGAGGATTGCTCGACTCATTCTATTATCTTTGTTTAAATATTGAAATTCCATTTAAAATCCAGCATGTATTTACGAGAAGTAGCTGATGATAATTTATTAAAGAAAGCTTTTTTGACATTTCCTGTTAGCCTTTATGCAACTGATGCTAATTGGATACGTCCATTGGATTCCGACATAGAGTCTATTTTTGACCCTAAAAAAAATCCACATTTCAAGCATGGGGAAGCTATTCGTTGGTTATTATTCAATGAAGATCATCAAGTAATTGGTCGAGTGGCAGCATTTTATGATGGGAAAGCCGCCAAAGATGGAGAATTAGCTGCGGGAGGGATGGGGTTTTTTGAATGTATCGAAGATCAGAAAGCTGCTTTTATTTTGTTTGATGCTTGCGCGGATTGGTTAAAATCCAAAGGTCTAGAGGCCATGGATGGCCCTATTAATTTTGGAGAAAGGGATAGCTTTTGGGGATTGATGGTGAAAGGTTGGGAATTTGAACCTACCTATAAAATGCCTTGGACTAAGGAATATTATATTGCCTATTTTGAACAATATGGATTCAAGGATTATTTCCAGCAATATGTATTTGTATCACCCGTATCTGCAGCGAATGTAGCCCCGTCCATTGAAGAAAAAGCACAACGAATTTATCAGAATCCGAATTATGTGTTCAAGCACATTGAAAAATCAGATTTGAGTAAATATGCGGAAGATTTTAAAATCATTTTCAATGCAGCTTGGGCCAAATTTCCAGGTGTAACAGCCATGAGCTCAGAGCAAGCTCAAAAGCTCGTAAAGAAAATGAAGCCTATCATTGATGAGCAATTATTATGGTTTGCTTATACATCAGAGGGTGAACCTGTTGCCTTTTTTATTGTTATTCCTGATTTAAATCAAATTGTCAAGCACCTGAATGGGAAGATGAATGTTTGGGGAATGATTAAATTTTTACTTTTAAAATGGAAGGGAGCGCTAACTCGTTGCTGTGGGGTGATTTTTGGAGTTGTTCCCGAACATCAAGGCAAAGGTGTGGAGTCTGCCATCGCCTTACGTTTCCGTCAAGCTGCTCGTGATAATCCTTTTTATCCATATGAAACCATGGATATGAATTGGGTGGGTGATTTTAATCCGAAAATGCTTCGATTTGTTTCCCAATTGGGAGCCAGTATCGATAAAACTTACATTACATATCGTTATTTATTTAATCCAAACCAGCCCTTTAGTCGTTGTCCTAAAGTAGGCTAAATAATTTAAAATGAGCTTATTATCAATTGGAACAGTGGCTTTTGATGCCCTGGAAACCCCGTACGGAAAAACAGATAAAATCATCGGTGGATCTTGTACTTACATTAGCCTATCAGCGGCATTTTTCTTGCCAAAGGTAAATGTTGTGGCAGTAGTTGGAGATGATTTTCCCAAGGAATATATGGAAACTTTGGAGGAGAAAGGAATCGATTTGACTGGCTTACAGATCAAAGAAGGTGAAAAAACATTCTTTTGGGCAGGTAAGTATCACAATAATATGAATACCCGTGATACCTTGGTAACTGATTTGAATGTATTAGCGGATTTTCAGCCAGCAATTCCTGCATCTTATCAAGATTGTGATTATTTAATGTTGGGAAACTTGACGCCACAGGTTCAAATAGATGCCATTCAGGGTTTAACAAAGCGACCTAAATTAATCGTAATGGATACGATGAATTTTTGGATGAATGTGGCTATGGATGATTTGAAACGTGTGTTGAAAATGGTTGACGTCCTTTGCATTAATGATGAGGAGGCTCGTCAATTATCTGAGCAATACTCCTTGAGAATAGCGGCTAAGATGATTATGGCGATGGGACCTAAAACATTGATCATTAAAAAGGGAGAGCATGGTGCTCTCTTATTCCAAGACGATAAAATGTTTTATTGCCCAGCTTTGCCTTTGGAAGAAGTATTCGATCCAACGGGAGCGGGAGATACCTTCGTTGGGGGCTTTATTGGGTACTTAGCACAAAAAGATGATACATCCTTTGAAAGTATGCGTCAAGCTATCGTGTACGGTTCAGCAATGGCTTCCTTTTGTGTGGAGAAATTTGGAACAGAACGTTTATTTGAAATAAGTCCTGCTGATTTGGAAGCCCGAGTGAATGAATTTAGGGAATTAGCTAGATTTTAAGCACCTACCATCACCACATGTAATTCATCCATGTTCAAGTATTGATTCGCTATTTCGCGCAATTCTTGAGCTTGGCATTGAACGATTTGCGTTTGAAATTGATCATAGAAATCAGGCGCTAGGTTTTCTAGTTGAATGACCTTTATTTTTTCTGCTATATCGAAAGCCTGGGTTAATTCGCCGGTAAAACTACCCATCAAGTAGTTTTTGACTAATTCTAATTCTTCATTCTGCACTAATTCAGTTTGAAGCAAACGTATCTCTTTTTTGATTTCATCCAAGGTTTGCTCGCTATTTTCTCCATTGACATCCGTTCCCGTAACCCAATAGGAAGACTCTTTTAGTGCGACGATGGACGATGAAATTCCATAGGTAAACCCTTTATCTTCTCGAATATTATTCTGAAGTCTTGAGCCAAAGTAACCGCCTAAAATGGTATTTAAAATGCTAAATTTAAAATAGTCAGGATGCGTTCTCCCGATGGCTAATTTACCTGCTCGAATGGATGTTTGTAATGCGCCATCCCGACGCTCATGTTCTACTTTGGAGGATTGGGGCAATACTTCTGGTAAATTAGTTGGCCACGATTGCTCGAAACGCAATTGACCTAATTGCTGATCTAGTAAGCGCATTTCTTGCTTGGATATTTTACCAGAAAGAAAGATAATGGGTTTGACATTGGCCCAAGTAGACGTATAAAAGTTATATAAATCCGTTCGACTTAAGTCCGCAAGACTTTCAGGGGATGAATATCGGCCGTAGGCATGTTGACCAAAAATTTGTCCGCGGAATAATTGACTTGCGGCAAATGATGTTTTTTGCCAATTCAATTTATTTTTTTGGATTTCAATGGCAATTTCTTTCTCGTATTCTTCTTGGCTAAATGTAGCCTCCTTTAGCAATTCAGCCACCCAGGGAATTAATGCTTCAAAGTGTTTATTAAGGCCATATACAGAGAAATTAGCATGATCTAAATTTGCTTGAATATCCCAAAATGCACCTAAAAAATCAAATGCTTCATGTATTGCTTGCGCAGAATGGGCCTTTGTCCCTCTTTTCATAAGATTAGCTGCCATATTGGCTAACCCAGCTTTGGATCCAGATTTTGAGCCCGCCGGGCTGATAATCTCCAGCTTAAACACAGGTTGTTCTCCTAGGTTTATGGAATAAACCGGAATCCCATTACTTAAATGAAACACATCAACCATTGGGAATTTTACTAATTCAATGGGATAAGCAGGAGGAGGAGTGGAACGATCTAGCATGATATTCGAGTAAAAAACAAATGACATTCCTAGGAATGTCATTTGAAATCAAAAGATGTATTTTGGATTATTTCTTAGAAGCACCGTTATTAATAGCTGCTAACAAGGAAACACGAAGTGTGTTAGCTAGAGGGCTACCAGAACCTGTTGGAACTAAGTAAGCAAAATCAAATCCGTATTTTTGGTCTAATTTAAAACCAACTCCGAAAGTGAAATATTTACGATTTCCTTTCATTTCGCTTTCATTGAAATAACCAGTTCTTAAAGCGAATGAATTATTGAATAAGTATTCAGCACCGATTGAAGTAGTGATTTCTTTTAACTCTTCACCAAATCCGTCTGGAGCATCAAACAATGAACTGAAGATTCCACCGATGGCAGTGGCATCGTTTGGATCATTACCCACTTTAGCACCATTGGCGTCAATGGAATATGGAGTAGGCACCATTAATTTGTTAAAGTCTAAGGTAAATGTTAAACGATTTCCCTCAGAAATATCCTTGGTAGTTGCCATTCCAAAACGCAAGTTGGTAGGAATAAAGTTTTTATCAATACCACCGTAAGAAACCTTACCTGAAATATTAGACAAAACTAAACCGTAAGTATATTTCCATTCTTTAGCTGAAACGCTGTTCCAATATAAGGCCACATCAGCAGCTACTGTTTGAGCAGGTTTCATTGCTACATTGGATCCATTCGTTCCAGTATAGTTTCCTAATAAATTCGAATTGATGTATTTTAAATTAACACCTAAAGATAAAGTGTTTGATAATTTACGAGCATGAGACGCAGTAATAGCATATTCTTTCGAATTGAAGTTACCTGCACTCTGACCTGTTGAAGTAGTTGCTTGGAATAAACCTTGATCAAAATAATTGATGGAAAATCCGAATGCTTGATCTTTACTAGTCTTTTTGTATCCAGCTATGTTGTATAGTGCCATATCATTTACCAAGTTTCTTAACCAAGGTGTATATGATATAGAGAATCCTAAGTCTTTCTCAGCTGTAGCTAATTTAGCTGGATTCCAATAAATGGCGTTGACATCCGATGAAATAGCGACACCAGCATCTCCCATACCAGCCGAACGTGCATCTGGAGCAACATTCAAGAATAACATGGTTGGTGTAGGTATTCTTCCTGCATTTATTTGACCAGAAACTAATGCTTGTCCAAACGCACAAGTACTAATCAAACCTGCTACCAAGGTTAATAATGCTTTTGGGAATAATGAATTGTTTGTCGTCATTGTTTAAAAAAATTAGAGAGTCTTGTTTAGCATAAAGCCAAGGCCAAAAATAGGCATTTTTACGCTAATTGTTGTTTTGTAAGCTAAAATATTTGTCAAAATTTATTTTAAGGTAGCTATTTTGCCTTGGTACTTGCGGATATTGGAACCTTGTATATCTTTGATTTCAAGCATATAATTAGCTCCTAAACCGATATTTCTAAGCTCTGATTCATTAAATTGGAATGAAAGATCTAAAAATTCCGAACCTCCTCCCAGTAAATTTCCCTCTTTTTCTATTACGGTTTGACCTAAGATGTTGATAATTTTAAAATTATACTGATAATCTGACCAAAACTTTTCTTGACTCAGGCGAATGTTTAATTGTTCTTGAAAAGGATTAGGATATACTAAGCAAAAATTAGCTGTAAGATTCTCTTTCGAAACTTGAAAACGAAACGATGACTCGCTCATGTTATTGTTTATATCAAAACATTTTACCTGAATTTTGTACTCTCCGGGAACTAAATTTTGAAAGGGATATATCGCCGTCCCCTCATTACTTTGGCCTGATTTGGGAATAAAGTAATCAACCAAGGGGATTTTTAAGGTATCATTTACCAAAATATAACTGATTTCTCCATTCATTTTGCGCCATAAAAAACCACTATCATCTTTGAGCTGAATCTGTAATATGGGTTTTGAGCTAGTGGCTTCTACATTTGGTTCATTTAGGCTAATCTGAATTTTTGGGCTCTGGTTATCTGAAAAATTGGTTTTAGTGGCTATTTGTACCATGGATTTAGCACCTGCCCAGGTCATTCCAAGGGTGTCTTTTCCAATTATTTTTAATGTCACTTGTTGGTTCCTCCCCATTGGTGGAATATTTTTTGGGGAAAAGGAGATTTTCCCATTGGTTATTTTACTTGATATCTTCCAAAAGATCTCTCCATCTAGTTTATATGAATAGCTAGCAGTTTTAGTACCTAAGGTTTTTTGGGGTGTATCTGGTCCTACCAATGATATTTCTACTTCATTTGCTGGGCCCGGCATTGGTATACTAATCAGTTTTTCACTTCCTGATAATAGACTATCTTCGGGTATGTTTATTGGCTGATAAATCCATGGTAAATCCGCAGAAGGATCTCCCAACAAACTAATATTACGGTTGATTACTCCTGCGTGACTTTGGTTTTTGGTATCTCTGAACAAGTCGCCCATTTTATAATTTTTTTGATGAGCATGTTCTTGAATGAGGCGATAAAATGCTTGACCAAAGATGTAATTGCTGCTTTGAAATACGGGTCTAGTTGTACTAATTAGGCCAATCGCTCCTCCTTTGTCTGAAAGTAAGCTTAATTCTGCACCCGATAATACATTGGGATCATCAAATCTTCCGAATTGACAAGTGGCAGTCAGCACCCAAGGAAGATGTTGGGCATTATTTAATTTCTGAATATCCTCAGTTGTCCATATTTTTTCATCAGTCCAAACTGTCTCTGCTCCATGACCTATGAAATGAATAAAGTTCGCTTTTTGCTCCCAGGTGTTTTTTACAGCTTGCCTGCCAGCTTTTGAACCATAAATTCCATTATTCAATTCCATGGGAAATTGATCCAAATAAATTTTTTGTTTTTGAAATAAGGGATTACTCTTGGCTAAACTTGACGAAAAATCTTCAGCATCCTGAACATGTAAATTGGAATCGCCGTCATCTGCAATCCAAGAAAACTGATAAATTGAAGCAGGCGAAGATTTTTGTTTTTCGGAATAATCCATCAATTTATTGACTAAAACTAAGGCTTCATTGGGATTTCTAGCGGGTAATCGGCCAATGCCAATAGAAAGTCTTTCATTTATTGCTTGGTCTCCTTCTATCCATGCTCCTTGGCCAGGTTCCAAAAATCCAAAATAGTCGTCAGAAGCATAGCTTAAAAGGGGATGAAAAGATTCTACACTTTCATAGGTAGGAACATAGCTCGCTTTTTCAATGGCTGTAGCTACTGAATTTTTATTTTTATAATCTATGGAGGCATCACCTAACAAGATAACATACTTTAATAGGGCATCTGGTCTATTTTTTTGGTCATATAAATAATCACGGATGGCAGTTACATCTTGTTTGCCACCGGCATATTCATGATAAATTAAATCGGTTGTAATTACACTCGTTTTAATTTGGGCCTTTGTATTTTTATACCAAGCCAGTTTCTCTGCGGCATTTTGAAGCCTAGGACTTGAGATGATGATGAGTTCGCTGGCTGGACTATGTTTAATGTCTTGAAGCTTCAACTGTTGTACAAAATCAGGGCTGCTTAATTTACTAGGTTCAAAAATTAATAATTTACTCCCTGGAGAAGTCGATATTTTTCCTTTTGCCTGTTTATTTGATAAACTAAGCCAGTCCTGATCTCCGTTTTTAAGCCAAATTTGATGCTTATCGTTAAGGTTTTGAATAGAAATGCTGAAACTGGAATCTTGTTGATTAGCTAAATAATATAATGGATTTTCATTGGCGGCATTGAAAAGTCGCGGGTAATTGAGTGTAAGGCTATTGAGGTAGCCTGTTCCGATACTATTGGCATAGTTGATTTTCCAGGACCATTGATTGTTTTTAATGTTCGGTCGAACAGTACCATAAAAATTTTTTACTTGAATTTTTTGGTCATAACGATCGCCTGAAATAGCACCTATCACCCAAGGTGGAAGCTTATTGTTTTCAATAGTGAACGTGAAAATTCCTTCTTTCACGGAGCTAGAAGCCAACTGGCCAAATATTTCAGCCAATACCCCTTCCTTATAATCTTTGATTGGATATTGAATGATTTTCTCGCTATTACCTGAAAAGGCATCCCCCAACCACTGCCTACCTGATTGGATAGCATTGGTCAACTCTGGTTGGTAGTGGAAATGGGACCAAGCGTAATCTAGGCTAGGCTCTTGTGCCTGCCCCCAAGTTGTTTGCTTGATTCTTTGGCTTTTTGGACTATCCCATCGAATAAAGTAGTAAGAGGAATCTGTATAAGGGTGAGTCTCTCTTTGCCATCTTTTTTGATCTTTATCCCAAATGGTCAAATGAGCAGATTCAGCATAAAAACAAATTAGGTCATTGTCATCCCAAACACCATTTTCTTCGCCCAGGAATAAACTACTGATAGGTTCTAAGTCCTTGGTTCTAGGGCTATTAGTGAGTTGAGGAAGAATTCCTCTTTGGCCTTGAAAAATAACTACTTTTTGAGGATTAATGCGGCTAGGATCAATCTTGTTTTTTATTAGCCAGTCTTTATTGATTTGATATACTCCTGTCTGGCTGACAGCGATTTTTGTCCATGTACCTTCTGATAAGACAGAATGTGACTGGCAAAGGCTAATCCCAGGAAATAGAAAAACAGAAATAATAGCCAAGAAGATATGTCCAGGACTAATCGGTAGATTGGTTTTCCAATAAGCTAACTTGGGCATTTTTCGCTACTAAATAGAGTTTCCCGCTAATCTGTTCTTTGCAAATGTAACGGGTTCTACGAAGTTTCCCTTTGACAAGTTGGAGGTTTTTTAGAAAAAACAATTGATTCTCCTCGAGTTCGTGCAGGCTGACCAAGGGATTTTCAGGGTCAAAGGTTTTTAATACTTCCACTAAAGGAGTGTACATGGAGGAAGAAGCTGAGGGATTTTTTAGATAGGTCTTTAGGACGTTCACTAAGGCTTCGGGTAATAATTCAGGATCAAGGATGGGTTCGAATAAGTTATAAAACTCTTTTTTCCATTCATTGCCGTGAGGAGATACTTTGTTTTTATGTGCGAGGTAGGTGCTAAGATGGGCTACTTCATGGATGTAGGTGACCAAAAATGCATAGGGGTTTAGGTTGTGGTTCACCGTTATTTGATGTCCCTTTTGAGGAGAAAAACGGTAGTCCCCTAATTTAGAGCCTCGTTCTTTACTGACAATAAAGTCAAAGGAATAGTCTTGCCAAAGCTGAAAACAATACTCAGCGACGCTGGCGGGGAAATGATCGAAAAAGGATTGAATTCTTTTGCTTTTGACCATTGTGAAAAGGGCATAAAAAAAGTCCTTCGCATGCGAAGGACCTTTCTCTCTTTTGCTTAGAAATTATTTCTTAGCAGCAGTGTCAGCAGCAGCAGTGTCAGCAGCAGCAGTATCAACAGCAGCAGCAGCAGCAGTATCAACAGCTACAGAATCAGCAGCAGCTTCAGTTTTTTTCTCACCACAAGATGCCAAAGTTACCATTGCAGCAACGAAAGCTAGAGCGAATACTTTTTTCATTTTTTTGATATTTAAGGTTTGAGTTACAAAACTAATGGATTGATTTGTATCTACCAATAATTTTGACAAAAATTTTAAGAAATTTTTAAGTATTGGTCAAGGTTTTTTCAAAAAACCTTATTAAGAGGATATATTGGCCGTTTTTAGAACTTAAAAATATTAAGTAATTCTTAAGGAATTCTAAAATTAATGGATCTTTAGCGGATTAAATCCTTAAATCGGTCATAAAAACCACTACTTTTAAAAGTAAAAGATTTGTGCAAAACGTAGTTAGACACAAAACTAAAGCCCATACCGTTGGTGGTAGTAAGTACTTGAGTGAGGTTGATTTTTTTAACTGAATAAGGTATTTGCCAATAAAAATCATTCATGATTCCATGTAAAGCGCGATAGGGCAATACACTAAAGAACCAAGTGACAAAACCAGAAAAAGACGCAACCATTAAGAATTTAATCATTTCCCTCCTTGTTTGCTGCGACTGGCGGGCATTAAAGGCAAATAGTTTTGTCAGAATAAATCCAACGACTAATGAAATGTAATAAGCGGGTAAAATGGATTCTTCGTAACTTACTTTAAACCAATCTTTGATCAATCCGCCAGATATTAGTTGTACTACAGCCCCAGTTCCCGCAATAAGGAAATAGGCTAATAGGTCTTTTTTATTAAATAGTTTAGAGTTCGATTTGCTCAAAATGGCTAATGATTAGAAAACGCTTTTGACTAGACTAGGGTAAACTCCTAATATGATAGTACCAAGTGTGCAAGCCCAAAGCGCTACTTTGAATAGAGCAGGAACTTCAATTTTTTCTATTTCTCCAGCCTTCAAATATACAGCTATGATTCCTTTGAAATAGTAGTAAATACCGACTGCTGACATCAGGATGGCTAAGATGACAGGGTAAATGATATTTCTACTAAAGGTGTCAGAGAAAATGAAAAATTTACCCCAGAAACCAGCCGTTAAAGGTATACCTGCTAAAGAAAGCATCGAAATGCTGAAGCATAAAGCTAAGCCTGGATTGTTTTTAGCAAGGCCTTCAAATGAACTGAAATTTTCTGGTTTCTCTACGCGGGCACTTTGGTATTCCGATACTAAAATTAATACAGCAAAGGCCACCACAGTTGCCAATGTATAAGATAATGAATAGTATAAGATACTGGAAGTGGTACTGATTTGCTTAGAACTTACTGTTAATAACAAGTAACCAGCATGAGAGATACTGGAGAATGCTAGCATTCTTTTCACACTCTGCTGATAAACTGCCGAAATATTTCCTACGACCAGCGTTAGCATACTGATGAAATATACGGGTAGTACCCAGACGGTATATAAACTTCCGAAGATGCCTGAAACCAGGTGAAATAGCGCCGCAAAGCTAGCTGTTTTCACGATGGTCGACATAAACATGGTGAAAATGGTTGGAGCTCCTTCGTAAACATCGGGAGTCCAAAAGTGGAAAGGTGCCGCTGATACTTTAAACAATAATCCTACGATAATTAATAAAACTCCAATGAACAAAAAGGTTGGCATGGACTCAGGAGCAGTGCTGGTAAGAATTGTCCCTATGTTTGAAATATAAAAAGAACGAGTAGCCCCGTAAACCAAGGTAATACCAAAAAGTAGGATACCCGTGGTAAATGAACCCATTAAGAAATACTTAATCGCAGCTTCATTCGAGCGAAGGTTTCTCTTGTCGCTACCTGTTAACACATACATGGCTACCGATAAGATTTCTAAACCCACAAACAAGACAATCATGTGATCGAATGATACCATTAAAATGGCCCCTACTACAGAAAATAGCATAATGGCATAATATTCTGCAGGATGAGTATGTTCATCATCTTGCCCAAATGCTTTAGAAAATGCTACTACAAAAAAGGCGGCTAATTGTATGATGAGACTAAAATTAATGGACGTGTTGGTCGTGCGGAACATATTTCCAAACCACAATAATTCATGATTCCAGTCGGAAACAGTCAAAGCCATGGAAACCACTAAGAATAAGAGGGTTACCAATTGTATCGTTTTTCTAGGGAACCAAAATCCCAAGAATAAATTACTAATTCCAAAAAGAGATAAAGCAATGATAGCCGTCATAATTTTATGCGATGCTGTTTAAGTATTTTCGGGTTTCTATTTTAATATTGAAACCAAAGCCTGAACACCTGGTTCAGTAAAATTTAAAATCCATGTTGGGTGAACACCACCTATAATGACCAAGGCACAAAGCGGAATTAAAACCCATTTCTCTGCCGCACTTAAATCTTCAAAATCTTTTGTGATGCGAGAAAAGTTACCAAACATTGTCTTTTGAATCAGACGCAATGTATAAACAGCACCTAAAATAATGGTGATTCCTGCTACAATACCTATGATCATGTCATGATCAAATACGCTTTTCAAAAGTAAAAATTCTCCAATGAAACCATTGGTTAATGGTAAGGCTACTGACCCTAAACTTAGGATGACGAAGGCCACCGTCAATACATATGAGAATTGAGTGATACCGCCTAACTGAGCAATTTCCCTTGATTTTGTCCTTCTTTCGATAATTTCAATGATGAAGAACAAACCTACGATGTTGATACCATGGGATAACATTTGGTATAATGCTCCTTGAATACCTTCCACGCTTTGACTCAAAATACCAGCAGACATAAGACCAACGTGAGCAAAGGATGAGTAAGCCAATAAACGTTTGGCATCTTTTTGTTGAATCGCAATGATGGAGCCATAAATGATTCCGATCACAGAAAGGATGATAGCTGTATTACCCCATGTAATGATGCCCAAAGGGAACATGGGCAAAACCAAACGAATTAAACCATAGGTACCCATTTTTAACATGATTCCCGAAAGAAGCATGGTGGCCTGGGTCGGTGCTACCGTGTATGTGTCAGGTTGCCAGGTATGAAATGGGAAAATGGGCATTTTGATGGCAAAAGCAATAAAAAAGGCAAGAAATAAATTACCTTGAATATGCTCAGGCAGCATGGTGGCAGTTTGATACAAGGTTTCAATGTCAGATGAATGACTTCCCGGAGTAGCTAAATACACATAAATTAAGCCAATCAATAAAAATAAGGATCCAAATAAGGTGTAAACAAAGAATTTGAACGTGATCACATTTTTGTTTTCACCTCCATAAATGGCAGCCAAGAAATAAATGGGTAATAAAGAGGCTTCAAAGAAAAAGTAGAACAAAAAGGCATCTTTAGCCAAAAATGCTCCCATCAAGGCAGTTTGCATAGCAAGCATTAATCCTTGGTATTGTGTATTATTGGCCTTATCCGAATTGGCTGTAGTGGCCACAATGAAGGGGACCATCAGCGCGCAAAGACCTATTAAAATTCCATTCACACCGTCAACCCAAAGGGAGAAAGAAATGCCTGCTTCCTCTATCCAGGGTTTAGTGAAAACCAAACCATTTTCAGTTGCAGCGGCATCTTTCAATACTAAGATGGTTGCGACTAACTCAATGATAGATGCTGCCAGCGAGATAATGAATGCTTGTTTAGGCTTGGCTACCAAAAGAATGGCGCCTATCACAAGTGGGAAAAAAAGTATAAATAGTAAAGACATACCTTATTATTTCAAAGATGAATTATAATATTCGTGAGCGAAGTGTTAAAACTAGGATAAGCGCAATGGATACGACCATCATAAAAATATAGTAACCTACATTTCCAGTTTGGGCTCTTCTAATTTCATCAGACGCTGTTTTAACTGTTTTACCTACACCCTCCACGATTAAATCAATCACTAAGAAATCAATAACCTGGGCAAAGAAATTAGATAATACTTGGATAGGACGAACAAATAGGATATCGTACAACTCATCTATGTAAAATTTACGATAAATGATTTTCTGGATACCTTGAATGGATTCGTCATTTCCAGGTACAGCTTTTTGAATTCCAAAATAATAGATGGCTAACATAGCAGGCAGGAATGCGGCCAACAAGGGAGCACCCATTTCTAAACTAAAGAAAGATACTTCGCCAGCTACATGTGGCTCAGGTAAAATGGGAGCTAACCAATGAGCTAAAAATTCATTTCCACCCGCAAAATGAGGTAAATTGATTAATCCTCCACCTACGGAAAATACTGCTAAAATGATTAACGGGAAAGTCATGCTCCAAGGTGACTCATGCAAATGATGCGCTTGCTTTTCTGTTCCTCTAAAGTCTCCCCAGAACGTCAAGATAAACACACGGAACATGTAGAAAGAAGTTAAGGCTGAACCTAATATGGCTAAGCACCACATCGCAAAATCATGGTGATATAAGGCAGCTAATATTTCATCTTTGGAAAAGAAACCTGCAAATGGAGGAATACCTGATATGGCAATTGTGCCTAGAAGAAAGGTAATGTAAGTGATAGGCATTTTACTTTTCAAGCCACCCATTTTACGAATATCCTGCTCATCTGACATGGCATGAATAACAGAACCAGCTCCTAAGAATAACAATGCCTTGAAAAAAGCATGTGTCATGACATGAAAGAAAGATGCAGTGTAAGCAGAGGCGCCTAAACCCATGAACATGTAACCTAATTGAGAAACGGTTGAATAGGCCAATACTTTTTTGATGTCATTTTGGAATAAACCAATCGCAGCTCCTAATAAAGCTGTGGCTAATCCTATCCAGCCTACAAAATGTAAAACTTCAGGGCTTAATTCAAATAAGGCATTAGCGCGAATCACCATATAAATACCTGCAGTCACCATTGTAGCCGCATGTATCAAGGCAGAAACAGGTGTTGGACCCGCCATGGCATCGGGTAGCCAAGTAAACAATGGGATTTGTGCGGATTTACCCATGGCACCAATAAATAAACAGAAAGCAATTAAGCCTATGTTACCCACCTCAGTTCCGTCTTTTATGGTAGAGAAAATCGTTTGATAGTCGGTTGTGCCAAATTCTTGAATCAATAAAAATATACCTAGCAAAAAGCCTAAATCGCCTATTCTATTCATTATGAAGGCTTTTCTAGCGGCATCTCCATAACTATTCTTTTGATTCCAAAATCCGATTAATAGATAAGAACACAAACCTACCCCTTCCCAACCAATGAATAATACGGTGAAATTGGCACCTAAAACCAAAATCAACATGAAGAAGATAAAGAGATTTAAAAAGGAGAAAAATTTGCCAAAACCAGCATCATGTGCCATATAGCCCATGGAATACAGATGAATGAGTGTGCCTACTCCTGTAATCACTAATAACATCATGATGGATAAAGCATCGATTTGAAAAGCAAATGGAATGCTTAAATCAGCTACTTTAATCCAATCGGCTAATTGAATAATTTGTGTCTGACCATCAAAATTTAAAAATAGCTGAAGTGAAATTACAAATGCCACCAAAGGAGGGATGGTTCCCACGATTCCAGCGATTGATTTCGATAATTTCGGATAAGCCAAACCATTGATGGCAAAACCAATCAGTGGTAAAAGAGGAATTAATAGAAGTAATGACATAGTCGAATATGCGATGAAATTGTGCTGAAATTAATTTTTTAACTTATTAAGCACACCAATATCGATGCTTTGAATGTTACGATAAATCATAACGATAATCGCCAATCCTACCGCTACCTCAGCAGCAGCTACGGCCATAATAAAAAAGACAAAAATTTGTCCAGAAGGATCTGAATAATACGATGAAAATGCTGCCAGCAATAAATTTACGGCATTGAGCATCAATTCTATCGCCATAAATACGATGATGGCATTTCGGCGAGTAAGTACGCCTAATATTCCTATGCAAAATAATGCTGAACTCAGCATGATGTAATTTGTCAATGGAATGGTACGTATTATTTCTGGTATGGACTGCATGGTAAAAATGTAATGGTCAAATAAACAAATTGCCTATTCAATCGAATGCTTTTATGCGGGGCAAAAATAGGAAATAAACTGACAAAATAGAAATTATCTGGGGGTCTAACGCTGAAAACCTTTTAATTTAATTTCAGTTAATTTTCGTTTGGTATCCATCGGGAAATCACCTTTCATCATCCAATCATAATAGGAAGGATCGGTTTTCAAAACATCGGCAATGGGTCTTCCAATGTATTTGCCAAAGTTAAATACGGCTACTTGGTCTTTATTATACACCATTCGGTTCGCAAAATCAATGGAATTGGAAGCACTAAGCTGATGTAAAACAGCCACATCATTCTGAATCGGGTAATATTCATTTCCCTCCGCATCTTTCATCGCTGTATTTTTATAATGCTTTACTTGAGCATTTAATACTTCCAAAGTAGCTAGGACATCCGCTTCCGCACCGTGAGCACCGATCAAATCTTTTTGGCAATAAAACTTGTATGCTGCAGTTAAATTGCGCGGTTCCATCATGTGAAATATACGTTGTGCATCAACCAAACGGCGGTTTTTTGTATCAAAATCCACATCACTGCGTAGAAATTCCTCAACCAACATGGGTACATCAAACCGGTTAGAATTAAAACCAGCTAAGTCGCAGCCTTCTAAAAACTGCGCCATGGATTTAGCAATTTGCTTGAAATTGGGTTCGTCTTTGACATCCTCATCATAAATACCATGAACCAAAGAAGCTTCCAATGGAATGGGAATACCTGGATTTACACGTCTTGTTTTGATGTCGACCGTGCCATCTATGTTAGCTTTAGCTATGGAAATCTCCACGATTCGATCTTTTTGTACCTGTATTCCGGTTGTTTCTAAATCAAAGAAGGCAAGCGGTTTGGTTAATTTCAGTTGATGCTCCATAGTATATTGCTCATAAAGGCTTCGCAAAGGTAAATGATTATTACCTTTGTTGGATGATATTTCAGCCTAAAGCCATTTTTTTTGATTGGGACCATACTTTATGGGATCATGATCGAAATTCTCAAGAAGTAATTCTTGATTTAATTGAGGAATATGGTTTAAATAAACAAAGTCCCTTATCTGTTTCAGCTATTTGGGATACCTATCAAAAAATCAATACCGACTTGTGGGACGACTACCAACAAGGCTTGATTTCTCAAAGTGAATTAAGAGAATCTCGTTTTTTGCGGTTTTTTGAAGCTATTGAGGTGCAAGGTCCATCGGAGGAGTTTTCGGAACAATTTTTATATAGAACGCCCCGTAAAACCCATTTGATGGATGGGGCCAAGGAATTAATCGAAGCATTATCTCCCCATTATCCTTTGTATATTTTAACGAATGGCTTCGAAGATATACAACATATTAAAGTTGCCTCTTCTGGTTTAGGTCATCATTTCAAGGAGTTAATTACCTCTCAAGGGGTAGGAGCCAAAAAGCCTGAAACGGCCTTTTTTGAACATGCACTTCAACGTGCGAACTGTTTAGCTCATGAAGCGCTGATGGTTGGGGATAATTGGCATGCCGACATTCACGGGGCCAATCAAGCAGGGATACCTGCTATCCATTATAATTTGGCGGATGCTTCCGAAGCCATTTGGCAAATCTCTGATTTAAAGCACGTAAAAAATCACTTGGAACTTTATTCGAACAGGGATAATTGATTGTCATTGGCCTTCCGGTCAAATATCTTTTTATCTCGAATGAATTTTTTGTTTTCTTCTAAAAAGGAAATAAAGCTCTCAATTTGCTGATATAATGGGTTGAAATCTACGGATTGCAATGGATACGATTCTACATAGACATCTTTGAAGTCGGTTATAACATAATCCAACTGCTCAATTCCGTATTTCTGAAGGCCTAATAAGTACAGATTTTGATGATTTTTGGTAAAACGTCCAGGTTCATAAAAGGATGTACTTTTTAAATCAAAGGCCGTTTTTTCTCCTACGCCATCGACATAACCATAAATCATGGCATTTTTATAACGAGATTCTACATAAAACTGAGTTTTATATTTGTTGGGTAATAACTCCCTCGCTTTGTCGATAACGCCTTCTTGAAATAATTCCTCTCCTTCTCCTAAGGTCACAGCTCTTTCAAAATCTACGCCTTTTTTTTGCGCAGCTGTTGTTGGTTTTTTAACCCGATTAATACGTTCAATCATCTCGATTTCATCAACAATGATCTTGCCGTTCCCATCTCGGGATTGATTTAAATATAATGCGTAAGAATTGAGTAGGGTAGGGTATAAACGATACAGCATAATGCAATTTATCCAATTTCAAGTCGAGATACAATCTCGTTTCCTAATAAGTGCTTTTCAGTAATTTCAGCTACGTCTTCTATTTGTACATTACCATAAAATACCCCTTCTGGATATACGACCATGCTAGGACCTTTACCGCAGAAGTCTAAACATCCGGCTTTTTGGATTCTGATTTTTTTATCACTTCCCGATTCTGCCCATTTGGCTTTGAAGGCTTCTACTAAGGCCATGCCATGTTCTGAACTGCAACATTTTTTAGGGGCTGGTTTATCATTGGTGCAAATAAATACGTGTTTTTCGAAATGCATAGTTATTAATTTAAATGTATAACCACCGGACAGTGGTCTGAATGTTTTACTTCGGGTAATATTTGAGCATACGAAATTCGATCTCGCAAGGATTCACTAACTAAATGATAATCAATACGCCAACCTAGATTTTTAGCTCTAGCTCCAGCTCGGTAACTCCACCAGCTATAATGGTGTGGTTCTTGGTTGATATGGCGAAAGGAATCTACAAATCCTGAATTAATAAAATTTTCCATCCATTCCCTTTCCTCCGGTAAAAATCCTGAACTATTGGCATTCGATTTCGGATTGTGGATGTCAATGGCCTTATGGCAAATATTATAGTCTCCTGATATAATAAGTTGAGGAATTTCAGTTTTTAGTTGATGGATGTATTGGTGAAAGTCGGCCAACCAAGTCATTTTAAAATCTTGTCTTTCTTCTCCACTGGAACCAGATGGCATGTAGACACTCATGATGGAAAATTCCTCAAAATCAGCTCTCAAAACTCGACCTTCGGCATCATATTTCTCAATACCACAACCTACTGTGACTTGTTTGGGAGGAATTTTAGACCAAATGGCAACTCCCGAATACCCTTTTTTTTGTGCAGAATGCCAAAATATTTGATATCCTAATGCTTCAATCTCCGATGTGTCTACCTGATCAATATCGGCTTTTAGTTCTTGCAAACAAATGACATCCGGGCTCTCCGCTTTCAGCCAATCAACAAAACCTTTTTGAATGGCTGCTCTAATTCCATTGACATTGTAGGATATAATTTTCATGGGCTAGGCTTGTTCTGAACTGAATACTTCTGATTTGAAATACTGTATGATGTGAGCTTTGATAAGAATTTCCTGTTCTTTTAAAGGCATTTGAGGGACCGCCTGGACTAAATTCCAATGTGGCCAACCATCTGCATCTAAGCCTTCTAAGGTGTAAAATCCACTAAAACTTAAGACTTTGCAGGTAGCAATGTGCATTAAATCTTGTTTTTGTTCTTTGCTAAATGTGGCATGACCCTTGCCCAATTCTTGTACGCCTATCAAAAAAAGGACGGAATCAACATCCGCTGGTCTTTTATTAAATTGGGTTTCGAGGAAATCAAGAATTTGATTCCATTCTGAAGTAACGATGCTTGGTTCAAAATCCATGGCTAAGCGAGGAACATTTAGTTCTGCAAAGCTACTTTGAATTTAGCAGATTCAAGCACTGCTTGCTGACCTTTTGGGTTATTAGCGATTAGAATTAACTCGCCTTCTATGTAATTCGATGTGATTTTGGTGATATTGACACGACCAACGCCATTCTTAACACCTTCTTTATTGGGTAAACTAGATTCAAAGAAATTATTTTTATCCTGGTAGTTATCCAAGTTTTTAATCAAGTTTCCAATGTTGGAAATTTCCCCATCTCCAGGAATAAAATACGTCCCAGGGCCTTTGACTTTGAAAATCTTCAGATAGACCGACTCCAAACTATTTTCTTGCGTACAAGTAAGAGTTAAAACAGGATTTCCCATTTCATTTTTTACTTGGGCCTCTATATTTTTTGTTTCAATTCGGTGATAATTTTCATCATCGAACACAATTTTACCTGCAAAATAGCCGGGTTCAACGGGTTTTTCAGAAAAGGAAGATTGGTAACTGAACATGAAGACCACGATTCCTAAACCTGCATACAAGATGTTGATAGGGTATTTCACGAATGACAAGATGAAGCCCCCAATAGGATTTTTATCAATATTCTGCCAAAATCGGACTTTCCATGAAGTAGATTTGTTCATACTTTTTTTGGCTTAACAGGTAGAAACAGGAATGTTGAGAAGAAAATCAGCTACAAAAATATTATAACTATACTGATTTGCCAAGATTTAGTTCAATAATTAACACAAGATTTATTAAGTGGTTATTTTTTTATTATTGGATAGAATTGTAAATCAATTGGTAAATTTGAAAACTGTTAATCAAATTATTAGTTATAAGGGTTGTGCAAATGAAAGAGGATCTTGATCAATCTGTCGTAAAATATCGGTTTATTAATGGGAGAACCGAAAAAAGAAATTTTAAAAAAATGAAGTCTTTTTCTATTCCTTCTTTATTTAAAAGTGAACTGATTAGTCGGATCAAAGAGGTGCGCCGTTTGGGAGATAAGCTAAAAAAGAATTTTCAACCTTCCATCCTTGATTTTGGGCCTGTCGAGATTTTACTTTCCCGTCATTTTGGATTTTGTTATGGGGTAGAAAATGCAGTAGAAACTGCCTACAAAATCATTGAAGATAATCCTCAGAAGCGTATTTTTCTGCTTTCGGAGATGATTCACAACCCAGCTGTCAATGCAGACCTATTGGAATTGGGGGTGAAATTTGTTCAAGATACCTACGGAAATCAATTGGTGCCATGGGATACCTTAACCAAGGATGATATTGTCATTATTCCAGCGTTTGGTACAACCTTGGAAGTTCATGCCATTTTAGATAAAATTGGTATAGATTTATATGCATACGATACCACTTGTCCATTCGTGGAAAAAGTGTGGAACAGAGCAAGTCAAATTGGACAAAATAAATATACCGTAATTGTGCATGGAAAGCCTAGCCATGAGGAAACTAAGGCTACTTTTTCCCATTCTCAGGTGGTTACTCCAACGCTTATTGTCAAAGATTTAGAACAAGCGAAACGCCTTGCTTATTACATCCGTCAGGAAAAAACACCCCAAGAGTTTTATGAGGAGTTTGAAGGTCAGTATTCTCAAGGATTTGACCCACTTACTGATTTAACTCGAATTGGTGTGGTAAATCAAACGACCATGTTGGCGGTGGATACGCAGGAAATTGTAGAGTATCTAAAAGCGGAGATTATTCGTTTTTATCAATTGGAGCCGCATCAAATTACCGCCCATTTTGCGGATACGCGAGATACCTTGTGTTATGCGACCAATGACAATCAAAGTGCTACTTATGGTTTAATTGCAGAAGAAGCTGATTTTGCGATCATTGCTGGAGGGTATAATTCTTCAAATACATCGCATTTAGTGGATTTATGCCAAGAAAAGTTACCGTCATATTTTATTAAATCAGCGGAAAAATTGATTTCAGAAAAAGAAATTCTTCATTTTGATAATAAAAAGAAAGAAGAGATTTTCATTCAAGGCTATATTCCTCAAAAAACCAAAGTAAGGGTTCTTTTAACTTGTGGAGCTTCTTGCCCGGATGCCGTTATAGAAGAAATTCTTCGAAAATTGGTATCTTTTTTCCCCGATGCTCGGGATGTAGAAGAAGTGGTAGAAAACTGGGCTTTGACTCAGGTTTAGTTCAAATATGAATCTAAAATTTTATTGACAGCCGGAAGATATCCCTCTCCGAATAGGTTAACGTGTACCATTAATGGGTACAAATTATAAAGAGGTATCCGTTCGTGAAAGCCTTTAAGGATAGGAAATGACTCATGGTAGGCTTCGTAGAATTCTTTTTCAAATCCTCCAAACATGGTAGTGAAGGCTATTTCTGCTTCTCTTAAACCAAAGTAACAAGAAGGGTCCACCAAGCTCACTAGTCCATCTTGGTTAACCATAGCATTGCCAGACCATAAATCTCCATGCAATAAGGCTGATTGCTCATTGGGAATAATGGATGGAATTTTATCATAAAGTTTTTCAAAAGCCTCCGTTATAGCACCATCAATTTTTCTATGATAGGCAGCGGTTTCTACTTGATATTTCAAACGATTTTGAATAAAAAATGAAACACCATCAGTTTTCCAGCTATTCACTTGCTTGGCTGCACCAATGAAATTATCATAGTCTAAGCCATGCCCTTTAGTAGTATTTGTCTGATGTAATTGAGCTAACTTAATTCCAAAATCACTCCAATAATTGTCTTTTTTCTCGGCTGTTGGAATACATTCCATGACGAGGTATTCTTTTTCATCCATTTGGCCCTCCCCCAAAACTTGAGGAACAGGAATGGTGCCTGTGGAGGCTATTAAGCTTAAATTTTTAGCCTCAGCTTGAAATAATCCTTGGTGGTCACCTTGGTTCCATTTGATGAAATATTCACCCTGAGCAACCTTGACACGAACTGCCAAATTGAAATTTCCTCCATAGAAAAATTGAAAATCCTCCATCTTGCCGATATCACCTAAATTTTGGCGGAGAATACTTTCAATAAATTGATACTGTTCTTGTGATTGTTGCGACATGTTGGAGTCAATATTCTTCAAAAATACCAAAATAGAAACTCATGGACAATTTTATTTTGTTCATCACATGAATGGTATGCGTGCGAAAATTTGTATTTTCAAGTTCTGACTAGCACTGATTACAAAACCCGTGTCCAATCCGCTTCAAATTCAATTACGAAAATACCACCAACAACTTTCGCGAAAGGAGTTGTGGAGAGCATTAATTCTGGCTGCTATTTGGATTTTGAGCTTAGCTATTTTCTTGATTTTGCTCGAATATGTAGCTTGGTTTTCTTCTACCATTAGGGGGATATTTTTGTATGCATTTTTTGTCGGATCTCTAGGTATTTTTCTGTTTTTTGTTCGAATACCCCTTTGGGATTTGTTTCGGCCTTTGGCTCAAAAAGATTACTATCGACTTGCCATAAGTTTGGGTCAATTTTTACCCAAGGAGCATGCTGATGCATTAATTAATGTCCTTCAGCTCCAAAACCAGGTACCCGATCATTCCATGGAATTGTGGCAAGCAGCAATTGAAGAAAAACAAGCCTTTTTGCAACAATATCGCTGGGAAGAATTCATTCAATTATCCGAGTTGAAGAAATCATTTTTCTTGTTTTTAGGACTTTTTGCCCTGTTGGGAATGGGGCAAATTACTTTCCCTAATTTATTTAGAAAGCCGAGTTTACGAATTTGGAACTACTCATTTCATTATCCGAAAGAATTACCTTTTGATTTTGTCCTGATTAATAAACCATTTCAAGCCGTTGCTGGTGAAAACACCGAATTTTTGGTGGAATTAAGAGGGAAAAATTTGCCGAGTGATTTGTTTTTACATTGGGATGGCGAGCGAATTCCTTTGAATCCTACGGAAAAGCCACATCAATTTAGAGGAGTTATTCCCCCAGTTCAAGTAGAAAAATGGTTTCAATTTGAGGCAGGAGGCTATTTTTCAGAGCCTCAGTTATTGCCTGTTGTTCATCGTCCAGGATTAAAAGAAATGACCATTCATTTGATTTATCCACCGTATTTAAAAAAGGCCAAAGAAACCATTCATCAGGCAATCCCATTAAAAATACCTGAAGGCACAAAGGTGACTTGGGAGATGACCTCTGAAAGTGCCCAAAATTTAGGCATACAATTTCAAAACCAAGCGAAAGTAGAGTGGGCTGAGCCTAATTTTTTAAAGACGATTTATCAATTAACCAAGACGATTAATCAAAATAGCAGCTATCAAATTGTTGCTCAGAATGCTCAAATGCCAATACAAAAAAGTGTCATGCAACCTATTGAGGTTATTTTTGACCAGAAACCTAGGCTAGAAACCCAATGGTTGGAAGATACACTGTATTACCGTTTTAGGGTGCTGAATGCATTGGTCGAGGATGATTATGCTTTAGGTCAAATGCGATTGTCATATCAAATAAAAAAGAAAGATGCGTCTAGCTTGTCTGCTAAAAAGGTGAAATGGATACCCATGCAATCAGGGGCTAAAAGATTGGAGGTAGAATACATTTGGCGCTTAGATTCATTGGGATTACAGCCAGGAGATCAGGTACAATATCGAGTAGAAGTGTCAGATCAAGATGGCCTTCATGGGCCTAAATGGACTCAAACCGGCTTACAGATTTGGGAATTTCCTGATGTAAAGCGACTGGAAAAGAAAATGGATCAGCAGGCGGATTTGGCCGAAAAGCAGGTATTAAATTCCTTGCAAAAAGCCCAAAATATGAAGCAAGAAATCAATGAACTGACCAAGCGAGTACAGCTGGGCAAAGAGGTTGATTTGAAAGCTTTACAAGAAGTCCTAGACAAAGAGACGGCATTAAAAAAGACCATAGAAGAGCTGAAAAAGATGCAAGAACAGTGGATGGGACAGCAAATGAGTTTTCAACAAGTGGACCCTGCTTGGATGAAAAAGATGGAAAATTTGCAGAAAATGATTTCTCAACTGTGGGATCCTGAAATGGAAAAACGCAGAGATGCACTTTTGAAAAATTGGGAAAAAGAGTCGGCTACTCTTTGGCAAAAACACTTGGATCAAATGCGGAACCAAGGGAAAAACATGGAGCGTGAATTGGAGCGTTTGCAACAATTCTATCAAGAATTAAAAGTGGAAAAGATGTTGGATGAATCTATTTCACGATGGAATGAATTAGCTAAAAAACAAGAGGCATTAAGTGAGAAAAACCAAGATAAAAACGAACAAGATTTAGCCAAGCAGCAAGAGGCACTAAATAAGGAGGTGGAAGAGGAAAGGAAAAAGTTGGATGAAATTGCCAAAGAAAAAAAGGAAATCCCTGGAGAACAAGATTTGGATAAGGAGGAGAAGCTGCAAGAGGAAATGGAAGAGAATTTAGAAAATGCCGAGGAGAATCTGAAGAATAAGCAGTCGAAGCAAGCCCAAACAAATCAGAAGAAAGCTGCGGAGAAAATGAAAAAATTGGCTAAAAAATTAGAAGAACAGCAGGAGCAGCAAGAATCCATGGAAGTGGCTTTGAATTTAGCACAGCTTCGGTTGTTGATGGAGGATTTATTACAACTTTCTTTTGATCAGGAGCGAATTATGAAGGCCTATAAAAAGATTCCTGCAGGCGATGTAGCGGTAAGACAAATAGCTCAAGAACAAAATAAATTGGGAGAGATGGCCCATATTTTGGAAGATAGTTTGATTTCATTAGGGAAAAAACTGATGCCTTTGTCCCAAACTATTACCAAGGAAACGGCCAACATGAAACAGAGGATGCAAGAAGCTTCCCGCATGATGAAAGAACGTAAGTGGGATATTGTTCCAGTAAGGCAGCAAGAAGCTATGGCCGCAACCAACCAATTAGCGGTTTTACTTTCCGATTTGTTACGGCAAGTACAAGACCAAGCGGCCCAAGCAAAATCGGGTAAAAAGGGTAAGTCCAAAGGAAATTCAAAAGGGAATTGGGGGCAAAGGCAACAGCAATTAAATCAAAAGGCAAGAAAAATGGGCTCTCAGCCCATGATGATCACGAATGAGGAATTGATTAAAATGGCTGAGGAGCAAGCGCAGATCCGACAAGAAATGGAACAAAAGTTAAATGAATTACAAGGTCAGCCAGGAAATCAAGGATTACAAAAATCTTTATCGGATTTAATCAAAGATATGGACAAAAATGAATCAGATTTAGTGAATAAGCGCCTGAATAATTCATTCCAACAGCGACAAGATCAAATGCTCCCAAGGCTTATGGAAGCTGAAAAAGCCTTAAAAGAACAAGGTGAAGATCCCAAAAGAGAATCGAAGACGGCCTTACAAAAATGGAAAGAAAATCCTCCACCCAATTTAATTCCATTCCTCAAAAAACAAAAGGAGAATAGGGATCTATTCCAAAATGTGCCGGTAGACCTTTTACCATATTATCAACAAAAGGTATTGCAGTATATGGAGAAGATTAAGCAAAAATTAAAATAAGTTGCCTAACGCTGGCAAGGTTCCAAACCTTGACAGCGTTGTCAAAACGAATGAGATTTTGTTCTTATTGTCCAACAACTTGATAATCAAAATTTTGGTGTGAATTCCCGGTATTAGTTATTGTTTCTTCTTAAATAAAGGAACTGTACTACATGGTTCACCAAAGAATAAGCTTTTTACAATCGGTTGTAGTTTCTGGGAAATCTGCACATAAGCGTCCGTTGGAACGGATTCTTTGGAGCATCCTTTGATAACGACACGTGCTCCCTCTAAATCTTCTGTGGGCAATTCATCGATACATTGTTTGAACAATGTTTTTTCTAAATCTTCTAGGGTGCCGAAAACAATCGTTTTAGCATATGGACTCAAGTGAATGCTTAATAACATGAATGCCCAAGTAGGAATAATGGCATCATTACTGCATCCCACAGCTACATGTTTGTCTTGGTAAAAGGCCCAATCATGTTCTGCTAAAAAGCTTCGGAAGTCTTTTTCCTTTAATACGAGTTCCATGAATAACTGCGACTTAATGTCCAGAAATACTCGTTCTCCCGGAACACGCATTTCTTCCAAATCCAATTGAATTAGACCGCTTTGTTTTACTCGGTTAACAATTTCTTCTTCCATTATAATGCTTTGTTTCTAGGCTGTGTACCCATGAATTCTTTCAAATAATCGGGTTCAAGAATAACTAAATCTTGGAAGTTTTTGTTCAAAAATGCCTGATATGCCAACTTTCCCATATATTGTGCTTCAGGAAACATTGGATCAATTTCAAATTCAATATCGGGGTGCTGAGATATATTTCGCCATTTTTCAGCCCCATTACCGAAGGCAAGCAAAGGAGAACCTTGTAATTCCGCAAATGACTGTTCATCAAGAATGACAGCTTTGGAGGCTTGAATTTCTTCTAAATTTTCCCATTCATAACAAGCTGCATAAACCTCCATTCGGCGGGCATCTAGCATGGGCAAAAGTCTTACATGCGGCTGTTTCTTTTTAGACATTCTGAAACCTTCAGCCAATATTTTTAATGTAGGTAGTGCAATTAAGGGTAAATCTAAGCCAAAACATAATCCCTTGGCAGTTGCTAAACCGATGCGTAAGCCCGTATAGGATCCTGGCCCCACAGAAACGGCTAAACAAGATAATTGGGATAGGGTGAATCCATTTTCTTGTAGCAAAGATTCGATTAAGACAGTTAATTGCTTAGAATGCCCTCCCTCTTCTACAATTAATTTTTGAGCAATTAATTCCCCGTTTTGATGAATAGCAACAGAACAAGTTGGAGTGGAGGTTTCAATACTGAGAATCAAGTTCATACTTATTTTCCGGCCAAAATCGATTGAAAACGATTACTCTGTTCAAATAATTTTAAAGCTTCCCGAATGGAAGGGTCTTTAGAAAATGACCACTCATTTATCCCTTTTTGAAGGTAATAATGCTGGACAATTTCTTGTTCCAAAAGGGTGCTAATATCTGATTGATAGGCTGTCAATTCCCGATCTATATTAGAGGCCCATTCCCTTCTGAAGTTTTGTAGAGCTGGTTCCATGCTCGCATAGGATTTGTCCTTTTTAGCTAATTCACTTATGACATGAAACTGCTTTTCAATCTGGCTTTCAAATTTGAAATTTTGTTTTTTTAACCAAGCACAAAAGGCTTGATAATCTGTGGAATTCAAGCTGAAATCCTTGGCAGGCGGAATACTCGGGTGAGTACTACGAAAAAAACATGCATACAAGAAAATCATATGTTGCTTTTGTAGCGCATTGGTGAAGGGTGATGTACTGATCCTTTCTACCGTAATATCAGGCGTAATCCCTCCACCATCAACCACTTTACGGCGATTTTTGGTATAAAAAGTTTTACTATTGGAATCTTTGAGTGCAACCGCACTACCATCTGGATTTCGATGTTGATAATCAATGGCTTGAATACAGCGACCGCTTGGAATGTAATATTTTGCCGTTGTTATTTTCATTTTGGTACGGAAAGGCAAATCGCGGGTTACTTGAACAAGCCCTTTCCCAAAACTTTTTTGACCAATTAATACAGCTCGGTCGTAATCCTGCATCACGCCAGCCACAATTTCCGAAGCAGAAGCAGAATGATTATTAATTAGAATAATTAAGGGTAAATCTGGTTCAGTGCTAGGATTTAGTGCATTATAAGTTTTGTTCCACTCTTCAACTTTCCCTCGTGTGGAAACAACCTCTGAGTCTTTTGGAAGAAAAAGATTGCAAATGTCCACTGCTTGGGTCAAAAGCCCCCCCGGATTTTCCCTTAAGTCTAAAATTAATTTCTTCATGCCCGCTTGTTTCAAACTTTGCAAGGCATTTTTTAATTCTTTGGCTGCAGAGGCATTAAAATCCTCTAATAATATATAACCTACTCCAGGTTGAATGATTCCCGAATAGACTACATTTTTAATTTGAACAGTTTCCCGATTAATATTAATTTCTTGCGGAATGCTTTGCCCATTTTTTATAACCTTAACCACTATTTTAGTTCCAGCTTGTCCACGCAATAACTTAGATGGATCTGCTTCCGGTTTATCAGATAGGGCTATACCATTCACAGAAATAATTTGGTCGCCTATTCCCAAACCTGCTTTTAAGGCAGGGCTGTTTTCTTCAATGAATGAAATGCGGTAAGTATCATTGATTTCAGCCAAAACAATTCCAATTCCCTGATATTTACCAGTGGTCATGGTTAAGAAATCTTCTAGCTCATCTTCCGGATAAAAAACGGTATATGGGTCAAAACTTTTCAATAAGGCATCAATGGAAGTTTTAACGGCTTGATTGGGATTAACTTCATCGACATAAAACTTATTTAACTCCTTGAATACAGAAGCATATATATCTAGATTTTTAGCAATCTCAAAGAATCGATCTCCCGGGGAATTTAATGCTAAAACGCCAAGTATACTGATTCCTGAAAGAGAGGCGATGAGCCATTTTTTGATGGTCTTAGGCGATTTCTGTGGCATCTTTTTTGGTATTGCTAAATTCTTGCAAGACTTGTTGCATTTTTTTATTGATCTTTTCAAAAGACTCAATTGTAGAAGCAATATAAACAAAAGCCAGAAAATCTGGCAATTTCTCTTTGCCTTCTCCTATATGAAATCCTTTATTTAGGCGATATGCTTCCCGTATTCTTCTCTTGATGAGATTTCTATCTACCGCTTTTTTGAATTTCCGTTTGGGTACCGAAATGAGAATTTGAGGAAATTCCAATGGCTGAGGGCCGAATTGATATAAAACTCGAAAAGGATAGACAAACCGTTGTGCTACGATTTGACTATCCTTTTGGAATAGTGAATCTATGATTTTGACTTGCGTAAGTCGCTCGGATTTTTGAAAAGTAAACTTCACGGCATAAAACTTGTTGTACAACTAAGTTAACCCGAAATCTTCTTTCCTAAGATCTAAGGCTTATTTTCCTCTCTTCTCGTCAGAAACTGAAAGTTTGTGACGACCTTTAGCGCGACGTGCTGTTAACACACGACGACCATTAGCTGTAGACATACGCTCACGGAATCCGTGCTTATTTTTTCTTTTTTTAACCGAAGGTTGAAAAGTTCTTTTCATTTCTTTAACATTTAAATATTCGAAACTGATTCGAATTGGGTTTGCAAAGGTACAAAAAAAATATTTTTAACAAAGCCCTAAGTATAAAAAAATAGAAAGAGTTTTTTAGCGGGGGATTTAAGCCCAATTAATTTTTCATTTGGTTTTAGTAATCCTACCCCAAGGACCATATGCTCGTAATTATTCCCAATTTCATTCGACAATCTATATCTTTGTGAAATCTATGCATTTACCCAAGGTTTCCATCATTACTGTTTGTTATCAATCTGCTGCTACTCTCCGACAAACCATCGAGAGTGTCTTGGCACAGGATTATCCTAATGTAGAATATTGGGTGATTGATGGAGGTTCAAAAGATGAAAGCCTGTCCATTCTCAAGGAATACGAAGGAAGGATTCACTATATCTCGGAAAAAGATCATGGGATTTATGATGCCATGAATAAAGGAATAGATCGAATAACAGGTGATATTGTAGGTATGATTGGTGCAGATGATTTTTATCCAAGCAAGGATGTTATTTCTTCTGTGGTCAATTGTTTTGAAGAAAAAGGAACCGATACTGTTTATGGAGATATTCAATTCGTAGATCCAATCAGCGGGGCGTTGGTTCGTTTTTGGTCAGCCGGTGAATACCAACGCAATAATTGGTTGTGGGGCTGGATGCCTCCTCATTTATCCTTTTATGCTAAAAAATCAGTGTATGATGAAATTGGGTCATTTAGAACCGATTTTACATGCGCTGGGGATTATGATTGGATGCTGAGAGCCTTATATAAAGCAAAAAAAACGGCAGCTTACTTGCCAAAAACCTTGATGACCATGCGAAATGGAGGCACGAGTACGGCTTCTTGGAAACATCGTTTGGTGGCTAATCTAGAAGATCGTCAAGCATGGAAAGATAATGGACTTCAACCTTACTTTTTTACTTTGTTCCTTAAGCCCGTTCGTAAGATATTTCAATTATTTAATTCGGAGAAAAAAGCAAGAAGGCCAGTATAGGCTTTCATAAGCGTATTGCTTTTGAAAATTCAGTGAACTTTTAGTCTATTTTGACCATAAAAAAAGGTCTTCATATTGCTATAAAGACCTTTTTTTCGGAATCTGAAATCATTAAACTTTGATTTCAACATCAACTCCTGATGGTAATTCCAATTTCATCAACGCGTCCACAGTCTTAGCTGAAGAAGAGAAAATGTCAATTAAACGCTTGTAAGTGCATAATTGGAATTGCTCACGCGCTTTTTTGTTCACGTGTGGTGAACGCAAAACAGTGAATTTCTCAATCTTAGTAGGAAGTGGGATAGGGCCAGAAACAACTGCTCCTGTGGCTTTAACCGCCTTAACGATTTTTTCAGCTGACTTGTCAA
Organism: Aquirufa sp. OSTEICH-129A; assembly: GCF_054558355.1. Lineage (NCBI taxonomy): Bacteria > Pseudomonadati > Bacteroidota > Cytophagia > Cytophagales > Flectobacillaceae > Aquirufa > Aquirufa sp. OSTEICH-129A. Next base: position 39,263 of record NZ_JBPXKC010000004.1, on the reverse strand, counting down.
CCAATGAATGGTCGAAAGATTTCAACTTGATGCGAATTTTTTGATTCATATTGTTTGGTTCATTAAGTGAATAGGAAGCGAAAGAACCATTTACTCCGTTTCCCATACTAGTTAGATGCAAAGGTAAGTCAATTTTCTAAACTAGCCAAGAACTGGTAAGCGATTAGTTGTCAGGTATTTTGTTAAATGACTTGCCATGTTATGACTTGATTGAAAAATGGCTTTACTAGCTAATCACTAATCCCTCAACACTAATCCCTTAAACTAATCTCTCATCTCTAGTTGAATTTCTGTCTTTTTAGGGCCTTTTCTTTCGCTTGTACAAAAGCAGTTGCATGGCTTTGGTATAAGATAGGATCTAATTTTTTCAATTGATTCATAGCCTCTTCTGCATAGCTTATTTCTCCTTGTTGGAATGCCTCTAAGATATAAAGTGGATAGAACTCAGCTCGATCTTCATTCCACTGGATGGCCGCCAAAGTTGCCTGATATGCCTCTTGATGCTTATTGGATTGGTGAAGCAAGGGCAAGGCTTGTTGCAAAATCCCTAAACTAAATGGATAAGATTGAATAGCAGCAAGGGCTTGTGATACATTATTTAATTTGACTTTAGCTTTTACTTCTAAAAGTTGTTTTTTCCAATGAGAAAGAATAAATCGATATTCTTGCGCCTTGATATCATTTTCTTTCTGCATGAGTAAATCCAATTTGTTTAGGGCTCTCAATGGGTGTTGATGGTAATAGTCTTGCCAAGCATCCAAGAAGGCTATTTCAGGAAATTTTTGTAGCCACTGGGGGTCTTTGAGATAATTCTGAATGGGGTAAACCAAAGATCTGCCTTGAAAAAATAGGCTAGCATTGAATAGTAAGGCAAAATCTCGAACATCCAATTGGGCTTCCTTTGTATCCTGAGCAAAATTTGCAGGTAGTTCTTTTTTATTATTCCAAAAACGTGCAAGTAAATTGCTCTGGACTGCATGATCACGACTTAAAGACCAACTTTCTAAATCTTCCTTGCTAGCTAATTTGCTTCCATGGCGTACATCAAAATACATCAGGTTGGTCCAATTTATGCTGTTTTTGGGGGCTAATTCTTTGGCTAAAACCAAGTAATATGCTGCGGAATCAATTTGTTTGATTTGCTCATAAACCCGACTGAGCTGCGTTGCGATTTGAGAGCTCTGGGGAAATAGTTGGTATGCTTTTTTGAGCGTAAATAGGGATTCAAACCATTGATTTTCATTGCCATAAATATTGGCCAAGGCAACAAAACTTTTCTCTCTGGGATGTCTTATTTGACTGGTCTGCAAATAATAGGCTTGTTTTTCCGTATCACCAGCAGCTTGAGAAATACGTGCCAAACTCAAATTGCTTTTTTGATTGAGCTTACTATGTATCATAGAATTTTTATAGGCCAATTCTTCCAAAAAACGATCGCCAACAAAATGTTCCACATCACCTTGCTCATTGTAATAAGCAGCAACTACCTGATGCCAGGCTGTGCCTTGACGGGCAAATACCCAGGATACGCAAAGGATAAACACCCCGATTTGAATTAAATAAATCGGGATAAAATGGGCCTTGTGTACCACCTTATAAATGGGCAAATTATTTTGAATGGGCTCTTTGAAATTAGTCCATAAAAAAACAGGGTAAAGTATTGCCATGGAAAGATGGGTCATCAGGGTCCAACTCTCTATGGCCCGAATCCCGACTTCATTATTATTCCATAAAATTGGAATTAAAACCGAATGACTTAGTAAAAATAGCGCGCCAAATAATTTCTGATTTAAGGGTGATTCATATCGAAGGATTCGAAACATGCCCAGCGCCATACTGATTTCAAAGATGATGAAGGCTGGGACATACAAGGTGGAAGTCCACATGCCCCATAAATTCCCCATGCTCAAAATGAGGTTAATGCCATAGAACAACATAAATCCAGTAAATTTCTTTTGGCTAGATTTTTTATCGGGACTATGAGAAATTTCTAGAAGAAATGATGGGATTGCTGAACTAGATAATACGGTAAGCAATGCCATGGACACGAATGCTAGGCAGATCCAAGGGCTATGAAAAAAGCTAAGCCATGCCCCAATTTCCAAATTCGAATTTCTCAAAAACAAGATACCCACCCACAGAAATAGCCCCAATAGGATTTGTCGCCATGAAACTTTTGACCAGACTTGAATGAATTGTCCCAGCCAGGCCAAACCCAGCATAGCCATGAGGCCCCCTATGACCATTGGCCAAAAATTAGGGGCTATGGTTTGAACATAATAATGTTGGCGAACCAAAAAAATCGTAGAGGATATGGGTTCTCGTGATTCTGGGAATAACGAAACTGTTTGAGGGATTAATTCACTGACTTCCTCCCAGTCCAAGGCCTCCATTCCGCCCCAAATGTATATTCCTAGGCAAATGGTGCTAAGTAGGGTGGAAAAGATAAACCAAATAGTAGGTATATGATCAGTTCGTTGTTTCATGAATTGGAAAAAATAGACAGTGGCTACATAACGTAAATTTCTGCATAAACTTTAATTCATTCAAAGAAAAGGGCAGATATCGACAAAAAATAGCAAAAAAATACAAACTTCGGTTTTGCTAATTGGAATTTACCGACTAATTTTGCAATCCGAATGTTTATAGCATTCGATTCAATAACAATTCTTAGTTTTTAAGCTAACAAATTTATTTTTCAAATGGCAAACGCAGTTAATAAAGGAAAAGTAGCTCAGGTAATTGGCCCCGTAGTCGATGTAAGCTTTGAAGGTGAAGGCTCTCACTTACCAGCTATCCTAAATGCACTTTCTGTTACCAAAACCAATGGTCAGGAACTTATCTTAGAAGTTCAACAACACTTAGGAGAAGATCGAGTAAGAACCATTGCGATGGAAGGTACGGAAGGACTTCAACGTGGACAAGAGGTAATTGACAAAGGAACACCGATGACAATGCCAACGGGTGATGGAATTAAGGGCCGTTTGTTTAATGTAGTTGGAGAAGCCATTGATGGTATTACTCAGCCAAAATCAGCTGGTGGATTACCCATTCACCGTTCTGCTCCGAAATTTGACGAGTTAGCTACTACTACAGAAGTTTTATTTACAGGTATCAAAGTAATCGATTTATTAGCTCCATACGTAAAAGGAGGTAAAATTGGTTTGTTTGGTGGTGCCGGTGTAGGTAAAACAGTATTGATCATGGAGTTGATCAACAACATTGCGAAGGCATACGAAGGTTTGTCAGTATTTGCAGGAGTTGGAGAGCGTACTCGTGAAGGAAATGACTTATTACGTGAGATGATTGAATCTGGCGTTATTAAATATGGTGAGGAGTTTAAGCACGCGATGGAAGCTGGTGAGTGGGATTTGACGAAAGTGGATGAAAACGAATTAGTTAAATCACAAGCAACCTTAGTGTTTGGTCAAATGAACGAACCTCCAGGAGCACGTGCTCGTGTGGCTTTGTCAGGTTTGACAGTTGCAGAACACTTCCGTGATGGTGATGGAGAAGGTCAAGGTCGTGATATCTTATTCTTCATTGACAACATCTTCCGTTTTACTCAAGCGGGTTCTGAGGTATCAGCCTTGTTAGGTCGTATGCCTTCAGCGGTAGGTTATCAGCCAACTTTGGCAACAGAGATGGGAGCGATGCAAGAGCGTATTACATCTACAAAACGTGGATCTATTACTTCAGTTCAGGCGGTTTATGTACCTGCGGATGACTTGACTGACCCGGCTCCGGCAACAACCTTTGCTCACTTAGATGCTACCACCGTACTTTCGCGTAAAATTGCGGAGTTAGGTATTTATCCAGCGGTGGATCCATTGGATTCTTCTTCACGTATTCTTTCTGCGGAGGTTTTAGGAGCTGCGCATTATAATACAGCTCAACGTGTTAAAGAAATTTTGCAACGTTACAAAGAGTTACAAGATATCATTGCTATCCTTGGATTGGATGAATTATCGGAAGAAGATAAATTAGTAGTATCTCGTGCTCGTCGTGTTCAACGTTTCTTGTCTCAACCATTTTTCGTGGCTGAACAATTTACAGGCTTAAAAGGCGTTTTGGTAGACATCAACGATACCATCAAAGGTTTCAATGCCATCATCGACGGTACTTACGATCACTTGCCTGAGGCAGCGTTCAACTTAGTAGGTAGCATAGAAGATGCCATAGAAAAAGGTGAAAGATTGTTGGCAGAAGCTGCAAAATAAAAAATAGATATGTTTGTAGAAATTATTACACCCGACCGTAAAGTGTTTTCCGCAGAAGCTTCTGTGGTTACTTTGCCTGGCGTTAATGGTTCCTTTCAAATTTTGAATGATCACGCAGCTTTAGTTAGTACTTTGAAAAAAGGCTTACTAACGGCCGACAAAGAATCATTTGAAATTGAGGGAGGAGTTGTGGAAGTATTAAATAATAAAGTGCTTATCCTTGCAGAAGGCGTTAATTAATTCCATGAAAAACTTAGCCATTGTATTTTTTGCTGTAGTCCTTTTAAGTAGTTGTTCACAACAAGCTTATTTGACTGGTTCTTTGATGACTTTGATCAAAGAAAACCAACTTCCTTTAGAGAAGATTCAGTTTTATAATGACAATGCCCTTTTTCTGGAAAGAGAGTTGAATGCCTCTGATGCCAATGTCAAATCTGGTAAGATTATATTAATCAATGGTAAGTCGATCAATCGCGTGACATTAGAACAACAAACTCCTGGTGTTTTGGTAAAACAGGCAAATGATCGCTTATTAATTTCCTTTGAAGCAGGAGCTGGCGAAGAAAAAAGTTTGCATTTCGGACCAGTGGTTGGTGAAAGAGGAGAATATTATTACCAATTGGTTGATGATACAGGAAGTCCAACTTTTTCTCGCTTGAGTTACGATGGAAATAAGTACTTACTCTATAACAAAAAGAAAGTTCGTTTGATGATTATGAAGTCTTCTTTCTCCGGTTTAAAGGTGAATAGCAAAAGAATGCGCGGTAATCGTGTGAGATAATCATAAATATTTAGGAATTTTGAAAATAGGATGCTTGCATCCTATTTTTTTTTGTTTCATTTTTACGTAATGGTATGCAAGCATACTAAATAAGATTTTTACTATGAAAGCAGAAAGTACATTTGATTTTCAAATTAAATCAGCCTGGTATGCCATCAGTCGCATGTATAATACATACGCCGCTCAATTTGACATGTCCATGGCTATTGGTTATGTATTACTGCATATTGACAAGGATGGCACTCCAGCTACCAAAATTGCTCCGGCTTTAGGATTGGAAGCCAGAAGTCTAACCCGTATGTTGAAAACCTTGGAAGATAAAAAATGGATAAGGCGAGAGACTAATTATGCTGACAAGCGCGTTGTAAAGATATTCTTGACAGACCTAGGTAAGAAAAAAAGGGATGTGGCGAAACAGGGGGTTATTTTATTTAATGAAAAATTATTTGAGCGAATTGGTGCCGAACAGGCTCAAGAGTTCTTCAAGGTAATACAATCGATTAATCAGTTCTTGGATGAAGATGCAACAGAAATTCTTCAAGCGCTAAATCAAAAGGTATAATTACACGCATCAACAAACATTGAAAAGCATTACATTTCATCAACAATAAAATTCAAATACCATGTCTACGAACAAAACAATGAAAGGGGGAGAGTTTTTAATTCGCCCACTCTTGCCTGAGGAATTATTTATTCCTGAAGAGTTTTCAGAGGAGCAGAAGATGATTGGTCAGACCTGTATTGACTTTATCAAAACGGAGATCCAACCTCGTTTGGAAGAAATGGATGGTGCCAAAGATAGTTCTGTCATGGTAGATATGATGGATAAGGCTGGAAGTTTAGGTTTACTTGGAACTTCGGTACCAGAAGAATATGGTGGATTTGGAATGGATTTTAATACGTCCATGTTGGTAGCGGAGGCATGTGGTTCTGGTCATTCTTTTGCTGTAGCTTTATCCGCTCATACGGGGATTGGTACCCTTCCTATTTTATATTATGGTACAGAAGAACAAAAACAGCACTATTTACCAAAATTAGCCTCGGGTGAGTGGAAAGCAGCCTATTGCTTAACGGAACCTGATTCAGGCTCAGATGCAAATGCGGCGAAGTCGAAAGCCGTGTTATCGGAAGACGGAAAACATTATCTGATCACAGGTCAAAAAATGTGGATTACTAATGGTGGCTTTGCCGATGTATTCATTGTTTTTGCCAAAATTGGGGATGATAAGAATTTGACAGCCTTCTTAGTGGAAAAAAGTTTTGGTGGTATTACCATGAACGAGGAGGAACGTAAAATGGGTATCAAGGGTAGTTCAACAAGACAAATTTTCTTCAATGATTGTCCTGTCCCAGTGGAGAATCTACTTTACAAAAGAGAAGGAGGCTTTAAGATAGCTGTTAATATCTTGAATATAGGTCGGATTAAATTAGCCGCTGCAGTTATTGGTGCAGGAAAGCGTGTTATTGATCAAGCTGTGCAATATGCTAACGACCGTAAGCAATTTGGCCAATCATTGCATCAATTTGGAGCTATCAAGTATAAGATAGCGGAAATGATTATTAAGAATTACGCTAGTGAATCTGCCTGCTACCGTGTTGGGCAAAATATTGATGATACCATTGCTGAATTAAAGGCCTCAGGAATGAATGATTCAGAAGCCAAACTAAAAGGGGTGGAGCAGTTTGCCATTGAATGTGCCTTGTTAAAGGTACATGGCTCTGAAACCTTAGATTATTCAGTAGATGAAGGTGTTCAAATATATGGAGGAATGGGATTTTCTGCCGAGGCCCCTATGGATAGAGCCTACAGGGATTCCAGAATCAATCGAATTTTTGAAGGTACCAATGAGATTAACCGTTTGTTAGCAGTCGGTACCGTCATTAAACGCGCAATGAAAGGGGAGTTGGATATTATGACGGCAGCTATGGCCGTAGGGAAGGAGATATTGGGTGTGCCAGATTTCTCAACCTCAGTTCCAGAGGGTGTATTTGGTAAGGAGTATAAGGTGATTGCCAATTTGAAAAAGGCCTTATTGATGTCCGCAGGAGGAGCCTTGCAGAAGTATACTACTGAGATTGAAAAAGAGCAAGAAATCCTGATGTCACTAGCCGACATGATGATAGAAATTTATGTTGCTGAGTCAGTTTTAGTTAGAGTAGACAAATTAATTCAACAAAATGGCGAAGCAGCCAATGAAATTGCTAAAGAATGTGCCCTTGTTTATTTACATGAAGCAGTAGACAAAATTCACCACCATGGTAAAGAGGTAATTACAGGTTTTGCCAGCGGAGATGAGTTAAACGTTATGTTAATGGGATTGAAGCGATTTACAAAAATTGATCCAAAAAATTTAAAGGAGGCTAGACGTAAAATCGCAGAGGCTGCTATTCTAAAAATGGGCTATATTTTTTAAAAAAAAATAAAAATAAGGATAAGTTTTAGCGATTAGATTCATACTTTTGTGGCAATTATTTTTTAAACATTGAGTCATTAACCCCCAAACCGAATCATCATTATGAAAAAATTACTTTTAGTAATCGCTCTGATGCCGTTTTTCTTCTCTTGTGCAAGCAAAAAGAAAATTGCTGATTTGCAATCACGTTTAACTGAGCTACAGGCTAGTAGTGACCAATCGCTTGCAAAATCAAGAGCAGATCTTGCTGATTGTCAATCTTTAACAGCTAGTTTACAAGCTGAAATTAAAAAGAGAGATGCGGAGTTAGAAGCAAGAACAGCTTCATTGAAGAACTTGCAGGAGCAATTAGATTACATGAAAAGAACAAATACCAATTTGTTAGATCGTTTATCTGATTTGTCAGTGATCAATAAATCAGGTGCTGAAAGTATTCGTAAGTCATTAGATGCCTTGAATGAGCAGGGGAAATACATCAAAGACTTGAATTCGACGATCCAACGCAAAGATTCAATCAATTTATCATTAGTAATGAATTTGAAACGTTCTTTAGCTGATGTGAATGATGAAGATGTAACAGTAGAAGTTAAAAAAGGTGTAGTTTATATCTCGATTTCAGACAAGTTAATGTTTGCTTCAGGTAGCGCCGTTATTAACACAAAGGCTGAGGCAGTTTTAGCTAAAGTTGCTAAAGTGGTGAACGATCATAAGGATTTAGATATCTTAGTAGAAGGCCATACAGATAGTGTACCTATCTCTACAGATTGTATCAAAGATAACTGGGATTTAAGTGCTAAGCGTGCTACTTCGGTTGTTCGTTTGTTGCAAACTAAATTCTCTGTAGATCCTGAGCGTATGACGGCAGGTGGACGTGGCGAGTTTGAACCACAAGCAGAAAATAAGAGTAAGTCTGGACGTAAGATGAACCGTCGTACGGAGATCATCGTTACTCCTAAGTTAGATCAATTCTTTAATTTGTTAGCTCCTCCTTCTGGAAAGTAATCAGATTATAAGACACTATCATAGAAAAGGGCCTCAATTGAGGCCCTTTTTTTATTCGAAATGTTTTTTAACTAAGTCTAGCTTTCGTCTAGAAACGGGAATTTCGTTGCCTAAAACTGTTGTCAAGGTGTTAGTGCCTTGAAAATTTTGACTTGAAATATTCTCTTTATTCACTAGGTATGATTTATGTGCCCGCAAAAAAGGGTTCATACGTAATTGAGATTCAAATTTCTTTAAAGTTTTGGCAATGGTGATTTGTTTTTTGTTTTTAAGGAATACGATACTGTAATTTCCTTTCCCTTCGATGAACACAATGTCCTCTACCGGGCATTGGTCTATGCTCGGCAATTTAATGTCTTTTTTCATAGGTTGATTATAGTTAAAATAGGTAGTGTAAATGTACTTAACAAACAGTAAATTTCTGTCCTGCATTTATCTAGCGGTAAGTATTCAATTTAAATGGTTATTGAATTTTAGATTCTCTCATGCTCAATAAATTTTATTTTATTAGGGATGTAAGGTTTTTCCGGTGCCTTCGAGTACCTCAGGTACTGGTTTTTGTCATTACTTTCATAATCTTTTTCGGTGACTGAGGTTCTCGAAGTCACTTGTTTTTGTCAAGGTTCTTGAGGTTTTTGCTGTGCATTCGAGTACCTCTGGTACTGGTTTTTGTCATTACTTTCATAATCTTTTTCGGTGACTGAGGTTCTCGAAGTCACCTATACATTTGCTAAGTACTTTATTCTTTCAAAATAGACTACATTATATTTAAATTTTGCAAAGAGATGAAAATTTTAATTTTTGATGAGTTTTCTCGATTGGAAAATAAGGTAGTCTAACATCTTCAAGAACTTGAAAACGCCTTTGAGATAGGGAGGATAGTAATTGATTTTTCCGCTGCCTTCGAGTACCTCAGGCACCTATTTTTGTCAAGGTTCTTGAGGTTTTCGCTGTGTCTTCGAGTACCTCAGGTACTGGTTTTTGTCATTACTTTCATAATCTTTTTCGGTGACTGAGGTTCTCGAAGTCACCTGTTTTTGTCACAGCTCCTGTGGTTTTTCCGGTGCCTTCGAGCACCTCAGGTACTGGTTTTTGTCATTACGTTCATAATCTTTTTCGGTGACTGAGGTTCTCGAAGTCACCGAAAATAAAAAAGCAAACCATTTAGGTTCGCTTTTTACTTGTAGTTTGTACGTTACAAATCTCTAACTCAATTTTGTCTGATTTGTACCAGCTTCACAATATACTTGAAGAGGTGACAACTTGATACTATTGAAATCTTTTCAATTTGTCCGGTAAGGATTTAACACCATTGACACGATTAAAGACAATTTTCCGTCCTTTGGAAATAGCGTATTTTATCCTTGATTGAGAAGGATGTACCCTTTTCCATTCAATTTTTTGAAATGTTTGACCATACGACTTAACGTTGGTTGTCAAACAAAATAACATCAAGAGCACTGATGCGACACCGGAATTTAATGTTTGTTTTTTCATTTTAGTTTATTTGTGTTGGGAAATCCTCATCTTCAAGGAAAAAGACTTCTTCAACAGGTTTATTAAATACTTTACAAATTTTTAGAGCTAAAACCGTTGATGGAACAAACTTCTTAAGTTCAATCGCGTTGATGGTTTGTCTTGTTACTGAAACCAATTGTGCCAATTGGTCTTGAGTAATATTATTCACCGCCCTCTCTATCTTTATCTTATTGTTCATCAGTTCGTGTGTAAAATGAATTTTTATATAGTAAGAAGTTAAATCTAATTAAATACACCAGCGGTATTGTGTAAATGTTAAATATACAGACCAGTAAATATGTTGTTCCATAAATGGTCATTGTTAAAATTAAAAATAACATATAACTAATAAGTACTGACCAAATCAATGAAGTCAGTCGAATATTTGACACTAATTCATCTTCAATTTTTTCCTTTGAAAATATGACCAATAAACATCCCAATATTGACAAGGTCAAGAATACTGTTAAATCAATATCATGGGGATGAATAGAAAATGTCTCCCGGAAATTTTTGAACATGTAGTTACTAAAAAGAACCGGTACATAGACATACCTTGTAATCAAGTATTTCTTGAAAATCATTGGATATAATTGAAATCCAATTGAAATAAGAATTAATATCCAACCGATTTTCTTAAAACGATTGTGAAATAAAAGAGTTGTTCCCATTATGTTTTTTTAAGTACACAGTAAATGTATATTAAAAATTACATAATGTAAAACAAACTATACAAAAAGATTATTATTAGTTACAAATTTAAAGGGTTAATAATGCCTGTTTGAAAACAATTTTGTTTGTCTTTTTGAGCGTGGAATTGGAACTATCTAATGCCGACATTATCTAACCAAGAAGAAACCATCTCAAATGTTTGTAAAAACCTTCAAAATATGGTCAATATATGGGATTTGTGTACAATCAAAGACAAATAAAAACTACATGAAACTTTATTTCCGGGAGGTATCTATTTTGACAAGAAAAATCATAGTTCTCTAACTTGAAATATTAACAATTTCAGGTTACTAAGTTCTTCTATTTAAACGAGTTGTGAGGGTAAAAAAATGAGGACAAACCAAGTAACTATGATTTGTCCTCTTCTGTAGCGGGGGCCAGACTCGAACTGACGACCTTTGGGTTATGAGCCCAACGAGCTACCAACTGCTCCACCCCGCGATATATCGGAGTGCAAAGATGCAGGGTTTTGTCGAGAAAAACAAGTATCTTTGTATTTTAATATTCATTCCTATGAATAGGAAATGATTTTTTTCTTATGACATCTCCTCACAAATCGGGTTTTATTAGCATCATTGGTAAACCGAATGTCGGTAAAAGTACACTAATGAATGCCCTTGTGGGTGAGCGTCTGTCCATTGTTAGTTCTAAGGCCCAAACCACTCGGCACCGTATACTGGGTATGCTCAACGGTGTTTATGAAGGAACACCCTACCAAATTGTTTATTCAGATACTCCAGGGGTATTGATGCCCAAATACGAATTGCATAAATCCATGATGCAGTTTGTGAAAAGTTCTTTAGAGGATGCAGACGTAGTTTTATATGTGACAGATGTATTTGATGATTATGAAGATTTGGAATTTTTGACGAATTGGAAGGATCATACAGATACCCCCATTCTCGTATTATTAAATAAAATTGATTTAGTCGGAACTGAAAAGCTTCAGGAACGGTTGGATTATTGGCAACAAATATTCCCTAATAAACCTATTTTGCCCATTTCTGCCTTAGAAGCGGTGCATTTAGATCAAATTTTTGAACATATAGTTGCTCAGTTACCTGTTCATCCTCCATTTTTTGATCCAGAGGAATTAACAGATAAGCCTGAAAAGTTTTTTGCTTCGGAGATTATCCGAGAAAAGATATTCATGAATTACAAGAAGGAGATTCCTTATTCTTGTGAGGTAGTAGTTACTTCTTTTAAAGACGAACCTACTATTTTACGAATCGCCACCGAGATTTATGTAGAACGCGTCTCACAGCGTGCCATTTTAATAGGGCATAAGGGAGAAAGTATCAAAAAAGTAGGTATAGAAGCCCGACAAGATTTGGAGAAATTTTTTGGTAAAAAAGTATTTTTAGAGCAATTTATCAAAGTGGAGCCAGATTGGCGTGCAAAGGCTGATAAATTGCGTTCATTCGGGTATTCGCTCGATTAATTTTAATAACATGTCAAATATAGTAGCAATCGTTGGGCGTCCCAATGTAGGAAAGTCGACCTTATTTAATCGATTGATTGAACAAAAAAAGGCCATCATGGACAATGTGTCCGGGGTTACTCGGGATCGCCATTATGGCTATGGTCAATGGACTGGTAAGTTTTTTACGGTAATAGATACAGGAGGTTATGTACATGGTTCTGAAGATATGTTTGAAGGAGCCATTCGTGAGCAAGTAGAAATGGCTATGGAAGAAGCCGATGTGCTTTTATTCGTAGTAGATTGTCAAGTTGGATTAACGGATTTGGATAAAGACTTTGCCAAAGTTTTAAGAAAATCAAAAAAGCCCGTGATTATTGTAGCCAATAAAGCCGATACGCATGATAAGGCTTTTGTTGCCGCGGAATTTTATGAATTAGGTCTAGGCGACCCTTATGCCATAGCTGCGGAAAGCGGAAGTGGAACAGGGGATATGTTGGATTTGATGGTTTCTCACTTTAAAGAGGAAGGTGTTGAAAACCCAGAAGCGGGTGTACCTCGTGTGGCTATTTTAGGTAGACCCAATGTTGGTAAATCATCCTTCTTAAATGCCTTGCTTGGACGGGAGCGCTCCATTGTAACGGATTTAGCCGGAACTACCCGTGATGCCATTCAGAATCGTTATACTTTATATGGTAAGGATTTCATCATTACTGATACAGCTGGTATTCGCAGAAAAGCTAAGATTGACGATAATATTGAATATTATTCTGTTCTTCGTTCCATCAAGGCCATGGAGGAATGCGATTTAGCTATTATTTTAGTTGATGCCACGACCATTGATTTCAATACGGGTTTAGAAGCCCAAGATATGAATATCATCAGTATGGCAGATAAAGCCAAGAAGGGTATAGTTTTGATGGTGAATAAGTGGGATTTGGTAGCCAAGGATACGAATACAGCCATTAAACTGGAAAACGCGATTAAGGAGCGTTTAGCACCTATTAATTACATGCCAGTCATATTTACTTCTGTGATGGAAAAGAAACGTATTTTCCAGGTGGTAGAAAAAATGTTAGAAGTATTTGAGAACCGTTCTCAGAAAATTTCAACTTCTAAATTGAATGATGTGATGTTGGAAGTTATCAACAATTATCCCCCTCCAGCTTGGAAAGGTAAGTACATCAAAATCAAGTATTGTACTCAAGTATCAACACCTTACCCAACCTTTATTTTCTTCTGTAACTTGCCTCAATATATTAAGGAGAGTTATGAGCGATATTTGGAGAATCAAATGCGTAAGGCATTTAAATTAGAAGGTACTCCAATTTCTCTATTTTTTAGAAAGAAATAATTGGTCTAATTCTGCTAAGGAAAGAGTGGCCAATGTGCCTTTAGATCCTACAGCAAATAAGTGTTTTTTGTGGAGTATTACATTATGAAAGTGGGTTTCGCCAAGCGATATCCACTTTTTTGTTTTTGGGTGGTATGCTGCACTTTGGGATGGACCTATCACCACCCAATATTTACCTGTCCAAAGAACCTTTTCCATATAGAATTTCGGAAATTCTGCTATTTTCTCCCAGGTTAAGCCACCATTATTTGTTTCTAAAATCCCGATTTTGTTTTCATTTAATTGTAAGTAGTTTCCGCCTACTACCCAATAATTCAATTTATTTCTAGCTCCAATGGAAAAAAAACCACTGCTACTATCTGCTGGCGTACTATGGTGTCTATCCAAAAATTGTGTAAATGTTTCATCGTCACTTTGGATGATTCTAGCATGTGATGCGCCCCCTGTTACCAAATTCAATTTACCTAGTACCCAGAGTAAGGATGACCCACTGGCAGCGAAGGCAGCTTCACGCGGTAATAGGCTTGGAAATTCTTTTATCTTAATTTCTTCTACGCGGTCTTCTTTCGCTTTAATTCTAAATAGGGGGAATTGTCCTTGAATGGGGTCAGATAACAATACTCCTTCTTGTTTTTTTTGATTCCAAGCTATTGCATCAAAAAAGTAGGGTCCTGTTTTTTTCTCAAAGAGTAGATTCCAGGTTTGCCCTTGATCCTTACTAATGAATAGTTTTGCTGCTCCTTTTTCAGCTGGTCCAGCACTCATTAAAATTATTTTTTCTTGATTGACTATAGCTAAGTCCCTAAAATCAAGTTTTTCTGCCCCAGCAATTTTTGTCTCTTGCCAAGTTTTACCAGCATCTAAAGAATACACAACAGTACCTTGTGTTCCTCCAATCCATATTTGATCTTTCTGACTTCGAATTGCACGGAATGAAGCCTTTGTTTCTAATAGGATATTAGTCCATTGTGCTTGGATGGAAGGTGCTTGAAACAAGCAAAATGCTAGAAGGAGTGTATGTAGTTTCATGGCATAAAAAAAGCCTCTCGAGTAAACGAGAGGCTTCTAATATAAGTTAATAGCTTATTTACTTACGATAATTTTACCTGTATAAGATTTGCTGTTGTCAGCAGTGATGGTTACAATGTAAATACCGTTTCCTAATCCAGGTAATTTAAGGATATTGGTTGGCTCAGGGTTTGCTGCATTGATAGAGGCAATTTTTCCTGTATATACTGGACGGCCCACCATATCATATAAAGTAACCACTGCATTAGTCCAGTCATCTAAGATTTGAATGTTAACACCTTCAACATCTGGCTTAGTCACTGGGTTAGGGAAGATAGCAACACCGTTAAACTCTGGATCTAATGTGTAAGAATATTTAGTGAAGTCTGTGTAGCAAGTTAATGGGAAACCATCGATGGCATACAAATACTTTCTTCTAACACTGTAATCTCCATTTGTTTTCACTTTCGTAATGTAGCTTTTTGAAGGAAGTGCGGTGGTTCCGAATTTCCACTCATATTCACTAGCTGTTCCACCTGTTACTGTTGCAGGGAAATTTAAAGCTTTTAATGTGTAAACTCCTTCTTTAAGAATTCTTGCATCGCTAGCCACAGGATTTTGTTGAACACTTACTTTAATCTTGTTTGAAGCAGGAGAGATACATCCGTAAATATCCGTTGCTCTAGTGTAATAGGTATCTGAAGTTCTAATTCCTTCAAATACTTTCAAAGTAGATAAAGATGCATTCGCATTACCATACCAGTTAACAATACTGTTAGAAGTAGAAGCTGTTAAGGTTACCGCGTTGAATGCACTATAGTCATCATCTTTTCTGGCGCAGAAAGTAGTGGCACCACCAGCTGTGATAGTCGGAGCAGCTGGAAGAGCTAACACTTTAACTTCAACTGGAGCAGATGACTCAGAATAACAACCATTCGCGTTGATGGTTTTAACAGTATAGAAACCTACTTTGTTGTAATCAATCAAGCTGCTTGTTAAAGCATTGCTCCATTCCCATTTAGTAACTTCACCATTTGGTAAAGAAGAAGCTTGTAATTGACCTGCCACTGGAGTTCCTTCGCAGAAACCGACTGTAGAAGCAGTAACCAATGAACCATTCGCTGGTTTCAATGCCGTGATAGTTGGCGTTACTGGCTTGTCAAAGTTTTTAACAGTTACTTCATCTGAAGCAGGAGATGGGCAATTGTAGTTAGATACATAGTCCACTTTCACTTTCGCATTTTGTTTGAAAATGATGCTTGATAAATTACCCAATGAAGCAGTTTCTACTCCATCTACATACCAACGGAATTTAGATGGCTTGGTCGGCGTTTTGTTAGCAGCCCATAAATAACCTTCATTACGTACTAAGGAAGCAGAGTCAACTTTCAAACTAGTAGAACCTTCGATGCAATAACCTAGGTTTCCAGTGATAGGGCCTGGTTTTGGCAATTCGACATAAGTAATACGAACTTGGTTTGATTCTTTAGAACCACATACACCAGCTCTATCAGTCATTTTTACGTAGTATAAAACTGATTTTTTCTCGGCCTTGGCTGTTAAAACACCTGAAGTGAAACCTGTTGCACCAAATCTATCGGCGCCAAAATTATCTGAAGGCTTGTACTCATCTTTTCCAAACCATTGGAATTCAAAGTATTGGTTATATTGATTAAAATTTAAGGTATTGTTTCTTTGTGGATTCGTGTATATACCTAAGTCCACTAAAGTTCCTTGACAAACCTCTTTGGTATCATTGTCAGGTAATAAACTATTTACACTGTTTACGAATACCGTTGGAACAGCATATCCTTTTTTAACATCGTATCCAGCCGCTCTAGAATATTCCTTTTTAGGAATATTAGTTCCAGAACCTAATGCTGCAACATTATCTGAATAATTGATGATGCAACTAACACTGTAACGACCAGTAATGTAGTCTGTTCCAGAAATTTTAATGGCATCCCAATTAGCAATTTCAACTGTCTTATTGTTAACAGGTAAATACCATAAAGTACCATCTGGACAACCAGAGGCTCTTAATGAAATGGAACCTGAATTTGGATCGTTAATATCTCCGCAAACAATACTACCGGCTAACATAGAAAGTGCTGGAGCATAAGTTGCAGGATCTACTACTTGGATGGTTACCTTGGAAGCCATTGTTCCAGGAGCAATGGTACTACCACCTAAAGTAGTGACACATTTTAATTCATATACGTATGGAGGAATATTACCACCTGGTTTATTGTCCAAAGTTAAAGCAAGCGCTGTTACGTTATTATCAGCTACTCCATTTCCTGAATAGGCAGCATCCCAATCAGCCATTGGGAAATAAGTAACACCACCACCATTAGGCTCATTTTTGTAAAAGCCCCAATCGAAATAAGTACCTGCTGGGCAACCAGATGCTACAAGTGCCTTAGCTTCTCCGTTTTTAACTAGTGTAGTTTGATCACCTAGTTTTCCATTAATAAGTTGAGCTGAGGCAGAATAAGCCATCAAGAAAACTAGAATGGCGGATAAATTGAATTTGAAGAATTTGTTCATCATGTTAAGAACGAGTTTGAGTAGATTAATTAAACAATAAAGCTACCTATTGAATTAGGCACTAAATTAATTAAAAATATCTTATGTAGGGCAAGAAATTTATTAAATGGCACAGAAAACAACAATTAAATTTTAAAAGGCGAATATTCTGTTAGCTTTCTGTAGGCATAGCTTAAATATTGCTTATTTTTGAAGTTGAATTAACCAATTTCAACCCTTAAAACGACAGAATAGTCACGAACGTATATTGAATGGAAGAATTAAAACCAAAATCCCTTAATTTTTTAGAAGAAATCGTTCAAGCCGATTTAGCGGCAGGTAAATATCCGCAAGGAATTTTTACTCGATTCCCTCCAGAACCTAATGGATATTTACATATTGGTCATGCCAAGTCCATCTGTCTCAACTTTGGCCTAGCTAAGGAATTCGGAGGCAAGACTAATTTACGTTTTGACGACACCAATCCCATTACAGAGGAAACAGAATATGTGGAATCTATTAAAAAGGATGTGGCTTGGTTAGGTTTTAGTTGGGCCAACGAATTATATACCTCAGATTATTTTGAGACCCTTTATCAGTATGCGGTTCAATTGATTGAAAAATCATTGGCTTATGTGGACGATTCTTCTGCAGAGGAAATTGCCGCTCAGAAGGGTACTCCCACTACACCCGGTGTTCCAAGCCCTTATCGCAATCGGTCAGTAAAAGAAAATTTGGATTTGTTTCAAAGAATGCGCGCTGGAGAGTTTCCAGATGGCGCCAAAGTGTTACGAGCCAAAATAGATATGTCTCATCCGAATATGCACATGCGTGATCCATTCATGTACCGTATACGGCATGTAGAACATCACAGAACAGGCAATGCTTGGTGTATTTATCCGATGTATGATTTTGCTCATGGTCAGTCTGATTCGATGGAGGGTATTACCCACTCCATTTGTACCTTAGAATTTGATGTGCACCGCCCTTTATATGACTGGTTTATCGAGAAATTAGAAATTTTCCCTACTCACCAGTATGAGTTTGCTCGTTTGAATTTGTCACACACTGTGATGAGTAAGCGAAAACTGTTGCAATTAGTGAACGAGAAAATTGTTCAAGGTTGGGATGATCCGCGTATGCCAACAATTTCAGCATTACGTAGAAGAGGTTTCACTCCAGCATCCATTCAAAATTTTTGTGAACGTATTGGAGTAGCCAAACGGGATAATTTAATTGACATTAGTTTGTTAGAATTTTGTATTCGTGAAGATTTGAATAAATCAGCCAATCGTTACATGGCAGTTTTAGATCCCGTGAAACTGGTCATTAGCAATTATCCAGAAGGTCAAACAGAAGATTTGTTGATTGAAAATAATCCGGAAGACGAGAGCACAGGTAAAAGGTCAGTGCCTTTTTCTAGAGAATTATACATCGAAAGAGAAGATTTTATGGTGGATCCACCTAAGAAATTCTTCCGACTAGGTCCTGGATTATCGGTTCGTTTAAAAGGAGCCTATATCATTCAATGTGAGAGTTTTGAATTGAATGAAGATGGTTCAGTGAAAGAGATTCGTGCTACTTACATTCCAGAAAGTAAATCTGGTCAGGATACCTCAGGCATACAGGTTAAAGGAACCATTCATTGGGTTTCGATTCCTCATGCTGAAGTAGCCGAAGTACGTTTATTTGATCGATTATTGATTGTTGAGGATGCCTCGGAGTTAGGCGATGATTTCATGAAATTCATCAACCCTGAATCATTGCAAATTTTAGATAAAGTCTATGTAGAGCCTGCATTACTGGAAGCTAAAGTTGAAAATGCAGTTCAATTCATGCGGAAGGGATATTTCTGTCTAGACAAAGACTCCAAAGAAGGTCATTTGGTATTTAACCGTACGGTTACCTTGAAAGATACCTGGGCGAAACAGCAGAAATAATACATATGGTAGAGACGTAGCATTGCTACGTCTCTACCATATGTATTATTTTTTGGCAAAAAGAGACTCTACGAATGTGCTTCGGTTGAATACTTGTAAATCAGAAATTTTTTCTCCTACACCAATGTATTTGACAGGAATTTTGAATTGATCTGAAATTCCAATGACTACTCCACCTTTGGCAGTGCCATCTAACTTGGTAATGGCCAAGGCTGTTACTTCAGTTGCTTTGGTGAATTCTTGAGCTTGAATAAAGGCATTTTGTCCGGTGGAACCGTCTAATACAAGTAAAACCTCATGGGGCGCATCAGGGATGAATTTTTGAACTACGCGTTTGATTTTCGTCAATTCTGTCATCAAATTCACTTTGGTATGTAATCTACCTGCTGTATCAATAATGACTATGTCGGCATTCATTTCAACGCCTTGTTTCACGGCGTCATAGGCAACGGAAGCTGGGTCTGTATTCATTCCATGGTCTATCACAGGAATGCCAACCCGTTCTCCCCATAATTTTAATTGGTCGACAGCTGCTGCACGGAAAGTGTCCGCCGCACCAAGAACCACTTTTAACCCATTTTGATGGAATTGCGAAGCCAATTTCCCGATCGTGGTAGTTTTTCCAACCCCGTTAACCCCCACTACCATGATGACATAAGGTTTTTGTTTGGGTTCGGAAAAAGCATGCTGTAAGTCGGCCGACTGGTTTTCTTCTAATAAAGCCGCAATTTCTTCCCGTAAAACTTGATCAAGCTCTTCGGTAGATACGAATTTGTCCCGCTCAACTCGGCGTTCGATTCGGTCTATAATTTTTAAAGTAGTAGGGACTCCTACATCGGAACTTAATAGGATTTCTTCCAATTCGTCCAATACATCTTCGTCCACTTTAGATTTGCCTAGAACGGCTCTTCCCATTTTAGAAAGAAAACCTTCCTTGGTTTTTTCTAGTCCTTTCTCCAAGGCTTCCAGCTCCTCCTGTTCTTGTGGTGCTGGTTTCTTTTTAAAAAAATCGAATAGTCCCATGGCTTTGAATGAAAATAAAAACGAATGTAATAAAAATAAAAAAAGTCCCTCACGAAGGGACTTCAATATCTTAGCGAAAAAAAGGTGCCCCGCTTGAAAATTAGTTTTTCAATGCAGCATTTACCTCATCTTGAAGAATAATTTCTTCTTTGAAGGTATAAGCCCCTGTGGTTGGATTTTTAACCGCTTTAATGATTTTAGCGTATTTTACGCCTCCTTCTTTCTTTAACGTTGCAACTACTTTCTTAGCCATATTTCTTAAGTATTAAAACTATTTGATCTCCTTATGAAGTGTAACTTTCTTCAATACCGGATTGTATTTCTTTAATTCGATACGAGCTGTCGTATTCTTACGATTTTTAGTCGTGATGTAACGCGACATTCCTGGTAACCCAGATTCTTTGTGCTCAGTGCATTCTAGAATTACTTGAATGCGATTTCCTTTCTTTGCCATAGTATTAAAATCTTTTTTCGCCTCATTTGAAACGGACTGCAAAGGTAGAAGAAATATTTTTTTTCGCAAAGTCTTTAATTAAAATATGTCGTAAATTTTCAAACATATTGATAAGTCGCCCTTAAATCCCATTCAAGGGCTTTTATTTACTAGCCTTTTTTCTCATTTTTGTTTTATGAAGCCCCTTCAATATCAATATCAAGCGGAAAATTTTGCCTTATCAGACCCCAATCGATATTCGCTTGAAAATTTGAAATCAGAAGAAATGATCATTTCACTGGGGCCCCAGCATCCATCTACTCATGGTGTACTCCGATTAGAATTGATATCGGACGGTGAATTGGTGGTAGATGTGGTTCCTCATTTAGGCTATTTACATCGTTGTTTTGAAAAACATGCCGAGGCGCTGCCTTATAATCAGGTAATTCCCTACGTGGACCGTCTAGACTATATGGCTTCCATGAATTCTGAGCACGCCTATGTGATGGCTATTGAGAAAATGCTTGATTTGGAAGGTAAATTACCACTGAGGATTGAATACATCCGTGTTTTAGTGGCAGAGTTAAATCGTATTGCATCGCATTTTGTTGCCGTTGGGACATATGGATTAGATATTGGAGCTTACACGCCATTTTTATGGTTAATGCGGGATCGCGAGCATATCCAACGCTTATTAGAATGGTTGTCGGGGGCTCGAATGTTATACAATTATGTTTGGATCGGGGGATTATTTTATGACTTACCTGTCGGGTTTGAAGCGCGCGTAAAAGAATTGGTACCCGTACTAAAAAATACCATTCAAGAGGTAAAAAACCTCGTGGAGGAAAATACTATTTTCATTAAGAGAACAGCCAATATTGGAGTTTTGCCTTTGTCGACAGCCATTAATTATGGATGCACGGGACCTGTTTTGCGCGGTTCTGGATTGCCTTTTGATCTACGTAGGGTAGATGCATATTCGGTATATCCCTCTTTAGAATTTGATATACCTATTGGAGAAGGGGCAATGGGACAAATAGGAGATTGTTGGGACCGTAACCATGTTCGAATTAGAGAATGTGAAGAATCTATTCGCATCATCGAACAATGTCTAGATAAATTAGTTGGAGATTGTAAAAGAACTAAAGACTTCCAGCCTCATGCAATGGTCCCAAAGAAAATAAGACCTTCTGCCATGGACGTATATGTTCGAGCAGAGAATCCGAAAGGAGAATTAGGTTTTTTTGTTCGTGCGGATGGGAAGTCAGATATTCCTAGCCGAATGAAAGTAAGGGCTTGCTCATTTCACCATCTGTCGGTATTGCCTACGTTAGCAAAAGGCAGCTATTTGGCAGATTTGGTAGCAATTATCGGGTCCTTGGATTTGGTTATGGGGGAAGTTGATCGATAAATTATGACAAAAGAATTTTTACAAGTCCTAGATCAGGAAATAGCCACGATGGAGCGGGGAAAACAACCAATAGAGTTGTATGAGCCGATTCAATATTTGATGGCCTTAGGGGGTAAGCGGATTCGTCCGGTGATGTGTTTAATGGCCTATTCATTATTTCGGGACGATTGGACTAGTCAAGTTAAACCCGCTTTATCGATAGAAGTATTTCATAATTTTACTTTAATGCATGATGACATCATGGACAAAGCCCCTTTGAGAAGAGGTAAGCAAACGGTTCATGAAAAGTGGAATGATAATATAGCCATCCTTTCAGGGGATGTCATGTTGGTTGAAGCCTACCAATTTTTAAATCAAATTCAAGGATTAAGTCTTTCTCAATTTCAACATCTCCTCGAGCGATTTAGTCGGACCGCTGCAGAAGTTTGCGAAGGTCAGCAATGGGATATGAATTTTGAAGAAAGGTCGGATGTACGAATTGATGAATATTTAGAGATGATCCGATTGAAAACTTCGGTATTATTGGGTTTCTCTATGGAAATGGGAGGGTTACTAGCTCAAGTTGATTTAGAAATAGCTAAGCAACTGTATCAAATTGGTGAGCTGGTGGGCCTTGGTTTTCAATTAAAAGATGATTTGTTGGATGTATATGGAGATCCAGAGAAATTTGGGAAACAGGTAGGCGGGGATATTTTGGCCAACAAAAAAACCTATTTACTTATTCGGGCTATGGAATTAGCTCAAGGAGAAAGGGAAGCAAAATTAAGTTATTGGCTTAATCAAAAACAGTTTGATGCGGAGGAAAAAGTAAAGGCGGTTACTGAGATATATACAGCCTTAGGTCTAAAAGAAGAAGTGGAGCAACAAATTCAATCGTATTTTGACCGGGCATTTTCAGGAATGGAAACCTTACAATTACCACAAGAAAAGAAAAATACCTTATTGGGTTTTATGGCAGGGTTGGTTGATCGGGAAGTTTAATGTAGTTTTGTGGCAATTAAATTAGCTTCATCACGAAGCTTTTTGTTTTATGGGGGATTCTATCAGTTTTATTATCATTATCATTACCGTCTTAGTCTCTTTGATGTGTTGGCAAAAGCCTGCACTCATGGATAAGATGACGATGAATCCTTATCACATCAATCGAGATAATGAATATTGGCGTTTTATAAGTTCTGGATTTATTCATGCTGATTTTACCCATTTATTTTTCAATTTGTTTTCTTTCTTTTTCTTTGGCTTACAATTGGAAAATATATTTTCCATCTTATACCCAGAAATAGGTCAAACGCTGTTTGTCATTTTTTACATTACGGCCATCATTGCGGCAGATTTGCCCACTTATTTCAAACAAAGAAAAAACCCGTATTTCAATTCATTGGGTGCTTCAGGTGCGGTTTCCGCAGTCATTTTTGCGGGAATATTATTTTTCCCAACTGAGAAAATCTATTTGTTTGGTATCCTTGGAATCCCAGGCTTTATTTATGCGGGTTTGTTTACTTGGTACTCCATTGCCATGGATCGCAGAGGTAGGGATTACGTCAATCATTCTGCCCATTTATATGGAGGATTGTATGGTTTAGTTTTTGTGACTTTCATGTATCCGAAAGTATGGCTGACCTTTGTTGAACAGATAAAAGCCATGCTTTGGTAGGAAAACAAAAACATATTGCCATTTTAGGTTCCACTGGTTCTATTGGAACTCAAGCCTTGGAGGTCATCGCTCTGCATGCCGAACAGTTTAAAGTATCGGTGCTCACAGCTCAGTCCAATGCTGCTTTATTGATAGAACAATCCTTGGAATTTTTGCCTAGCCATGTAGTAATAGGTGATGAAACTAAATATAATTTTGTCAAAGAGGCCTTAGCTCATTTACCCATCGAAGTACATGCTGGAGCGAAAAGCTTGGAGTATGTAGTATGTTTGGATGAAGTGGATGTGGTGCTAACTGCTTTGGTAGGTTACGCAGGGTTGTTACCAACGGTGCGTGCTATCGAGGCAAAAAAGCCAATAGCCCTAGCTAATAAAGAAACATTAGTGGTGGCAGGGGCATTGATTATGCCATTAGCGGCAAAAATGGGGGTACCTATTTTGCCAGTAGATTCAGAGCATTCCGCCATATTTCAGTGCTTAATGGGGGAATCCCATAATCCGATTGAGAAAGTAATATTGACGGCCTCTGGTGGGCCATTTAGATCTTGGAATAGGGATCAATTGGCTAAAGTAACTAGAGAACAAGCTTTAAAGCACCCCAATTGGACCATGGGGGCCAAGATTACCATTGATTCAGCCAGTTTGATGAATAAGGGTTTGGAAGTCATTGAAGCAGCTTGGTTATTTCAAGTAAAAGCCAGCCAGATCGATGTGGTCGTACATCCTCAATCCATAGTTCATTCCTTAGTTCAGTTTCAGGATGGATCAATTAAGGCACAATTAGGGCTACCTGATATGAAATTACCCATTCAATTTGCCTTGGGTTACCCCAATCGTTTAGAAGCAAATTTCCCTCGTTTCAATTTTGCCGCTTATCCCAATTTAACCTTTGAGGCCCCCGATTTGACTACTTTTAGAAATCTAGGTTTGGCTTTTGAAGCTTTAGATAAAGGAGGGAATATGCCATGTATTTTGAATGCGGCCAACGAAGTAGCTGTGGCAGCCTTTTTGGAAGATAAAATTGGATTTCTAGAAATGTCAGATTTGATATCTGAAACAATGGGTCGTGGAACTTTTTTAGCTAATCCGACATTAGAAGACTATGTTCAAAGTGATCAATTAAGTAGAGAATTAGCTACCCATTGGGTAGAAAAAAATAGTAAATAGCAATTAAAGCAAGATTATGGAAGGTTTGATTATGGCGGGGCAATTGATTTTAGGATTGTCCATTTTAGTAACATTGCATGAATTTGGGCATTTCATTACGGCGAAATGGTTCAAAATGCGGGTCGAAAAGTTTTATCTATTTTTTGATTTTCTATTCCCTATACCTTCCTTATTGAATTTTGCTTTATTCAAGAAAAAAATAGGTGATACAGAATATGGTTTAGGCTGGTTTCCGCTAGGAGGCTATGTGTCTATCGCTGGAATGATTGATGAGACACAAGATGCAGCCACATTGGCGAAGGAACCTGAACCATGGGAGTTTAGAGCAAAACCCGCTTGGCAGCGCTTAATTGTCATGTTAGGTGGTGTAATCGTGAATGTAATTACAGGTGTGGTCATTTTCATTTCCTTGACCTATTCCAATGGAAACAATTATATTTCTAAAGAAGAATTAAATAAGAATGGCATCGTTGCCTTGGATTTGGGTAAGCATATTGGGCTTAAAACTGGCGATAAAATTATTCGTGTCAATGGAGCTGATTATAAGCAATTATCAGATTTACGCTCATCAGATGTCTTATTGGGGGATAATTCGTATTACACGGTTTTACGCGACGGAAAAGAAATTAATATTCAAATCCCTGCTAATTTCATAGGTCAATTGAGCGATAAAAAGTCAGCCTTTATCGAACCTATGACAAAATTTAAGGTATTGGATGTTGCGGCACCCAATCCTCCAAGTTTATTAGACAAATGGCTAGGAAAGGAGTCCGAAGAGATGTTGCCAGCTTTGGCAGCAGGTTTGAAAGCGGGAGATTATATTACGGCAGTTAACCAAACACCCATTCAATACTACCATGAAATTCGTGAGGTATTAAGTAAGGAGGCTGGTAAACCCATCCGCTTGGCTATTCTTCGTCAAGGAAAAGCAGATACCTTGGAAATGGTGGTAGCTAAATCGGGTCAAATTGGTTTTCAGGCAGATATTTTAATGAAAATGACCCATGAAGATTATACATTTGCCCAGTCCATGGGAATAGGTACAAAACGTGCCTTTTCGGTAATTACGGATAATATTCGTGGATTTAAGAAAATTGCTTCGGGTGATGTTTCGGCTTCTAAAGCCTTGAGTGGCCCAATTGGAATTGCGCAGATGTTTGGAGGAGTTTGGGACTGGACTAGATTTTGGATGTTGACTGGTTTGCTTTCTATGGCATTGGCCTTCTTTAATGTATTGCCCATCCCAGCTTTAGATGGTGGACATGCTATTTTCCTATTATATGAGATGATAACGGGAAAACCTGCTTCAGATAAAGTAATGGAGCGTGCCCAACAAATCGGTATGATTTTGTTATTGGCTTTGATGGCATATACTTTTGGAAACGATATATTTAAAGTATTCTTTTAAACCTTGAAAAAACAGCTTTTCATCCTTCTTTTTTTGATTTTCTCCTCGGTAGAAAGTTTAGCTAGAGAAGAGAGGCATCCTTTTCATACGAGTGTAACGGAGTGTGTGTATAATGAAAAGGAAAAATCCTGGGAAATCGCCATTCGATTATTTCAAGATGACCTAGAAATAGGCCTAAGTGAATTTCATGGGAAGAAAATAAGCTTTGAAAAGGCATCTAATATGGATGAATTGTTAGAGCCCTACATTCGTAAACATTTTGGTTTCCAAGTCAATAAGCAATTACAGACTCCTTACCGTTGGATAGGTTGGGAGCCTAACCCTGACGTTATTTGGGTATATGTAGAAATTCCTTCGGAACAAGATTTAGCTGGGGTTTATATCATGAATGATCTTTTGGTTGAACAATTCCCAGACCAAACAAATTTGTTACATTGTGCTAGGGGTGCAAAAAAGAAATCGTTTTTATTTCAAAAAAATCAAGTTCTTCATCAGATAGTTTGGTAATTTTTCTGCCAACTTGTCTTATGGCATGAAATTTGTTTATTGCTCCATACGTCTTTCAAGATTGGAGGGTGAGATTAAATAAATGTGTGTATGAATAATCCAAATGACCTTTTTAAGCATTTGAGCCTATCGGATATTTCCGATTTCGAGAATATTGAGTTGATTCCAATTGGAGCAGAAGGATTGGAAAACAATGACAAAATGAGTGTTTTGTCAGATGAACTACCTATACTGCCAATCCGCAATATTGTATTGTTCCCTGGAATGGTGATACCCATTACCGTTAGTCGCCAAAAATCCGTCCGTTTAGTGAAGAAAGCCTACAAAGGAGATCGGACTATTGGTGTATTGGTACAAGCTAATAATTCAAAGGAGGAGCCACAGGTTGACGATCTATACAAAGTTGGAACAGTGGCACACATTGTTAAGATGTTTGTGCTTCCGGGTGGAAATACAACGATTATCGTTCAAGGACGCAAGCGTTTTGAAGTAAGAGAATTTATTAAAACGGAACCTAATCTTATTGCCAAAGTGAATTATTTGGAAGACAATTTTCCAAAGAAATTAAATAAGGAAAATAAGGCATTAGTTTCTACTTTGAAGGAATCAGCCCTGAAGATATTGAATTTAAATCCTGAGATTCCGAGAGAAGCTCAAATAGCCTTGGATAATATAGATTCTTCCGCATTTTTAGTGCATTTTCTTTCTTCTAATATCAATGCCGAACTAAAAGATAAGCAAGCTTTATTGGAGACCCTAGATGGTATTGAGCAAGCCACTCATCTATTGGAATACATGATGAAGGAAATTCAACACCTGGAATTAAAGCGTGAAATACAAAGTAAAGCAAGTAGTGATATTGACCAGCAGCAGCGTGACTATTACATTCGTCAGCAAATCAAAGTTCTACAAGAGGAGTTGGGAGTAGAGAGTCCGGAACAAGAATTGGATGGTTTGCGTGCTAAAGGGGCTAAGAAAAAATGGTCAAAAGAAGTCAATGATTTTTTCTTAAAGGAGTTATCAAAACTCCAAAGAACGAATTCCATGTCGGGAGAATATCCGATGTTGATGAACTTTGTTGAACTGTTGGTTGATCTTCCTTGGGCTGAATATACCAAAGATCATTTTGATTTGGTAAAAGCAAAAAAGATTTTGGATGCAGATCACTTTGGACTTGAAAAAGTAAAAGAGAGAATCATCGAATATTTGGCAGTCTTGAAAATGAAAGGAGACATGAAGGCACCTATTTTGTGCTTATATGGCCCTCCTGGAGTAGGTAAAACTTCTTTGGGTAAAAGTATTGCCAAAGCTTTGGGAAGAAAGTATGTTCGGATGGCTTTAGGTGGACTCAGGGATGAGGCGGAAATCAGGGGCCATAGGAAGACCTATATAGGAGCAATGCCTGGAAAAGTTATTCAGAATATCAAGAAATCAGGATCTTCCAATCCTGTATTTATTTTAGATGAAATTGATAAGGTCGGAGCAGACCATCGGGGTGATCCTTCTTCCGCTTTATTAGAAGTGTTGGATCCGGAACAAAATAATAGTTTTTTGGATAATTACTTGGAGGTTGAATTTGATCTATCTCGCGTGATTTTCATTGCCACAGCTAATAATTTAGATACCATACATCCTGCATTGCGTGACCGTATGGAAATTATTGAAGTAAGTGGTTATACCATTGAAGAGAAGGTACAAATTGCCAAAAAGCATTTATTACCAAAACAAAAGAAGGAACATGGTTTAGAAAAGTCAGACTTTACCATGTCAGATGCTGCTATTCAAAAAGTGGTAGAAGGCTATACCCGGGAATCGGGAGTTCGGAAATTAGAGCAGGAAATTGGAAAAGTGGTACGTAAAATCACTAAGTCCATTGCGATAGGGGAGGAATACCCCCACAAAATACAGCCAGCTGATGTAGTGCGCTTATTGGGACAAGAGAATTTTGAGAATGATTCTTATGAAAGCAATGAATATGCTGGTGTGGTGACTGGATTAGCCTGGACACCTGTGGGTGGAGATATTTTATTCATTGAAACGTTGTTGAACCGTGGTAAAGGTCAATTGACCTTGTCGGGCCAATTAGGAGATGTAATGAAAGAATCTGCCATGGCTGCTTTAAGTTTCTTGAAGGCGCATGCTGATTTGTTAGACATTGATTATCGCATTTTTGATCAGTATAATTTACATATTCACGTGCCTGCTGGTGCGGTTCCCAAAGATGGCCCATCGGCTGGTATAACAATGTTGACAGCTATTGCTTCGGCCTTAACTCAGCGCAGGGTAAAACCAAATTTAGCCATGACAGGAGAAATTACTTTGCGAGGTAAAGTTCTGCCTGTAGGTGGAATAAAAGAAAAGATATTAGCAGCTAAGCGAGCGGGTATTAAGGAAATTATTCTTTGTCATAAAAACAAAAAGGACATTGAAGAGATTGAGGCCAGATATATAACGGATTTGACCTTCCATTATGTGGAAAATGCCATGGAGGTATTGGCCTTGGCCTTGTTACATGAGCAGGTTAAAAATCCAGTAAAATTTGTGCTTCAAGACGAAGTTAAGCCTAATTCATCTGTGGCGGTATAGGAAATTTCACCGATATCTAGGGCATATTGTATGATTCGGATGGCCTCATCTTTGGAAAGCGGACGGAGGCAGTCCACTA
Source organism: Aquirufa sp. OSTEICH-129A (assembly GCF_054558355.1). NCBI lineage: Bacteria > Pseudomonadati > Bacteroidota > Cytophagia > Cytophagales > Flectobacillaceae > Aquirufa > Aquirufa sp. OSTEICH-129A. Next base: position 10,078 of record NZ_JBPXKC010000004.1, on the reverse strand, counting down.
GATTTTGAAGACTAAGTGAACCATGTTGAAGGTAATGAAGAATTAGTTTGCGTTCACTTTCATGACTTTCAGGATAGGCCTTCCCAGTGGAGGCCTTTTTTTGTTCAATACAAGTATCGCAGATGCCACATTTTTTATCCAGATTTTCACCAAAATAGGCGACAAGGAGTCGGGTTCGACAAATCTTTTTATCTCGGACATAATGTTCCACTGCCTTAATTTTTCCTTGGCTTCTCTCTTTCTTTTTATGGTATGAGGTCCAGTCGATCGGTAAAGCAGAGGCTGATGCTCTTGGGGTTAACAAGGTTAATTTAGCAAGTCCATTTTGTTTATCATAGTCCAAAATTTCAAATTTTTCGAGCAAGCTTAGGCTACGTTCAACCTCGGCTATGGGTGCTTTAAATTGTTGAGCAATGGCTGCTTCAGCTATAGGTACAAATTGTTGATACAGATTTCCTCCAAACATTCGCAAAAGACATTTGATGAAAGATTCAAAGCGTTCATTACGAATTTGAAAATCGTAAAGTTCTGTGGCAGAAACCTTAATCTTGATTTTGGAAGGATTTTGGTAGGCATCGTTTAATAAAATTAAACCCTCATTTTCGAGCGTTTTTAGTGCAAAAAAGGTTTCGGATGATGGCAGATTAAACCGCTTGGCCATTTCGGCCCATTCAAAATCATAGTGCATTAATTCTCCGCTACCTTCAGGAATTTGCAAATAATTACTAATGGCCTGATAAACATTCTTTAAAACAGGAGCATCAGGATATGATTTTGTCCACTGGTTTTGCAGTTCGATGATGTCTTTTTCCTCCACTAATATGGCCGCATAGGCTTTTTTCTCATCTCTTCCAGCTCGACCTGCTTCTTGGTAATAAGCTTCCAAGGAATCGGGTAAATCCAGGTGGACGACCAAGCGGACATCTGCTTTGTCGATTCCCATACCAAAAGCATTGGTGGCAACCATGGTTTGAATTCGACTTTCGATCCATTCTTTTTGTCGTGAACTTCTTTCTTTGGGTTCTAAACCAGCATGATAAAAAGTGCTGGATATACCATGCTGTTGAATGAGTTCACTTATTTGTTGGGTTTTTTTTCTATTTCGGACATAAATAATGGAGGAGCCAGGAACCCGTTGAAGCATTTGGATTAACTTTTTTTCTTTATTTTCCTCCCATAGTACAGAGTAAGATAAGTTAGCCCGACTAAAGCTCTTTTGAAAGATTTGCGGATTTTTAAAATCCAGCTTTTGCACAATATCCGCTTTAACTTCTGGATTGGCACTAGCGGTTAGTGCCAGGCAAGGGGTTTGTGGGAATAGATTTTTGAATGGTAGAATTTCTAAATAGGACGGTCGAAAATCATATCCCCATTGTGAAATGCAGTGAGCTTCGTCGACTGCGATTAAGGAGATATTCATTTGCTTGGCCCTCTCTAAAAATAGGTCAGTTTTTAATCTTTCTGGAGAGACATATAAAAATTTGATTTGGCCATAAATACAATTGTCGAGCAAGATGTCTATTTGCCTAGGATGCATTCCTGAGTAGAGCGCTTCAGCTGCAATGTTTCTTTGTTTCAATTGGTTTACTTGATCTTGCATTAAAGCAATCAGGGGAGAGATTACTAGGCAAATGCCGTCTAATGCAAGGGCTGGAACTTGGAAACAAATGGATTTTCCACCGCCTGTGGGCAATAAAGCTAAGGTGTCATTTTTAGCCAATATGGAATGAATAATCTCCTCTTGAAGGGGTCTAAAAGAGTCGTAATTCCAGTATTTTTTTAATATGGCGTGTATATCCTGCATAGCTATTTCAAAGCTACCAAAAAAAAGGGCAGGGAGTTTATGTCTGACATGGAGAAAATTTGAAGGGAGAAGAGAATAAAAGCGGCCATGATGGTGAAATTTTATACGATTCCAATTAAATTTAGGAATAAATATGTACGTATGTTGACAGAAAAGGACAAAATACAATTAAGTAAAAGAGGAATTAGTGAGCAAGAAGTAAATCAACAAGTTGATTATTTTAAGCAAGGTTTTCCTTGGATGAAATTGGATCGAGCGGCTAGCATTGGGAATGGGATAATTCATTTGACTGATGGGGACGTGAATCGTTATGTAAAACGATTTGAAGATGCTAAAATGACATTGTCCATTTTAAAAATGGTTCCCGCATCTGGTGCGGCTACAAGGATGTTTAAATCTTTGTTTGAGCATTTGGCTGAATCAAAACCAAACAAGGAATCTCAGGCATTTTTTGATCGATTGAGTGATTTTGCCTTTGCTCCTGAATTGAAGAAATTATTGCCAGAGTGGTCCACTGAGCAGGAAATATTAGAAAATTTATTACTTAGTAAGGGATTAGATTATGGTTCACTACCAAAGGGTTTATTATCATTTCACTATTATGAGGACGGAGTAAGAACCCCTTTGGAGGAGCATTTGGTGGAGGCGGTAGCCTATGCTTCAGATGGCAAAGATGCGTATTTGCACTTCACGGTTTCTCCCGAGCATCGTTCGCGATTTGATGCCTTGGTACAACAAGTTGTACCTAAATTAGAGAAGCGGTATCAGGTTAAATTTCATATAAGTTTTTCAGAGCAAAAGCCAAGTACAGATACGGTGGCCGTGGATATGGAGAACAACTTATTCCGCGAAGCGGATGGTTCATTGTTATTCCGACCTGCCGGCCATGGCGCTTTATTGGAAAACTTGAATGATTTAGATGCTGATTTAATATTTATAAAGAATATTGACAATGTGGTTCCAGATAAATTGAAAGATAATACGATTGTCTTCAAGAAAGCTTTGGGCGGATTGTTGGTAGAAATTTTGGATAAGATAAAAGCCTATTCCAAAGACTTGGAGGGGGAAGTTAGTGCGGAGAAAATGCAAGAAATCCAGGATTTTGCATCTCAATATTTGGGAATTCAACCAGGCAAGTCATGGGATGCACACATACCAGTTGAAAAATTAAATTTATTTAAAAAGATATTTAATCGACCTACACGTATTTGCGGGGTTGTAAAAAATACAGGAGAGCCGGGTGGAGGTCCTTTTTGGTGTCGGGATCAAGAGGGAAACAGCACATTGCAATTGGTAGAATCGGCTCAAGTGGATATGTCAAATGAAGCACAAAAAGATATTTTCACTGGATCAACTCACTTTAATCCGGTGGACTTGGTTTGTGCCACCAAGGATATTCATGGTAAGTCCTTTGATTTATTGCAGTACCGCGACATGAGTACAGGATTTATTACGGAGAAAACCAAAGATGGGAAGAAATTGAAAGCTCAGGAATTACCTGGGTTGTGGAATGGCGCGATGGCCTTTTGGAATACCATATTTGTTGAAGTCCCATTGGATACTTTTAATCCTGTCAAGACGGTGAATGATTTATTGAGGCCAGCACATCAAAATTAGGGGATGTTTTGTTCCTGTTAAAAAAGGCTTTAATTTTGCGGCCTTTGAACGAGATTGATATTAAAGAAAGTATATAAATGCTTGATTACAAAAACCTTGCTTAGTTTCTAGGCAAGGTTTTTTTTGTCCATATTCCTGGTTAAAATAATCAAGTTTTTCATATTTTATTGAGTAGGAAAGGCTAATTTTGTGCTCTTTAGCTTATATTCTGAGATATATTAGATTTTGATTGGGATATGGATTTGGATAAGGATTTTGATTTAGATTTTGATTTAGATTTGACAACTTTTCAAAAGTTGTCAAATCTCAAGGCTTAGGCCTCAAGGCTTGAGCCTAAACCCTAAACCCTCAAGCCTAAACCTTGAGCCTCAAGTCATACGTTTTCAAAACCAGGCACAATAGGCATAAGTTGATTAGTTGGTGCTTGAGCTAATGATTTAATTTTAATAAATAAGAGATAGAAAAAATAGACTATGGCATTAGAACAAACTTGGCGTTGGTTCGGACCGAATGATCCGGTTAGTTTATCAGACGTCCGACAAGCGGGTGCAACCGGCATTGTAAACGCACTGCATCAAATCCCAAACGGAGTAGTATGGGAGTTGGCAGATATTTTAGAGAGAAAACAAATTATTGAAAAGGCGGGTTTAACGTGGTCAGTCATTGAAAGTATTCCGGTTCATGAGGATATCAAAACTCGGTCGGGCGACTTTAAAAAGTACATTGAAAATTATAAGCAGTCGATCCGAAATTTAGCAAAAGCTGGTTTGGATACTGTATGCTACAATTTCATGCCAATTTTAGATTGGACAAGAACAGACCTAGATTTTGAGTTGCCTGATGGTTCAAGAGCCTTGCGTTTTGATGCAGCAGAGTTTGCCGCGTTTGAAATGTTTTTATTGAAAAGACCAGGCGCCGAAAATCATTATACACCTGAACAGATTCAACGCGCTAAAACTTGGTTTGATCAGTCAAGTCCTAGTCAAAGAGAAAAATTAATCCGCAATGTCATAGCAGGGTTACCGGGAAGTGAAGAGAGTTTCACTTTGGTTTCCTTTCAAGAAGCATTGGATACCTATGCTCATGTGGGAGATCAGGAGTTGAGAGAGCATTTGTATGAATTTATTCGTGAAATTACTCCTGTAGCTGAAGAGTCAGGCGTCAATTTGTCTATTCACCCCGATGATCCTCCTTATCCAATTTTAGGCTTGCCCCGAGTGGTAAGTACAGAATCTGATGCCAAGCAATTATTAGCTGCGTATGAGAGTCGGAATAATGGATTATGCTTCTGTACGGGAAGTTATGGAGTGCGGGAGGATAATGATTTGGTAGGAATGGTAGAGCGAATGGGTGACCGAATCAACTTCATTCATTTACGAGCTACTCGTCGGGATGAATTTGGGAATTTCTATGAGGCCGACCATTTGGATGGAGATGTAGATATGTTTGGTGTGATGAAGGCGCTGGTTTTGGAGCAAAAAAACCGAGTGGCTCAAGGTAGAAAAGATATCAGAATGCCGTTTAGGCCAGATCATGGACATAAAATGTTGGATGATTTGCAAGTAGGTAAAAAGACCAATCCAGGTTATACGGCAATTGGAAGATTAAGAGGACTAGCCGAGCTTAGAGGATTAGAGATGGGCATTGAGGGATTTTTAAAATAAAATTCCAAAATGATGTTTTGAATTCTATTTCTAATTGCTAACTTTGCACCCCCGTTACTATGGCATTACTCTATCCAAATGAGTTTAAGCTATTTAAGGGAATAAAAAAAGATTTAAAATTTAAACGGTAATTATTTAAAATGCCAACTATTCAGCAATTAGTGCGCAAGGGCCGTGAGCAAATGACTTGGAAATCTAAGTCACCAGCTTTGGATTCTTGTCCACAAAGAAGAGGAGTTTGTACGCGTGTGTACACAACTACTCCAAAGAAACCAAACTCAGCTATGCGTAAAGTAGCTCGTGTTCGTTTAACCAACCAGAAAGAGGTGAATGCCTACATTCCAGGTGAGGGTCACAATTTGCAAGAGCACTCAATCGTATTGATTCGTGGTGGTCGTGTAAAAGACTTACCAGGTGTACGTTATCACATCATTCGTGGAGCATTGGACACAGCCGGTGTATCTGGTCGTTTACAATCTCGTTCAAAGTATGGTGCAAAGCGTCCTAAACCAGGTCAAGCAGCAGCTCCAGCTAAGAAGAAGTAATTTTTTTTAACACAAAGATCCAGTATGCCTCGGTGAAGGCAGAAGGTTGGGTCGACATTAAACATTAACACCATGAGAAAGGCGAAACCAAAAAAGCGCTATTTATTGCCAGACCCTAAATTTAGGGATGTATTAGTAACTAAGTTTGTAAACAACTTGATGTATGACGGTAAAAAATCAGTGGCATTCACTATTTTTTACGATGCTTTAGATAAGGTAGAAGAGCGTACTAAAGAGAATGGATTAGAAACTTGGAAAAAAGCATTAAACAATGTAATGCCATCTGTTGAAGTTAAGAGTCGCCGTGTTGGTGGAGCTAACTTCCAGGTTCCAACGGAAGTGCGAGCTGAACGTAAAGTTGCGTTAGGAATGAAATGGTTAATTGGATATGCAAGAAAAAGAGGTGATAAGACAATGATGGATCGCTTAGCGAACGAAATCATTGCTGCATCCAAAGGTGAGGGAGCTGCTGTGAAGAAGAAGGATGATACTCACCGTATGGCGGAAGCGAACAAAGCGTTCTCACACTTCCGTTTTTAATGAATGATTTTTTGGAAAGGCCAACCGCAAGGTTGGCCTTTTTTATTTATGCTGATTTTTATCACAAATGGAGAATTTGGCAAATCTTGTTAAAATGTTTAGCTTTGAACAGTTCCCTATTTAATTCATTATTATCGTATGATTTCTAAGAAAGCAAAGTATGCTTTGAAGGCGTTAAAAGTATTGGCTCAGGCTTATGAAAAGGGGCCTTTGTTGATTTCACATATTGCTGAATCCGAGAATATCCCTAAAAAGTTTTTAGAAGCTATTTTATTGGAGCTAAGAAATCATGGTATTCTACAAAGCCAAAAAGGTAAAGGGGGAGGATATTATCTACGTATACCACCAAGTCAGGTGACCTTTGCGAAAATTATTCGAATTGTGGATGGCCCCATTGCACCTGCTCTTTGTGTATCTCTACATTTTTATGGCAAGTGTGATGACTGTGCCAATGAAGAAACCTGCAAATTGCGTTCGGTTCTAGCGAAATGGCGTGATGCTAACCTATCTGTTTTGGAAAAAACTACTTTAGAAGAGCTGATCTAGGCTATTCATATAAATGATCTAAATTCTTTTCTTTTACCTCTTCCGAATCTAGCTCTAAGAATTCTTCCCAGAATGGATTGTTTGGTACTGCGGCTTTGCAGATGATTGGCGTTTTCTTGATGGGGTGAACGAAATACAATCGTCGAGCATGTAAATTTATGCTACCATCTGGATTCGGGCGGTCGTAGCCATATTTGATATCACCTCGAATCGGGCAACCTAGAGTAGCTAATTGAACCCGTATTTGATGTGGTCTACCCGTAATAGGTTCAACTTCGATTAGGTAGTGAAGGTTAATCTTGCCTAATAATTTGTAATTCAATTCCGCTTTTTGTGCCTTGTCCTCAGGGTAATCATAAGCAGTAGTAGTATTTTTGGATTCATTTTTTAAAAGCCAATGGGTCAGCTTCCCTTTCGTAGGATCTGGCTTTCTTCTTGTTACCGCCCAATAGGTCTTTTGAATTTCTCTTTTACGAAACAGTTCCATCATACGTTCCAAAGCTTTGGAAGTACGGGCAAATACGACTAAGCCACTGACAGGGCGATCTAGGCGATGGACTGGATGTAAGAAAACCGCTCCTGGTTTTTGGTATTTTTCCTTGATATAGTCCTTCAATACATCGGTCAAAGTAAGGTCGCCCGTGCTATCTCCTTGAACTAGTATTCCCGCTCTTTTATTGACAATTAGGAGGTGATTGTCTTCGTATACAATGTGGTAGTCTTTCATTTTAATCAATCAGCAAGACTTGAATGGACTTAGTCTTGCGATGACAAAGGTAGGACAATTAATTTGTAAAATTTTTCAGAGGCAGAATAGAATGGAGCGTCCCTGAGTAAAAAGCATCCATTCTATGCCATAAGTTGTCTATTGATTCATTTTTCACATAATCAATTTGCTGATTCAATTCGATTCATTTTTCCCTTTTTTCAAGAATAAGCTCATTATTCCTATGTTGATAATGGCGAAAAGAATGAAATCTATTTGCCATTCATTTGTTTTCTGTTGTCCAAAATAAATAAGGCAACCAATAATGAAAATAAAATAGAGGATTGAAGCTACCGTCGGTGGAAATTTAAAATACAATTTTCTATTAATTGTAATTATTATAACACCTGTAATAAAATAGATGATAGATTGAGTCAGTAGTTTTTTCCAAAACAAAGGATTCAAAACATGATTCGCAATAATGACATCATTTATGTGTTTGCCAAGTATAAATAGGATGAGATAGAATGAGGCTGGCCATGGCATTTTAGGTATGTTCATCGTTTTATACCAGCTTGAGTTTTTTGCAATATTTAAAAATTACTAAACAAATATTTGTGTCCTATTTCTGAAAATTAATTTTTTGATGTCAGGTATTCGTATTTGAGCTAAGTGAAAAGGCCAGGCGAAAAAAAACCAAGTTAAATTGGTGAAAATTTTGGCTTCGACTTTTTGTTTTATTCATTATCTACGGATATGCGAATCATGGGACCAATGCGCCCTTCCTGAAAAGAATCAAAAATAATCCATTCGTTCTGGCTAGTTGGACGGAAAAAAAAGCGTCTCTTGGTGGAATATTTACCCATTGCTATTCGATCGGTTTCTCCTGTGATGACATTGGATTTATTGAAAAAATTGATGACAACCGCTATACCTTCTTTAGGAATACTTATATCATTTGTCTGAATGTTGAATTTAGTCCAGCCTTCATGGTTGGCAGAGTAGACAAGTTCACGTTTATTTAATAAAGTGGATGGAAGGGTATCCTTGCCAACAGTAAACAATAAAATCTGAAAGATATATGTTGGTGTAAATTTTTGGTCAAAATAAATAGAAATGGAGTTTAGTTTCTTTCCAATTATTTCTTCTTCATCAAAAATTATTCCTGTTTGATGAGGAGATTTTGTTAAAAACGAATAATGTCTTTTTCTGGAAGGTTTTTCAGTTTCAAAATGACTTATTTTTTTCGCAGTTATTTTGACCTCTTGCAGCAGAGCTGATTTGGTCGAATCAGAGTCTGTTTTATCATTTTCTAGATTTTGATTAGCGACCGCAGTTAAAAAGCTCGAAAAAGTAAATGACAAAAATATAATAAAATGAAGTATGTTGATTTTCATTGTCTATTAAATATTAGTATTATCAATTTGTCATTTATTATTAATCTGGGCAATTACCTTCTTCCGTTCTAATCCTAGTATCAATTTTAAATCCAAAGAAATATTTTACATCTTCAAAATAATAGACACATCTTTTAGGGTCAGGTAAATGTGAATGACCTACTCCCTGAGATCCTCCATCTAAACCACAATTTGAATAACTCCAACCAAAAAATTTCCAATCAGGTTCACATGGATTTGGAGCTTCATAACCTAAGGCAATCAATGGGATACTGACAACAGCTAAAATAACAAATAGTCTTTTATATTTTTTTACAAATAGTATTACAAAATTTCTCATTTTTTAATTCACTAAAAATTACCCCTACTCTTTTCTGGTTTTTCTGGTTTTACCAATGTTTGCAAACATGGAGTAAAGCTGCTGGAAAAATAAAAGAGAATAGTAGGGAAAGAAGTCCTACTTTAATCAAGAAGTTGATAATTTACTTTCAGGCCTGGGGGAGAACCACTGGCAAGCTACATTTTGATATTTCGAATGATTTTTCGGAATTCTATTTTGCCATGACTACCAATCTTACGGGCAATGTTTTCTCGATGTTTTTTAGTGGTATGAAGAGAGATGTCTAGATCTTGAGCAATCTCTTGAGATGTTAGTCCTTGTTGAATCAGGGTAATAATAGTGCGTTCACGGAGAGTAAAAATCTCTTGTTGGATATTCTTTGCCATGATGAATGATAGATTAGGGTTAGTGTATTTTCTGGAGTCAATATTATTAAAAATTACGGAATAGGTCTAGAGGGATAAATTTTCTTTGGATTTTTTCGACTTGATTTTCAGTGAATTATCGGGGCTTTGACAATAAAAGTGAATTTTTTTTGAATCTAGATTTGGAATAAGGAAAATAAACCTACATCTTTGCACTCCGATTTAGCGACTACAACGGCAGTCGTTCGAAGTATGAGAGGCCAAAGGCTTATAAAGTAGATGATAAAAAAAGAGGCGAACTTAAAAGAGTTCAAATTTTTTTGTCTAAGTTTTTTTAAGCGAGTAGGTAACTTGAGTACAAAGAGTTCTTTGACGTGTTGATAAAAGGAAAAAGTTCATAATCATTTAAAGTGGTTATGAAGAGAAGAATAGCATTCAAGACAAGGATAATGACAATTCTTATTTTAATAGTAAGAGCAAAGTCAAACATCCAAAGATTATTTACAATGGAGAGTTTGATCCTGGCTCAGGATGAACGCTAGCGGCAGGCCTAA
>NZ_JBPXKC010000025.1:0-267 GCF_054558355.1 Aquirufa sp. OSTEICH-129A | reverse complement strand
TTAGTTATTAGGGGTTAGTTATTAGGGGTTAGTTATTAGGAGTTAGTTATTAGGAGTTAGTTATTAGGAGTTAGTTATTAGGAGTTAGTTATTAGGAGTTAGTTATTAGGAGTTAGTTATTAGGAGTTAGTTATTAGGAGTTAGTTATTAGGGGTTAGTTATTAGGGGTTAGTTATTAGGAGTTAGTTATTAGGAGTTAGTTATTAGGAGTTAGTTATTAGGAGTTAGTTATTAGGAGTTAGTTATTAGGAGTTAGTTATTAGGAGT
>NZ_JBPXKC010000024.1:0-267 GCF_054558355.1 Aquirufa sp. OSTEICH-129A | reverse complement strand
TAGCGGGTACGAACTTTGGTACCGGAACCAGTATGACCTTTACAGCGGGTGTGGCCTCAGCCAGCATGATTTTGTACAAAGCAGAATCAGCTACGGTGAATGCGAGTGATGGTACAATTAACTCGAATACGGGTGGAACGTTGAATGTGACAGTTGGTTCATCGACGATGACGAAATTGGCAGTAAGCTTAGCTAGTCCTCAGATTAATGGCACAGCCTTTACAGGAACGAATACCTTAACTGCACAAGATGCTTATGGTAATACTG
>NZ_JBPXKC010000003.1:0-476010 GCF_054558355.1 Aquirufa sp. OSTEICH-129A | reverse complement strand
CTAACGAGTCTAATGAATGAAGAGATTAACATTAAAACCCAATTAAAATTGGGGGATTAGCTCAGCTGGCTAGAGCACCTGCCTTGCACGCAGGGGGTCAACGGTTCGAATCCGTTATTCTCCACCAATTAATTATCCTCCCTCCTACTTCAACGGAAGTAGAACATAAGGGAAACGATGTAGACCAAATGAATTTATTCATGGAAGTTTACACAAGGTTCTTTGACATATTGTGAGAATAAAGTAAAGAGTAAGAGCAAAAATAGATAGCGATTGCCTTCGGGCATGAAGATATTAGAGAGTAAGTGAAATAAGGGCGTATGGGGGATGCCTAGGCTCTTGGAGGCGACGAAGGACGTGTTAAGCTGCGATAAGCTTCGGGGAGGTGCACAAGACCATTAATCCGAAGATTTCCGAATGGGGCAACCCACTAGATTGAAGATCTAGTATTCTATTTAAATAGAAGGCAAACCTGCTGAACTGAAACATCTAAGTAAGCAGAGGAAGAGAAAACAAAAGTGATTCCGTAAGTAGTGGCGAGCGAACGCGGATTAGCCCAAACCAGTGTTGTTGCGGCAAGACTGGGGTTGTAGGACTTCGATATCGATGATATAAATGAACGAGAACTGTCTGGGAAGGCGGGCCGTAGAAGGTGAGAGCCCTGTATTGGTAAGTTTATGTTATTGTAGGAGTATCCTGAGTAGGGGGGGACTGGAGAAATCCCCTTTGAATCTGCCGGCACCATCCGGTAAGGCTAAATACTACCAAGAGACCGATAGTGAACGAGTACTGTGAAGGAAAGGTGAAAAGTACCCTGAGTAAGGGGGTGAAAAGACCCTGAAACCATACGCTTACAAGCGGTCGGAGCCCTTTCGTGGGGTGACGGCGTGCCTTTTGCATAATGAGCCTACGAGTTACTTTCACTGGCGAGGTTAATCACATAGATGTGAGCAGCCGGAGCGAAAGCGAGTCTGAATAGGGCGCTTAGTCAGTGGGAGTAGACGCGAAACTTTGTGATCTACCCATGAGCAGGTTGAAGCTCCGGTAAAACGGAGTGGAGGACCGAACCAGTTTACGTTGAAAAGTATTTGGATGACTTGTGGGTAGGGGTGAAAGGCCAATCAAACTGAGAAATAGCTCGTACTCCCCGAAATGTTTTTAGGAACAGCCTCGGGGTCAAGTTTTAAGCAGGTAAAGCTACCGATAGGACTAGGGGGAGTCAAATCCTACCAAATCCTGACGAACTCTGAATGGCTTAAAATATACCCGGGAGTGAGGGTTGGGGTGCTAAGGTCCCAATCCGAGAGGGAAAGAACCCAGACCAACAGCTAAGGTCCCAAAATCTTTACTAAGTTGAACTAAGGAAGTCTGATTGCAGTGACAGCCAGGATGTTAGCTTGGAAGCAGCTATTCATTTAAAGAGTGCGTAACAGCTCACTGGTCGAGCGAGGCGGGCATCGATAATAAACGGGCATCAAGTAAAGTACCGAAGCTTTGGATTATATTTATATACTGGTAGGGGAGCATTCTGATTGCGGCGAAGGTTGAGCGACAAGCTTGGCTGGAGCGATCAGAAAAGCAAATGTAGGCATGAGTAACGATAATGAGGGCGAGAAACCCTCACGCCGAAAGACTAAGGTTTCCTCAGCTATGCTAATCAACTGAGGGTTAGTCGGGGGCTAAGGGTCTAGCGAGAGCGACAACCTAATGCACAACAGGTTAATATTCCTGTACTTACTTATTGGGCAAATAGATGACGGAGAGAATGGGTTACCAGATACTGACGGAATAGTGTCTTTGAGAGGCGGCAGCAATGCCAAAACGAGTGTAGCGAGTGATCTTCCAAGAAAAGTCTAGGCGTGTATAACTAATAAGTAACCCGTACCGTAAACCGACACAGGTGGTCGAGAAGAATATTCTAAGGCGCTCGAGTGAATCACGGCTAAGGAACTCGGCAAATTAACCCTGTAACTTCGGGATAAAGGGAGCCTCGAGTAATCGAGGCCGCAGAGAAATGGCCCAGGCGACTGTTTAACAAAAACACATGGCTTTGCAAAATCGAAAGATGACGTATAAGGCCTGACACCTGCCCGGTGCTGGAAGGTTAAGGGGGGATGTTAGCTGCAAGGCGAAGCATTGAACTGAAGCCCCAGTAAACGGCGGCCGTAACTATAACGGTCCTAAGGTAGCGAAATTCCTTGTCGGGTAAGTTCCGACCTGCACGAATGGTGTAACGATCTGGGCACTGTCTCAGCCGTGAGCTCGGTGAAATTGTAGTAACGGTGAAGATGCCGTTTACCCGCAACGGGACGGAAAGACCCCATGAACCTTTACTATAGCTTAGCATTGAGTTTTGGTACTGGATGTGTAGGATAGGTGGGAGGCTGTGAGCCGGTGTCGCTAGGCATCGGGGAGCCAACGTTGAAATACCACCCTTCTTGTACTGGAATTCTAATCCCTGAATGGGAGACATTGCTTGGTGGGTAGTTTGACTGGGGTGGTCGCCTCCAAAAGAGTAACGGAGGCTTTCAAAGGTTCCCTCAGCACGCTTGGTAACCGTGCGTAGAGTGCAATAGCAAAAGGGAGCTTGACTGTGAGACCGACAAGTCGATCAGGTACGAAAGTAGGATATAGTGATCCGGTGGTTTAGTATGGAACAGCCATCGCTCAAAGGATAAAAGGTACTCTGGGGATAACAGGCTGATCTCCCCCAAGAGCTCACATCGACGGGGAGGTTTGGCACCTCGATGTCGGCTCGTCACATCCTGGGGCTGGAGAAGGTCCCAAGGGTTCGGCTGTTCGCCGATTAAAGTGGCACGCGAGCTGGGTTCAGAACGTCGTGAGACAGTTCGGTCCCTATCTGTTGTGGGCGTAGGAATATTGACAGGTTCTGACTTTAGTACGAGAGGACCGAGTTGGACTGACCGCTGGTATATCAGTTGTTCTGCCAAGGGCATAGCTGAGTAGCCACGTCGGGACCAGATAAGCGCTGAAAGCATCTAAGTGCGAAACTGACCTGAAGATGAGTATTCCATGAAGGGTCCGTGTAGACGACACGGTCGATAGGCTACAGATGTAAAGGCAGTAATGTCAAAGTCGAGTAGTACTAATTACCCGAAAGCTTACTTTTATAAAAAAATGCAACGACTGTTTATTTTATCTCACAATATGGAAAAAGGCTAAGCCTTGCAAGATTTATGGAGCCGATAGGACGGGTGTTCACCTCTTCCCATCTCGAACAGAGAAGTTAAGCCCCGCACCGCTGATGATACTGGGATCAAACCCGGGAAAGTAAGTAAGCTCCAAGTTATTATTATCAAGCCCGCTAGGTTCTAGTGGGCTTTTTTTATGCCAGAAAAGAATGTAGAATGAAGAATGTAGAATGGAGAATGGAGAATGTAGAATAATAGTGATTAGTGGTTTGTGATTAGTGTTTAGATGTCGTGCTGTTCGATATGTTCCGCAGGGGCAGGTCAAATAGCCAGTTTAAATAAGAATAATTCAATTAAAGTATTTACCACCAATTATCATGAATATTTCCCTTGTAAAGCAATCTGTTGTCTAGATTTAATAATTTCTTACCTTTTAATCAATTCAAATCAAGGCTATTTTTATTTATTTAATACATTTGTTGTATGAAGTTTCTTCGGCTTTTTCTTATTTTTCTTATTTGGCCTGCTTCAGTCAAAGCAAATCAATATGCCTATTTCCTGAATAATGTAGACCATAAGGTGTATCGAGTTGATTTAATTAGAAAGGAAATTGCTCGGCTGGATTCTACTTCTAATTGGGTTTTTTACCATAGCTTAACGTCGGATTCTACTTATCAAGCAGATATTATGAAAACAGGCGAATTGGCTGTTATTCAAAAGAAGAATACCAATCGTTTACATATATTTCAAGAATGTACGAATCAAGTTTATGTAGTTGATTTAACTGATTTTCAAATAAAACGACAAGATGATACCTATTACCGTGGTGATAATTGTAAAGCTTATCGTTTTTTTAGAGGGGATGTAATTTATTCAATTGGGGGGTATGGTTTTTGGAGAACCAATAATCATTTGATTTTTTTTGATAAAAAAACCAAAGAATGGGAAGCGGTTAATTCCAATGGCCAATCGCCTAAAGGAATGTACCATGGCTTTGTAACTTATCTTCCTGAAAAAGATGAGATTATTTCTTTTTCCAATTACTCAACCGATGTAAGTATGGAATATGGTAGTTTGAATTTGGATCAAAGCATTTACCAATTTTCCTTTTTTACTAAAGCTTGGAAGAAATTGGGAGAAATCACTCATCCAAAATTCAAGCAAATTTTGGATGAATTTAGTTACGAAGATCGCCAACATTTATTCTATACCGGTAAATATTTTGTTTTTGAACCATCTACCAACAAAAATGGTATACACCAATATTATTTTGTTAACCCAAGAACCCTTGAAATTTTTGAATACAATGATCTTGAACTTAAATATGCTCGAATAGCTTTAGGTGCTTCTCAGCCCCAAAACCCAAGTATGTTTACGAATGGACCTTGGTTGTTAACCGTTCTACAAAACGCTAATCCAAAGTCTAATGATAGTTTTATTTTATTGAATTTTGATGATATAGCTAAAAATGCAACTTTCATTGGTTTATTGACCGACTTACCTTGGTATCAAACGGATTGGTTTTATGGCATTGTCTTAATAATACTAGCATTGGTCCTTATTTATGTTTTAAAAAGATTGGTCCCTAAACGGACCAATAAGGAAATAAATTTATCTATCATGCAAGAAGTGAAGTTGGATATGGACCCCACTTCTTTACGTCTTCTTCAATCTATTTTGGATAATCAAAGTCAAGGTGGTTTAGCCATCGAAGAGGTTAACCGTATTTTAGAAATTGAAAACTTGGCTTTTGATACGCAAAGGTATCGTCGAAGTGCTATGATTAATCAAGTGAACCAAACGCTTACTTTGTTAACTGGCGAGAGGAACAGTATTATTCGGGAGAATTCAGAAGAGGATAGAAGACAAAAGCGGTATAAGATAAATCCAAATTGCTTCGAACTCCTGCGCAAGAAGGTATCTTTTTAAGGTTGATTGCACAAATTGCAAATTCCTTGAATCAATAAATTGCTCTCTTTTTTGGTAAAATTTGCTGGTAGTTTTATACTAGGAATATGAACTAATTCTAAACAGGTAGTTTGACCACATTGGTCACATTTGAAATGTACATGATCATGTTGATGTGCATGTCCTCCTTGATGACAAAGCTCCTTACAGAGCGCATATTTGATACCTCCAATATCATCTAATACCTTATGGATTAGGCCTTGGCTCAAGAAAGTCTTTAGCGTACGATACACAGTTACGCGATCAAATTGGCTGCTCAATTCTTGTTCAATATCTCCCTGACTTAATGCATAATCATGTGATTGCAATAAGCCTAAGACCTCAATTCTACAAGGTGTAGGACGTAAATCAAAATCAGATAAACTAAGTGCTTTATGCTCCATTTAATTAGACATGATCAGACTGCAATTTGACCATTTTTTGATAAATTCCATCCTTCAAGTTCATCAATTCCTCATGATTTCCTGTCTCCACAATTTGTCCCTCCTGCATCACAATGATTTTATCAGCCGAGCGTATGGTAGACAAGCGATGGGCAATGATTAAACTTGTACGGTTTTTCATTAATTCTTCCAAAGCAGATTGTACCCATTTTTCTGATTCTGAATCTAAAGCACTAGTAGCCTCATCCAAAAGAAGAAATTTAGGATTTTTCAAAATGGCTCGAGCAATGGCTATGCGTTGCCTTTGTCCTCCAGATAACTTAACTCCTCTTTCTCCAACCAAGGTATCCCATTTTTCAGGAAAGGATTCAATGAATTGTTTCGCAAAGGCTAATTCTGCCGCTTTTTCAATTTCTTCTTTACTAGCACCCGGCTTACCATAAGCGATGTTTTCTCGAATACTTCCCCCAAATAATAAAACCTCTTGCGGAACCAGGGCGACTAATTTTCGCCAATCGCTTACAATAAAGCCTTGAATATCTTGTCCATTCAATAGAATATTACCTGAATTTGGTTCGTAAAAGCGCATGAACAATTGAGCCAAAGTTGATTTTCCCGTACCTGAGCTACCCACAATGGCTACTTTTTCACCTGGTTGAATGGTGAAATTGATTCCCTTTAAAATTGGGACATTCGGTCTACCAGGATAGGTAAAATGCAAATCATTAACCTCAATCTTTCCAAAAGGAATTTCTTCGATAGATTCTTTTTCTATATTTATTTCCGAATGGTCGTCCAGAATTTCTAAGATCCTTTCTGATGCTCCAATGGTTTTTTGAAGCTGAGCATAAATATCCCCAAGGCCACCCACAGATCCGCCGATGAAGGCCGTATAAAAAATAAAAGTCAATAATTCCGCCAAGATTAAATCTCCAGATGAAACTAATTGGGCTCCATACCAAACAACTCCAACGATTCCTCCAAACAGGGCAAAAATGATAAAGCTAACAAATCCCCCACGGAAGGTTGCTGCTTTTAAAGCCTGATCTACTACCAAATTTAAGGATTGTGTGTAACGATTAACTTCCCATTTTTCATTTGTGAAAGATTTGACAGCTTGAATGGATTGGAAAGTTTCCTCTACAATGATGTTAGTGGAAGCTAATTCGTCTTGAGATTTTTTTGAAACTTTACGTATATACCTTCCAAATACTAAGGCCGCAATGACTAAAACAGGAAATGTGGCCAACATGAATAAGGTTAGTTTCCAAGAGATGTAGGTAATCAAGGCGATACCCCCGACCAAGGTGAATATTTGCCTAAAAAACTCAGCTAAGGTTATTGATAGTACGTCTTGAAGCTGTGTGATATCAGAGGTAATTCGACTCATCATTTCCCCCACGCGGCGCTTTTCAAATTGAAAAATTGGGAGTGTGATGATTTTCGTGTAAAGATGTTGCCTTACATCCCTCATGGCCTTTTCAGAAACTTGAGCAAAGGTATAAATTCTGAAAAAGGATAAAACCGCCTGAATGACTAGGATGGAAAAGAAGAAAATGGTGACTTGATTGATAGAAAATTGTGATTTCCCTTCCATCACTTTAGTCATCTCACCAATTAATAGTGGGAAACTTAAGGTAGTTAAGTTAGAAAAAAACAAAAAGAACATTCCTGTTATGAATGTCCATTTATAGGGTAAAATAAATTTATAAATGCGAAGTGCTTTGCGAATTCCTTCTTTATTGACTTTTCTGGCATCTTTAGGATCTGCTCCTGCTCCAAATTTCTCGTGTCTCTTTGCCATATGTTTATTCTTTCGCTTTGCCTCTATATCCTGAGGCTTGGAATAATTGATTGGCATCAGGTTTTGCCATTACTGTTGCCAAACTTTCTTGTGGATGATTTGTTTGATAAGCATCAATGATTTTCCAACCAAGCCAACGACCAATGGAACCTGGACATGCCGGACCAATTTCTACGGTTTTAGGTCTTTCCCCCAAATACTTGGCTTTGGTAAATTCATCTTGCTTGTACAACAAGGATTGATCGATAAAATGTTCCCAAATTTCTTGTTGGAACATGTCAGATTCTGTTAATTCTTTCTGGGTATATCCAAACAATAAACTATCAGCCAAGGCTGGAGCCATTTTTTTAGCAAAAGCATAACTTTTACCATACCAGATCATATCACTTAACATGGTGGCATTTTCAGCCATGTGCTTATTGAAATAGGCAGAATACAATAATAATATTTGCCCCACAAGTGCCCTGGGTTCCAGTCGCCTTAACTGATAATCATATACATTTTGAGGTAAGTACAAGCCTTTTTTACCCATGAAATAATCCAAGCCAATGATAATTAAGCTATCACTCACGACTAAATGCTCTGACTTGAAATTTCCAATAGCGCCAAATCCTGTAAATACGGTTCTGATTTTAGGGATTTTTGCTTGAGGAAATTCATTTTTTATTTCCTGAAAGGCAGACTGTAATTCCTTTTCCAGAACCTGAGCTCCAAAAAATGCCTCTTGTTGACTTTGATCATAAAACTTGCGCAAGGCAGGATTTTGGAAGAGGGAATAGAAGTTTTTAGCTATTTCCAAAGAACGATTTGTTCCAACGGAAAAGTAAGCTTGTAACACTTCAGGGTGTTTTTGAAGGATGCTGTCTATTTCTTGAGCATTCTCGCTATTCGCTATGGCTCGATCTAGTCGTTGAATATCCAAGCGGATAACTGTAGTCTTGGGCTTACTTTCTTTTCTTTCCTCCGTTTTGGTACAGGATCCAAAAAAAAGGGGAAGAAGTAATATGCCGAAAAGTCCTACATAGCAGCTGGTGATTTTCATTTAGCTTAAACGGGCTATTAATTCTTTCAATGATTTGATTTTATTTTCAGCGTCAGAAAGCTTCTGTCTTTCTCGTTCTACCAAATCAGCTTTTGCATGTTGAACGAATTTTT
Organism: Aquirufa sp. OSTEICH-129A; assembly: GCF_054558355.1. Taxonomy (NCBI): domain Bacteria; kingdom Pseudomonadati; phylum Bacteroidota; class Cytophagia; order Cytophagales; family Flectobacillaceae; genus Aquirufa; species Aquirufa sp. OSTEICH-129A. The sequence continues at coordinate 467,548 of NZ_JBPXKC010000003.1, read as the reverse complement.
CATTGGCTAATTTTGCCTCTACTGATTTTTTGAAGCCTTCTAAGTAAATCAACTCTTTTTCTGATTCTTCTTTTAATACCGCAGGGTCTTCATCGTTGGCTAGAGGAACAAAAAACTGATCAGATTTGACCACAAATGTTTGTGCCTCTGCCATAGATTCCTGAATGAATGAAACCGATTCCAAATTAGCCAACTTAATCAAGATAGGATTAATGGCATCATAGGCGCTCGCTTGGTCTGATTTGATGCATAAACTAAGTGCCATTTTAGGCGAAATTTGCTTAGTATTTCTAATCTCTCGGATTTTAGTGACAATCTCAAACATGGCATCAAATTGAGCAATGATTGACGTTTGAACTGTTTTTGCTTGCGGAAATTCAGCTTTACAAATACTGGCTCCTTCTTTTCTATCCTCCATATTTTGCCATATTTCTTCTGTAATAAACGGCATATAAGGATGTAATAAACGCATCAATTGATCAAACAAGCCCAAGGCAGTATTTAATGTTTCTGAAGCGATAGGGCTTTGATAAGGAGGCTTAATTATCTCCAAATATTTAGCGCAATAATCATCCCACACTAAATTGTAAATGCTTAATAAAGCATCTGAAATACGGAATTTTTGAAAATGATCCTGTACATCCAAGATCGTTTGAGATAATTTGGACTCAAACCATTCGCTTGCTAAAACATGTTCAGGTAATGATTGACCTTCTTTTACTTCCAAGCCTTTTAATAAGCGGAAGGCATTCCAAATTTTATTAGAGAAATTTCTGCCTTGCTCACATAATTTATCATCAAACAATAAATCGTTTCCAGCAGGGGCAGAGAATAGTAAACCCGAGCGAACTCCATCTGCTCCAAATTTCTCAATCAATTCCAAAGGATCCGGAGAATTGCCCAAAGACTTAGACATTTTTCTGCCTTGTTTATCTCGAACAATACCCGTCAAATAAACATTTCTAAAAGGCAATTCGCCCCTCCATTCATATCCTGCCATGATCATTCGTGCAACCCAGAAGAATAAAATATCGGGTCCAGTTACTAAATCGTTGGTCGGGTAGTAATAGTTAATTTCTTCATTATCCGGATTTTCAATGCCGTCAAAAACAGAAATTGGCCATAGCCAAGAAGAGAACCAAGTATCCAATACATCAGGGTCTTGGGTTAAATCATCTTCCACCAAGGCAAATAATTGGTATTTATCTCGGGCAATGCGCAAAGCTTCTTTTTTATCCTTTGCCACAATCAAGGTACCATCTTGAAGGTAAAATGCAGGGATTTGTTGGCCCCACCATAATTGTCTAGATATACACCAATCATGTACATTTTCCATCCAAGAACGGTAGGTATTTTTGAATTTGGCTGGATGCAATTGGATATTGTCATTCATGACATTTTCCAAAGCAGGCTTGGCCATCTCCTCCATTTTTAAAAACCATTGTAAAGAAAGCTTCGGTTCGATCACCGCACCTGTACGTTCTGAAGTACCAATAGTAGATTTATATTCCTCCGTTTGAATCAAATACCCTTCCTCTGTTAATTGTTTTACTATACGTTTTCTGGCTTCAAAACGATCGACACCCACAAATAACACAGCTTTTTCATTCAAGGCACCGTTGTCATCAATGATATCAATCACGGGTAATTTATGCTTAATCCCTAATTCATAATCATTCAAATCATGAGCAGGTGTAACTTTTAAGCAACCCGTTCCAAAGTCAGTACTAACATATTCATCAGGAATAATACTGATTTCACGATTGATTAAAGGAATGAAAACCTTTTTACCATGTAGGGCCAAATAACGTTCATCGCTTGGATTTACACAGATAGCGGCATCTGCCATGATGGTTTCTGGACGGGTCGTGGCAATGGTCACGTGCCCAGAACCATCTACCAAGGGATATTGGATATGGTATAATTTAGCTTGAACATCCTTGTAAATAACTTCTTCGTCAGAAAGAGCTGTTTTTCCTTGCGGGTCCCAATTGACCATTCTAACGCCACGGTAAATCAAACCTTTGTTATATAATCGAACAAAGGTATCAATTACCGCTTCATATAATTTAGGTTCCATGGTGAACCGAGTACGGTCCCAATCACAGGAAGCACCTAATTTTTTTAACTGATCTAAGATAATTCCACCATATTTATCCTTCCATTCAAAGGCATATTTTAGGAATTCTTCGCGACTAATATCCTTTTTCTCAATTCCTTTTTCTTTGAGCATGGCCACCACTTTGGCCTCTGTCGCAATGGAAGCATGGTCAGTACCTGGAACCCAGCAAGCCTCTTTCCCTTCCATCCTAGCCTTACGAATCAAAACATCTTGAATGGTATTATTCAACATATGGCCCATGTGCAAAACTCCCGTTACGTTGGGAGGGGGGATGACAATGGTATATGCCTCTTTATTTGGGTCAGGTTTGGAAGCGAATAATTTATTCTCTAACCAAAAGGCATACCATTTTTGCTCTATTTCTTGCGGGGCGTAATTTTTGTCAATCATAAAGGAAAGTTCTTGCCGTATTCTAGCTACGGTTTCATTATAGCCTACAAAGATAATTGATTTAGCTCAAAGAGGAAGGTGGAATTTTAAAACAATTCGATGTAATTTCGGTTGAAAATGAAAACAGAAATCATGGAAATATTACTTTGGCTAGGGACTTTTTTATTGATGGAGGGAATGGCCTGGTTTACCCATAAATACATCATGCACGGAATCATGTGGAATTGGCACCAGTCGCACCATGTCCACCATAAAAACGTCTTGGAAAAAAACGATTTGTTTTCGGTGGTATTTGGGATCTTATCCACCTTGACCATCATCATTGGTGCTGAAATAGAAGCTTTCAGGCCCTTATTGTGGATAGGTTTAGGAATTGCGACTTATGGTTTATGCTATTTTGTATTTCATGATATCATCGTACATCGACGAATCAAAGTCAAATTTAAGACCAAAAATACCTACCTAAAACGCTTGATTAAAGCCCATTATGTGCACCATGAGGTGCATGAAAAAGAGGGCGCAGAAGCTTTTGGTTTCTTGTACGCCCCCAAAAAATATGAATAGGTTTATTTAACGAAACCTACTCCGACCGTTGAGTTAGAAAATTCATCTATTAAAATAAATGCTCCATTGGATGGATTTTGGGCATAAACATCGGCCATAATTGGCTGCGCGGTACGCAATTGTATGCCGCCAATTTCATTTAGTTTTAATGAATCTACATTTTGGCTAGACGTTTGTGCTACCACGTCCAATCTTTCTGTAATTTGTGAAATTTTGGCTTTGGTAAGATTTACCCCATGCTGTAAAAGGTAGGTTTTACCAGGACTCAAGGCTTGGTGGTCTAACCAACAAATATGGGCTGCAAAATCTTTCAACTGTGGAGCTTGGGCATCAGAAGCTAAAACCAAAGAATTTCCACGGGAAATATCGACGTCAGTAGTCAAGGTAATAACCACAGAATCTCCAGCGACCGCATGGTCTAATGGCTCTCCAAATTTTTCAATGGAAGCGATGGTACTTTCTTGACCGGTAGGTAATGCTCTAATGACATCACCTACTCGGAAAGTACCAGAGCTTATTTTGCCAGCATATCCGCGGTAATCATGATATTCTTCTGTTTTTGGGCGAATCACCCATTGAACAGGAAAACGAGCAGGAGCATGTGCCAGACTTTCGGCAAATTCAAATGCCTCTAATTCTCCTAACAAAGTATTTCCTTGATACCATGGCATTTTATCGGCTGCTTGAGTGATATTTTGACCAAATAAAGAGGATATTGGTAAAAAGTTTACGGCTTGTCCCTCAAAGGTAGTTTGAGCCACTAGGGAGGTGAGACTAGCTTTAATGGCCTCAAATTTGGCTTGGTCATATTGAACCAAATCCATTTTATTGACACAAATAATCACCTTTGGAATTCGTAATAAAGCAGCAATGGATAAGTGACGAGCCGTTTGTTCTACAAGACCTTGGCGAGCATCTACCAATATTAGTGATACTTTGGCATTAGAAGCCCCAGTAACCATGTTGCGTGTGTATTCTACGTGGCCAGGTGTATCCGCAATGATGTATTTACGAGTTGGCGTAGAGAAATAGATGTGGGCTACATCAATGGTAATACCTTGTTCTCTTTCCGCAATTAATCCATCTGTTAATAAAGAAAGGTCCAAAAAATCCAAACCTTTTCTTTTAGAAGCACTTTCTAAGGCTTCAATTTTATCTTTAGTAATTGAATTGGTTTCATACAATAAACGACCAATCAATGTGCTTTTTCCGTCATCTACAGAGCCTGCAGTAGCTATGCGTAAAATATCCATATTCCTTTCTCTCTCCTGTTAAAAATATCCCTGTTGCTTTCTTTTTTCCATGGCGGCTTCGGAGCGTTTATCGTCGATACGAGCACCGCGTTCTGAGATTTCGGCAGACAAAATCTCTTCGATGATGACATCTATTTCAACCGCATCTGATTCAACAGCCGCGGTGCAAGTCATATCTCCTACCGTTCTAAAACGAACAGTAGCTTCAAAAGGAATTTCATCGGCTTCTTTATTCAAGTATTCCGAGTCGGCCCAAAGCATACCATCCCGTTCAATGACCTGTCTTTGATGCGAGAAGTAAATACTTGGGATTTCCATTTTTTCTTCCTTAATGTAATTCCAAACATCCAATTCTGTCCAGTTTGAGATAGGAAAAACACGAACATTTTCACCTACGGCAATGCGTCCGTTAAGCATATCAAATAATTCGGGTCTTTGTCTTTTGGCATCCCACTGTCCGAAATCATCCCGAACGGAGAAAATGCGTTCTTTTGCCCTAGCTTTTTCTTCGTCTCTTCTCGCTCCTCCAATACAAGCATCAAATTTAAATTCTTCGATGGTATCCAATAAAGTGACCGTTTGAAGTACATTGCGAGAGGCATATTTACCTGTTTCTTCCTTAGCTTTTCCTTGATTAATGGAATCTTGTACATAACGGACTATGAGTTCAGCCCCCGTTTCTTTAGCTAGCCAATCTCTAAATTCTATGGTTTCGGGAAAGTTATGTCCCGTATCAATGTGTACTAAAGGGAAGGGTATTTTTCCTGGGAAAAAGGCCTTTTGGGCTAATCTAACTAGCGTGATAGAATCTTTACCTCCAGAAAATAGCAAAGCAGGGCGCTCAAATTGAGCAGCTACCTCTCTCATGATATAAATAGACTCATCCTCCAATTTTCTTGGAAACTGCCCTATTTTGTCTTTAATGGTTGAATTTGTCATAAAATGCGTCTTGTATTAGGCGTGTAAACCACATTCTTTTTGGGAGTTTTCCCACCACCACCTGCCGGCTCTAGGATGTTCACCTTCCGCTATGGCCCGCGTACAAGGCGCACAACCAATGGAGATAAATCCTTTTTTGTGTAAGGGATTTTGTGGTATTTTATGGTCTACTAAATATTGATTTAATTCATCGAATGTCCAATCAATCAATGGGTTAATTTTGAATAATTGTCTTTGCTCATCCCATTCCACAATCGGCATATTGGCCCTATTTTCAGATTGTTCTGCGCGTAAACCTGTTATCCAAACCTTCGCACCCTGCAAAGCTCGGGATAATGGTTCCAATTTACGAATAAAGCAGCATTCTTTTCTATTCTCTACTGAGCTGTAAAAGGAATTAAAGCCTTTTTCCGTAACTAGTTTTTCAACAGAGTGAGTATTTGGGAAAAATGTATCAATCGTAATTTGATATTTTCTCGTCGTCAAATCCATTAATTCATATGACTCCTGAAATTGCCTTCCCGTGTCTAAAGTGAATATTTGAATAGGAAGTGACTGACTAGCAATGGCATATAATATGGCTTGATCTTCTTGTCCAAAAGATGTAGAAAATACCATTTTCTCCTCAGCGAATAATTGAGACAATACCCGCAACCGTTCTTCTAGAGGTAGATTTAATAAGGTTTTTTCAATGCTTGAAATATCCATACTCTTAAAATTTTCACAAAAATACATAATGTCTATTGAATTACTATACTTGAATTTAAAAAGATTTACAAGACTTCATATTTGGGAAATAAATCTTTTGTAAATTCATAACGATAAACGACAAAGGATGCATCAAGGCTCAGAGATTTGGTGGAATGAGGGAATGGAGGAAGAAAAATCTCCTTTTTTGGACTTGAAAGCTATAAAAAATTTGGCTAAGCAGGGAGAAGGTCAGCGATTGGAATTTAAAATGAAGGTGAAATTTCCCGAGAAAATTGTCAAGGAAATGGTGGCCTTTGCTAATACAGACGGCGGGATTTTATTGGTAGGAGTAAGTGATGAAGGTCAGGTTCAAGGTGTCAAATTTGTTGACGAAGAGCAATTTCTGCTGGATCGTGCCATTGAAAAATATTGTTTTCCAGTCTTTACATATACCAATTACCGAGTAGAAATAGATGCCCATAGAGCTGTTTTGGTATACCATATTTTCCCTAGTATTGATAAACCGCACATGGTCCAATTATCAGACGAGCCTCAGCCAAAATGTTATGTTCGAATCAAGGACCGGACTGTTCAGGCAAGTAAAGAAATGAAACAAATTTTACGAAGGGAGCATGAGGAGGGAATTCAGTTTAGTTTTGGAGCATCTGAAAAATGGTTAATGGAGTATTTGCATGAAAATCAACAGATTACATTAGCTTTGTTTGCTGAGAAGCAATCTTTGCCTTTATGGCTTGCTTCTAGGAAATTGGTACTTTTAGTTCTGGCAAGAGTATTACGCATTTTGCCTGGAGAAGTATATGATATTTATACCTTACGATGAAAACTAACTATCGGATACTTATTGTTTTAAGTTTGCTTTTTTCTGCTTGTAGTAAACAGGCAGTGGAACCTGAGTTATCCCCCAATCCTTCGGGTTCCATCATCTCTTCTTTTGACTTAATTCAAGATCGTATTTTTACGCCAAGCTGTGCTACTGCGGGGTGCCATTTGGCGGCAACGGATGCTTCTTTTGCCCAGCATGGCTTAGTTTTGGCTAAATCCGCGGCCTATTCACAACTTGTAGGAGTGACAGCAAAAAACCCTAATGCCGTACTCAATAAGATTTTGAGAGTTACAAAATTTCAATCCACACAAAGTTTATTATACCATAAATTAAATTGGGATGCAGCACATCATTCCAGCATTGATTACGGTGTGCCTATGCCATTGGGCGGCAAGCCTTTGTCGGTTGGGCAGTTGAAATTTATTCAAAATTGGATAGAAGCAGGAGCTCCTGAAAAAGGGGAAGTGGCTGATGCCAAACTATTGGATGATACGACTCCTAGTTATGCTGTTAGTTCAGAATTTAGTCCTTTGAGTGAACCATCGGTAGAAGGCAAAGAAGGAATTCAATTGAAGGTTGAGAAGTTCTCCATAGCACCTAATTTTGAGCGGGAGCTTTTTGTTCGAAAACCATTAAATAATGCGGCGCCTGTTTATATTTCTCGAATCAAATTAAAATCCAGACCTAATAGTCACCACATGGTTTTATATGATTTCCAAAATAAGCAAGTTTTACCCAATTTAAACGAGGTGAGAGATTTGCGAAACAGTGACAATAGCATTAATGTGTTTACCTTTTTGCAAATGCAAAATCATATTTTTTTAGGTGGAGGGACAGATCCGAATTCGGATTATTCCTTTCCTGAAGGAACAGCCTTGATGCTACCAGCCAATAGCTCCATTGATTTGAATCCACATTATTTTAACAAAACGAATGAAGTCATTTTTGGGGAAAATTATGTGAATTTGTACACGGTTAAGCCTGAACAGGTGAAAAAAGTGGTACAAATGATTGATTTCAATAATACCAACTTAACCATCGCCCCCAACCAAAAAACGGTTATTTCAAAAGATTTTACATTTGACAAGGCCGTGGCCATTGTCTCATTGACCTCGCATACCCACCAGTGGGGAAAATTATTTCAGATTAAAATCAAAGGTGGAGCCCGAAATGGGGAGGTTATTTATGAAAGTACCGACTGGGCCCATCCTACAGTTATTAATTTCCCCAAGGTGATAGAGTTAAAGGCAGGAGAAGGATTAACTTCGGTGGTTACTTATGAAAATAATACCAACCGTACCATTCGATTTGGTTTAACCTCAGAAGATGAGATGAACATTATTTTTGGATATTACTACGCACTTTAAGACAGAGCCCTAGATACAATTTCACTCACATGCTTAAATTAAAATTTTATGGATCAGAAAATTATTAACCTGTTTGATGAGTACACCCACAAACCATTAAAACGGGAAGTGTTTATAGCGAAATTGAGCAAATTAGCGGGGGGCACAGCCGCTGCTTTAGCTATTTTGCCGATGTTAGAAGGCAATTATGCCATGGCCAATCAAGTGTCGGTTCAAGATGCAGATTTATTGATGGAGGATATTTCTTATCCTGCTAAAAATTGCACCATGAAAGGTTATTTAGTCCAACCAAAACTTTCCAAGGGAAAACTGGGCGCCGTGTTAGTCATTCATGAAAATAGAGGATTAACTCCCCACATCAAGGATGTAACCCGTCGCATTGCCAAGGCAGGCTACATTGCTTTAGGTATAGATGCCTTATCTCCCTTTGGTGGAACGCCAGCCAATGAGGATGAAGGACGAGCCTTATTTGCCAAATTGGATGCAGTTCAAAATCTAGAAAACATAAAAAGTGGTTTAGATTATTTGAGAGGGTTGAAAAACAGTAATAAGAAAACAGGGGTAGTAGGATTTTGTTGGGGTGGAGGCATGGTGAACTCCATGGCCGTTATGGATCCTGAATTAAATGCGGCCGTGGCCTATTATGGTCGACAGGCTGAAGCAGCCGATGTTCCCAAGATAAAAGCTAAGTTAATGCTGCAATATGCTGGTTTAGATGAGCGAATTAATGCCGGCATTCCTGCTTTTGAGGAGGCATTAAAGGCCAATAAAAAGGATTATCAAATCTTTGTTTATGAGGGAGCTCAACATGCATTTAATAATGATTCTTCCCCAGCTCGGTATAATGCTGAAGTGGCCAAATTAGCTTGGTCAAGAACCATGGGTCTTTTTGACCAAACATTGAAATAATCATACAGAAGGGAAGCAGTGTGCTTCCCTTTTTTTATCCATAGTATTGGAAGAGGATTAGACACGAAAAATTAGCTGGGTAACCTGATAAGCAATTTTTTTTTGTTCTGAATATGTGGCAATTAGGAGCTATAAATCAATTTTTTACATCAATTATAAGAAAATAAAAAATAGCTGTTTTTTATATGAAAATTGAAGGTATATTTGCTGCCGTTTCTTGAAATATTTCAAGAAACCAACAGATAATAGTACAATTTTTTGCAATTATTGCATTCTTACGATAAACACATTCGATTGGTAATACATTTACGCTCCCACACATTATAATGGAACAAAAACACAAAAATACTGTTACGGCAGCTGGTCTGCTGGTAGCTATGGGTATCATCTACGGAGATATTGGGACATCTCCTTTGTATGTTATGCAGGCCATCATAGGAAATGACCCTATCAATGAGCTGATGATATTGGGAGGATTGTCCTGTATTTTTTGGACATTGACCCTTCAAACTACCCTCAAGTATGTAATTTTAATCTTGCGTGCAGACAACAAAGGAGAAGGGGGTATTTTTGCCCTATTTGCTTTAGTTCGCCGTCATGCTAAATGGTTAACCTTACCAGCCATCATTGGTGGAGCCACTTTATTGGCCGATGGAATTATTACGCCCCCCATTTCGGTTTCCTCGGCTGTGGAAGGTTTAAAAATGTTGAAAACAAAAGAAGGACTACCCTATGTGACGGATACAGTTCCCATCGTAATCGTCATATTAACGGCTTTATTTATTTTCCAAATTTTAGGAACCAAGGTAGTGGGTAAGTTATTTGGCCCTATTATGTTGCTTTGGTTTAGTATGTTGGCCTTTACAGGTTTAATGTGGATTGAGAATGACTGGAGTATTTTGAGAGCCGTATCACCGCATTATGCATGGGAACTTTTGACAACTCATCAAGCCGGGACAGCTGGTTTTTGGACTTTAGGAGCCGTATTTTTATGTACTACAGGGGCGGAAGCACTGTATTCAGATTTAGGTCATTGCGGTCGTGAAAATATCCGAATCAGTTGGATTTTTGTTAAAATTGCTCTGTTATTGCAATATTTCGGACAAGGGGCTTGGTTATTGCATCATCAAGGAATGTTATTGGATGGTAGAAAACCTATTTTCGAATTACTGCCTAGAGAATTCTTATTCACAGGTATTTGTATCGCTACGGCTGCGGCTGTCATTGCTAGCCAAGCCTTGATTTCTGGTTCTTTTACCTTGATTTCGGAAGCTATTCGCTTGAATTTCTGGCCAAAAGTTCGCTTGATTTATCCTTCAGATCAAAAGGGACAATTGTATGTGCCCTCCATTAATATCTTTTTATGGATGGGTTGTGTAGGTGTGGTACTTTGGTTCAAAGAATCATCTAACATGGAAGCAGCCTATGGTCTAGCGATTACCTTAACCATGTTAATGACGACCTCACTGATGGCTTATTACCTTCACATTAAGAAAGTCGACATGTGGTGGATACTCCTATTTTTAGTCGTTTATATTTCCTTAGAGGGAGCATTTCTAGTGGCCAACTTGCAGAAATTCTCGCATGGGGGTTATGTTTCCTTGTTTATAGCTGGGGTGATTTTATTGGTTATGTATGTGTGGTTTAGAGCTACACGTATTAAGAAAGACTTGACGGAATATGAAAAATTATCTGATTACGTAGAACCTTTGAAGGAACTTAGTCGAGATGAAACCATACCAAAATATGCCACACATTTGGTCTTTATGTCGAATGCAGGGCGAGTTTCTGACATTGAATCTAAGATTATCTATTCCATCTTTCAACGCAGACCTAAACGAGCAGATATTTACTGGTTTGTACACGTAGATACACTAGATGAACCATATACCATGGATTATAAGGTAACGGTGATAGAACCAGATGATATCATTAAAGTGAATTTTAAATTGGGTTTTCGGGTGGAACAAAGAATCAATTTATACTTTAGAAAAGTAGTTGAGGAAATGGTTGCCCGAGGAGAGGTGGATATTACCTCTCGTTATAAATCCTTAAATGAGCAAAATGTGATTGGTGATTTCCGTTTTGTTGTATTGGAGAAATTCTTGTCCTTTGATAATGAATTACCTCTGATGGACAGATTGGTTATGAAGTTTTATTTCTTCTTAAAACAGTTCATGAATTCGGAAGATAAATGGTTTGGTTTAGATAGTGATGCGGTGAAATTAGAAAAAGTACCATTAATCATCAAACCTATTTCAAAGTGTAATTTGAGACGTATAGACTAATATGAGTACAATATTTAGCAAAATTATTTCAGGAGAAATTCCATGTCACAAAATAGCTGAGAATGAGCATTTTTTAGCATTTTTGGATGTAATGCCTTTGGTAGAAGGGCATGTCTTGGTAGTGCCAAAGCAAGAGATTGACTATATTTTTGATCTGTCACCAGATATGTTGGGTGACCTGATGAAATTTGCTCAAAGTGTAGCCCCAGCCATCAGAAAGGCTATTCCATGTAAGCGCATAGGTATTGCAGTTATTGGTTTGGAAGTGCCTCACGCGCACGTACATTTAGTACCTATGAACACAGCCAACGATTTGAATTTCACGCAAGCTAAGCTACAAGTTAGTCAGGATTCCTTGGCAAAAACGGCCGAACAGATTCGTTCGTTTTTGTAATTACTTGAGAAAGCCCTTCAATTTGTTCATCTCTAATTGAGGATTCGCTTTTTCGTATACAATGGCATATACTGCCTCAATGATCGGTAGGTGGATGTTATGTTGTCTTGATATATGGTAAATACTTCTCACAGCATAATATCCTTCTGCAATCATATTCATCTCAATCTGAGCAGATTTAACAGAATACCCTCTTCCAATCATATTTCCAAAGGTTCTATTTCTGGAAAACTGCGAATAGGCGGTCACCAATAAGTCGCCCAAATATCCAGAGCTATTTAAATCGCGGTTTGTTTCAGGATATACCGCATCCAAGAAAAGTTTAATTTCTTGCATGGCATTACTAACCAAGACAGCTTGGAAGTTATCACCAAAACCTAATCCTCGCGTAATACCGCAGGCCATGGCTATGATATTTTTGATAACGGCGCAATACTCCACTCCGTATAAATCTTCAATAGCATGAGATTGTAAAAAACGACTATTTAGGAGGTTAGAAAAAGTCTGAGCTAAAGCCAAATTGGGAGATGCAATTGTCAGGTAAGATTGTTTTTCTAAAGCTACTTCTTCTGCATGACATGGTCCAGCGATCACACAGGTTTGCCCCAAAGGCAGGTTGAATTCGCGTTCTATCCAGTCAGTAACCAACATGTTTTCATCAGGTATCATACCTTTGATAGCTGAGACTACTTTTTTGCCTTCAAAATGCTTTTTATTTAGGTCCTTTAGCGTACTTGGAATAAAAGCTGCGGGAACTGCCAAAATGATGTATTCTACTCCATTCAAAGCATCAGACATTTTGTGGTATGTCTTTACTTTCCGCGGATTTATGGCTACATCGGTTAAATAACTAGGATTATGGTTGTATTTTCTGATAAAGTCTACGTCCGATTTTCTTCGAATCCACCACTTGATTTTAACCTGATTTTCGGATAAGATTTTGACTAGAGCTGTTGCCCAACTTCCCCCTCCCAATACCGTGATGTGGGTAGGGATTTTTTTCTTTAGTTCCTCGATTTGACTCATAGCACAAAATTAATTTAAAAAGATGGAATGAGTTTAGTTTAAAAGGAATATGTCAGTACTCCTCCAAAATTATAACCTAGGCTAGGATAATTCAGGTAGCGTTGGAAATTTCTGTTCAATAAATTATTCAAATTAACTCCTAGAGCTACTTTATCATTGAACTTGAAATTGATATGACAATTTAAATCAAAAATCTCGGCCATGGCTATGGCCTTTGAATCCTTTGGACTCCAAGCATATAATCCATTAATGTATTCTATGGTAGGAATAAGAGAAAGTTTGTTACCTAATAGGATGGTCCCATTCCAATTTATCTTCCAGGCAGGCCTATGAAATGCTTTCTCCAAATCTCCTAAGGATTCGTAGCTATCATAATTAAATCGGACCGCACTTTTGATGGATCGACTTATTTGTAGGTCAAAATTTCCTGAGAAGGTAGTGACCTGAACCTTTTTTAAGCCACCAACATAACTTAATACGAATTGGGTAGGATCTGATGCAGCATTAGTAATGATGGGTAAATCTGTATATTCTGAATAAGCAATCTTAAATTCAAAATCAATATCTCCTGCTTTATCTTTATCGGTACGGTTGGTACCTTTAATTCCAGCATAAAGGTTACCTACTTGAGATGAGTTTTTCAATAAAATAGTAGGAGAAACCCATGGATTTTGTTTCACAAAATTGGCATAAGTATTGAATTGCACATCTCCACCTAATCCAGCAAAAAAATGGATATAGTCTAGGCTTGAAAAGTCGATTAAAAATTGAGGGAAAAAGCTTGTCTTAGCTGGTTCAGGGCCGTCACTTGTTTCTTGTAAGAAATGGGCTCCTGCTGAAACGGTTACAAAGTAATTAGAATAAGTATAAAAAGGTCTAAGCCTAGAAAAACTCCTCGTCAGGGTCAGAGCAGGAGTTTTGTATTCTGAGAGTATCATTTCCCCACTTAAGTTGATGAATGAGTTGGACTTTAATTTTATCTTAGAATAGAAGGAGCCATTGCTAGTTAATTCGCTGACTTCACTCAGATTACTTATCCTTGAGACATCTAGGCTAGCATTAAAATCAAAGGTTGATCGGGGGATATTAGTGCCAAATTTTCCGAAAAAGTTATAGGTATCGTACACTAATCGCTGATCACGGAAACTTGGGATTTTTTGTCCGGGTTCAAAACCGTAGTAATTAGTTCCCAGTTGGGAATAAGCGGCATGCGTCTCCAATTCTAGTTTGCTATCTGCTCGAGAGCGACTCCAGACTTTGACATTGTTCAATTTTTTTCTTGAAAAGATATCAGCCACAGGCCCTTCCGCATAGGCATCATGGGATAAATAAAAGCCTAATCTTTGATCTGCTTTATTCAGATTTAAATTCAAATAGGTATATCCAAAATTTCCGGCACCTACCCTAATTATGTTGTTATTCAGAGAATCCAATCCATAAATCTCCCCGTCCCTCGGATTGATTTTAGACCATTTCAAAGGATGTTCCTCTTGGCTACTCCAGTTTAAGGGCACATCCACTGGCTTTTGGCTGCTTTTCTTATCCTGAAAAGTGGGTAATTTAATTTTCTCTTGGGAAAGTTTTAATTCCCCTAAATTGACTTCTCGATTAATACGAATGGTATCTGCCGTTTGGGGAACAAATGACAAGGCCATTTCGGTCTTTACCATAAAGCCAATGATAAGAAGAATATATCGGAAGTATGAATTTCTCGTGCTGGTTTTCATCTATTTTAATCGACTCTTGGCTAAATTTCTTACATCATTTTCTTTGGTCATATTTTTGGCTAATGCCATATAATATCCCATGGCTTTATCTTTTTGATCTATGGCCATTAAATTGTCAGCATATAATAATAGCCCTCTGAAATAGGTTTTTTTGGTCCGAATGTTTGTCGGAACCACTTTCCGAATCAAGGTTTTGTCTAATAGTTCATCCAATTCAGCGTGTTTCTTTTCTTGGTATAAGAGCTGAGCATATTTCAATTCAGCTTCAGCACCTATTACAATCTGTTGAACAATCGGGCTTAAATGGTTATTAACACTGATTCTTTGTAACCATTTTTTAACTAATTCAGGCTGTTGGGCTTCTTCTGAAATTTGTACATATTTTTGATAGAATTCATTTTTCTCATCCACTTCATACAAGTCATCCCAGGTGGATGTTAATTGATACAAGGAATCCAATTGCTTCGATTTTAAATAGATTTGAACTAAATTTTCATTGGCTAATTTCTGATAACGACTAACTTTAGTATACGACTTGATAAACTGAAAAGAATGAATCGCCACATCTATTTGCTTATTTGTCAGGGCTAATTCCCCCGTTCTTTTCGCTGCATTAATAACCTCCGTTGTTTTAAATTTATCTTTTTTGCTGATAATTTGTTGATAAAATTCAATAGCCTTTGGATAATCATGTAAGCTATCTGAGCTAGCAGCTAGATTTTTTAAAAGGGTATTACTATTCTTCGAATTAGGATAGATTTTTTGAAATTCTAAAAGGGTAGTTCGGGCTATATCCCAGCGTTT
Source organism: Aquirufa sp. OSTEICH-129A (assembly GCF_054558355.1). Lineage (NCBI taxonomy): Bacteria > Pseudomonadati > Bacteroidota > Cytophagia > Cytophagales > Flectobacillaceae > Aquirufa > Aquirufa sp. OSTEICH-129A. The sequence goes on along the minus strand of NZ_JBPXKC010000003.1, from coordinate 452,231 downwards.
ACTTTGGTAAATTTCCATGCAATCTTCCCAAAACTTCTCCTCGCTTCCATATTCCTGGTAATGCTTTTTCACCCATTCTACCTCAAGATTTAATCTTTTGTAAATGTTTTTAAGCTTATTTACCACACTCACTCGGATGGTGTCTCCCTGGCTACTACCCAATTGCTCCTCTTTATCCTGAATGGCTAATCGTCCAAAGTTCATGAGTTCTTCACCCTGGGATAGGATGGATAGCTTATCATATGTCTGCGACCTAAAATCCAGAGCTCTTTTATAGTTTAGGGCAGTAGGTGGATTTTTTCCTATAATATCTGAGAAGCCCTTTATGGCTTGAATTAAATTTTCACGGCCTCCTTTTTGATATAAACTAATCCATTGATTCAAGGTAGCCGTTTCCTTATGGATGGAATTGGGGAATTCTTTTAAAAATTTCCCATATAAATCACTTACATCTTCGTATCTACGAAGCTTTTCTAGGATTTTGATTTTATCCCACAAATAATTTTCTTTTTCTGAAGTGCTCCCTTTGTTATAGGCGATTTCCAACAAGCCGATGGTTTGAGCAAGAATATTATTTTCTTGGTATTCAGATGCCTCTTTGGTCGAATTGTATTTCCATACTTCAATCACCTTTTTTCGGGTAGATGCATCTGCTAATGGGGAGTTAAACAATTCCTCTGCCAAAGCTAACTGTGTCGGTCTTTGTTGATTTAAATCAATCAAGGTATTTAACAAGGCTGATTTTAGTTGAAATTTTAGCGCTAAGCTATCCAAAGCCAATTCTCTTCCTGGATTTTTCGGTACAGGGATTTGATGAATGGAGGAATAAATATCAATAAGTTGGTTTAAATAGTATTGGTACACTTTTTCTTCCTCTTTATTTAGGGGAGACTTTTTCTTTTGAAGGTAAGCTTTGCCTAAAATACCATAGGTTTCACCTTGTAAAACCTTGGCTAAAAAGACCAATTGAGGGTTGAATGGAAATGCTTTTACTTCTTCGATTAACCCCAGGATTTGATCGACATGAGCGAGATTGTCTTGGCGATCAAAAAGTTCAATGGCTAGGGCATAGGCTCTCTCTTGATAGGCTTTTTTAAATTCTTCGGTAGCAAAAATATTAAAGGTGAAAAATTCCTTGACTTGGTAAATGCCAGTGCCTTCTTTGCTACATTCGCTGATGGCATGAACAATCATGGTATTTAGCGGTACCAGGTGCTTGCTTTGAGGATATTGACGAACAAATTCCTTTATTTTACCTAACAAGGCATCAAAAGACCCTTGGTTTTCCAAGCTTACCAATAAGTTGAAAGAGGCATCTTCTGACAAAGATTTATTCCAATTAACTTGGATGGCTTTTTCTAAGGAAGAAGCTGCTGCAGTATAGTTTTTGAGATGAAATTGAGACATCCCTATTTGATAGTGAATTAATTGACTTAAAGAATCAGTCAAGTTTTCATTTCCAATAATTTTGTTGAGTAAATTTTCACTGGCTTGATACTGCCCAGATTTGAAGAATGAAAAGGCCTGTTTCAGCGGAATATCCTCGGTGTTACTTTGCAACACCGTTTTTTTGTTTTCATTAATCACTAAATATTTGGCATAAATTTCAGCCGACTTGCTGAATTTTCCTTGGTTAAAATAGATGTCCCCTAACAACCTAGCGATATCAGATTTCTCTACCTCTCTACGGTCGTTTAGTACAATTGGCTCCGCGTAAGCAATTAAATCAGCGTATTTTTCAGGACCCATTTGGTAATAGGCCTGGGTAATCATGGTGGGAATTTGTCTTTTAATTCTGACCCAAACCGAATCAGAAAGGGGAATTTGAGCTAATTGAAAAGGGGCTTCGTCCGCCTTTTTTAGATCAAAAATGGCCGAAGAAAATTGTTTTTGATTTAACTTCAATAATCCCGAATAATAGGAGGCTGCGTAGGCCACAGATTCATTGTCATCATTACTCAATAATTCAAACAAGCTCAGCGCTTTGGTATTTAAGCCCACCTGTAAATAGCAAATCGCTAATTGAAATCGTATTTCAGGATCTAAGATGGATACCCGTTGTTCTATGTATTGAATTGCATCTTGGTATTGACCTGCTTTATAGAGAAAGCTCCCAATTTCCTTAACCAAAATAGATGTTTTTAAACTTGAAGGATGGTTGGCAATAAAACGTTCCACTGCCACCTTGGCTCGCGTGGTGTTGATGTAAAAATCACATAATACGATAAAGAATTCTGCATCAACAATTTCATTGGAATTACGATCGAAATCTTTGGCATTTTTCTCCAAGAACAAAGAAAATTCCATTCTAGCCGCTGCGTAATTGGCGGCATTGTAATAATCTTTGGCTACTCTAAATTGCTCTGCTGGGCTTTTATTGATGTTGGAGTCTTGTGAAAAACCCGGTAGCGTCATCAGAAGACCTATTCCCAAAATGAAGAAGAATAGGTAAATAGGTGTGTAAAAATGGGCTGATTTATTGGCCGTCATCATGTCAATTTTCAATAGGGAATCTTGCTTTAATTCAAAATGTACTCTTTTTTTGAAGTCACTGCCGCACCGATTCCCACTTTTTTGGAGTTTTGTAATACAAAACGATGGTTCTTAAAATAATTTGTGAGAATTCCCTCCACATTACTTTCGCAATCACTGTTGGTCTGAATTTCTTTCACCGTTCCATCCGCTTTAATTTTGATTCTAAAGTCAACAGAGCAAGCGGTGGAGCCTACCGGAATCAGACTTTGTAGGCTTTTTCCGCTGGGCCACTCCCAAACCCCATTATTGAATGGGTAAGCTATGGCCGGAGGTTCTGCTTCTATCTCTGCTCCGTCTGCTTGCCCCTCCGTAACATCTCCTATGGCATCCACTCTTCCTGGATTACCTTTGATTTTATCTTGCTCTGGAGGCCTAACTACTGGCTCAGGGTCATCATCGGGTCTAATTTCTGGGGGTAAAAACTTAGTTGTGGTAACTTTTGGAATTTCTTTGGGCGGAGGTGGAGCTAACTCATCCTGTTTTTTTACTGGAGGGGGAGGAGCTAATCGCATTACTTCTGCCATCACCTCTTTGCCTACATCTGTTTTCTGGGACTGAGCATCCTCCCAGATATGGTAACAAAACATCAATACGATAACCAGGGTAAAAAGGAGGGATCCTTTTAGAGCTGATTTATTTAAAGTAGAAGGATAAATAGCCCTTAATTGAAATGCGCCGTATTCTTGATTTCTATTCTGAAATACGATTTCATCTAAAGTAGTATGTTCTTCTATATGGATTGACATAATTAATCTGGCTAACAAATTGTGCAAGGAGCTTATTTTTTCATTTTATGAAATAAAACGATTCATCCTTGACATATTTCCTTTGACACTTTTGTGGTATCATGTTCAGGAGAAATGATGAATTTCTCAGTTCTATGATAGGAACATTTACCCATTTGCCCCGCAGAGAAAAAGCACTCCATGGTAGTATTCCTGAATTAAATTTTCGTAGGCAGGAATATGCTAGGTAATGGTTAAATTGGTTTTTGTTAAGTTCAAAGTAAAATTACTTCAAAATACGGCTTTTTGCCCTTATTTGCAAGATGAATAGACCAATGGACCTAAATTTAGCACAGCCTAGGGTATTATGTCGGGTAAGTTCTAGGAATAAAAACATTCAAATTAGAGCCTAAATGAAATGATTGTAGGAATAATTTCAGAACTTTGAAATGGAATTATCAATTTATGCTAGTGAAATTTTTTGCCATCGTATTATTCATTTGTAGTGCTGCTTTTATTTCCTTAGGTCAAAGGGCTACGATAAAAGCCCCTCAGGAAAAATTGGGAGGTTATGTGATTTTTGAAAAAGATAACCATGGTTTGATTGCCACGACCAAGGATATCGGACAATTTGATTATCCTAATGCGCTCATCGCCTGTGAAAATCTCAACTTAAACGGTTTTGATGATTGGCGATTACCCACGCAGGAGGAATTTGAATTAATTCATCAAAAGTTGAATCTTAAAAAAATGAAGTCCAATAATGTGTTCAAATCTGCTTGGTACTGGACTTCCACAGAAATAGATAAAGAACATGCCGTGACTCATAATTTGAACACGGGCATGCAAACTAACTATTTTAAACGTCTAAGTATGCGAGTTTTAGCGGTCAGGACTTTTTAATTATACTCCAAACTGTCGTAAGTGATGGTCTAAATGCTTGTAAAGCATATTGTTCCACTCGGTTTCATTGAGTATTCCTAAACTAAGAGAAGGTCGTTGACACAGTTCTTGCGCACCCATTCTTTCAATCTCTAGGATGTAGGTCTTTAAACGGTTTTTTTCTATTTCGAAATCGTGCTCATTCACCTTGAGGAATGATGGAGCCGTGCGGGCATTTTTTAGGTAAGGTGCCTCATTGGTTAAGAGGTTCTTTAGAAATAATTTCAAGAATAATTTAAGGTACCAAGGAACTTGCTCTGTGTTTTCCCCTTTGATTTGTTCATATGGAACGCATAAATGAGCCAACATTTGAGCCACGTTCATTTTTCCCCATAGGGCCTTGGAGTCAGGCTTTAATGCATCAATTCTAGCAAGTAATTGTTTGCTTGTTTCTGATTTAAAAATAGATGGCAAGGGCATAATGGTTCTTTTAAGGTACTAATGTTAGCTCTTTGCCCGCAAATTTCCAATGCTTTACGTGGTAAAGTTCACTTTTGATGTCTTTTGTTTTGGAGAATATAACTTGCTCTAAATCAATGTCATCAGCCTCAATTGCCCGGTAGGCTTGATCGCATTCGATTTGTACATCCTGCAATTTGATTTGCCTGATGGGCATTTCGGGTAATCCGCGAATCAGAAGGCCTGTCTGAGCACCTTTTACACGTATGCGTTCTGCCCAAATGGATTTAAACTGAGGAGTTCCTTCATTGACTGGCATACTAGCAATGACGGGTTTTTCTTCCCCATTGCCAAAAGTGCTTAGTGGATCTTTACCTTGATAATACATGTCAAAGAGAATAGCTTCTCCAGCAATATTTTTCATCAGAATATCTCGAATGTACACATTTTCCACAATGCCACCCCTTCCTCTAGCTGTTTTGAAACGAAGTCCCACATCTGTACCTAAAAATTGACAGTTGGAAACATATAAATCATGAACTCCTCCAGACATTTCACTGCCTACCACCACGCCTCCGTGCCCGTGAAATACTTGGCACTGGTCAATCCAAATATGTGCACTAGGCCTAGCCCTTTTTCTCCCTTCTTCGTCTTTACCCGATTTGAGGCAAATACCATCATCACCTACATCAAAACTGCTATTTTTAACCAAGACATATTCACATGATTCAATATCTATCCCATCTCCATTTTGAGCAAACCATGGATTTTTAACTTTTATTTCGTTGACTGTTAGGTGCTTACAAAGTAATGGATGGATATTCCAAGCAGGGGAGTTTTGAAAGCTGACACCTTGCAATAAGATTTGTTCACATTCAATCAGGCTAATCATATTGGGTCTCAAAAACTCTTTGATTTCCTCTGACTTTTCGATGGTCCAACCCGCAGCTACCACACCTGCACGGTCCATTTTGGCGGCCTTTAAAGCTCGGGAAGTTGGGTACCAAGTATCTTTTGTGTCGTTTAAGACACCTCCTGATTTGACTAATTCAGCCCATTCACCAGCTGTTAATTTACCCTTTTTGACAGGTCGCCAGGCTTCACCAGCCCCATCGATTATTCCATGCCCAGTGATGGCAATATTCGTAGCATGAAAGGCTGAAATGGGAGATTGCGCACGAATGGCTTCTACTCCTTCCCAAGATGTTTTCACCAGTGGATAGTCTTTACTTTGGCGGCTAAATTGTAATAAGGCACCAGAAGCTAAGTGTAAATTGACATTTGATTTTAAAATAATCGGGCCACTAAGCCAAAATCCAGCTGGTAGATGAACCACTCCACCACCCTGCTCATGACAAACATCTATGGCTTGTTGAATAGCAGTGGTATTAAGTTGACTTGGAGAAGAAATAGCCCCATAGCGAACGATGGAAAAAGTATCTAATTTAAATGCTGTGCCCGCTACTAAGGGTATTTCATATTGGTATTTTTGGCTGAAGGCTGATTTTTTGAGAAAGCTTCTGAGCGCTTCATTGGAATCAAATATGGCTGAAGCTACTGCTTGTGCCATCCAAGAGGCTCCGTAAACTGAAAAGTGAGTGTCATCTGAGACTCCTTTCATGAATTTTTTGAAGATTCCGGCAGGATAATGCAGGTATATTTTTTTAGATAAGTCGGGGCCTAATTTTTCAATTTGTGCCCTACTGATTTTTTCTAAGTCGATCAGGAGGACTTTTTCTTGTTTAGCTACTTCTCTGACTACTTGCGGGTATTCGCCGTGCTGATCCACAAAGGCCCCTGCGGAATCAAATTTACGCCTTTGGATGGAAGTTAATAAAACGGGAATCCCTCCTTTGGATCGAGTTTCTTTGACATACCGAGTGATATTTTCCCGGTAATCAGTTTGCGCCGCAGCATATCTACTGGTATCGGATATTTTGGCATCATTATGCCCAAATTGAATGAAAACATAATCACCTTTTTTGATTTGTTGAAAGACTTTAGCCCACCTTCCTTCTTTTCGGAAACTTTTGGTGCTCCGACCATTATAGGCATGGTTTTGTACTTCTACGGCCTCGTTAAATAAGTGAGCGAAAGGCATTCCCCAGCCAGTTTCTGGATAATCGGCAGGGACTTTATCTGCCATGGTAGAATCACCAATGAGAAAAACACGCAGAGGTTCAGCGGTTTGGAAACTAAATAAGGCAATACTAAGCAAAAGAAATGCTAGGCGAGTTTTCATGTATTCGGATTTCATTGACTTTAAAAGGGGAATGTCAATAAAATTTACCCGTTACCTAGCGATTTATAGCCACACTACTTAAAATAGATTGGATAATTTGAAGGGTGCTTATGCCATCTGCTTCTGCCACATAATTGAGGATGATGCGGTGATTCAATACATCTGGCGCCATTTCTTTGATGTCTTCTGGTAAAACATAGTCGCGTCCTTCTAGGTAAGCCATTACTTTTGCGGCTAGATTGAGGTGTATGCTGGCTCTGGGTGATGCGCCAAACTGAATGTAATTCGCCTCTTGAACTAATCCATATTCGGCAGGATTACGTGTGGCAAAGATTAATTCAATGATGTATTTTTCTAAGGTTTCACTGATGGTGATTTGGTTGATTTCCTTCCTGATTTTCTGAATATCTTCCAAATTCATGATGGTCTTTACCTCATATTCAAAGTCCATGTTGGACATTTTCCGCATTACCTCTAATTCTTGTTCTTTATCTAAATAATTCAAGAATACCTTAAGCATAAAGCGGTCCACTTGCGCTTCTGGAAGAGGAAAAGTTCCTTCTTGTTCAACAGGGTTTTGAGTGGCTAAAACTAAAAAGGGCTTATCTAATGGATAGGTAGTATCGCCAATCGTTACTTGTTTTTCAGCCATGGCTTCTAACAAGGCTGATTGCACTTTGGCAGGAGCACGGTTTATTTCGTCGGCTAAAATGATTTGAGCAAAAATGGGTCCTTTTTTTACTTCAAACTCATTTTTTAAGGGATTATAAATCATGGTTCCTACCAAATCAGCTGGTAATAGATCTGGCGTAAACTGGATGCGATGAAAATGGAGATCAAGGATTTTTGCTAGGGTGTTGATGGTTAATGTTTTGGCTAATCCAGGTACCCCTTCTAAGAGCACGTGTCCACCGGTAAATAGACCCACTAAAAGTCGATTTATCAACCTTTCTTGCCCTACTACCACCTTACTCATCTCATGTAAAAGGGCATTTATTTTTTCTCTAGAATCCATCGTATCAATCGTTTTTTATCCCTTTGGGGTTTACCATTTTTTAAAAATAACATAAACCGCCAGAAGTATTAGGCCAAAACCTAAGAAATGATTCCAGGCTAGTTTTTCAGACTTCACCACGAAAATAAGAAAAAGGGTGAAGACTATGAGGGAAATGGCCTCTTGAATAGTCTTTAATTCAAAAAAAGAGAATGGCCCTCCATTTTCCTTAAATCCTAGTCGATTGGCAGGTACTTGTATGGCATATTCAAAAAAAGCGAGTCCCCAGCTGAATAGTATGATGGTACAAATTCCTGCATGTTTCAGCCAGGAACTTTCTTTCCATTGCAAATGCCCATACCACGCCAAGGTCATAAAGACGTTGGATAGAACGAGCAATGCCACGGTAATGCCAGCTCTCATTTAATTTAATTTTTTATATCGGATTCGTTTAGGAATGATGTCATTGCCCAAACGTTTCTTTCTAGCTTCTTCGTACTCGGAATAATTGCCCTCAAACCAAGTAACTTGGGAATCACCTTCAAAGGCTAAAATATGCGTTGCAATTCGGTCAAGGAACCATCTATCGTGGGAAATGACAACTGCGCATCCTGCAAAATTTTCTAAACCTTCCTCGAGTGCTCGAAGCGTATTTACATCCAAATCGTTGGTAGGTTCATCCAGCAATAAAACGTTGGCTCCTTCTTTTAACATCATAGAAAGGTGCACTCTGTTTCGCTCTCCCCCCGAAAGGTTGCCAATTTTTTTCTCTTGATCAGCCCCATTGAAGTTGAATTTACTCACATAGGCGCGGGCATTGCTTTGCTTTCCACCTAACATGACCCAATCGTTTCCATCAGAGATCGTTTCAAATACTGATTTTTCTGCTTTTAATTGATGGTGCTCTTGGTCCACATAGGCCAGTTGAACAGTTTCCCCCACTTCAAAACTACCAGAGTCGGGTTGTACCTGACCAGTGATTAATTTAAACAGGGTGGTTTTACCCGCACCATTGGGGCCAATTATGCCGACAATTCCTGCAGGAGGCAAGGAAAAACTTAGATTTTCAAAAAGTAACTTATCACCATACGATTTGGAAACACCTTGTACCTCAATCACTTTATTTCCTAAACGTGGACCTGCGGGAATGTAGATCTCTAATTTGTCTTCTTTTTGTTTATTTTCTTCCGAAAGGAGCTTTTCATAGGCCCCAATACGTGCTTTTGATTTAGCTTGACGAGCCTTTGGGGCCATTCTTACCCATTCCAACTCACGCTGTAAAGTCTTCTGTCGACGAGACTCAGTTTTTTCTTCTTGAGCCAAACGGTTTTGCTTTTGCTCCAACCATGAGGAATAATTTCCTTTCCAAGGAATCCCTTCACCACGGTCAAGTTCTAGAATCCATCCTGCCACATTGTCTAAGAAATAACGGTCGTGGGTAACGGCAATCACCGTTCCTTTGTATTGGCGTAAATGTTCTTCTAACCACCAAACGGATTCAGCATCTAAGTGGTTGGTAGGCTCGTCCAACAATAGAACATCGGGTTCTTGTAATAATAATCGGCAAAGAGCAACACGTCTTTTTTCTCCTCCAGATAAAGTACTAATGAGCGCATCGGACGGAGGACAACGCAAAGCATCCATTGCTTTTTCTAAACGATTGTCCAGTTCCCAGGCATTGAAGTGATCTAATTTTTCTTGTACTTCACCTTGTCGGGAAAGTAATTTGTCAAAATCAGCATCCGGATCACCAAAAGCTTCATTGATTTCATCAAATTCTCTCAAAAGGTTTTTGATTTCAGCTACCCCTTCTTCCACCACATCTAACACAGTTTTATTGGGATCAAGTTGGGGTTCTTGCTCCAGCAAACCCACGGTATAACCTGGAGAAAAAACAACTTCGCCTGTGTATGATTTATCGATTCCTGCAATGATGCGTAGCAAAGTTGATTTTCCGGAACCATTAAGACCCAGGACTCCAATTTTGGCTCCGTAAAAGAATGACAGGTAAATATTTTTTAAAATAGTTTTCTGTGGAGGGATGGTCTTAGAGACCCTTTCCATCGAAAATATGATTGTTTCGTTGCTCATGCGGCGTTTGGAATTTTAATAAGATGCAAATATCGTAAAAAGCCGGAAACTGTTTCCGGATTATTTTTTGTTTTAGTGATTTTTAAAAAGATTATTAATCCAAAATGTTTAGAGATTTATTAAAATTTAAATAATTTAGGGCTTTGTAAAAAAGATTATTTAAACCACACCTAATTTTTGAGCCAGGGCATTTGCTTGAAGCTCTCTTATATCAAAAAAGATGGAAGCAACCACCTCCAATGAATTTGGATTTTGTCGAGATGGCAAAGTCTATATCAAAGCATTTCTTAACTTTCCCGAGCGTGAGATTGGTTTTGTTCGTAATACGGAACAAGAAGCATTGCAGTATTTTGTCAACCGTTTTGAATTAGCCAAGAAAAAAGTCGCGGATTTATCCAACGAAGTCAAGGAAGTCCAAAACAAAGGTTCATTTTTGACAAAAGTAGTTCAAATGAAGGCTTATTTGTCTGAGTTTGATGGCCTAGGTGATTTTAAACCATTATTTGATGAGTTGGATAGAATTGAAGAGTTTTTACGCTCATTGATTCAACAAAATCAGGTTAAGAATTTAGAGATTAAACGCGCTCTAATAGAAGACGCAAAAAATGCTGCTCACGGGGAAGATGTTTTAGTGGCTACGGAGCAATTGGTAGAAATAAAATCCAAATGGGTTAAAACCGGGCCGGTAGATCGCCAATATCAAGACGAATTAACGAATTCTTTTCAAGCAATTTTAGAGGCATTTTTCTTACGAAGAAGGGTGTATTTTGAAGAGAAGAATCGAATCATAGATGAGAAAATAGCCAAATTACAAGGATTTATTGATGGGGTGCATCAATTGAGAAAAGCACCCGATATTGATGATTCTGTGGGTAAGGTAAAAGAATTACAAAAGGAGTGGAAAACCGTATTAGGTTTACCTCCGAAAAAACAATCGATGCTTTGGAAGAATTTCAAAAAGGCAAACGATATGTTTTTTGAAAAGTACAATCGAATTAAAGGTATTGAGGTTAAACCTCGTATTGACCCTCGCGTTCAAGAGCTAATGGCGATGACCCAGGAGCTAGAATCCAAATTGGGAGATCAGGTAAATATGCCTGCTACGGCAGATAAAGCGAAAGCTTATTTAGTGAAGTGGAAAGAAATTACAGCACAAATGAAATCCTTGGATCGTAGTTTGGCAGAACGTTTCAGAACCATTTGCGATAAGATTTTTGAGATGAATTATTTATTGAGGGTTATTTCTTACCGTCATCCTGCTTTAAACGATAAACCAAGAATTGAGCAATTGAAAATCATGATTAATCAAATGGATTACATGACAAAGAAAGAGCGCAGTGAATTGGAAAGCTTTATCGCCCAAGCCGAACAGGATCGCCAAATGGAAGAAAAACCGATACAAAGTAAGATTAATACGCAAAAGCGTAAAATCAGTATGAAGGAAATTCTTTTAACCGGTTTTAAAACAGAATTGGATCAATTACTCAATGCTTAATCCCATTTGATGGGCTAAACCTGAAAAATCTAGCCCATCAAATGTACCTGAGGACATCATTAACAGGTTACATTGGTTCCAAGTTTGCTGTGCTAGGTAAGCTTTCATGGCGGCCGGATCTCTTAGAATAATCAAATTCGGGTGTTGAAAATAGGGTTGTACCTGATCATCTTCCATTCGCTCCATTTTTTTTATCTCCCGTGCATGCTCACTTAAATAGATGACAGCAGCATCTGCTGCATCTAATGTCTTGGAATAATGAGGCAGAAAGGCAGGATTTAAACTGCTGAAAGTATGTAATTCAAGACAAGCAATCAGCTTTCTTTGGGGATATTGGCTTTTAAGTGCTTCTGTGGTAGCTTTTACCTTAGAAGGGGCATGAGCAAAATCTTTGTAAAATAAAGTGGAGTCGGACTTGCCAACCAGCTCCAGGCGTTTAGCAGCGCCTTTGAATGACTGAATTGCTAAATAAAAATCGCTGGTAGAAATACCTACTTGTTCACAAAGTAAACGAGCGCCATTCAGGTTTTTTAAACTATGCTCACCAAAAATTTGAATTTCATATTCTTTCCCATCTAAACCTTTTAAAATGGTTAGTCCATTTTTAATATAAGATGGATGTGCTTCATAGCCTGTTTTTTCCGTGTGGTCTGGGCAAGAGTCCGTTAATTGTTCTAAGGTTCTATCTTTTTGATCGTAGAATAGACTGCCTGCTTTGGGCATGGATTTAATTAATTCTTCGAAAGAAGCTGTATAGGATTCAAAAGTGGGATACACATTGATATGATCCCAAGCGATCCCAGAAATTAACGCAATATGAGCTTGGTACAATAAAAATTTAGCTCTTCTGTCGATGGGGGAGGCCAAATATTCATCTCCTTCAATGACAATTATCGGTGCGTCGGATAATGAGGCCATTAAGTCAAATCCCTCAATTTTGGCTCCAACTAGGTAATCAAATTTTTTATGGAGTGTCTTAAGAACATGTAATACCATGGAAGTAATGCTGGTTTTTCCATGACTTCCAGCTATGACAATGCGCTGTTTATTTTTACTATGTTCAAACAAGAATGAAGGGTAAGATTCTATACGAATTCCTAATTCTTGAGCTTTGAGTAATTCGGGATTATCAGCACGGGCGTGCATGCCTACAATGACACAATCTAAATCGCTTTGTATTTTTTCTGGAAACCAACCAAAACTTTCAGGCAAAATGCCGTGTTTCTCTAGCAAGCTTTTCGATGGTTCGTAGATTTCATCATCTGAACCTGAAATTTTATAACCTTGAACCTGAAGTGCTAAGGCTAGATTATGCATCGCCGCACCACCTATAGCGATAAAATGAATTTTTGGTATGTAACATTGTATAGAATAGTTTGCAAAGTACATACTTTTATTGCAGTTTTGCACGTTTTTCCACAATTCGAGAGTACTCGTTTTTTAATTTGGTAAGTATCCATGAAAAATTACATCGATCTAATTGATCAAACCATTGAATTTCCTACTCGGGAATTCAATATCAATGAGAACAATGAGTTATTGTTTAATAATGTCCCTTTGATGGAGATCATTAAACAATATGGTACACCATTAAAATTATCCTATTTACCCAAGATTGGGGAGCATATCGATAATGCCAAATTATTGTTTAGAAATGCCATCAAGAAATACAATTACAAGGGAAATTACACCTATTGTTATTGTACTAAATCCTCCCATTTTTCCTTTGTATTGGATGAGGTCATTAAACAGCATGTTCATTTAGAAACGAGCAGTGCTTTTGATATACCCATTATTCGGGATATGTATGAGCGTGGGAAAATTTCTAAATCGACTTATATTTTATGCAATGGATATAAGCAGCCTTTGTATACTCAATACATTTCAGAGTTTATCAATGAAGGCTTCAATTGTATTCCAATATTAGATAATTTAAAGGAAATTGATTTTTACGAGAAATCCGTTACGGCAGACAAAGTTAATTTGGCCATACGTATTGCTACTGATGAGGAACCGGATTTTGCCTTTTATACTTCTCGTTTAGGTGTACGTTATTCTGATGTGAATTCACTTTATTTAGATAAAATCAAGCCGAATCCACGTTTTAATTTGAAGATGTTACATTTCTTCATCAATACAGGTATTAAAGATAGTGCCTATTATTGGTCGGAGTTGAGTCGCTTTATTTACAAGTATTGTGAGATTAAAAAGATTTGCCCAGAATTGGATTCCATTGATTTAGGAGGAGGCCTGCCGATTCAAACTTCATTGCAATTTAATTACGATTACCAAGCCATGGTTGATGAGATAGTAGAATCTATCTCCTGGATTTGTAATAAAAACAATGTGCCTGTTCCTAATATTTTTACGGAATTTGGTTCGTATTCAGTAGGAGAGAGTGGGGCCGTTTTGTATGAGATTATAGATCAAAAATTGCAAAATGATAAAGAGCTTTGGTATATGATTGACGGTTCTTTCATCACTCAGTTACCTGATTCATGGGGAATGAACCAAAAGTACATCATGTTACCGGTTAATAATTGGGGCTCTCCCTACCAAAAAGTGAATTTAGGAGGCTTGACATGTGATTCCATGGATTTTTATAATACGGAAGCGCATAGTTCTGATTTATATTTACCTATTTTTGAGGAAGCGACTGAGCGACAGTACGTTGGCTTTTTTCACACAGGAGCTTACCAAGAGTCCTTAGGAGGTTATGGAGGTATTCAACATTGTTTGATTCCTGCGCCTAAGCATGTGATTATTGATCGTTTAGAAGATGGAACGGTGACAACCCGTTTGTTTTCTGAGGAGCAAAATAGTAGTTCCATGTTGAATATTTTGGGTTATAACCAACCAAACACGCTTACCTCAGAGGAAGAATTAAATACGAAAATAGAGCTTGAGATAAAAGCAAAAACTAAATTAGCATCTGTTTAAAACTAATTATATGAAAAAAGTATTGGCCATCGTGTTGCTTGCCACTTTTGTATGTGCAGCTTGTTCACAAAATACCAATTGTCCAGCTTACGGTACTACCCGTGCTGATGCCCCGAAAGTGAAAAGAGGTTAATCCTCCCAGTTGAAACTTTTAGATACAGCTTTCTTCCATTGTTTTTTCATATGGGATCGTAGGCTGTCATCCATTTGGGAATTCCAGCGATGTTGGATGGCCCAATTTTTCTTCAGATCCTCCAAGTTTTCCCAATATCCAACGGCAAGACCGGCCGCATAGGCTGCACCCAAGGCTGTAGTTTCAATAATTTTAGGGCAAATGACTTCTTGTCCCAGGATATCAGATTGGAATTGCATCAATAATTCATTAACTACCATGCCGCCGTCTACCCGTAAGGAAGTAATCGGAATACCAGCATCTTTTTCCATGGCTTCTAATACTTCCCATGTTTGAAAAGCGGTGGCTTCTAAGGCCGCTCGAGCAATATGGCTTTTATTGACATAGCTGGTTAGGCCAACCAAAACGCCACGGGCATCTTGTTTCCAATATGGAGCATAAAGTCCAGAAAAAGCTGGCACAAAATAGCAGCCTCCATTGTCTTCCACCTCCCTAGCAAGATTTTCAATATCAGGGCTATTTTGTATTAGGCCTAAATTATCTCGTAACCATTGAACCAGTGAGCCAGCAATGGCAACGGAGCCTTCCAGTGCATAATGCACTGGTTCGTTACCCAATTGATAAGCTACCGTAGTTAATAAACCAAATTGTGAAGGAATGGCTTGTTGACCTGTGTTCATCAAAAGAAAACATCCTGTCCCATAGGTGTTTTTTCCTTGACCAGGATTAAAACAAGTTTGGCCAACCAAGGCAGCTTGTTGGTCACCTAAAATGCCAGCTAAAGGTACTCCATCTAAAACTCCTTTGGCGTTTCCATATACTTGGGAACTAGCTTTAATTTCAGGAAGCATAGCTTTGGGAATATGTAAAACTTCCAATATTTCATCATCCCATGCGCAAGTGGATAAGTCCATTAATTGGGTTCTACTAGCATTGGTCACATCGGTAATGTGAATTCCCCCTTCTACTCCACCCGTTAATTGCCAAGATATATAGGAATCCATGGTGCCAAACAGGGCATCTCCTTTTAGCGCATCCTCCCTTAAGCCAGGTACATGATTCAGTAACCAACGTAATTTTAGACCGCTGAAATAGGTGGCTAAGGGCAATCCTGTTTTAGCCCGGAAGCGATCCATTCCACCTTCTTGGGCAAGCTCTGCTAATTCAGATCCGACGCGGGTATCTTGCCAAACCAAGGCGTTATGGTAGGGTTTTCCTGTTTTTTTATTCCAAACGACCGTAGTCTCTCGTTGATTTGTAATTCCAACAGCGGCAATATCTCGGGCAGATAAACCGGCTTTACCCAGTGCTAGCCCAATGACCTCTTGTACATTTTGCCAAATTTCTTCGGCATTATGTTCTACCCAGCCTGCTTGCGGATAAATTTGCTCATGTTCCTTCTGGCCCATGGAGATGATTTCTCCACCTTTGTTGAAAATAATAAATCTAGAACTTGTTGTTCCTTGGTCAATGGATCCGATATACATGGGAAAAATTAGTTTAATGTCAGTAAATATGCGCCAATCAAAGCGCCCGCCGAAGGTCCTAATACAGGAATCCAAGCATATTCCCAATCGCTTTTTCCTTTATTGGGAATGGGTAAAATGAAATGCATGATACGAGGACCTAAATCTCTTGCAGGGTTGACAGCATAACCTGTGGTACCTCCTAAAGCTAAACCAACTGCCCAAACAAGTATGCCGACTAAAAAGGGTCCAAGTCCATGTTCAATCGTAGAAAATGTTCCCAAAGCCACAATGATTAATGCGGAGGCAAAAGCCTCAGAGATAAAGTTGAATGGCCATGTTTTGATGGCTGGATCTGTACAAAAAGTAGCTTTAATGGCTCCAGCCTCCTCTGTTACCTGGTAATGAGGGTGGTAATGAAGCCAGACCAATAGTTGCCCTAACATGGCTCCCAAGATTTGCCCACCTACGTAGGTAGTAAAGAGTGCCCAATCTCCCGTTTTGACACATCCGGCAATCGTAACTATGGGATTTAAATGAGCCCCCGGGCTACCAAAATAAGTTGAAACGAATATGCCAATAGTAACAGCAAATGCCCAAGCAGCCGCTATGGCTAGTAAGCCTGTTTGATGTCCTTTGGTGCCTTTTAATAAAACGTTAGCCACTACACCATTTCCCAAATAAATCAAGGTGGCAGTTCCGGCTAATTCTCCAATAAAAATAGAACTCATTGTTTAAGGTTTAAATACCTTCAAAAATATGAAATTTATCTATAATAAATAGGCTTTTTTCGTGAAGCTAGATTTTATTTCTCGAATTTAATTTTGACCCAAATGCTCATTTATTGCGGGCATAAAATTATCTTTGATTAACAATATAAATTTTCAAGTTTTATGCGTGAAGACTATTTGAAGGGAGATTCTGAGTCATTACCTCAGCAGGAAAAGGAAATTGATAAGGCATTACGGCCTTTGAGTTTCTTTGATTTCACGGGTCAAGGGAAGATCGTTGAGAACTTAAAAATATTTGTTGGCGCTGCCAAAGCAAGAGAGGAGGCGCTGGATCACGTATTATTGCATGGTCCTCCAGGTTTGGGTAAGACCACGCTCTCTCATATCATTGCGAATGAATTAGGCTCAACTTTGAAAATTTCTTCAGGACCTGTTTTAGACAAGCCATCTGATTTAGCGGGCTTGCTTACGAATTTACAGCCCTATGATGTTTTATTTATTGATGAGATTCATCGCCTGAACCCCATTGTGGAGGAGTATTTGTATTCCGCCATGGAGGATTATAAAATTGATATTATGTTGGATTCAGGCCCTAATGCACGCAGTATTCAGATTGGTTTGAATCCTTTTACCTTGATTGGGGCTACCACCCGAGCTGGTTTGCTTACTTCGCCTTTGCGCGCAAGGTTTGGAATAAATGCGAGATTGGAATATTATGATGCTCAATTATTGACCACCATTGTAAAACGCTCGGCAACCATTTTAAATATGCCCATTGATGAAAGCGGGGCATTTGAAATAGCTAGAAGAAGTAGGGGAACTCCGCGTATTGCCAATAATTTACTTAGACGTACGCGTGATTTTGCTCAAATCAAAGGGACAGGGAGCATTGATGTGGAGATTGCAAAATTCGCCTTAGAGGCTTTGGATGTGGATATGAATGGTTTAGATGAAATGGATAATCGCATTTTGCTAACGATCATTGAAAAATTTAAGGGAGGCCCTGTGGGTTTAACGACGATTGCTACGGCTTGTGGAGAAGAGGCTGAGACCATTGAAGAGGTATATGAGCCATTTTTAATTCAGGAAGGATTTTTGAAAAGAACATCCCGAGGAAGGGAGGCTACCGAGAAAGCCTACCGCCACGTGGGGATTGCACCTAGATCCGAGACAGGATCTCTATTTTAAATTACATGATGTCAACAACAAACTTAATTGCAGTAATGACACTAATTTCAGTGTCTACTTTTGCCCAAATGAAATACCCCAAAACAAAAAAAATCGATCACATCGATAATTACCATGGAACCCAAGTTGCGGATCCATATCGCTGGCTTGAAGACGATAATAGTGAAGAAACAAAAGCTTGGGTGAAGGCTCAAAATGAGGTAAGTTTTGGTTATTTAAACCAAATTCCGTTAAGGGAGGAATTCAAAAAGCGTATTGAGGCGCTTAGTAATTATGAAAAAATTTCAGCTCCATTTCGCAAGGGAGATTGGTTTTATTTTTATAAAAATTCAGGTTTACAGAATCAATCCGTTCTTTATCGTCAAAAAGGCCTTCAAGGAAAACCTGAGCAAGTTATTGACCCAAACAGCTTATCCAAAGACGGAACTACTCGTTTGACCGTATTTTCCTTGAATAAATCAGGAAAATATGCTTGCGTAGGTTTAAGCTTGAGTGGTAGTGACTGGCAAACCTTTTATGTACGTGATATGGAGACGGGCAAAAATCTGCCTGATGAATTGAGTTGGGTGAAAGTGAGTGGAGTAGCTTGGAAGGGAGATGGGTTTTATTATTCGCGGTATCCAGAACCTGGTAAAGGAAAGGAATTAAGTACAAAAAACGAGAACCACCAGGTATGGTTTCATAAGGTGGGGACGTCTCAATCTCAGGATCAATTGATATATGAAGATGCGAAAAATCCACAACGCTTCCACACGGTGAGTACCTCGGATGATGAGCGTTTTGCATTTTTAACGATTTCGGATCGAGGCAAAGGTTTGGATGGAAATGCGCTTTGGGTTTTAGATGCTTCAAAAAGGGAGACGAAATTTAAGCCAGTAGTGGCCGAACCTGGAAAATACGATTTCAGTGTGGTGGATAATGATGGTGATATCTTGATTATGGAAACCAATGAGGGAGCTCCTAATAAGAAACTTGTACGTGTTGATCCGACTAATCCAGCCAAGGGAAATTGGAAGACCATTGTGGCAGAAAAGCCAGAGCCATTACAAGATGTGAATACTGTTGGTAAACGCTTGTTTTTGAATTATTCTAAAGATGTAAGCTCTCGCGTGCTGATTTATGATTACCAAGGGTCAGCACTTGGTTCAGTTACCTTACCTGGTCTTGGAAATGCGGGAGGATTTGGTGGCGAAAAGGAGGATAAATTTACTTTTTATACCTATTCTTCTTTTAATTTTCCTCCAACGATTTACCGATATGATATCGCGGAAAATAAGTCTACCCTGTTCCGTAAACCAAGTCTATCTTTTGATCCGTCGGATTATTCCGTCGTTCAAAAATTCTATCCATCAAAAGATGGCACTCAAGTTCCGATGTTTATTGTGAGTAAAAAAGGAATTGAATTAACTGGTAAAAATCCAACCATTTTGTATGGTTATGGCGGATTTAATATTAGTTCCAGCCCAGCTTTCTCAGCGAGTTTAATCCCTTGGTTAGAAAAGGGAGGAATTTATGTGGTTGCTAATTTACGTGGTGGTAGTGAGTATGGGGAAACGTGGCACGAAGCAGGAATGAAATTGAAGAAACAAAATGTGTTTGATGATTTTATAGCTGGCGCGGAATTTTTAATTCGTGAGAAATATACTTCTCCTGCTTATTTGGCAGCATCTGGCCGTTCCAATGGGGGTTTATTAGTTGGTGCAGTTATTAACCAAAGACCAGATTTATTTGCAGCTGCTCTTCCGGGAGTAGGTGTTATGGATATTCTGCGCTTCCAGAAGTTCACCATTGGTTGGAACTGGGTAGCTGATTATGGTAGTAGTGATAATCCGGAAGAATTCAAGGCGCTTTATGCCTATTCGCCATTACATAATATCAAAGAGATGAATTACCCAGCAACCATGGTCTTTACCTCAGATCACGATGATCGGGTAGTGCCAGCTCATTCATTTAAGTATGCTGCAACTTTGCAAGAGAAAAATACCTCATCAAAACCGATGATTATTCGAATCGATACCAATAGTGGACATGGTTCATCAAATACGGCAAAATTGATTGAACTTACGGCGGATTCGTATGCCTTTGTGCTATACAATATGGGAAAATAACATGAACGCTGTCAAGGTTTTAAACCTTGACAGCGTTGGTGAAATTCAGACTTTTTAACTGTATTTTTAATCTGTTCCTAGATATTCTACTAATTAAATCAGTTTGTTGATTATTAGGAAAAATTATCAATATTTTAGTGAATTCAAGGAGGAATTAATGGTTAGATTTGCCTAACGCTGTCAAGGTTTTAAACCTTGACAGCGTTGAGGATTTGGATTATTTCTACTAGGCGAATTGAATATTAATCTATTTTTACTCGGATGACAGCTCCGTCATTTCCTTGAGTGACTTGAACGAAATAGAAACCAGGATTAGCTTTTTTCAAATCAACTTGACCTAAATACCGGCCTTGGAAATCTTTTACAGTTTCTGATCCAACTTCTTTGCCATTTACGTCTCTTACATTAATGTTGACAGTACCTTTTTCTGGAGCTTGAAAGCGAATATTTATTTTCCCGTTAAATGGATGATTCGGGTTAGCGAATAGCCCCTTAATGGTACTAGATTCCTTTCCCCAAGCGATATTACCTCCACCCATTGGAAAACCCTCTTCTTGAAGCCTTCTTAAGCCTCGTAACTCAGGACCATTTTCATCAAAATCAAATTTGAAATTCTTTTCACCAGGTAATTTTTCAACATGTATTTCCATGTTGTCTGGCCCATGTCTAAAAATACGTACCTGCTTATCTTCTAGCTCATCCTTGAATTTCCTCATGCGTTTTTCAACTCGTGCCATAGCCCTTCTATCCAATGGTGTAATAGGTCCCATTCCATCCAAGTGCATTCTGTTTCCCCCTCCTTTTCGAATATTCATGGTGATGATTTTTGTTTTGCCATCTGATTTCCCCATTTCTTTGTTTAATGAGTCGTTCAAGTGCTTCATGCCAGCTTCAGCCAAGTCTGGATTAGAGAATGTCCTCTCTATGACTTTCTGTTTTCCATTTTCTTCTACAACAACCTTAATTGTAGACTCCGATTTTGGCGCGTCTTGTGCCAAGGCAAAGGTTCCCATCGTTCCTAAAAGGGCCGATAAAATGAATGTTTTCATACCAGTTTAATTTTTGTGATGGCACAAACTTAGATAAAGCATTCAAAACTTGACTGTTAAAGAATGTTAAGTGGCTGTTCAATAGGAAATTGGTACAATAAATCGTTTAATTTTGTTATTCAATGGTTTGAAAAGATATGTCCCAAAAGAAAATACGACTCATTATTGGCTTAATGACTTTGGCATTGATTGGCTTAATTTCCTTTCAGTCTTATTGGCTTGGTTTTATGTTGGAAACCAAAACAGAACAATTAGCGGCCGACATTCGTGATGGAATGGAAAAAGTGGTTCGTAAGTTGGAAAAACAAGAACTCTACGTTTTATCACAAAAACAAAGAGAATATGAAAATCAGCAAAAGGAGATAGCTGCACTTGAGAAGAAGCTAGCTTCTAAAGCCATTCCTCGACCACCACGTCCTCCGCAAGCTAAAGATCCTATGTTGGCGCAACATGATGCCATGGAATTGATTACAGAGGAAATCTCGCATGAATTTAAATTTAATCCAGGAGAACTTCAGGCTTTCAAAAAGTTCCAACAAAATGAAATGCCTAATGATATCCTGTATGTTAGAAAATCCTTTATGCTACCTAATGGGCAAATTGCTGAGGTGACAGAAGAATACCAAATTAATGCCGATTTAAAAGGGATCAATCGTCGCTTGCGAGAAGAGAAGCAACTCAATGACATGATGGGAGCAGTGAAACCTCGGGTTTTACAAGAGCTCAACAGAATTAAAGAATTAAATCGTTCGAAAGCTCGAGAAGCTAAACGTATAGCTGATTTGAATCGAATGCGACCTAAGTTTTTGGCACAATTACATAAAGAAGATCAACAAAAAACGCAGAAGATAAATGCACTTACCATTGACGCTGAAAAATTGAAAGAAGAGAAAGCGGAACTTCAAAAAGTGTTAAAAAAGACGGAGATGGCCAAGGAAGTATTTGCTGATTTCCTTTTCAAAGAAAGGCCTATAACCCAGCGTGTCTCGACCAAACATATCGACAGCTTAATTAAGCAAGAATTAGCAGAAAAGGGGATTTCTATGCCCTATGTGTTTGGGATTGGGCCTAAAGATTCCAGTAAATCGAAACAATGGGTCTATACCTCTGCTGGTTTAATGAAAACCCCAAGGGCTCAAACTGCCTCATTTATAACTCCTTTATTCCCCAATGACCTTAGACCGAGTGGTCAATATTTGCAAATTTATTTCCCTAATCAGGAGGCTTTAGTTTGGAAAGCGATGGGCTTTAGTTTTTTAGGCTCAGCTTTACTTTTACTCATCATGTTGGGCTGTTTTTACATAGCTGTTACTACCATTTTGAAACAAAAGAAATTAGCCGAAGTGAAAAATGATTTCATCAATAACATGACGCATGAATTCAAAACGCCCATTTCTACGATTTCCTTAGCGGCTCAATTAATTCAAGAGGAATCTACGGGTTTAAAAAGTGAATCTATTAGTCGTTATGTAGGTATTATCAAGGAAGAAAATATTCGTTTAGGTAGACAAGTAGAAAGAGTCTTACAAACGGCCCAAATGGAAAAAGAGACGATTGTTTTGAAGAAAAAGGAAATCAATTTACATACCTTAATTCAACAAGTGGCCGAGATAAATGGTCCATTGATTCAGTCTCAAGGAGGAAATTTGAATTTATTATTAGACGCCTCTCAGGCTCAGATAGAAGTAGATGAGGTTCATATTTCAAATGTGCTCTTTAATCTTTTAGACAATGCGATTAAATACAGCAAAGAGAAACCAGAGATCACGATAAGTACCAACTCTAGTCCAAGTTTCCTAAGCATCCGTATTTCTGACCAAGGTATTGGTATGGCTAAAGAGGTATTAGGTTCTGTATTTGAACCATTTTATCGGGTTCCTACAGGAAATATTCACAATGTTAAAGGCTTTGGCCTAGGATTGAGTTATGTGAAAAAAATTGTGGAAGCTCACGGCGGTACCGTTCAGGTTTCTAGTTTACCTCAAATTGGAAGTACTTTTGAAATAAGCTTACCATTTCATCCAACAACTTAATTTCATTTAATATGGAAAATAGTCGACCATCCATTTTATTAGCTGAAGATGATCCTAATCTAGGATTGTTATTGTCAGAATTCTTAAAAAAGAAGGGTTATGAAGTTCAATGGGCTCAAAATGGAGATGAAGCATTGGATAAGTTTGTCAAAGAGGCATTTGATATTTGTTTACTAGATGTCATGATGCCTAAAAAAGATGGGTTTTCTTTAGCTAAGGATATTAGGGCTACTCACTTGGATGTCCCTATAATTTTTCTTACTGCCAAATCCATGGAAGAAGATACCCTTCAAGGTTTTAAAGTGGGGGCAGATGATTATTTGACTAAACCATTTTCCATGGATGTATTGGTTGCTCGAATTGAAGCGGTTTTAAGAAGAACGCACTCTGGGAAGTCGGTGCCAAGTTTAGCCGAGGAGGTCAATCTTGGCGATTTTGTTTATTTTCCTCAAAAAATGAAAATAGTTTTGGGTCAAACTGAACAAAAGTTCACTCCCAAAGAAAATGACCTGATGAAATTGCTGTGTGAAAATTTGGGAAGGCCAGTCAGTAGAAGTTATGCCTTGAAATTGATTTGGGGAGATGATACTTATTTTAACGCTCGAAGCATGGATGTTTACATGACCAAACTTCGTAAAATGTTGAAAGAAGACCCTCGCGTACAGCTGATTAATCTGCACGGCGAAGGTTTTCGATTAAGTGTGGAAGGTCTTAGTTAATGTATTCAAAACCACAATAAGGAACTAAAACGGCAGGAATCTTTATGCCATTGGGACCTTGGTTATTTTCCAAAATAGCTGCTACTATGCGAGGGAGTGCCAAAGCAGAGCCATTTAAAGTATGGCATAAGATAGACTTACCATCTACTTTGGTACGTAATTTTAAGCGGTTTGCTTGAAAAGTTTCAAAATTAGAGACAGAACTAACCTCTAACCAACGTCCTTGAGCCGCAGACCATACTTCCATATCATAAGTCAAAGCCGAAGCAAAACCCATATCGCCACCACAAAGACGTAATACTCGATATGGTAATTCCATTTTTTGTAATAAGCCTTGAACATGCTGAGACATTTCCTCCAAGGCCTGATAAGAAGTCTCCGGTTTATGAATTTGTACAATCTCAATTTTATCAAATTGATGTAAACGATTTAAACCACGCACATGGGCACCCCATGATCCAGCCTCACGGCGGAAACAAGGTGTATGACCGACATTTTTGATGGGTAGTTCTTTCTCATTCACAATCACATCGCGATACAAATTGGTAATAGGAACTTCTGCAGTTGGGATTAAATAAAGGCCCTCTTCTTTGGTCACATACATTTGACCCTCTTTATCGGGTAATTGACCTGTACCAAAACCGGAATCCTCATTTATCAAAATAGGAGGTTGAATTTCGTAATAGCCGGCTTTGATTGCCTCATCTAAAAAGAAATTAATCAAAGCTCGTTGTAAGCGCGCCCCTTTACCTTTATATACAGGAAAACCTGCTCCTGTGATTTTGTTTCCTAATTCAAAATCAATGATGTCATATTGCTTAATCAAATCCCAATGCGGCTGAGCTGCTTCCCCTAAAGAAGGGATGTTGCCCCAGCTGAAAACCACTTCATTATCCTCTGCTGTTTTTCCTTGCGGCACAGAATGATGGGGAAGGTTTGGTAAGGTGACAAGTAATTCATATACTTCTTGCTCGGCACTTTTGGCAGCCTCACCTAATTCTTTGATACTAGCCTTTAGCGCAGCCGTCTCTGCTTTTTTGGATTCAGCCAAATCAGCTTGTCCATTTTTCATTAAAGCGCCAATTTCCTTGGCGGCGGCATTGGATTTTTCTAAAGCTTGCTCTGCCTGTTGTAATAATGTTTTACGTTTGTCATCTAAGGAAATCAATTGCTCAACAACCTTTTCAGCTTCAAAAAAACGTTTTTTCTGTAAACCTTGAATGGTTACTTCAGTATTAGCACGGATAAAAGCTAGCGTTAGCATAGGATTGATTTTAGAAGAATAAACCTTCGTTTAAGGCATTTAAAGACTCATTTTTATGTTTGGCATCTACCAAAAGGGAGATATTGTGCTCAGAAGCTCCATAAGAAATCATCCTAATTGGAATGTTTTTCATGGCATTTAATACTTTGATTGCAATACCTTCTTTGTCTGCCCAGAAATTTCCTACAATACAAATAATCACTTGGTCTTTATCGGGATCTTCCAATTCGGCAAATTCCCTCAACTCACTCATGATGGAATCTAAATGGGTAGTTTGGTCTATGGTTACCGATACAGAAACCTCCGAAGTGGTAATCATATCCACAGGAGTTTTATATTTTTCAAACACTTCAAATACGCGTTTCAAGAAACCATAGGCATTCAACATCCGGGTTGAGTGAATGTAAATAGCGGTAATATTATCCTTGGCAGCAATGGCCTTAATTTCAACATCCGTAGATTTTTCAGAAATCAATGTACCATAGGCGCTTGGCTCCATCGTATTTTTTAAACGAACCGGTACTCCTTTTAATTTGGCAGGTGTAATGGTGCTTGGATGTAGAATTTTGGCCCCGAAATAGGCTAATTCTGCTGCTTCGGCAAAGGATAATTCTCTGATTGGGAAGGTGTTCTTCACGATACGCGGATCATTGTTATGCATTCCATCAATATCCGTCCAAATTTGAACCTCCTCCGCAGCAATGGCTCCTCCAATCAATGAAGCTGTATAATCCGACCCACCACGTTTCAAGTTATCCACTTCTCCTTGGGGATTACGGCAGATAAAACCTTGCGTAATATAAATTTGCTTATTAGGTTCTTTGGCCAAAATAGCTCCTAAATTCTCTTCAATTTTCTTTAAGATTGGCTCATTATCGGCATCAATCACCATAAAATCCAAAGCAGGAAGTAATAGGGAGTTCACCCCCTCTTCTTGTAAGTATGCCTCAAATATTTGTGTGGACAATAATTCACCTAAGGCGACCATTTCCTTTTCCTGCTTGGTGCCATAGGGTTTGGTTGCAATTAATTGATCAATAAAAGCAAACTCTTTTTCGACAATGACTTTCCCTTTGGCTAAGCCTTGCTCTGTTTGATATAATTCTGATAAAAAAACATCATAATGATCACGCAATGCTTTTGCCTTGCTTTGAGCTTCCGTAATTTGACCAGCTAATAAAGATTCTGATATAGATAATAAGGAATTAGTACTTCCTGAAAGTGCAGATAATACCACGATTTTGGCTTTTCCATCTTCCGTGATAAGTTGACGGATCGACTTCATTCTTTCTGGTTTTCCAACGGAGGTACCTCCAAATTTCCAAACTTGCATATGGTGTTGTATTATGGGTTTATATAGCTAGCATTTTAATGGCAGTTATGGCCGCTTCATCGCCTTTGTTTCCATGTTTTCCTCCTGCTCGATCCATCGCTTGTTCCTGGCTATTGGGTGTTAAAACCCCAAAAATCACAGGTTTATCATATTTTAAACTTACATCCGTAATTCCTTTGGCTACGGCATCGCAGATAAAATCAAAATGACGAGTCTCACCTTGAATGACACAACCTAAACAAATGACAGCATCAATTTCTGGTTTTTGAGCCAATTTTTGAGCCCCTAAACTTAATTCGAAACTGCCAGGTACTTGAACTCGATGGATGAATTCCTCTTGAGCCCCATGGGCTAATAAGGTGTCTACGCAGCCCTGGTACAATGCTTCCGTTACTTCCGTATTCCATTCCGACACGACCACGGCGAATTGCTTTTGTTGAATGTCAGGTAGACTTTCTGTAGAAAAATCACTTAAATTTTTATGTTGGGAAGACATCTTGAATGGGTTAAAACAATAAGGGATAAAAGCTGCTGCTCTTATCCCTTCCTGATATAAAAATTTATCTAATTATTCAGAGATAGAGCTTTCTAATTGAGCTTTATATTTCTTAGCAGGTACAGCTTCTGCCGACTCAGGGAATTTTTCCGTGATATCTGTATAAGCAGCTAAAGCCTCTTTTCCTTGTTTATTAGCTTCATAGGCCGTAGCTAATTTTAACAGATAAGTAGGAGTAAAGAATTTATTAGGCTTATAATCAGCTGCTTTTTTATAATAATCAATGGCTTCTGCATACGATTTCTTTTCTACATAAGCATCCCCGATTAAGGAATAGGCTCTGGCTTGTACCAATAAATCTCCACTGCTAAAGTTTTTCAACTTTTCAATGGATTGGTCAAATTTACCTTGTTTCAATAAGGCAATTCCTTGGTATAAATCCGCTAAATTTTGAGTATTTCCTCCAAATTCGTCAGAAATCTTGGCTAAATCTTTCGTGACTTTGGATAAAGAATCAGCTTCAAAGGCATAAACCGCTTTGAATAATTTCTTCTCACCTTCCTCATCTTGTGTCTGGGTGTACCACTTGTAACCTAAAGTTCCTACCACTAGGGCCACGATAATGGCACCTAATCCTAATACTGAGGTTTTATTTTTTTCAAAAAATCCAGTGACCTTGCTCAACTCTTGTTGTAATGCCTCTGGGCTTTCAATAATTTCAATCGTTTCTTTAGTTTCTTTCTTTGCCATATTACGTCCTTATTTCAGGAGTCTAATTGTATTGCCCTTTCATTCAAATGGGTATAGGCCCATGAAAGGTTTGCAAAATTATAAAATCTCTTTCATTTATATCAATATTAATGGAATCTTTTCGGTTTTATTTTCCTGAATCTTTAGTAAATTCGTCGGATTGCGGATTTTTCAAGCATAAATTTAGTACATGGCATTTTCCAGAATAGATCAATTTCAAAAAATTAAAGCCAATGAGTCTGAATATGATATTTGTATCATAGGGGGTGGAGCAACGGGTGCAGGGGTGGCCTTGGATGCCGTATTGCGGGGCTATAAAGTATTATTGATTGAAAAGGGTGATTTTGCTGGTCAAACTTCTTCCAAATCAACCAAATTGGTTCATGGGGGAGTCCGCTATTTAGAACAAGCTGTCCGCAATTTAGATTGGCAACAATTTAAAATGGTTTATAAGGCATTACATGAAAGAAAAGTGATGCTACAAAACGCCCCTCATTTGGCACATCCTCTTGCCTTATTGACTCCATGCTATTCTTGGTGGGATCGCATTTACTATGGAATTGGCATGTGGTTATATGATCGTATTTCTGGTGTGACCAATTTGAAAAATAGCCAGGGTCTTGGTAAGCAACAAATGGAGCAACTGGTGCCTAATCTTCAGGTGAAAGGGATGTCTGGAGGTATACTTTATTATGATGGCCAGCTCAATGACGCTCGTTATGCTTTGGCCATAGTTCAATCGGCTGAAAAAGAGGGTGCAGCTATATTAAATTATTGTGAACTAAGCCATTTTGGTTTAAGTCCTAAAAGTCTAAAAATTAAAAAGGTACATTTTAAAGATTTAATTTCGGGAGAGGAGCATGAGGTTTCTTGTAAAGTGGTAGTGAATGCCACGGGACCTTTTACCGATCATATTCGTCATTTGGCTAACCTTAAACTGAAACCAAGAATGAAGGTTTCTCGGGGAGCCCACATAGTTTTACCTAAAGCTTTTTGGTCGGGAGATACTGCATTATTGATTCCTAAAACAGATGATGGTCGGGTGGTATTCATTATTCCATGGAGGGATTATGTACTAGTTGGTACAACGGACGAACCCGATGACTTGCAAGAAGATCCTGCTATTCAGGCGCAAGAAGAGGAATATTTGCTCGATTATTTTAATCGTTTTGCCCTTAATAAGGCGACTAAGCAAGACATAAGTTCGGGCTTTGTTGGACAAAGACCTTTATTGCAAGTTGGTTTATCCGATGCCATGCAATCGGACACCAAATCATTGGTGCGAGATCATGAAGTAGAAGTGGATCAAAGAAGTAAATTGGTAAGTATTATGGGTGGTAAATGGACTACCTACCGAGTGATGGCCCAAGATACCATGGACGTTGTAGAGGAAGAAGTACTTCACCGCTCCAAGAAAGTCTGTAAGACCAAAGATTACGTATTATTCGGAGGTGAAAAAATGGATGAAGGGACTTGGCAACAACGAATCAATTCTTTGAAAATCAATGAAATGACTGCTACTCACCTTCGAGAGGTTTATGGATTTCATGCCATCAAGGTGCTGGAGTATTGTGAAAAAGAAAAAGAAGGATTGGAATTAATTCATAAAGATTTGCCCTATTTGCAAGGTGAGCTGAATTATTTGAAGAACTACGAAATGGCGGAATGTTGGGAGGATATTTTATATCGCCGTTGGGGGATTAGTTTGAGAGATCAAGCCAAGGGGCAATTGATAAAGGACATAAAAAAAGAGGCTTTCGCCTCCTTTCATTAATATTCGTCCTCATTGAAGAAGAAGTCATCTTTGGTAGGGTAGTCCGGCCA
Source organism: Aquirufa sp. OSTEICH-129A (assembly GCF_054558355.1). Lineage (NCBI taxonomy): Bacteria > Pseudomonadati > Bacteroidota > Cytophagia > Cytophagales > Flectobacillaceae > Aquirufa > Aquirufa sp. OSTEICH-129A. The sequence continues at coordinate 422,774 of NZ_JBPXKC010000003.1, read as the reverse complement.
AATCTCTTCGATGCTCTCAAAAGGTTGTCCATCGTCTTCTAATTCTTGCAAGTTCTCTACTACTTCTAGGGGAGATCCTGTACGAATTGCGTAGTCAATTAATTCATCTTTTGAAGCAGGCCATGGTGCATCTTCTAAATAGGAGGCAAGTTCTAGTGTCCAGTACATATGTTTAATTTTAATTCTTAAAGATTCAAATTTTCCCTTATTCTCTTTTAGATTCTTAAGAATCAAAGATTTATCGGACTGCAAAAGTAAAATAAAAAAATATTTATGAAAGATTTATTTTTTAAATTTTGAATAAATAAAAATAAACTGGTTTTAATGCTTATAGAGCCCTATTTTTTATGTCAAAATCCCGTGCACTCTCAGTTGAAGTTTGTAGTTACTCCTTATTTTCTTGTTTGGCAGCCGATCGAGCAGGTGCCGATAGAGTTGAATTATGTGCCTCTCCTTGGGAAGGAGGAACGAGCCCATCTGCGGGTCTTGTTTCAGAGGCCTTATCGCAAACTGCTTTGGGAATTCATGTGATGGTGCGAGCTCGAGGAGGGGATTTCTGCTATGATTCCTATGAAAAAAAAACCATGTTAGCGGAGATTGAACAATACCTGACTTTAGGGGTACATGGCATGGTTATTGGTGCATTAACTCCTAAAGGGGATCTTGATATTGACTTTTTAAAAGAAATAAAATACATCGTAGGAGAATCTGCAGAACTAACTTGTCACCGAGCCATAGATGTATCCAGAGAGCCATTGGAAGTTATGGAGGCTTTAATTGCTTTGGGTTTTGACCGTATTTTGACCTCAGGCCAAAAAAACAAAGCCATGGAAGGAATTGAGGCCATCGTTACCATGGTGGAAGCGGCTCAAGGACGCATTCAAATTATGGCAGGAAGCGGAGTGAATCCACAAAATTGCCTACAATTGGTAGATGCTGGGGTAGATGCCATCCACCTAAGTGCCCGTACAACCCGAGAATCCGATATGATTTATCGAAGACCGGGTATTTCCATGGGTGGTGTGGCCGAAATTTCAGAATTTGAGGTAGCCTACTCCAGCGAAGAAATCATTCGAGAAGCCGTTCAAAAAATCAGAAATTGTTAATCCTCATATAAAGGAGTTTCAATCCACTCATCTTGTGGAATACGGCTTAAATCATACAGTGGAATTTGATTTCTCTGGTAGGTAGGGATGGCGAAATCACTTTCATCTGGTCCACCCTTTTTATAATGGTCAACCATCTTTTGGAATCGGACTTCTTCGCTTTCGGTGGGAGCCGAACTAGTAGTTCCAAACTCATCAAATTCTACAGTTGCCCCGGAGGTCAAAGAAGCAGGTTTATTGGCAGTTCCATAATGTCTGGTATCACTGAACAAGAAATCATCCAAGGCATTTTGCTCATGTTCAAATCCTGCTGCAATTACCGTTAAATATAGATCTTCACCTAAATCATCATCGGTTGAAAAACCAAATTTCACCATGTCGGCTTGATCATTGATGCGAGCATTGAGGTATTCAATGATGATATTTTGTTCACTCATGACTAAAGCATGCTCAGAACTTGTTGATACCGTAACCAAAATACGTTTAGCCCCTTTAATTTCTTGTGAATTTAATAAGGGAGATTCCAAAGCTTCAGCGATGGCCTGGAATGCACGATCTTCACCTTTTCCTAAAGCGGAGCTCATCATAGCTTGTCCCGCATTTTTCAATACTTTTTTCACATCCATGAAGTCCGTATTAATATCGCCGGGTTTTGCAATGACATCAACCACACTCTTAACGGCTTTGGCTAATACGTCATCTGCTTTTGCAAAGGCATCCTTCACAGCTAGTTTCTCATATATTTGAGCCAGCTTGTCGTTCATAACTACCAGAACGGTATCGCAATAGGTTTTTAATTCTTGAATTCCTGTTAGTGCATATTGAATTTTCTCTCGGCCTTCCCAAGCATAAGGTGCAGTTACGACAGCAACCGTCAATAAACCTCGCTTTCTTGCAATTTCAGCTACTACTGGGGCTGCACCAGTTCCTGTACCTCCTCCCATACCTGCAGTAATGAAAAGCATTTCTGTACCATTGGTTAATACCGCATTGATCTTCTCAATACTATCTAGGGCAGCTAATTTTCCAACCTCAGGATCAGTTCCTGCTCCTAAGCCTTGTTCACCCAATTTGATTTTGGTCTTAACTGGGTTGGAAGCTAATGCTTGAGAATCTGTATTGCAAATAATCAAATCCGCTCCTTTGATCTTCATGTTGTCCATGTGGCGAACCGCATTGGAGCCACCGCCACCAATACCAATAACTTTGATGATGGATTTGAAAGATGATTCAGGAACAATTTCCATTTTATGGTCGAAAAAGGAAGGGTTCTGGTTATTCATAAGGTTACTTTGCTTTTAGGGAATAATCTAATAATTGAAATAAAAATGGCTTGCTTAATCTTTACCCCAGCGCCACTCATTACCCAATTCTAAATCTCTTCTTAGGTTTTGCTTGATGAAGAAATCTCGCGTAGAGTAAAAGTCTAGCCTTTTGGCTGGTATAGTATTCGCATTTGCCAATCCGTACAACAACATAGCTGTATATTTTACGGTATTTTCTAATTCTTTTTTGTTGACCAAATCAAAGGAATCGCAATTTGCATGGTAACAATCCAATACTCGTTTTTCCAAACGTCCTATAGGCGCGCTGGCAGGGATACCTTCCATTAAAAAGGATTGATGGTCTGAATGTAGTCCAGCACTATTGCTAATCTCATTGCCAAATGCAGGGTCAATCGACTTGATTTTATTACCAATATCTTTCAACAAGCTAAGTAATTCATCCCTTCCACCTGCATTGAAACCAGAGACATTATTAGTCATGTCCAAATTGATCATGTAAACTATTTCATCGATTTCACCTGATTTTTTTGCACGTTCAATGTAGGCTTTTGAACCTAGCAAACCCTCTTCTTCCCCCATAAAGGCGACAAATTCAATGGTTCTTTTACTCTTTAGGCCCAAGGCTTTAAAGGTTCTAGCGATATCAATGACTGAAAAGGAACCAATTCCATTGTCAATAGCCCCCGTAGATAAATCCCAAGAATCTAAGTGGCCACCAATAATGATTTTTTCCTTGCGAAATTTTTTATTATCCCCTTTCAAAGTAGCTACTACATTCCGCGCTTTGATAGGTTTACTTACATTATGCATTTCAATTAAACTCAATAAACCAGGTTGCTCAAGCATCCATTTACGAATTTCCATACCGCTTTCCCAACTTACACAAACTGCCGGAATGGATATTAAATTTCCAGTAACGGAGGCGGTTCCTGTTAATAAAACTTGACCTTTAACGGTATTTACAAAAATGACCCCAATGGCGCCATATTGGATAGCCAAAGCTGTTTTTTCTGAACGATGAAGGTTTTTTTGTCCTGGCTTAGGGTCTACCAAACCAATATTCATGACTGCTACTTTGCCTTTGATTTGTTCTTTTTTTGCTTCAAAATCAAGGTCAAGGCCATTTCCCATATCCACCATTGCCCCTGTTATATTGGCTTCCACAGGAGTCATAGCCAATGAAACAACTGGAACCTCTCTGAAATCATCGGATTTGGGAGGGGCAATGGAAAGAGTTACTGTATCTCTAGCCCAGGCCTCCACTTGAAATCCTTGAAATTTGGTATCACGGAATCCGTATTTTTTAAAAAGATTAAAGGCGAATTCTTCAGCCTTTTTCCCTTTTTCACTTCCTGTAAGTCGATGCCCCACAGTTTTACATGCCGTGCCCAAAGAGGAATATGCCAAAGAGTTTTGATCTACTTCATCTTTGATTCGTTTAAAAACCGACTCTAAACTTTCCTCTCCACCCAATGATGGACTGAAACCAAATGAAGTAATTAAGAAAATAAAGACCAATATGGATAATATACTTCTCTTCATGGATTAGTTTAAATAGGATGAGAGTTTACGATTCAGAAATTTACTTTTTTTTGAGCAAAATAACAATTCAACTCCTTAGGTTTTTATGTATTTTGAGTGGATTTAAGGAAGTAAGCATTCCGTGCTTCCTGGCTTTTTTAACAGTTTACACCAAAACTCTTTTTCTTTCTCAGGAATGGCCTTACCTCCGTAAAAGTTTTTTACTCTAGTTACTGCCTGCTCGACTAATTTTTTATCCAAATCAATCAAAACCTCGAGGTAGATAAAACGTGCCGCAATTTGCTGCGGTTTTAATCCAATAGCTTGTAAACCACTCTTTAATTTTTGTAGTCTTTCGGGGCTAAAAGACCTTGCCCTACTACTGTATATGCTTGTCATGATGGTATTTTCGGCCGTCTGCTTGACCTCCATACTGTCATATTTACTTTCATAGTTTTTAATGTGGGTAATGAAATGTTGGAACAAGGCATTTTCTTCATCCATCATGACCTTTTGGATCAATAGAAAGCTAGTTTGGCTTTCAAATTCCTCAGGTTTTATCATTTTAACCAAGTCATTCACTAATCCCACATTTTTCATGGTATCTAAACTCAAGCGAGTGAAATAGGCGGCGGAAATCATGTTTTCTTTATTTCTTTCGCCTGCTAAGTAGCGCTCCAACAATTGAGATTGGTTTTTTAAAGGATTTTTGGCAGCATCCAATAATTGAATAATACCATTCACCGAATTGGTGGCTTCTCCAACTGGTTCAATGTTCCATACTTTTCCTTGGGGAGAAAAGACAATAAAAGAAGGAGTAGATGGAATAAAGATTTTTCGAGAACGTAAAAAGGCATTATTTTCTCGTTTGCTTAAATCCAATTGATAGGCATGAAAATTCAAATCCAAATATGTCTTGATGGCAGGCTGACCTAAGGTTTTATCGTAGGCAATGCAATGCGAGCATGAAGGTAAAAAAGCTTCAAAAAAGATGGGTTTATTTTCCTTTTCTGCCTTTTTGAAAATTTCCTCCATAGGAATAATCGGTCGGAAAGACTTATTCTGATCAATTTTCTGTGCCCAAGTAGGGGCTGAAATGCTCAAACAAGCGAAAAGTATCAAAAAGGACAGGCGCATATTGGAATATTTTTCTTCAAAAATACATTATCCCGCCCAATTTTCTCTATCTAAATTTCGGTAGGTAATTGCCTCGGCGATGTGTTCCGTTTTAATTTGCTCAGACATAGCCAAATCAGCGATTGTTCGAGCTACTTTTCTTATTTTATCAAAGGCCCTAGCTGAAAGTTGTAATTTATCCATTGCTACAGACAGCAATTGCTGCGATGATTCATCCAGTTGGCAATATTCATTGACTTGCGAACTTGTCATCATGGCATTCGAATGTATTTTCGGAAATGGGATAAATCGATTTTGTTGAATTTTTCTAGCTTCTATAACTCTTTTTCGAACATGCTCACTGGGCTCCGCGGCACGTCCTGTACTCATTTCTTCAAATTGCACCGGTACTATTTCAATGTGCATGTCGATCCGATCGAGTAAAGGTCCCGAAATTCGATTTAAATAGCGTTGCACTTGACCTGGCCCGCAAACACAATCTTTATTCGGATGATTGTAATAGCCACATGGACAAGGATTCATACTAGCGACCAGCATAAAATTGGCTGGGAATTCCAATGACCATTTGGCTCTAGAGATAAAAACTTTTCGATCTTCTAAGGGCTGGCGCATTACTTCCAAAGCATTTCGGTTAAATTCAGGAAGCTCATCCAGAAACAACACGCCATGATGGGCTAATGAAATTTCTCCTGGTTGAGGAAATGAACCCCCACCCACCAAGGCCGCATTGGAAATCGTATGGTGTGGACTTCTGAAAGGTCGATGAGTTAGTAATGAATGCTTTCCCATTAATTTTCCTGCTACTGAATGTATTTTGGTGACCTCTAGGGCCTCAGGTAATGAAAAAGGAGGGAGGATTGTTGGAAGTCTTTTGGCTAACATGGTTTTACCAGCTCCAGGAGGACCAATCATGATGAGGTTATGGCCCCCAGCTGCTGCAATTTCAAAGGCCCTTTTTACGCCCTCTTGACCTTGAACCTGAGAAAAATCAATATCAAATAAATCATGCGATTGGCTGAATAAAGTTTGCACGTCTACTTGGGTAGGGGCTAGTTTAATTTTATTTCGAATGAATTGAACCGTTTCCCTCAAGTGGCTTAATCCAAATACTTCAATGCCCTCAACCATAGCGGCTTCAATGGCATTTTCCTCCGGTAAAATAAGTTTAGTGATTCCTCTGCTTTTAGCTTCCAAGGCAATGGGTAATGCACCTTTGATAGGTCTAATAGTTCCATCAAGCGCTAATTCACCCATGATGACGTATTCTTCCAATCCTTTTAATTCCACTTGCTCTGATGCCTCTAAAATAGAGAGAGCGATTGGCAAATCATAGGCAGAGCCCTCCTTGCGGATATCAGCAGGGGCTAAATTAATGATGACCTTTCTCCTTGGGAAAAAAAATCCTGTGTTTTTCAAGGCAGATTCTACCCGCTGAATCGATTCTTTGATGGTTGAATCAGGAAGACCTACCAAATAGCATTTACTTCCTTGTCCTACATGTGTTTCTATGGTAATGAGGTTGGCAGATACCCCAAATACAGCGCACCCATACGTTTTAGCTAACATCGTTTTTTGTTAGGAAAATTAATGGGAAAAGTAATGCGACTTAATCAGTTAGTTGGACTTTGCTTTCATTTACCAAGAGCTTGATTTTTTTGCCAAATACCAAGGGAAAATTTTGGGCTATGTGTCCAGAAGGAAATTCAAATGCAATGGGATATGAAGTCCCAGCGGTATGGTCTAAAATAATTTGATTGAGATTTTTACCTACACTAAGGCCAGCTTCTTTACAATCACTAAATCCTCCTACCAATAAACCAGCTAAATGGTCCAACAATCCAGCTCTTTTTAATTGCAATACCATGCGGTCAATATGGTATAAATTTTCACCGACATCTTCTAGTAATAATATCTTGTTGCTGAATTCGGCTAAGCTGGTGCTACCAATGAGGTGAACGATGAGTGATAAATTCCCACCAATTATGACAGCTTCTGCCTGGCCTATTCTATTATCGGCTTCGGCATCAATCTCGATATGGGTTTTTCCTTCAAAAAGTAAAGTGCGGAGATTTTCCAAAGCCTCATCTCCACCCACTTGGCAGAAATTATGTGGCATGGGTCCATGAATGCTGGCTATTTGTAAATTAGCCACATGATTCAGGATGGCAGTAATGTCTGAAAAGCCAACAATCCATTTTGGATTTTTTACAAATAAATCAAAGTTTAATTGATCTATAATGCGACTAGAACCATATCCTCCCCGTATGGGGAAAATTGCTTTAATGGATGGGTCATCTAAAGCCAATTGAAAATCACTACGTCTTTCTTCGTCGCTTCCACCAAATCCAAAATAATGAGATAAGGCGTGCGGCGCTAGTCGGACTTTTAAACCCCAAGACTCTAAAACTTCCACTCCTTGCTTCCACTGATCACTCTTTGGATGAGACGCAGGGGATACCAAAATCACTTCATCGCCAGGATGTAATAGAGGTGGAGTTTTCATAATTATTAGAATGGTAGACAAATATGAATTATTTTTCTTTTCAACCCAAGGTTTAATTTTCGTATTATTGCAAAAAGAATCCTTTTTTGACTACTTTAAACACAAATATAAGCCTAGACATGGTACATCCATGTTACAATCCCCATGCTGGATGGGCAGAGGATTTGATAGGTCATTATGCCCTTTTTATGTCAAAAATTCCTCAAGGGCTAATGGTAGCTGTTTATGTGGTGGATGATGGGAGTAAGCATGGGGTGTATGAGGAAGACATTAAGAAATTACAGGAATCTATCTCTCATTTTACATTTATTAAATTAAGTCAAAATTTAGGAAAGGGTGGAGCCTTAAGGCACGCGATTAAACAATGTCAAGGTGATTTAGTCATTTACACAGATGCAGATTATCCCTACAAAATGGAGAATGCTTGGGAAATGTGTCGAAGATTAGCAGAAGGTAAGGTAGATGTTGTAGTTGGTGTTCGAGATGAGCAATATTACGATCAATTACCCTTTTGGAGAAAAATATTTTCCCTATCCTTAAAATTGATGAATTATTTGTTTTTCCCAGGATTAAAAGTGAAGGACACACAATCAGGGCTTAAAGGATTTAATGCCAAAGGCAAAGAATTGTTTTTGAAAACTAAGATTGCCGCATTCCTCTTTGATATGGAATTTTTGGTATTAGTGTCCAAACAAAAAGATATACAAATGGAGTGGATTTATGTCCAGGTGCGTGAAGGAATTCATTTTTCAACCATGAAGCCTAAAACGATACTTACGGAATTAATTAATTTTGCCTCCATTTTAATCCGAGGATTCTTCTCTAAATGAAATCAAGCCCAGCCATACTTTTGACAATTGATGTAGAAGAATGTGATATTCCTCTAGAATATGGCTACGAAATTGGCTTAGAAGAGCAATTGGCTCAATCCAGAAAAGGTTTGGAACAATTCATGCAGGTTATTTCAGATACCCATGTGCCCTGCACCATATTTTGCACGGGAGTTTATGCACAGCATCATCCAGAGTGGATAAAAGATCTTGATGCTTCACATGAATTGGCGTCCCATGGATTTTATCATAGTAAGTTTGACCCAAAAACAGATTTGTTGGCTTCCCGTTTACTTTTGGAAGAATTAAGTGCTAGAAAAGTAATAGGTTTTAGAATGGCCAGAATGCAACATGTAGAGGAGGCAGATATTTTACAAGCCGGCTACCAATATCATTCTTCGTTAAACCCAACTTGGATTCCCGGAAGGTATAATCATTTAAAAGCTTCGAAGCTACCATTTTTTGAAAAGGGACTTTGGAATATCCCAGCTTCAGTAAGCCCTAATTTTAGAATACCACTGTTTTGGTTGGCTTTTAAAAACTTCCCATTGTTTGTTTTTAAGCAACTCTGTAAGGATACATTAAAGAAGCATGGTTTTCTCAATTTATATTTTCATCCTTGGGAGTTTGCGGATTTGTCTAAATATCCTTTACCCGCTCATGTGAGTCGAGGTTCTCAAGGGGAATTAGTAGCCAAATTGAAATCGTTGATTTTATATCTCCAAAAGGAAGGATTGGGAGAGTTCATGACGATGCAAAAATTTGTAAAGCAATTGGAAAATGGAAAATAAGCCAGCTTTTTATGCTCGTTACGAGTTTTTATTGGGTCTATGGTTATTGGCAGGTCTTTTTACAGGCATCAAGCAGTATTACCAAGGAGAGCTTCATTCGCATATCAACAATTTTATAATTTTCAAATCGAGCTATGGACACTTTTTGCAAAGAATACCTTTGTACTTGGAATACCCTAAGGAATACTTCGATTTATATCTATATGGCCCCATTTTCGCCATTTTGATGGCACCATTTGCCTTTTTACCTACGGTAGTAAGTGTGAGTGTTTGGAATATGGTCAATGCATTGGTGCTTTTTCTGGCAGTTTGGAATTTGCCCTTGGACGAAAAAAAACGAGTGGCTATTGTTTGGATTATCTTGAATTCCACCATGACGGCACTGCTGAATACGCAATTTCATCCCCTGTGTATAGCCCTGATTCTTTGGAGCTATATCTGCATCAATCGAGGGCAAGATTCTTGGGCTGCCTTGTGGATTGTGTTGGGAATTTGCATCAAGCTGTACGGAATAGTAGGCTTAGCTTTTTTCTTTTTTTCTAAAAATCCGCTTCGTTTGGCAGGATATTTGATTTTTTGGATGTTACTGATTTTGATTATCCCCTTGATTTTGGGAGGTTGGGATTATGGCTTGTCTACTTATTGGGGTTGGAAAGAAGTATTGGCACATAAAAATGACCTAAATGTCGACATCAAGAACTTACGTACAGATGTATGCGTGATGGGAATGATTCGTCGCTGGACGGGAGACGGAAGCCTATCCAATTTATGGTTTTTACTACCCTCTATGATAGTAAATCTGCTGGTGTTTTTTCAGATAAGCAAATGGAAGGATCTGGCATTTCAGTTGAGGATAGTGGCCTTTGTAAGCATTTATCTCATGTTAGCGAGTACCGGTACAGAATCTCCGACGCTGATTATGGCATTTCCAGGGGTGGGAATTTGGTTTGTTTTAGGAGAAAAAAGCAAAGCCAGATGGACCTTATTGGTTTTTACTTTGTTGATTTCGAGTTTTTCACCAACGGATTTATTTCCTACCTGGTTGAGAAATGAATGGATAAATCCTTTGGGCTTAATGATATTGCCCTTATTCTTGGTTTGGCTCTCCATTGCCTGGGATTTAGACAGGCAAGAGCCTAAAGAAACACTACATCCTTAATTAAATCAGATTTAGCGTGTTTATTGATGAGGTCAATCAATTTTTCTTTGGCCATCATCAGCTCCTTTTTAAGAGGTGCTGAATTGATTTGAACAAATAATTTTTGTTGGTGAACATAGACTTTTTGGGTACGGGCAGCAATGGGTTTCCCCATGATTTCCTCCCAGTGTGCACTAACGAACGTTTCTTGGTATTTCCCCTGTATTTGATACACCTTGAGCATGGACTCAATTACCTCCTTTAAAGAATGACTAGATTCCTTGCGTGTAGAGGGTTTGAGGCGTTTTGGATAAAAGGGAGAATCCATGTGATAAAAGGTTGTTTTAGTGTTTAAAGTTAGAATTTTTATGGGGGACTTTCATTGAATTTGGGGTTTAAATTAATTTTTTTTCATTTTTTTTTAATTTTTTAATTCTCGAAAAAGTACCTAATAAAGTGACATATTTAGTTTAAAATATCAGGATAGTACAATAGGCACTTGGGTGATATGAAAAAAATGAGAACTTTTTAGATAAACCCGTGTAAAAATTAATTAAGAATTGCATTACTTTTGCCTTTACTGAAAAAAACAGCGGACGCTTAGAAATCTATGAAAACTGCTACGTTGTATTTTCGCGAGTTTTATTTTTAAATAATTCTTTAACCCCAAATTACCAAACTAATGAGTACACAACAACCAAAGCCAGCTGCTAAGCCAGCTGCACCCCAAAAAAAATCTGGCGGAATTCCAGCAGGTTTAATTCTTGTCATCCTATTTGTCATTGCATTATTGATTTTCCAATTCATTATGGGTGATGGCTCTCACTTCGAAGGTGGAACCAATGAAGGACACCCAATTCCAGGCGATTACTTTGGTATCGTGTACAAAGGTGGTGTGATTGTGCCCGTGTTAATGACTTGTTTCTTGACAGCTTTAACATTCTCAATTGAGCGTTTAGTTACAATTGGTAAAGCAAAAGGAACTGGTGATGTTAATGCATTCGTTCGTGGTATCCAAGCATCTTTAGATAAAGATGATGTTGAAGGTGCTTTGAAAGCTTGCGAAAAACAAAAAGGTTCAGTAGGTAACGTAACTCTTTCTGCTGTTAAGAAGTACAAGCAATTGATTTCTGATGGTTCTTTAGATAAAGAGCAAAAATTATCAGCTTTAAGCAAAGAGGTAGAAGAAGCTACTTCATTGGAATTACCAATGTTGGAGAAAAACTTGACTATCATTGCAACTTTAGCGTCTGTATCAACTTTATTGGGTCTATTAGGAACGGTAGTTGGTATGATCAAGGCGTTCTCTGCATTAGGTAACTCAGGAGGATCAACAGATGCATCTGCTTTGGCAAACGGTATCTCTGAGGCTCTTGTAAATACTGCATTGGGTATTGGTACTTCAGCTATCTGTATCATTGCTTACAACGTTTTCACATCTAAAATTGATGAGTTAACTTATAGCATTGATGAGATTGGTTTGAGCGTTAACCAAAACTATGCTACGCATCACAATTAATATTTGAACCAATGCGAAATGAGTTATTCATTTCGATTTATCATTTTTTTCACCGTTCAAAATAAAAATTGTTATGCCAAAAGTTAAAGCCAAACGACATAGTGTTTCACTCGATATGACAGCGATGTGTGACGTGGCTTTTCTTCTGCTTACGTTCTTCATGTTAACCGCGAAGTTCCGTCCAGAAGAGGCAGTTACGATTACACCACCATCATCTATTTCAGAGAAAGCTCTGAATACGAAGGATGGTATGTTAACCATCAGTGTTTCCAATGAGGGAGGGGTTTATTTGGCAACTGATGATCAAATGGCTAGGGAATTTATGTTAGAGCGCATGGCTAATCGCTATGGAGTTGCTTTGACAGGCGAAATGAAGAAGAACTACATGAGTTCTGAAATCGTCGGATACCCTGCTGGTGCGATGCGTCAGGTGTTGAATATGAAACCTTCAGAAGCTAAGGATAAAGGATTTATTAAGGGTATCCCTATTGATTCATCGAATAATGAATTATCCTATTGGGTTGGATACGCGAAATTATCAAATCCAGAGTTGAAGGTTGCTATCAAAGGAGATCAAAATTCTAGCTACAAAGTATTTGCTGATATTATCGGTACATTACAAGCTCAGAACATTAATATCTTCCAGTTGATTACAGCTCCTGAGAATAAACCAAAATAATTTACATTCTAATTCGAAAAAGAAATGGCAGAAATAGATAGCTCCGGTGGGGGTAAGAAAGGCGGGAAGAAGCGAAGTAAAAAAATGTCAACCAAAATTGACATGACACCTATGGTGGACTTAGGCTTCCTTCTTATCACTTTCTTTATGTTGACGACTACGTTGGCAAAGCCCGTTACCATGCAATTAAACATGCCTGATAAAACGGATACAAAGGAAACATCACCTGTAAAATTATCTGAAACACTTACTGTGTGTCCAGATGAGAACAAGGTGTATTACTACCAAGGTATCCCAACTGAAGCAGGCACCAAGTTAGAGGTGACCGATTATTCTGACACGGGAATCCGTAAAGTTATCGCGGATTTGAAGGCTAAAGTTGGTAGCAACTTTACTCTGGTAATTAAACCAACAAAAAAAGCAAAATACCGTAATATGGTAGATATGTTGGACGAATGTGCAATTACTAATAACAAGCGTTACGCGCTATTAGAAATTGATCCAGATACTGAAGCCTTAATCAAACGTTCAGGTAAGTAATTAGGTCGAAAGCCTTTTAAATTAATTTTTAAATAACATAAACTATGTCACAAGTAATAAGCCAAGATGCTACATTAGATGACATTATCTTTAAAGATAAGAACCGTGAGTATGGTGCTTTTCTTTTAAGGACGACGTATCCTAAGGTCATCAAGCGGTCTGTATTACTAGGCTCAGCACTTTTTGTTGGTGCATTGTTATTGGCAGCATTCTGGAAACAGTTAACTGCCTCTAATACTGAGAAAACAGAGGTGACAGCCGAAGTAATGAAATTGGACACTCCTCCTCCACAAAAGAAGGTAGAGTTGCCACCGCCACCACCGCCGCCACCACCAAAAGAAATTCCAAAGGTGACGACAACTAAATTCTTACCTCCTGAAATCAAGCATGATGAAGAGGTAACTAAGCCGGAGCCACCACCAGAAGAGGTACGTGGTAATACAGCTAACGAAACAGTAAAAGGTGAAACGGAGAATTACGAACCTCCAGTGGATCCAGATGCTAAAGGAAAAGAAGAGCCAGTTGAGCCGCCAAAACCTGCTGAAGATGAAATCTTTACAGCGGTAGAGCAACAAGCAGAATTCCCTGGTGGACCTGCGGCTTTCGGACGTTTCTTGCAGAAAAACTTAAAGTACCCATCTGCTGCTCAGCGTGCTAACGTAGGCGGTAAAGTATATGTTCAATTCGTAGTTAATACGGATGGTTCTATCCAAGATGTTACTGTATTGAAATCTGTAGGATTTGGTTGCGACGAAGAAGCGGTACGTGTAATTAAGTCTGTACCTAAATGGACCCCTGGTAAACAGTCAGGTCGTGCGGTACGTTCACGATTCACTCAACCGATTACATTCGTACTTTCCGAATAATCGAATTTCCATTCATACTTCAGACCTGCTAAATTTCTTATTTGGCAGGTCTGATTGTTTAACCATTATCCGTTTTAATCATGGCACGTCCTGTTGCAGTTTGGATTAACGTCTTTTTTCGTTTTTTTGCCGCAATTGCTTATTTTTTATTAGGCTATTACATTGGATTCTGGTCTGAATTCCAATTAGGTATTTTGATGGATATGCCAACCACATTTTGGTTGGGTATATTGTTCATGCTGTACGGATTATTTCGTATTTGGCGTGCTTTTTTATATGTTAGTGAAACAAAAGATCCAGATTATGGCAATTATGAAGATTAAATCAATTGGGCTTTGCTTGTTACTATTAGCCCCTATTTTTTCTTGTAACAAATCCAAGGAAAATAAATTTTCTGATGGCCCAGCTCAAGGGGAAATCTCAGTAGCTGTTGATGAATCATTTCAACCTTTGTTGTTGGCTGAAAAAACCGCCTTTGAAAATAATTACCACTTTGCTAAAATTAATTTTGATTTCCATGCAGAAAATGAGGCCATCGCCGATTTGCTGAATGAGAAAGTGCGTGCCGTAGTAGTTACCCGTGATTTGACAGAAAAGGAAAAGGAAATATTTACTAGGGAAAAAGTTACTTACCGCAGTTATAATTTTGCGGCTGATGGGCTTGCTTTGTTAGTACATCCTCAAAATGTGGATACCTTAATTGCCTTGCCTGCATTAAAATCATTGTTGACAGGAGAGAATAAAACGTGGGAGTCTTTAGGAGCTAAAGGCATCCGAGGTGAAGTTTCGCTGGTAGTAGATAAAGCTAATTCCAGTAATATTAAATTTTTGGTCGACAAGTTTGGACTAGATACCAATAAACCACTACCCATATTTGCTGCAGGATCCAATAAAGCAGTTATTGAATACGTTAAATCTCATAAAAATGCCCTTGGCATCATTGGCTCTAATTGGATTAGCGATGGAGATAATCCAACATCTTTGGGTTTTATTCGTTCTGTCAATGTGATGTCCGTCGGCGAAAAAAATAGTAAAAATGCGGGGGATTTTTATCAACCCTTTGGCTATAATTTGGCATTGAAAAAATACCCGTTACGTAGAGATGTGAAAATTATTCTGAAAGAGTCACACATGGGATTGGGTACTGGATTTGTTAATTATGTGTGTGGAGATATGGGCCAGCTGATTGTTTTGAAGGCTGGATTAATCCCTCTGACCCGACCTATCACGATTAGACAGTATCAAATTAGCCAATAGGACATATTTAATTGACATTGTCTAATAAAATATTGAAGAATTATAATTAATTTTGTAGTTCGTAAAAAACTAAACTTTTACGATATTTTATTGAATTATTTCAATTTAAGGCCTGATAATTATTAAGAATCGCAATTAATTTAAATTAACAATGAAGAAAATGAAATCGTGGATACTGGGTTTGGGATTATTAGTATCCAATGTGGCCTTCGGGCAAACAATCCAAGATGGTTTGCATTTTTTAGATCGTCATCAGCCAAGTAGAGCCAAACAGGTATTTGAATCTTTAGTGGCTTCAGCTCCTACTGGTGAGAACTACTATTTCCTAGGCTATTATTACTTGAATCTTCGTGATTGGGATAATGCGAAAGCCGCCTTTGAAAAAGGTAAAGCAGCTGATCCTAAAAACTATTTGAATCAAGTAGGTTTAGCATCTATTTTGGTAGGTCAAAATAATGTGACTGCAGCCAAGGTTGAATTTGATCGTATTATCAAAGAGACCAAAGAAAAAAATCCAGATGTATTGCACCGTATCGCTGAGGCTTACGAGATGTTTTATGTCTTAGGTAAAGAAGATAGCTTCAATGCTAATAACAATGATCCAGCGGAGGCTATTCGTCTGATTGATTTAATTCAAGAGAAAACGAAAAAGGTACCTAGCCCGGCGCAATACATTGTTAAAGGAGATGCTTACTTAATTAAGAATGATGGTGGTAATGCTGTTACCGCTTATGAGCAAGCTTTATTGCAAGATCCTAGAAATGTTAAGGCAAAAGTGAAGATTGGTACTGTGTATTTACGTGGTAAAAACTACAAAGAAACACAAGCTCGTTACAAAGAGGCTATTGATTTAGACTCTAACTTTGCTCCAGCTCACCGTCGTTATGGTGAATATTTAATCGTAGGTAACCAGTACAAAAACGCATCTCGTTATTTCAGAAAGTATTTAGAAAAGGCAGAAGCTACTCCTGAGGTTACCTTAGAAACGGCCAAATTATTATTCCTTTCTAAGGACTATGAAGGAGCTATGAAGTTTACTGATGAGGCTGACAAGAAAGGGGTAAAAGACAATGACATTTACCGTATGCGTGGATATGCTAACGTTGAAATGGGTAATTTCCAACAAGGTATTGAAAACCTTGATGGTATGGTGAAAAAGGGTGTTAAGCCTTATTTTATGGATGATTTGTATTTTGGAAAAGGATATCAAGGTTTAGGTAAAGATTCTATTGCCTTAATTTATCTTGAGAGAGCTGCTCCATTAGATACTAATAACAATGTGTATTCTATCATCCACGATGTTCGTTACAAGCAAAAAAGATATGCAGATGCTGCTAAGGCAGGATTAGGAAGTATCGATTGGAAGAAGAAGAAAAATCAAACTGTAGGTTCTGGTGATTATTTTAAAGTTGCTATGGATCTTTATTTGACTTCTGCTTACATGGATCGTGCAGATACATTAGGTCGTCCGGCTATGGCTATGAGAGCTGATTCTATGTTTGCTAAAGCGATTGAGATTAATGACAAATGGCCTCCATTCTATATTAATCGTGCTCGTGCCAATAACTTCATCGACTACACAGGTACTAAATGGTTAGGTGCTCCTTACTACGAGAAGTTTTTAGCTTCAGTAGAGCAACAAAAAGCTGAAAAAAGTACTCAGTACAAAGAAGATAAAAACCAATTATTTGAGGCACTTAAATTCTTAGGTGGTTATCATTTATCGGTTACCAAAGATGAAGCTAAAGTAAAAGAGTTATTTACAAAAGCTCAGGAGATCAAACCAGATGATCCAGATATTAAAGCCTATTTCAATCCTGCTCCAGCTGCACCAGCTGCCGCACCGAAGAAATAAATGAAATAAAAAGCTGCTTCATGCAGCTTTTTATTTTTAACACGATCAACAATTAATTTAAATACATTATGTCATACGCAATTGTTACCGGCGCTAGCAAGGGAATAGGAAAAGAAATAGCTTTGGAATTAGCTGCCAGAGGATATCATTTATTGTTAATAGCCCGAAATGCCCAAGAGCTACATCAAGTTAGCGATGAAATCAAGTCGAAATTTTCTCTCGATGTTGATTATTTGCCATTGGATTTATCTCAGCCTGGTGCTGTGTCTCAGCTCTATGAATGGGTACTAGAAAAACAAGTTGATGTACGGATATTAGTCAATAATGCAGGCTATGGTTTAGTGGGTGCTTTTGAATCTTATTCTTGGGAAGAAAATCAACAAATGATGCAGGTTAATATGAATGCATTGACGGAAGCATGTTATCTATTTTTCCCACTATTACAAGGTAAGGGCCAAGCCTATATATTAAATATTGCAAGCTCCACGGCTTACCAAGCTATTCCATTGATGAGCTTGTATGCCGCCAGTAAGGTATTTGTGTTAAATTTTTCTCGTGGCTTATACCATGAATGGAAATCTAAAGGAATTCAAGTTACCGTGGTTAGCCCAGGCGCCACTTCTACGAATTTCAATGACCGAGCTAATTTACAGGCTAAGGCTAGAAAGGCTGCGGAAAAGGTTGTCATGACGCCCAAGGATGTAGCTCGTCTGGCTGTGGAAGGCTTATTTGCTCATAAGCCTGAGGTAATTACAGGTTTTATCAATAAACTGGGTGCCACTTTAGCGTGGTTGATGCCTAAATCCTTAAGCGAGAAAGTAGCTAAAGGAATTTATGAATAGGTTCATATTCATCTAGTGAATTAGATCATGCGTGGCCCTTCAGGGGCCACGCTTATTTTATGGGCATGTTGGTGGATGATTAAGGACTAATAATGATCAATTTATCTTTGCTAAAATTTGGGGCAATGATTCTTAATATATAGGTTCCAGCAGGAATTTTAGGTAGTTGTACCGCCATGGGTTGTGAGCTTGCTGGAAGTTGGTAAGCAATGATTTCATTTCCTAAGAAATCGAAAATATAAGCCGAGGCATCGGAGATATCTTCCAGTAGTTCTAATTGTAATAATCCATTTTTGTTGGGATTGGGGAATACCGAAAATCCTTGAAAAAATTCGGGTATGGTCATACTGATTTTTTGAAAGGGAGAATAGCAAATGATGCTTTTTGTCGCTGAAAGGTCAAATTGTTTTAGTGCCCTAACCTCATAAAGCCCCGCTTCTCGTGCTTTTATGATGGAAGCGAAATCGTGTAAAAGTTGTTGATCTTTTTTCCATTCATAGCGGTCTGGCTGATCAATATTGATAGCCTCAAGGAAATAAACCCCGTTCTTTTTAATGGCGGGTATTAATGGGTTTTCTCTTCGGTAAGTTTGAATTTCTTCACTTCTATTTGACCAGCATCCATATTGATTGCGGGTTTTTAGCCAATAACTTCCAGAGTCAGTGATTTTAATTCGATCGCTTGTATCACCATTTTTCCACTTATAGGCATGAGCTGTACTACTTATTAATTCAATGCTTTCCCCAGAACAAAATTGCCTAGAGGGTATCGCCTGTATAATAGGGCTAGGTTCTTCTGGATAAAAATAGGTATGTACAGAATCACTTGGGATGGACCAACACCCAAATTGATTTTGTACTTTCAGCCAATACCATCCAGGTTTACGTACCTCGTTTATTGGCAATGAATTACCTGTATTCCATTGATAGTTAGTGAAATGGGAAGGTACTTGTAGTTGAATGGAATCACCTTGACAAAATCCCAAGGATGGAGATGCTAAAATGCTTGGTGGCTTGGGGTTTTCATGTACCATAATTTGAAAAGGGTCTGACCAATCAGACCAACATTGTTGGTCTTGACTAATTTGAACTTGGAATTCAAATGGGCCAGGTTTTTGGGCTAGAAAACTAATACTTTTATTTCTTTCGCCATTTTTCCATCGGACATGAGGATAATCCTGACTTATGGACAAGCGACTAGTATCTTGAAGGCAAAGCGATATTTTAGTAGCAATAATATGAGTAGCAGGTGGGGCAATTCGGACGATGAGATCTAATGGCTCACTTCGGTAAAAACATGTTCCTTGCTGAATAATTGCCTGGTATTGTCCTTGCTCTAATTCTTGATGTAGAATAAAGGCTTCCGAAAAAAAATGTCCATCCTTTTCCCAGCCAATGAACTGATTTTTGTACCAATGATCAATTTCAATCTGAGCTATTTGGCCTTGACAAACATAGGCATCAAAATTTTTGATAATCGGAATACTAGGTTTTTTTAAGACGGGGATTCTTACGTTAATGGTATTACTATTGGGGTCAGAGCAGCGGATTTGGACAAAAAGTTCATAACGGGCATCTACAATCCATTCGGCACCCTGTGCACGCATTTGTTCTGGCCCATATTGATTAAAATACATGACATTTCCCGGGCAGCCTTGGACCTGTATTTTGTAAGCATCCTGTTGGCACAATGGCTCCATGGTATAAGAAATCTCATGCCAAACTGGGATTGGAGGCTCCAAATTTTCGTCCATTTTCTCCTCTGAAATAGGATTGCTAGGATCCTTTGGGTCTATATTTTGTTCAGGGAGGACTATCGTTGTACTATCTGAGGGAAGAGTAGGAGTGATGAGGCTATCTTTTGGAAGACTAATGACTTGATTTTCCCATTGAATGTAAACGGAGTCTTTGGCAATACAATTCGATTGATCTTTGATTTGGACGGTAACAAAACCTGAAGAGCGAAATGGGCCAAAGATGGGATTACTTTCAAGTAAGCCACTCGAGGGTGTATTATTGCTGGTAGACCAAATAAAACTATAAGGAGGATTGCCTCGAATCGCCGTAGAATATTGTTTAGTATCATATAATTCATCACCTTTTATATGTTTGTTTTCACCTGCATCTGCTACCAGAGCTGGGGCTATATTCACTCGAATTGCTGTTTTGGGACTTTCGCATTCATTGATTTTTTGAGAAACCCATCGAGTAATCTCTAGGTTCTCTTGGCCAGTATTTGTTGTTTGAGATACAAGAATAGTGGTAGCTGTGCTTATTGGACTTTTGTCTGAGGAATTGAGGTACCATAAATTATTACTTCCTCCTGAAGCTTTGAAGGTAATCGGAGTGCCACTACATACTTGAGATGGTGTCCCAAGATTTCGCGGAGCCTCAGGAATAGGGAATCCTTGAGCATAGGTACCCGTAGATGCAAGACTCTCACAGCCATTTTTAAAACAAGTAGCTTTAAATAGCTGAGGTGACGTATCCACACTTGGTATGATAATTCGAGCACCTTCTCCAATTTTTTGTCCTTGTTCATTGTACCAAAAGGTACTGTAAGGGGAGCAACCTGTTGAATTAACGGCGACAGGGCTATCGACACAACCTTTATAAAGATTGGAGGCATGCGAGGGAATAGGTGCATTTTTTATTTGTAAGCTTACTTCTGATGAAGTTCTAGGGCAAGTAGGGGTTTGATTTTCATTATTAATGGAGCCGTCATTATCATTATTGGCACTGATCGCAAAATGAATTCGAGCTTTAATTTTTTGACTATTCCATGCCATTTGTGCCTTAGAAATCACAAGGTCTTTCGTCTTGGTTCCACTGAAATTAGAGTCATCCACCAGATCTTCAAATGGACCTCCATTAATTGAACGCGTCCATTGGTATTGTTGAACCTGACTTAAAGAGGAGCTAGGGATCTGTGGACTTAAGGTCCCGTTGCCTCTTTCGCAAATACTTGGGTTAAGGATAGATGTTATGCTGTGTAAGCTTATGCTTGCTTCTTGAGAATAAACCTGGCATGATTTCTTGCTTACCTTTACGCGATATAGGGTACCAGAAGGATGAAGAGTACCTCCACTAGGATTGATTTGATAATTGGCACTACTAGCCCCTGAAATTGCGGTGAATTGACTGTCATTGGGCCTTTTCTTTTCCCATTGAAAGGTATCCCCATCGCTTTTTACGATCATTCGGATACTATTTCCTTCACAATCTGTTTGAGAAGAAGGTTGGGTTTGAATAATAGGACATTGGCCACATGTTTCCCAAACAATGAACCAATATAGGATAAGAATAAAGTACCTTTTCATTTTGAACTCATCATGGTTGAGTTCAAAACAGTTGAATTAATCTGAAGTGATAAAGCCTAGATGGCCTGAGTCCATGGAATTATAAAATCCTTGGCAAAAAAAATACGCAAGCTGTTGTATGTCAGCAGCTTGCGTAAATATCATAAGTTTGGTAATTAAATATCGCAGATTTTAACTGCTTGTTCCAATGAAGCCATTTTATCGGCACGAGCAGGAATGAACTCCTGACCGATAAAGCCTTTATATCCCGTATCATAAATGGCTTTAATGATAGCTGAATAATTTAATTCTTGGCTTTCATCTATTTCATTTCTTCCTGGCACACCACCGGTGTGGTAATGAGAAATATATTGATGATGCTTTTTAATGGTTGCAATTACATCTCCTTCCATGATTTGCATGTGGTAGATGTCGTACAATAATTTAAATTTATCTGACCCTACCATTTCGCAAAGGACAGCTCCCCATTCTGTATGGTCACACTGATAATCTTTGTGATTTACTTTGGAGTTTAATAATTCCATCGAGATAGTCACATCGTGACGCTCTGCGGTTTTCATGATGCGCTGAAGGCCTTTTTTGCAATTCAACAATCCTTGTTCATCACTTATCCCGTCTCTGTTTCCAGAAAAGGTAATTAGGTTTTTAACACCAGCTTTAGCTGCTCGAGGGATTAAATCCTCATAAAAAGCTACTAATTGGTCATGGTTTTTTACCTTATTGAAAAAATTAGGCAATCCCATTCCATCCGGATATTTACCCCAACCAATAGCGGCTGTCATATCGTGTTTTTTCAAAATGTCCCATTCATCTGGGCCAGTAAGTTCGATGGACTGCAAACCGATTTTTTTCGCATTAACCACTAATTCCTCAAAAGGAATGGATTGATAACACCAACGGCATGCCGAGTGATTTACTTTACCTTTTAATTCCGCTCCTACTTGGGTATCAGCTTCTTTAAATCGGTGTTCCATGGAATTACCCAAGAAACCTAGACCTGCCAATCCTGCGGAATTCTTGATGACATCTCTTCTTGTAAATGTAGTTTTCATTGTAATGGTTTTTCTTTTTAAATATGTTTAGCCTCTCCAAGTACCAATTAATAAACCTGTTTCTTCTAAGACTTTTAAATTATAATTCAAGGCAATTTTTTTGTATTTGACTAAATCCACAATGGTTCCAATCAGCAACAAACCTCCCGTAAAAAAATAGAGGAGTCCTAATCCAATTCGATTGGTGACAAATCGTTGAATGCCCGCAAAGCCTACAAAACCCATTAGGGTGCACAAAAGAATCAATAAGGTATCTCTTCTTCTGGCTAAGTAAATACCCAAAAATTGCTCTTGTTGACTATCACTTAAATCTTGCAATTTTTGTTTAACAGCAATCATTTCCTCCAATTCAAATTGAGAAATTAAAGGCAAAAATTTAGGGTTCATAAGCTTGGCTTTAAGGTAGGGTTGTCAAGAAATTGGAAACAAAGTATTTGGACCAATCCAAGATTAATTGTGGAAATATACCGAAAAGGATGCTTAATATACCAAGGCTGAATAAACTAAATATTTCTAAACGAGTTAAATCTGTCAAATTCCAAGAAGAATTAAATAAATGAGTCTTGCCTAAATAGATTTTTTGGAATGTCCAAAGGAAATATCCCGCTCCCAATAATATACCAAAGGCTCCTAAAATAGCCCAAGCTGGATGTATGTAAGGGCTGGTAAATGCTCCTAGAAGACTGAAAAATTCTCCTATAAATCCGGAGAATCCAGGTAAACCTAAAGAAGCAAAAATGGCTATTCCTGAAATGATGGTGAATTGGGGCATCAAGCTTGAAATTCCCGAGTAATGATCTATTTGACGATCATGAGTCCTTTCATATAAAACCCCAACTACTAGAAACAAAAGAGACGAAAGGATACCATGAGATATTAATTGGTAAATAGCTCCTTGCCACCCTTCCGCTTGAAAGGAGGCTAATCCCAGCAGGACAAAACCCATGTGAGACACGGATGAGTAGGCGACGAGTTTTTTTAAATCACTCATAGCAAGGGCATTGTATGCCCCATATATGATGGAAATGGCACCTAAGGCAGCCAAGATATTGGCCGATTCCAGCGCTTCTTTAGGGAAGAAGGGGATTGCTGTTCTCAACCAACCATATGCTCCAATTTTTAAAAGTACCCCGGCTAATATAACGGAAATCGGTGTTGGTGCCTCTACGTGGGCATCTGGAAGCCAGGTATGCAAAGGAACCATGGGTAGTTTGATGGCAAAACCAATGAATAAAAGCCAAAATCCCCAAGTTCTGGCACTAAGCCCATTCAGTAACCAACCTGAATTTGGATGTAAAATGCTACTAGTTTGACAATTATTCACATCACTTAAGGCTTGCATATCAAAACTATGAACCAAATCAAAGGAACTAATTTCTTTATTGGATAGGGCCGATTGTATATTTTTTAATGCTTCCAAATCAAAATTTTGACCTTCTTGAATCAAGTTAAGGTGTCTAGCTGTTTCATACGGATCGATGTAGGCCAAACTGATGCCTAGCATGACGATGAGAATAAAAAGAGAGCCGATTAAGGTATATAGGAAGAACTTAATGGAAGCATAATTTTTACGAGGTCCACCCCAAATACCAATGAGAAAATACATGGGTAAAAGCATAAACTCAAAAAATACATAAAATAGGAAGAGGTCGCGCGATAAAAAGCAACCCATTAAGGCGGCATTTAACAATAATACTAAAGAAAAATAGGCTCCTTTCTTCTCTTGAATCGTGTGGGAATTGATAATGGCCAAAAACGATATAAAACCAGTTAAGGCAATTAATAAAAAGCTTAATCCATCTAAGCCTAAAGAATATTTGATGACAAATTCACCTAATGATCCTAGTGGCAATTGAATCCATGTAAGCTCCTCTGTCCATTGAAATGAAGTGGCTGATTGGTCAAAATTCGTGCCTGCATACAAAAGGGCAAACAATTGAATGACAGATATGCCGGTGGCCCAATGTTTAATTCCATTTTCCCATTTCAGCAGGGCTGCAACTATGGAGCCAAGTAGGGGTAAAAGAATAATAAATGATAAAAGCGGTAAACCCATTATTTCATTTTAAGAGGACTATCTACAAGCAAACGTAAAGTAAAAATAGACCAAATGTTAAAAATACCAATATCCAATATTGTTGAACTTTTCCTGATTGCCATCTACTTAAAAAATGACCTGAAATTCGACTGATTTTTGTACTAGCTCCAACAAGCAAACCATCAACCAAAGAATGATCTAACCAGGCCACTATATGCCCTGAAACTACCTGCAGTTGGGCTAGCCATATCAAGAAACGATCAAGTAGTACATGATCAAGAATTTGAGTCCAGCGTGCTTTCCATGTGATAAATTGAAAAATAGATGGCCAAAATGAAGGCCAAAAACGGTAATTATTTTGGGGAACCCAATTTCGACTAATCCAAGTTAAACTGATGCCGACTATCCAACTGAAAGCAGTTACCACTAACCAAAAAGTGGGCACTTCCCATTGTTTAATTCGAAACCTATCCAAAAGGATGGAGTCATGGATATGAAAAATTTGAGTGCTTGTCCAGAAAAATAAACTGAAAAAGGCTAGTAAAAGGATGGGGATATTTTGAGATACATCCCAAGAACCTACTTTTTCTAAGGTTAAATTTTGTCTATTTTTCCCCATAAAAATAAGGTAGAATTGTCGACTTATATACCAATTACTCAATAGCATACCTAGCCCCAAACACGCTAATAATGTCCAGTAAATGGGGAAGTAAGGACTATTTTGGGTATTCTCCCAGAGAAGGCCTGCCAGGTTTTCTTTACTGAAAAATCCATTTGTAAACGGTAGACCCATTAAACCTGCGGCAAAAATTCCATAGCTGATGGCGGTCCAGGGTAGAACCTTCCTGAGCCCACCCATTTGATCTAAACTTTGGGCATCGAGGTGTTGACTATCCTGTTGATGGTGAAGGTAGTGAATGACTGAGCCAGCTGAAAGAAATAACCCGGCTTTAAAAATACCGTGTACGACTAAATGCAATAGGGAGGCATCAGATCCCATGCCCATCCACATGAGGCCCAATTGAGATATGGTCGAATAGGCCAAGGCCTTTTTGATATCATTTTGAAATAAGGCAAAAATAGCCCCAGAGACTAAGGATATGGCACCGATTAAAGCCATAAATAAATGTGTGTCTTCACCTGTAATTGGAAAAATTTTAATTCCTAAATAGACTCCAGCTGCCACCATAGTAGCGGCATGGATGAGCGCGGAGGCGGGAGTTGGTCCTTCCATAGCATCGGGAAGCCAAGACATCAGAGGGAATTGAGCAGATTTTCCTATGGCTCCAGCTAATAAAGCGATACCCAGGGCAAGTGGAGCTGGCCCGAATGAACCAATCTGCATCGAAGAAAATTCCATGGTATTAAAATGAACTGATAGTCCAATTAGGCCAATAAGGAGGCCAATATCGCCCAAGCGGTTTAATAAAAATGCTTTTTTGGCGGCTTTAATGGCTATTTCTTTTTGATGCCAAAAGCTTATTAAAAGGTATGAACAGGCACCCACCAATTCCCAAGAAGCATAGAAAATCCAAATTTGATCGGCAAAAAGTAAAGCATACATGGCCGCTGCAAACAGATTTAAATACAAATAGTATGTAGCTAATTTTGGTTCATCATGAAGGTATGAACTGGAGAAAATTTGCACAAAAAATGCAACAATTGCTACCAATAGGCTTATGATTTGTGCGGAAGAGGAAGCTATAAAACTAGCCCTAAATGCAGTTTCTCCTAGCATAAACCATTGTATATGAATGGCTATTTCTTGGGAATTGACTTGATAAATAAAATAAGCCAAGCCCACTAATTGTAGGAATGAAAAAAAGCTAGAAAGTTTACTTAAGATACCTTTGGGAATTCGAAAACAAAGTGCGATGAGCATGGCCGAAATCCAAGGAAATAGGAGAAGGCCAATAAATAAGGGGGTTAAGCCCATCGGGTTACACGAGTTTATTATACAAATATACAGTTCTTTGTTGTTTAACCGCCACTTACCGGTGGAATTAGGGCAATTTCCATGCCTTCTTGTACCATAAAATCATCTTCTGGAAAACGATGTTCTGCCGCAATTCTAAGGGAGGGAAGATTAGATAATGCGGGATATTTAGATTTTACCTCCTGTAAAAGTTGGGCTGCTGTTAAATTTTCCTCCGAACTCAATACAATTTCCCTATTTTGAAGTAAATCTCGGGTTAATCCAAAAAGTAGAATTCGATAGTTTGGCATTCGTTTGAGGGCGATTTTGTACCTTTGTATATAATACAAATATATTGGATATTTCTCAAAGCTTACCAGCCTCTCGCCCTATTCTCTATGATAATCATGGTAGAGAAATGACATATTTGCGTTTGGCAGTTACAGATCGCTGTAACTTAAGGTGTTTTTATTGTATGCCGGCGGAGGGAATTCACTATTTGCCTGAAAAGCAATTGCTAACGTGGGAAGAAATGTTGCGGATTGTGCAGCAATTGTATGCACTCGGTTTAAAAAAAGTTAGAATTACGGGAGGGGAGCCATTGCTTCGTCATGGCATCATGGAATTTCTCCAAGATCTTAGTCGCTTAGATGGTTTAGAGATTTGTTTGACAAGTAATGGCGTTTTATTAGAAAAGCATATCCCACAGCTGATGGAATATGGCGTTAAGTCTGTCAATTTGAGTCTGGATTCATTGGACAAGGAACGCTTTCGCCAAATTACTCGTCGAGATGATTTCGATGTCGTTTATTCAGCCTTATTAGGATTGATTGAGGCAAATTTTCAGGTTAAAATTAATGCGGTGGTGATGGATGGAAAGAATGAGCAAGATATTTTAGCCTTAGCCCAATTAACTGAGCAATATCCTATTTCGGTACGATTTATAGAAGAAATGCCATTTAACGGCTCAGGTAAAGGGCCTGCTATTTTGAAATGGGATTTCATTAAAATAGTTGACCATCTGAAAGATCATTTCGGGAATTTACATCCCATGAATGTAAGTTATGGAGAGACAGCAATGCGATACCAAATCCCAGGATATCTTGGAGATGTAGGGGTGATTGCAGCTTTTAGTCGGACATTTTGTGGAACATGCAATCGAATTCGATTAACCGCTTTGGGGGAGGTAAAAACATGTTTATACGATGATGGGGTTTTTGATTTGAAATCTTTTATTCGGAAGGGCGTAAGCGATGAAGAGATAAAACAGACCTTTATATCCTTATTTGGTAGTAGACCCAAAGACGGTTTTGAAGCAGAAAAAAATAGAAAAGGAATTATTAACGAGTCAATGACGAGTATTGGGGGTTAGTTATGA
The DNA here is from genome assembly GCF_054558355.1 of Aquirufa sp. OSTEICH-129A. Taxonomy (NCBI): domain Bacteria; kingdom Pseudomonadati; phylum Bacteroidota; class Cytophagia; order Cytophagales; family Flectobacillaceae; genus Aquirufa; species Aquirufa sp. OSTEICH-129A. The sequence goes on along the minus strand of NZ_JBPXKC010000003.1, from coordinate 395,202 downwards.
AAACAGTGAACGAAATATTTAAGGATTTTGATGAATTACAGGTCTTGGTCATTGGTGATTTAATGATTGATGCCTATACTTGGGGAAAGGTGAGTCGGATTTCTCCTGAAGCACCCGTTCCTGTGGTTCAAGTTATCAAAAAAGAAGCTAGGTTGGGAGGTGCAGGTAATGTAGTTATGAATATAGCTAGTTTAGGAGCCAAGCCATGGGTCGTTTCTGTGGTAGGGGATGATGAGGCTGGAACCCAGTTAAAAGGATTGTTGGAGAAAGAGGGGATATCCTTACATGGAATTGTAGAGGAAAAAGGAAGAATTACCTCCATAAAAGAAAGGGTTATTGCGGGTTCTCAGCAATTGCTGCGTGTTGATTCTGAAACGGACAAAACAGTGAATCAGGAAAGTTCTCGTGCCTTATTGGAAAAAGTAAAGGCCTGTATTAAGGAGGTCGATGTTATTATTTTTGAGGATTATGACAAAGGGGTACTAAACGAACCACTGATCCAAGAGGTAATTACTCTAGCTAGAAAGCAAGGGATTCCTACGGTGGTAGACCCTAAAAAGCGAAACTTTTTTAATTATCGCGGAGCTACCTTATTTAAACCTAATTTACATGAACTTAGAGATGGATTAGGTTTATTTCCTGAAGACCTTGAAGGTCAAAAATTATTGGAGACAGTTCATCAATTTAAGGAAAGTCAAGGATTTGATGGAGTATTTGTAACCTTGTCTGAAAAGGGTGTATTGATGGATCTTGGAAATGAACAAGTTCGAATTCCTGCTCATATTAGGCAAATTGCAGATGTTTCAGGAGCAGGAGATACGGTAATATCCATTGCTGCTTGCGCCCTAGCCTTGGGTTTACCTGCCCGACATATTGCTTCCTTAGCCAATTTAGGAGGAGGCTTAGTTTGTGAATCATTAGGTGTAGTACCTATCGACAAAGATTTGTTGAAAAAAGAGGCAGAAAGCCACTTGATGTAAGTAGATTTTTATAACGCTGGCAAGGTTCCAAACCTTGACAGCGTTTGTCTAACGGCTGAATTAAAATTTATTGTATCAAAAAACTGATAACTTATTCTTTGACCCAAGCCGTGAATTCTATCTCCACCTTGTACTGAGGTGCAATCAGCGCTGAAATTTCATAAATACCCGTGGTAGGTTTAATTGCTCCAAAGAAGTGAGCATGCGCCTTAGCAATGTCTAAGTTTTTAGAAATGTCCGTAGTGAATATTCGAGTTCTAACTACGTCATTCAAGGAAGAACCAGCTTCTTCGAGCACCACTGCAATACGCTCAATGATGTTGTACGTTTGGGCGTATAAATCATCTTCTTTTACTTTATCTCCATCTACCAGAGCCACAGTGCCCGATATTTCAAGTAAATTTCCTGTTTTTACTGCTCTGCAGTAACCAAATACATCTTCAAATGGAGAGCCACTTGATATTGAAATTCTATTGCTCATTTTTATTAATTAGGTGAGATACTTTTTCCCAGATATCCTTTTTGGCATGACGAACCACTTCGCCGATGATAATAACTGCGGGATTGCGAAGGTCTTCAATTTTAGCCAAATTTTCAAGTTCTCCGGCGATACCTAATCCTACTTTTTGCTGTGCCATGGTTCCATTTTGAACTATAGCAGCCGAAATATGAGCTTTACCAGCCTCCTGACAAATCTTGGAGATCTCGGCTAAACGATGCATACCCATCAAAATGATGATGGTAGCTGTGGATTGTAAGCCAAGTTGTAAATCATTACTCAAGCTACCATCCGATTTAGTACCAGTCATTACCCAAAAACTTTCATTAACCCCTCGGATAGTTAAAGGGATTTCCGCTGCACCTGCTGCTGCATATGATGAACTTATGCCAGGGATATAGGCGGTCAATAAGCCGAATTGCTTTGCATATTCAATTTCTTCTTGGCCTCTTCCAAAAACAAATGGATCCCCTCCTTTTAATCGAACAACATGACCCAATTCATAGGCTTTTTTTACAATAAGCTCATTGATTGCCTCTTGTGAATGACTTTCTCCTGCTTTTTTTCCAACAAATATTTTTTCACATTGTTCAGAACAATGTTCTAGTAAACTTACATCTACCAAGGCGTCAAATAAAACAGCTTGAGCACTTTGTAAAGCCTTAATGGCCTTTAAAGTGATCAATTCAGGGTCACCAGGTCCAGCACCAACCACACTAAGTTTCGGTTGAGGTTCTAATGATTTAAATCGACTTAATTGTTGGATCATCTTATTTACTAGCAATAGATTGGCGGAATAAACTGGCAGTTTCCAAAAAGCTCAAAGCTTGCTTAGCATAGGCTTTAGCAAATGCCTCACTTGGCTCATGTTGGTTGATTTGAAGTACCATTGCCGAAAAGCTTTCTGCTTCTAAAGCAAAATCTCCAGTCTGCACATACTGCTCGTCGAACTTGGTAATAACGGCATGCTGAGTGGAAACTTGTACACTCTTATCTAATAGTAAAGCCTTGGCGGCCGAAACAAATACACTATAGGCATGGTAAATGGCATCTGCCCAGCGCTTGTCTTCAAGTGCACTTTTGCACCAATCATATTTTTCTTCTGATTCAAAAAGCAAGGTTGCTACTAAATCTATAATAACACTAGCACATTCACCCACACCAATTTCCGTATGAAATGCCTCTGCTGCCCCCCAGTCAATGAAATCATCGTCTACCAATGATTGTAAATCAGCGATCGGTTTTAAAAGGCTATAAAAATATTTTTCCCCTTGACGGTCGTAATATTGATGAAAATATTCCCCCTCCAAAGCATTCTCTTCATAATTATTTAATACTACACGCAACACCTCTGGACCTCTTTTGGAAGGAACTTTAATGACTTTGTCGGCAATTTTTCCTTCTCCATTTCCTAAGGTGGCTCCTCCCAATAACACTTGTAAGGCAGGAAGTACACGTTTGTCTGGTGCCTTTAAGGACGAACCATGAAAACCAATACTTGCCATGCTATGTTGCCCACAAGCATTCATACAACCAGAAATTTTAATTTTCATTTGGCTGTCATGTATTAACTCAGGGAAATCTTGTGAAATCACCTCCTCTAATTTGGACGTAATGTTGGTTGAATCTGAAATAGCTAAATTACAAGTATCTGTACCAGGGCAAGCAGTGATATTGGCCACAGAATTAGCTCCTGGTGAAGCTAAATTATGTTCTTTAAGCACTTGGTATACATATGCCAAGTTTTGTTGAGGAACAAATTTAAATAGAAGGCCTTGGTTAATCGTGATACGCACATCATCTCCAATGTATCCTTCCAAGGCTTCCATGAGGCTACGAGAAGTATCACTGGATATATTACCGTTTAATATACGTACATAGACTCCGAAATAACCTTTTTGCTTTTGTTCAAAGGTATTGGAACTTAACCATGTTTGGTATGCTTCTGAACCATCGGATGCTACATCGGCTAATTTAGATGGAATAGAAACCTCCCAAACTCCATCCGCGGGAATTTCAACTACTTGATTTTTTAATGCTTTTGTTTCAGCATTTACTAAATCCATGAAAGCTTCGAATCCAATTTTTTGAATTAAAAACTTCATACGTGCCTTATGACGAGAATTTCTTTCGCCATGACGGTCAAAAACACGTAAAACCGCTTCCATGAATGGAATAATTTTATTCTCAGCTAAAAATTCATAAGCGGTATAAGCCAACATTGGTTGGGCCCCTAAACCTCCGCCTACTACCACCTTAAATCCTTTGATCCCATCCTTCATTTTAGGGATAAAGCCCATGTCGTGCAAATAAGCTAAAGAGGTATCCTCATCGGTGTTGGAGAAAGAAATTTTTACCTTTCTTCCCATTTCTTGACAAATCGGATTTCTCAATAAATAGCGAAATGCAGTATCAGCATGTGCGCTAACATCAAATAACTCCAATGGATCTATTCCTGAAGTAGGAGAGGCGGTAATATTTCTTACCGTATTGCCACAAGCTTCTCTGAGCGTGATATCATCTTGCTCTAATTTTGCCCATAGCTCAGGTGTACGGTCTAAGGAAACAAAGTGAATTTGTATATCTTGACGTGTAGTTAAATGCAAATTTCCCGTAGAATACTCATCAGATATGGCTGCTATTCGTCTCCATTGGTTAAATTTAATTTTACCATAAGGAAGTTTAATACGAACCATTTGAACTCCTTGCTGCCTCTGGCCATATACTCCACGAGCCAAACGAAGGCTTCTGAATTTCTCCTCATGAATCTCACCCGCTCTAAATTGAGCAATTTTCTTGGCAAGATCGATGATGTCTTTTTCTACTATAGGATTTTCTATTTCTGAGCGGAAGCTTTGCATAATGGCATGGTTTTAATCTTATATACTCTATATAATATATAGATTTTAAGCAAAATTACACATTAGACCTTATTCGACAAAGGATTTTTAATTCGAATATCAAAAAAAGCGGGAATTTTGGATGTAAAGCAATAATTATTCCCTGATGAATTCGGTTGGTCATAGTTCCCAATACCAGATTTAAAATGATTTTTAGGAAAAAAATCTACCAAGGTCTGGTCCCATTGGATAAAAGAATTTGGTTTAATGCAGGAAGGATGTAACATGCTGTTTCCATTCTTCAAAAGAATTGATTAGTTTTGCCCTCCCAAACAGAGGGGTGTCCGAGTGGTTGAAGGAGCACGCCTGGAAAGTGTGTATAGGCCTCAAGCTTATCGAGGGTTCGAATCCCTTCCCCTCTGCTCTAAGACAAATCTAATGTAGATTTGTCTTTTTTATTTTAGGATCAAGTCATCTCCAGCAGATTTGAATACATTTGTTCAAGTAAATCCGCAGAACGATGTATATTCCTTTGGTCAATCAATTGACAGATTTAACCGAAATTATGGACTTTATTCAAAGGTTCAGTTTCGGAACCATTGTTTCCTTTGAGGATGGAAAACCCATAGCCACTCATTTGCCCTTTGTGTCTTTTCAGAGAGAAAATCAAATCATTTTACAAGCGCACTTTGCGAAAGCGAATGAACAATGGAAGTATGTGGAAGAGCAAGATAACTTAATCATTTTCCAAGAGCCACACGCCTATATTTCTCCTAGTCATTATGAGAAAGAACAAAATGTACCTACTTGGAATTATATTTCTGTGCATCTTTATGGTCGTGCAAGAATAGTTGTAAAGCCCGAGGAAACCTTGGAATTCTTGGAATCTAGTATTGAATACTTTGATAGTGCTTATAGAAAACAATGGAATACGCTGTCGGATAGTTATAAATCCAACATGATTCAAGGGGTAGTGGCTTTTGAAATAATTGTTTCCAACATTCAAGCGAAGAAAAAGATAAGTCAGAACAGATCAGAAAAAGAACGGGGGCAAATTGCGAAAGCTTTGTCTCAAAGTTCAAATACATCAGAAAAACTCATCGCCGATTACATGATGAAAAATCTGGAAAGGAAATCAAAGTAAACACGGAGCCATTACTTGAATAATTTGAATTTCATACTTGATTTTCCCTGACCTTAGGTTTCCATTTTTTCAAAAATATTTTTGTAGAGAAATTTTATTTTTTCAGTTATCACCAGGTTTTGGGTGAGGATGTGGCCAATTTTATTTGATTGGAATTATTTTTTTAAGAATCATCTAGGTCAAATTCTTAATCAATTTATCGGCAGACAGATAAGGTTTTTTATTTGGTGAAATTCGTTTACATTTATGCCAATTAATTAACCTATTTGCAAATGAAAAATAAGCATAACGATGGCTTAAATCGGAGGGATTTTCTTTCGAAAGCCAGTTTAGCCTTTGGTTCAATCATGATTGTTCCCAGGCATGTGTTAGGAGGGAAGCGTCCGGATGGAAGTTCTTACCTTGCCCCTAGTGATGTACTTAATTTAGGATTTATTGGAACAGGTAAACAAGGCAGAGGATTGTCAGGCTCTTTTTTGTCGACTGGTCAGGTAAGAATCAGTGCTATCAGCGAAGTTTATCAAGCTAAGGCCAATTTATTCTTAGACCGTGTTAAGGAAAACTATACCAAAAATCCTTCTTGGGGAGCCTATTCGCCCATTCCTGTTTTCCAAGATTATCGAGAATTATTGGCTTCTAAAAATGTGGATGCCGTAGTCATTGCTACTCCGGACCATTGGCATGCAGCCATGGCCGTTAGAGCAGCAGAGGCAGGTAAGGATATTTATTGTGAGAAACCATTATCTCTGACTGTTAAAGAAGGTAGAGCTATGGTGAATGCTGCTCGTAAACATAAGCGAGTATTTCAAACAGGAAGTATGCAACGTTCTTGGCCCGAGTTTCGTCAAGCAGTTGAATTAATTCGTAATGGATATATTGGTGAGATTAAGTCCATTAAAGTCAATGTTGGCCCACCGCCTGAAGCTTATCATTTGGCCGCACAGTCTGTACCAGAGGGTTTGGATTTTGAAAAATGGTTAGGACCTAATGAGGTAGTGGCCTTTAATCCGGAATTAGCACCTCCAATTACTCAGGATGTATTTCCTAACTGGAGAAAATACAAGGAGTTCGGTGGAGGCGGTATGACAGATTGGGGTGCTCATATGTTTGATATCGTTCAATGGGCATTGGATATGGATCAATCAGGTCCGGTGAAGGTTAGTGCACCTCAAGGAAAAGATCAGCCTTATTTAACCTATACCTATGCCAATGGTATTACCATGACTCATCAACCATGGGAATGGAATAATGGGATAGAATTTGTGGGTACGGAGGGAACATTGCGTAGCGCTAGAAAAAAACTAGAAACATCTAAGCCTGAACTGAAAGACCGTATCATTGGTCCAAATGAAAAGCACGTGTATAAGAGTGAAAATCATTATACAGACTTTATTCAGGCAATAAGAAACAGAACTATGCCAATTTGCGATGTGGAAATAGGCCATAGGACAGCTTCGGTTTGTAACATAGGAAATATAGCCTATGCCTTAAACAAATCATTGGAATGGAATCCAAAAACGGAAAAATTCAATGATGCCGAGGCCAATGCATTATTAGGTAGAAAATTGAACAAAACTTGGGGTATAAAAATTTAACTATGAAAATGAAAAAGATTGTATTGACCGTTATGCTAGGCTTATTGGCTAGCTCAGTAGGATTCTCACAAAAAGGGAAATGGGTAGAATTATTTGATGGTAAAACCTTGGATGGTTGGAAAGCCAGCGAAAGACCGGAGTCATTCCGTGTAGAAGATGGAAATTTAGTAGTAGAAGGGCAACGTGCTCACCTATACTATGATGGTCCATTTAATAACCATAATTTCAAAGATTTCGAGGTGCAAGCTCGAATTATGACATTCCCAGGTGCGAACTCTGGATTATATGTGCATACTGATTTTTTACCTAGCGATTGGCCAAAACAAGGCTATGAAATTCAGGTTAACAATTCCCATACCGATTGGAGAAGGTCAGCTAGTTTGTACAATGTGGTAGATTGTGCCGAAGTGTATGTGAAAGATAATGAGTGGTATGATATGGTGGTTACTGTAAAGGGTAACCGTATCGTTACTAAACTCAATGGAATCACCGTGGTGGATTATACGCAACCAGCTAGTCCTTTGAGAAATAAAGGTCAAGAATTAAGACTAATAAAAAATGGGACCATCGCTATACAAGCACATGATCCCAAATCTAAAGTAATGTATAAGTCGATTAAAGTTCGACTTCTATAAATCAACTGCTTCACCATAGGCCGCTTCTGTTGCACCTTTAAATGCTTCAGAAATGGTCGGGTGAGGGTGTACTGACTTCATGATTTCATAAGCAGTACTCTCTAATTTACGTACGACAACTGCTTCAGCAATCATTTCGGTTACGTTATAACCAATCATGTGTGCTCCAAGCAATTCTCCGTATTTAGCATCATAGATTACTTTGACAAAGCCATCGCGAGCACCAGCTGCGGTGGCTTTTCCAGATGCGACAAATGGGAATTTACCCACTTTAATATCGTAGCCAGCTTCTTTAGCTTTTTTCTCCGTCATACCTACAGAGGCAATTTCAGGTGTACAATAAGTACATCCAGGAATGTTGGTATAATCTAAGGCTTCTGTTTTATGTCCAGCTATTTTTTCTACACAAATGATTCCCTCGGCAGATGCTACGTGGGCTAAAGCTGGGCCTGGGGTAACATCACCAATTGCAAAATAGCCTGGCATATTAGTTTCATACCATGCATTCACTGGAATTTTGCCTTTATCTACAATGATACCAACCTCTTCTAAACCGATGTTTTCAAGATTTGAAATAACTCCAGCAGCTGATAAAACGATATCACATTCAATTTCTTGATTGCCTGTTGGAGTTTTGATAGAAACCTTACACCCTTTTCCTTTTGTATCTACTTTTTCAACACTAGAATTGGTTAAAATATCAATACCCATTTTTTTGTATTGTTTAGCCAACTCTTTGGACACATCCTCATCTTCAACGGGTACAATATTTGGAAGGAATTCCACAATGGTCACTTTGGTTCCCATAGCAGCATATACATAAGCAAATTCAACCCCGATGGCACCTGATCCAATGATCACCATTGAATCGGGTTTTTTACTTAAGCTCATTGCCTTACGGTATTCGATTACTTTTTCTCCATCGATAGGAATATTAGGTAATGCCCTTGCGCGCGCACCAGTTGCAATCATCACATTTTTGGCTTCATAGGTAGTTGATTTACCTTCCGCATCCGTTACTTCAACTTTTTTGCCAGGTTTGATTTTACCAAAACCCATGATCACATCGATTTTGTTTTTCTTCATCAAAAATTGAACTCCTTTGCTCATGCTATCAGCTACACCACGGGAGCGTTGAATAACAGCATTAAAGTCTGCTTCTGCTCCTTTTACCGTAATTCCATAATCAGAAGCATGTTTGATGTATTCAAAAACCTGAGCAGATTTTAAAAGTGCTTTGGTAGGAATACAACCCCAATTTAGGCAGATTCCGCCCAGAGATTCTTTTTCCACGACTGCACATTTTAAGCCTAATTGAGAAGCTCGTATCGCGGCTACATACCCTCCCGGGCCTGATCCTACCACGATTAAATCGTATTGTTGCGCCATTGTATTGCTTGAATTAAATGAATTTGTCCGCAATTTAGCACAAAAGCGGGTATATTTGTAGCTTAATTACACATTTAGGTATGACAAAAGACAGGTTCAATGACCTGAAAGCCAGAATAGAGGCTTTAAGGAGGTATCTTTGACTACGATCACAAAAAATATTTGATTTCCGAATTGGAAACGGTGACCATGGATCCCGAGTTTTGGAATAATCCTGACAAAGCGGAAAGCACCATGCGCGAGATGCGTGGCTTGAAATTTTGGACAGAGGGTTTCGATAAACTTAATGCTTCTATGGAAGATTTAGAAACCATTTGGGAATTCTATGAGTCTGGTGATGCTACTGAAGCAGAGGTAGATATCGAGGGAGCTAAATTAGAAGAAAAACTAGAGGCTCTCGAGTTTCGTAAAATGATGTCAGAAGAGGGCGATCAAATGAGCGCTGTTTTAGAAATCAATGCCGGAGCTGGAGGAACAGAATCACAAGATTGGGCAAGTATGCTCCTTCGCATGTATACCATGTGGGCAGATAAAAATGGCTTTAAAGTTCGTTTGGTAGATTCCAATGATGGTGATGTTGCTGGTTTAAAATCAGTGACGATTGAGATAGAAGGCGAATTTGCATATGGAAATTTACGTTCTGAAAATGGAGTTCATCGTTTAGTACGTATTTCGCCATTTGATTCCAATGCTCGTCGACATACCTCTTTCGCATCCGTTTACGTCTATCCCTTAGCGGATGATTCCATTGAGATTGATGTGAATCCAGCAGATATTGACTGGGATACCTTCCGATCAGGAGGAGCAGGTGGGCAAAATGTAAATAAGGTAGAAACAGCAGTGCGCTTAACCCACAGGCCTTCAGGAATCATAATTGCTTGTCAACAGGAAAGATCACAATTGCAAAATAAGGAAGTAGCCTTGCGTTTATTGAAGTCGAAACTATACCAAATTGAAATAGATAAACGAAATGCTGCACGGGCTGAGGTAGAGGCTGGAAAGAAAAAAATTGAGTGGGGTTCCCAGATTCGAAGTTATGTATTGGATGATCGAAGAGTAAAGGATCATCGAACAAATCATCAAACCTCCAATACGGATGCCGTCTTGGATGGTGAAATCAATGAGTTTATCAAAGCTTATTTGATGGGAAATTAATTGATGGCGGTGGGTAGGATTAGCTAGGGAATTTTTTGGGATTTGTCTTAGAGATTTGCATCAGTGGTTTCATTCAGAGATTTGTCTTAGAGATTTGTCTTAGAGATTTGTCAACTTTTCAAAAGTTGACAAATCTAAATGCTACCAAATCCCAATGTTACCAAATCTGAATGCTAACAAATATTAAACTTGACAAATCTAAACCTAAGTGATCACTTCCTCCTACTTTTCAGTTGGAGCTTGTTGATTATTTTCCTCCAATTGGCTAAGAAATTCAACTAACTTATCTTTTGCTAGAGAAAGCGCCAAGGCAATGGCATATGATTTGATGGCTCCTCCGATGAAAGAACCACCTTCTTTATCTTCTACTTTTGATTTTTTTTCTGAACCCGATAAAAGGGAATACAGCAAATAGGAACCAAGTAATACGCCACCAATCAGTAATACTTGGCTTCCCTTTTCTTTAATCTGTTGTTTTATTTCACCCACTTCTTCAGAAAGTTCTTTTTCATAGATCTCCGCTTGGGCAAGCAAAACTTCTTTTTTACTTTTTTCTCGGCTCATGGTTCAATATCGTCTTCAGTTGATGGGCTGTCAATTTCCTCGGCGTCTTCTTTTTTACCTTGTTTTTTAAGGTTACTCACTAAAATTATACTAACTATAGCTGTGAACCCCGCCACAATGAGATAACCTAAATAAGTACTTTTTACATATTCGTTTAAAAAGTTGGCCATACCCATTAAGGCAAAAAACAGGGTAATCAATACCGCAAAAGCCGTTAAGAAAAAGGTGAAAATTCGAGTCAATAGTTCTTCGATTTGCTCTTGGATGTCTAACTTCACCAGTTCGAATTGTGTCTTGAGGTAATTGCTCAAGAGATCGATTAACTTATTGTTATCGAATAGGCCCATTTACTTTTGTTTAAGTTTGGCTTCAATGGAATGCTGCGTATGAGGAACCAAACGTAACCTTTCTTTAGAAATTAATTTACCACTTTCTACACAAACCCCGTAAGTGCCATTTTTAATTCGCATCAAAGCTTTTTCCAAGTTACTAGCAAATTTTTGCTGACGTACTGCCAATTGGTTCATGTTCTCTTTTTCGGCCGTATCTGCGCCATCTTCCATTACTTTGGAATTCCCCGCAGTATCATCTGTTCCAGGATCATTTTTTTTACTTAAGGTTTCTCTTAAATAAGTTAATTCGGCTTTTGTTTCTTCTAGTTTTTTAAGAATGATGTCTTCAAACTCTTTTAATTCTTCGGCTGAATACCTTTGCTTTTCTTCGTTTCCCATGTTCTAAATAATGCTTAATCTGAATGTTGAATAAATATTTTGCTCTTGCAAGTATTTGTTAATCAGTGATTTAGTTTCGTTTCTAATAATGGTAGCACAAATATAAATTTATCTATTCGAAATAGATAATTATTATATAAAATTGAATTTAAATTTTTAACCTAGAGGTTTTTTCTCCACTGGTATAGGCCCTTGATAGCCAGAAAGATAAACAGCACATAAAGTAAACTGGTTCCCCAAAGTCCCTTTTGTATATAGATGATGACATACACTATATCTACAATCATCCATAATATCCAGTTTTCTATTTTTTTATGGATGGCTAACCATGTTCCCCAGATACTTAATCCTGTTAAAGTAGCATCTACATAAGCAAAGGAAACCCAATGGGTAAATCGGGTATGAAGAAATCCTACGAAAATCCCATAAGCCAAGGATAAGACTGCCCCCCATAGGAGGGAGCTCTTGGAGCTTTTCTCTGCCTTCCAAATTTTTTCCTCTTTATTCCATTGATAATATCCATATACAGCCATCGCAATAAAAAAACCTTGCAATTCCATGTCGGAATACAATCCATGTTGATAGAATAAAATTCCAAACAGGAAAGAGCCTAATATATTCCAAATCCAAGACGACAAATGTTGTTGAATAGAAAAATAAACTCCCAAAAGGGAGCAAATGATACCACCAAACTCCCAGAAGTTTTCACGCAGCCATTGGAAGATCATGCTTTGAGCTTATTTTTTTCAAAGAAAGCACAAAAACTACTAATTTGACAGCTTGAGCATTGAGGTTTACGGGCTAAACAAATGTATCGACCATGTAGGATGAGCCAGTGGTGTGCCCTAGCTATCACGTCATTGGGTAAATGTTTGACTAAAATTTGTTCAACTTTTAGAGGTGTATTGGCGGTTTGAGGCACTAAGCCCAATCTTCTGGAAACTCGATATACATGGGTATCCACCGCCATAGCTGGTTGATGGTAAATTACCGAGGCAATGACATTAGCGGTTTTTCTGCCCACTCCTGGAAGTGTTTGTAAATTATCCAAAGATTCAGGTACTTCCCCCTGAAAGTTGTCCATCAGTTTTTGACCTAAGCCTAATAAATGCTTGGCTTTATTATTGGGATAGGAAACAGATCGAATGTAGCTGAATATTTCATCCACATTGGATTCAGCTAAAAATTTAGGACTAGGAAAGCGTTTAAAAAGGGCAGGGGTAACTTGATTGATTCGCTTGTCTGTACATTGTGCCGACAACACTACGGCCACTAATAATTCATATGGATTACGGTAGTGTAACTCGGTTTCGGCCTCTGGAAAAGAGCTGGAAAAATGATCAACAAACGCTTGAAATCGTTCTTTTCTTTGCATGAAAAAGGCTTTCTACAAAGGTAAGAAAAATTTTAAGCTAGGATGCCCATCCATTAGGATTGAATGGGCATCTGATGCTTTGAATAGGCTAAAATAGCCTCAATCGTTCTACTAGGAGGTTCTAGCAGGGCATTGTCTAATGACAATTTGACCTTTTGCAGGGAAGCCAATTCCGATTGGTCTTCCAAGCTTAAAACGGGTGAAAACCCTGGTTTGGGTTCGTAAAGGTTTTTAACTAGGTCATTTGTGGTAAAGCTTTGCGTCATAGGCATTCTCTTGTTTTTCTAGCATTTTTCTTAGGTTGATTAACGCATAACGCATTCTACCTAAGGCCGTATTGATGCTAACTTGAGTCTGTGCCGCTATTTCTTGGAAACTTAATTCTTCGTAATGACGCATGACAAGGACCTCTCGTTGTTCATCAGGCAGTTTTTTAATTAATTCTCTGATATTAACGATTTGATCCTCTTTTAATTGTATCTCCTCTGCAGAATCTTCTGCAAATTCAAAACTGTTGAATACTTTTGAGCCATCTTCCAATACAATGGTTGGATAACGCTTGTCTTTTCTGAAATAATCAATAGCCAAATTGTGAGCAATTCGGACTACCCATGGCAGAAACTTACCCTCCTCATTATAGCGGCCCGACTTCAACACGTCGATGGCTTTAATGTAGGTTTCTTGCATCAGATCTTCTGCTATGTAGCGATCTTTAACAATTAAATAAAGGGTTGTGTAGACTTTTGATTTGCTTCTTTTAACCAACGTTTCAAACGCTTGGTCGTCGCCTTGGATGTACGCTGACACCAACGCTGCATCGTTAACTTGATTTTTGATCATAAAAATTCAAAATTGTTAACGTAGAGTTTTATCTCATGCAGGGTCTCCTATTGTTTGGTTGGCGAATTGATTTCGCTTCAAAAGTAAATAAAACTTTTATAAATCAAAATCCTTAATCAAATTGATATGAAATTTTTTATATTATTTTTTATCATTTCAAGCTAACAAGTATGATGCAAGCATCATTTTTTTATTAGATTTGCCAAACAAATCAAAATTAACACCCAATGAAAAAATTAAAAAATATTGCCATAGGACTATCATTGGCATTTTTTGCATTTACCGCCAATGCCCAAACCGCCGTGACAGATTATGCTGGTAATTATAAATTACAAGATAATCCATACGTGAAGTCAGTAAAATTGACCACCAAAGAAGGAAAATTGGTCATGTCAGCAGAAGGTTTCCCAGATACTGAATTGGCCGCAGGTAAAAAAGCTGATGAGTTTGTATTAGAAAGTATGGGTGCTACGATCACATTTGAACGTGTGAATGGTCAGGTAAGCGTCATTAAAATTGATGCGCAAGGACAAGTATTAGCAGGTCAAAAAGAAGCGGCAAAATCTGCTTCAGACGAATATGCTGGTTCTTTTAAAATGGCCGAGAATGAGTATGTAAAGAAAATCTTAATTGCAGCTAAAGAAGGTAAACTTTTCTTAAGCTCAGATGCAGGTGGTGGTGAGCCAGCTGAATTAAAACCATCCAAGGATGCTGATGTATATACAGCCACGATTCAAGGATATGATGCCGATATTATTTTTTCAAGAACAGATGGAAAAGTAGCTGCTATCAAATTATCTGTAGCAGGTGGAGCCGTAGTTTTAACGGGTCAAAGAGATTAATAGGCCATTAGAACTTATAAATTAGGGGGTAATCGAAAGGTTACCCCCTTTTTTTTATCAATATTTTGAATCGATTAATCTTAATGCCTTCAACCTAAAATACTGTTTTAGATTCATCTGAAATAGATTTTCACAGTTTAATTGATAGGCCGCAATTTTATTTATTGATTATTCGCAAGTTGAATTATTTTAATTATCCTCACTTTTGTATCACTCAGAACAGGAAATCAGCTGAGGCTGAACAATTAAGGTTTTCTTTGGAATACCTAACCACGTTTAATGTAGAATGATGAATTTTTTAAATTCAATCATTTTTAAAGGATGTTTTTGTTGTTTAAAGGACGCTTTAAATAACAGAAATGTCCTAGATCAACTGACGTTTGTAGAGTTGAATTGTATTCTCCAATCCATAGTATAAAGCATCGCAAATCAAGGCATGCCCTATCGAGACCTCATCTAAAGGTTGAACTTGGGACTTGAAAAAGGCTAAATTTTCTAGGCTTAAGTCATGCCCCGCATTTACGCCCAAGCCTAAAGAATGTGCCCTAAATGCAGCTTTTCTGTAAGCAGCCACCGACTGATCTGGATGATTCGGGAATTCCTCAGCAAAAGGCTCTGTGTATAATTCTATACGGTCTGCGCCAGTGGTTTTAGCCGCTTCAACCATTTCTAGGACTGGGTCAACAAATATGGAAGTTCGAATCCCGGCCGCTTTGAAAGGGGCAATTAATCGAATAAGTAAGTCCTGATGTTTTACCGTATCCCAGCCATGGTTGGACGTAATCTGCCCCAAGGCATCTGGTACCAAGGTTACTTGTTCAGGTTTTACCGCTAAAACCAACTCCACGAATTTCTCTTCCAAAGGGTTTCCCTCAATGTTGAATTCTGTTTGGATGACTTTTTTTAATGCGTAAACATCAGCATATCGAATATGTCTTTCATCTGGCCTAGGATGAACGGTTATTCCCTCTGCTCCAAAACGCTCACAATCTAATGCAACCTGGATTAAATCAGGATTATTCCCACCTCGAGAATTTCTAAGCGTGGCAATTTTATTAATGTTTACACTAAGTCTAGTCATATCATAAAAAAGGCCGGATAAACCGGCCAATTTTTTAAATTAATTGATGCTTGGCCAAATACTCCGCAATTTGAACGGCGTTGGTAGCGGCCCCTTTTCTTAAATTATCTGCTACAATCCACAGATTCAAGGTATTCGCTTGGGTTTCATCGCGACGAATACGTCCTACAAAAACCTCATCCTTTCCATGAGCGGTGATAGGCATTGGGTACAAGAAATTTTTTGGATCATCTTGCACAATAACCCCTTCTTCTTGTTCCAATAGGCGTCTAACTTCATCTAAATCAAAATCATTTTCAAATTCGATATTTACCGATTCTGAGTGACCCCCAATCGTAGGAATACGAACAGTCGTTGCTGTAACCTGTATGGAGTCATCCATCATGATTTTTTTGGTCTCATTGACCATTTTCATCTCTTCTTTGGTATAACCATTATCTAAAAACACATCAATGTGCGGCAATACATTCAAGTCTATTTTATGAGGATAAACCTTATCGTAATCTGTTTTACCAGCACGCTCATTGAAAAGTTGATCTACGGCTGCTTTACCTGTTCCTGTAACCGACTGGTAGGTTGAAACAACCACTCGTTTGATTTTATATTTTTTATGCAATGGATTCATCACAACCACCATTTGAATGGTAGAGCAATTAGGATTTGCAATGATTTTATCTTCAGGTGTCAAAGTGGAGGCATTGATTTCTGGAACAACCAATTTCTTGCTAGGATCCATGCGCCATGCAGAAGAGTTATCCACCACCGTAATTCCCGCTTCGGCAAATTTGGGTGCAATAGCTAGGGATGTGCTTCCTCCCGCTGAAAAAATAGCCACGTTAGGTTTCATGGCAATAGCTGTATCAAATCCGACAACAGCAAATTCCTTACCTTTGAAACTTACCTTTTTACCGATTGAGCGCTCCGATGCAACCGGAATTAATTCGCTAACCGGGAAATTTCTTTCCGCCAAAACTTTCAAGATTTCACCGCCAACTAAGCCTGTGGCGCCCACTACTGCAACTTTCATTGTATAATCGTTAAAATTGATAATTCCATGCTAAACCCATCGAAGCCCCTGAGCTCCCATGAGAATTAATTTGTAAACTGATTTTACTGTCAGTTTGTGCTATTTCATTGTAGCGTTTCAATGCTTTTTTGAAATGCTTGATACTTACCGTACCTAAATACAAATTTAAAACGGCGGCACTTCCTACTACTGTCCAATAAAAGCCATCAGATACCTTTCCTTTACTCAAAAAAGTATAAACCGAAAATCCCGTCGTGAAAGCTGAAATGATTTCTGCACTCTTTTTTTGACGTTTATAGGTCAAAAACTCATAGCTCACTTCTGGATCCTTTGCTTCCAATAATGGAATTTGTAAGGCCAAGGGACTTTCAATAATTTGCCTTTTGTAGGAATACTTTTTATTCCAACCTCCTTCAATCTGTTCAATAGGATATAATTTGCCCTTGACTTCTTCTTGACCTAATAAATTACAAGTCAACAAACAAAAGAAAAGTGCCAATAATAGCCTGATTTTCACAGAAAAATATTTAAAGGAACGCAAAATTAGGTCTTATATCTTGAACAAGAAAGGATTTTTTGGACTAATTCCATGTATGGAATAAAGTCTTTCGGGAGTAACCACAACATCCAATGGGATGTCATGGGCATGTAAATCTTCTATTTGAGCCACAGGTTCTTCTAAACTTAAACCAATTTTTAAACAGGCAGGATCACAAAGTGCTAAAAAGCGGTCGTAAAACCCTTTACCAAATCCTACGCGATGACCTTGCAAATCAAAGCCTATTAGAGGAACTAAAATAGCTTGAAGGGTGCTTGGCTTGATTTTCTTGGAAGTAGTGGGATCGGGTTCTAGAATATTCCAAGAGGACTTATGCCAAATTGTTTTTTCATCCGAGAGGTAGGCAGACATGATTCCATCTCCTTCCACGCGAGGGAAAGCTAGTTGAAATTCAAAAGGAGGAAGAAGCAATTTTTCGTTGATGGTCTTGGTATCCACTTCTCGCTTACTTTCGATGGATTGAAAACTAAGCATTAAGCAGCCCGGTGGGACTTGTTTTAAAAAGTCAAAGAGAATTTCTTTTATTCGTAAATTTTGCAGCAACCATTCCTCCTGAGACCAGGATTTTCTTTGGCTAGCATGCCTATTTCTGATGTCACTCTTTTTCATAATTCAAAGTAGAATCAAATTAGGATATTAATGCTGGAAAATCAAAGTAAATTAAGCCAGATATAAATTCGATTTATTGGCTTAGCTACATGATCTTATTACGAAATCAGCCCAAATTTTACTATTTTTGCCTCAATTTTGCCTAGCATATACTATTAAATCCCCTTTATACGTGAAATTCAAGGAATACAAAAATTTAGATTACGCGCAAGTTGCCGATGAGATTTTAAATTTCTGGAATCAAGAACAGATTTTTGAGAAATCAATTTCCACACGTGCAGGTCACCCAAGCTTTACTTTTTACGAAGGCCCCCCTTCCGCTAATGGTACTCCGGGTATCCACCATGTGATGGCGCGTGCTATCAAAGATATTTTTTGTCGCTATCAAACACTTAAAGGAAAACAAGTAAAGCGTAAGGGCGGTTGGGATACCCATGGTTTACCAGTGGAGTTGCAAGTAGAGAAAGAATTGGGCATTACCAAAGAAGATATTGGTAAGAAAATAAGCGTGGAAGAGTATAACCAAAAGTGCCGTGAAACTGTCATGAAATTCACGGGACAATGGAATGATTTAACTCAAAAAATGGGCTATTGGGTGGATTTGGAAAACCCTTATGTTACCTATCAAACGCCCTACATAGAAAGTGTTTGGAATTTATTGAAAAGGCTTTATGACAAAGGCCTGCTATATAAAGGTTATACCATTCAGCCTTATTCTCCTGCTGCTGGTACGGGATTATCTTCACATGAATTGAACCAGCCTGGCTGCTATCGAGATGTTAAAGACACTTCTTTAACGGCTCAGTTCAAAGCGATTCAGAATGAGAAATCTCAGTTTTTATTTGAATGGAGTCAAACTAATCCTGTATATCTTTTGGCATGGACTACAACTCCATGGACCTTGCCATCCAACTCTGCCTTAACCGCAGGGAAAGGGATTACTTATGTGCTGGTAAAGACTTTTAATCCCTATACCTTTCTTCCTGTACACGTAGTACTTGCTAAGGATTTACTTAAAAACTATTTTACTGCTTCGGCTGAAAATGGGGATTTTGATGCCTTTTTAGCTGCAGAGAAAAAACCTCAAGCCATTCCTTATCAGGTAGTAGGGGAATGTAAAGGCTCTGATTTAGAAGGAATTGAATACGAACAATTAATGCCCTATGTGCAACCTGCTACACCGGCATTCCGTGTGATTTTAGGTGATTTCGTGACGACTGAAGATGGAACGGGAATCGTTCATACAGCTCCAACTTTTGGGGCAGATGACTTCCGAGTTGCACAACAAAACGGTATTCCTGCTATCATGGTATTGGATTCCAATGGCAAAGAAGTGCCTTTGGTGAATCGCCAAGGTCAATTTGTTCAAGAAGTAAGTGATTATGCTTTAGAGCCAGTTAAAGAAGCTTACCTTTCGGAAGAAGAAAAAGAGCAGGCCAGAATTAAACAAGGCCGTGATAAGTATTTGTCAGTGGACGAGCGAATAGCCATTCAACTGAAAACGGAAAACAAGGCATTCAACGTACAGAAATTTGATCACCCATATCCACATTGTTGGAGAACAGATAAACCTGTTTTATACTATCCATTAGATTCTTGGTTTATTAAAACCACAGCAGTAAAAGATAAATTGATTGCTTTGAATCAAACCATCCAGTGGAAACCTGAATCTACTGGTACGGGTCGTTTTGGAAACTGGTTGGAGAATTTAGTGGATTGGAATCTTTCGCGTTCGAGGTATTGGGGAACTCCTTTGCCCATTTGGAGAACGGAAGATGGTGCTGAGGAGATTTGTATTGGGTCCTTGGAGCAGTTGACTTTTGAATTGGAGAAGGCTTTGGCTTCAGGTAAATTAAATGCAGAGCAAGCCCAAGGGAATCAAGATTTTTTAGCCGCCATACAAGCTGGTACGGCTGATCTTCATCGTCCTTTTGTTGATCAGGTTTATTTGATTAGTGCTCAGGGCGCTATTTTATCTAGGGAATTAGATCTGATTGACGTTTGGTTTGATTCTGGTGCTATGCCTTTTGCTCAATGGCATTACCCATTTGAAAATCAAGACATATTTAAAGAATCATATCCAGCCGATTTTATTTCAGAAGGTGTGGATCAAACTCGGGGATGGTTCTTTACCTTACATGCGATCTCTAGCATGGTAGAAGATTCTGTTGCATTTAAAAATGTCGTTTCTACTGGCTTAGTATTAGATAAAAATGGCAATAAAATGTCCAAACGTTTGGGTAATGCCATTGACCCTTTTGATACCTTGAAAAAGTATGGGGCTGATCCTACGCGCTGGTATATGATTACCAATGCACAGCCTTGGGATAACTTAAAATTTGATTTAGCGGGTATCACCGAGGTGAGAAATAAGTTTTTTGGCACCTTAACCAATACGTATAATTTCTTTGCTTTATATGCTAATTTAGACGGATTCGACCCGAAGGCCAATCCATTAGTAGAAGCTAATTTAACCGAATTAGATCGTTGGGTTTTATCTAAATTAATGCAATTAATTCAAGAGGTAGATGAGTCTTATGCTACCTATGAGCCAACCAAAGCGGGTCGAGCAATTCAAGATTTTGTATGTGATCATTTATCAAACTGGTATGTACGATTATCTCGAAGAAGATTCTGGAATCCAGAGTCTACGGAAAAAGGAATCAATCCGGATAAACAAGCGGCTTACCAAACTTTATATACTTGTTTGGAGACAGTTGCTCAATTGATGTCGCCCATAGCGCCTTTTTATGGAGATTGGTTATACAAGAATCTAAGCCAAAAGGAATCTGTTCATTTAACGGATTTTGTTCAAGTTAATCCGTCTTGGGTTAATCCAGATTTAGAAGCTTCCATGGACCTAGCCCAACGAATTTGTTCTTTGGTGCATTCTATTCGTAAAGTACATAAATTGAAAGTACGTCAGCCATTGGCACAGGTTTTAGTGCCAGTTTTACAAGAACAAGTTCGGGATCAAATTCGTCGAGTAGAAGATTTGATTAAATCAGAGGTTAATGTAAAGCAAGTCAATTATTTAGACGATGCAGCGGGAGTATTGAGCAAAAAAGTGAAACCTAATTTCAAGGCTTTAGGTCCTAAATTTGGTAAAGATATGAAGGCTGTTGCGGAAGCAATTAGCTCAATGAGTTCAGATGATTTACAATCATTGGAAGCACATGGGACCATTTCAAAGGCTGGTTTTGCTATTGAATTAGTGGATGTGGAGATTTTGACTGAGGATATGCCAGGTTATTTAACGGCCAGTGAATCGGGTTTAACCATTGCGCTAGATAATCAATTGAGCCCATCATTGGTTCGAGAAGGTAGAGCACGTGAATTCGTAAACCGCATACAAAACCTAAGAAAAGATTCGGGATTTGATGTGGTGGATAAGATAAACATCGAGGTGCTCCAGGGTGATGAGGCATGGGAAGAAAGTATCCGTGAATTTGAGTCATATATTTGTCAAGAAGTGCAGGCTTTGCGTATTGATTGGAAGGAGTCGCTAGACCAAGCGTCTGAAATTTCCATCGATGACACCATTTTATCGGTCAAGGTGACGGTTCATAAATAAGAAGCTATGGTATTCAATTCCTTGCAGTTTTTAGTCTTCTTTGGAATTATTACCAGTGCCTATTTTTTATTACATCCCAAATTTCGTTGGCTCTTACTTTTAGTGGCCTCATGCTACTTTTATATGGCTTTTGTGCCCATGTATTTGGGTATTTTAGGCTTCACCATTGTCATCGATTATTTTGCTGGCATTTACCTAGAACGTTTTGAAGGCCTTCAAAAAAAGTTATTTTTATCGGCAAGTTTGTTAGCCAATATTGGTGTTTTGGCCATA
This sequence comes from Aquirufa sp. OSTEICH-129A, assembly GCF_054558355.1. NCBI lineage: Bacteria > Pseudomonadati > Bacteroidota > Cytophagia > Cytophagales > Flectobacillaceae > Aquirufa > Aquirufa sp. OSTEICH-129A. The sequence goes on along the minus strand of NZ_JBPXKC010000003.1, from coordinate 373,490 downwards.
TTTAAGTACTATCATTTCATTGATCAAAACATCGAATGGTTATCCGAAAGTTTGGGGACACATGTTCAGCTTCCGGTTTTGGAAATGATTTTGCCCATTGGATTGTCCTTCCATACGTTTCAAGCCATGAGTTATACCATAGAAGTATATCGTGGCCATCAAAAAGCTGAGAGGAATTTTGGGATTTATAGTCTTTATGTCATGTTTTACCCTCAGCTGGTAGCAGGCCCCATTGAAAGACCTCAAAATTTGTTGCACCAATTTTACGAAGTGCATGCTTGGGATTGGAATCGAGTCAAATCAGGCCTTTTACAAATGGCGGCCGGTATTTTCAAAAAGGTAGTCATAGCGGATCGATTGGCTTTATTAGTTGATCCAACTTATGAACATATTCAGGATCAATCTAGTGGAGCTTTAGTTTTAGCCGCGTTTTTTTATTCCTTTCAGATATATTGTGATTTTTCAGGTTATTCGGATGTGGCCATTGGCGCTGCCAGGGTTATGGGTTTTAAATTAATGGATAATTTTAACGCTCCTTATTTTGCTAAATCCTTGCCTGAATTTTGGCGTCGTTGGCATATATCCTTATCTACTTGGTTCAAAGATTACGTTTATTTCTCTTTAGGGGGGAACCGAGTGGCTGTTCCCAAATGGTATTTTAATATCATGGTCGTGTTTATTTTATCGGGAATTTGGCATGGCGCAAGTTGGAATTTTGTGATTTGGGGGGCTTTGCATGGTATTTTTCAGGTGATAGGTTTAAGTATCAACCGAGTGTTCCCTAGTTTGGCTGCGGAGGCACAAAAGCAGATTTGGGTACAATGGCTGTATCGCATCTTGACTTTCACCTTGGTGACATTTGCTTGGGTCTTTTTTAGGTTAAAACACTTTACGGAAGTAAAACAGTTTTTTTCAACTATAGTTAATGGAACAGAAAAAGGCTTGGTTTTGGCCATGAGCCTACAGGAAATCATCTTGTCTTTATGCTTAATAATTTCTTTGTGCTGGTGGGAATACAGACAAAACATATTGCATAAGGCTAACCAAGGCTCATTTGCCTGGCAGTTTAGTTTTTTAGTACTTGCCATTTATTTTTTAGGAGTATTTAGTTTGAAACAATTTATCTACTTCCAATTTTAAGATGCGTCGGATAATAGCCCTTTTTGTATTTCTTCTCTCTTCGGCCATACTGATTATCAGTAGTTCGGAAAAGGGAATGCATTGGATTACCCAAGGGCGATATGCCAGAAACGATGTTTGGGGTGCAGATAAATATCGTTTTGGGGATTTATATGGGATTTCATATTTATCTGATTTTCGGATTGAAAAGGATACGCAATTGTTGCCCTTGCCTGAAAAAATTGATTCAGCCCTAAAGGATTATGACCTAACCATCTTAGGGGATAGTTATTTGTACAGTTCATTTCAAGTTAATCCTGCCTATTTTAATCGGGTCAAATCCCTTCAATTTTATCGCTGGTCAGATACTCAAACACATCTAATTCCTGCTAAAAAGGGAAATAAGCAGGTGTTGTTGATTGAATGCGTTGAAAGAAATATGTGGGATCGAATGAATTTGGCAGACACTAGGTTACGTTTGGACCATCCAATGCCAGAGAAATTAGTCCAAGATCGATCAGTCAAAGAATCCATTTTCTATCAATTAGATCGATTTGATGCAGGGGTTAAAAAAGCCATTTACCACCCTACCTTAGAGTCTAATTTGGATTTTGTTTTATTTAACCTTGGGATATTAGGCTGGATAAAAGAGCTAAAAGCGGATTTTACTTGGAGGATTTTAGGACGAACAAATCCTGACGTCTGCGTATCTAAGGATGGAAAATTTCTATATTTGGAAGAGACAGTCAATCCTGAAAAAAAGACTTCTTCCTTTAAACCCTTGGAGCCAAATCAGGTAGATTTGATGGTAAAAAACCTTCAAGAAATAGAATCTTATTATTTATCAAATGGCTATGATGAGGTTATCTTTTCTTTGATTCCTAATCCCGTGGCTGTATTAGGAACGGAACTGAATGCACCTAATTTGGCATTGGAAAAGATTAAACTACATCCCAAACTCGGCGTCAAATTATTAGACCCTAGTAAAGCTTTGAAGCAAAACGCTCGCATGAATTTTTATCAGTCGGACTCTCATTGGACCCTCAGAGGGGCACAAATATGGCTGAAGGAATTCAATCAAGTGCTCGATAAATTACCCTAATTATTTGGGAAACCAGCTTTTATCTAATTTAGGTAGTAAACTCAGAGCATTCTTATAATAGACCTTTTTCAATACTTCATCTGGTAAACCTAGTCCATAAATTCGCCAAAAAGCGTGTCTTTTTCGGTAATATGGAAAGTATTCATCATCTGTTTCTAACAACCTAAAATACGTGTAATACTCGGATGTAGCCCAAATATCTTTACCGAATAGAACTCTATCTTGGTATTGAATCATGAATTTGCGGGCATTTTTGGGTTGTCTTCCTAGTTCGTGAATTACGGCCCCTATTTCTGTGTACATATTAGGATACTTATCCAATAAACGGCCTAATTCAGCTAAATCATTACCTCTCCAAGCCAAATGAGCGGCTATAAATTTTGTTTTCGGATGCTTGCGAATGATGTCAGTAAGTTCATCCATGACCACCTGCCAGGAAGGATATTTAGAGGCAGGACGGGCTCTACCTGGGAATTGTTTTAATTCCAGCCAGCGCTCATTGGTTTTATCATGCACATCGAAGAAGGAGATTGGTTCTCCCGTGTGAATTAATACAGGTATATTCAATTCCCCACATTTTGCCCATACTGGATCTAATCTAGGGTCATTGGTACGTAGTCTGTTTCCTTTGGAGTCTTTTACTTCCAAGCCTAGGTCTTTATAAATCTTTAATCCCATAGCCCCAGCTTTTACTTCGGCCTCAAGGGCTGCAACTGTTTTGGCCGTCCAATCGGGACTATCAATATTGGCAAAACTCAAATTGGTAAATACCACCACGCGATTATTGGTTTTTTCACGGCCAGCGCGCGCCGATTGTGTCAAATATTCGGTTCCCGCAGCGATATCGGCCCCTCGTTGTGAGCCCTTTCCACTTAGGTTGACCATGACCTTCATGTTGAGGCTATCCATCTGTTTTAATAGGTAGGCCAAATCTTGATTGGGCATATTAAATTGATGATTATGAATATCAATGAAGGGGTATTTGGCTTGTTTTATTTGATGCTCTGGTACTTTCAAGGTTGAAATTGGATCATATTCCTCGAAACTCATGGTTTTTTCTTGAGCGAAAATAGAGCTACTTATTAGTAATGTGCAGAACAATAGGTATTTCATCTTTTTAATAATTTTAACGAATCTATTCAATTCTGTTCAAATACAGCGCATTTCATAGAGAATTTTGAAAAGGATTCAGGGTATTTCGGTATATTCGAACTTTTATGAAATACCTCAATCTAATACTTTATATTTTGTTGCTTTCCAGTCCACTCTTGGCACAGGATACTGGTAAAAAAGCTAAGAAAGAAAGCACCGCTTTTTCTCCTGCACGAGCAGAGGAATGGATGGCTGAGGGCATGCGTCATTATTTAAAAGAGGATTATGATGAAGCCATCTTAGTTTGGGAGCAGCTTTTGCCAGAAATGCCTCAGGAAGCCTCTATTTCTTTTTATTTGGCTAAGTCGTATTTGGCTCAAGGGAAGTCTGTTAATGCCCTTAAATATGCTCAGAAGGCCAATGAACTTTCACCTTATTCTTTAGATTACGGTTTGTTATACGGAGACTTGCTTTTACAGGAGCGCAAGTCGAAGGAGGCCATTGCCTGTTTTTTGAAATTGATTCAATATGATTCCATGCAGCCTGATGTAAATCTTCGATTGGCACAAGCTTATCTTTGGAATAATCAAGGTGACGAGGCTTTGAAAGCATTAAAATCTGCGGAGCCATGGGTTGGTGATTTTCCGGAAATCATTCGGACTAAGCAATACATTTATTTAAAAAATGAACAATGGGAGGAGGCTATTCAAGAAGGAGTAGCTTTTGTAGCCAATAATCCTGAACAGCCTTTGTTTGCTTGGGAACAAATGGAATATTGGTGGCATTTAAGTACTTGGAAAGGAGCAAAATCAGCCTTGGAGCAATTGTCAATAGATTTCCCAAATGATGGTCAGGTTGCCTTATTGAATGCCAATGTTCGCGTTCATGAGAAGAATTTTGCTGGTTCACTCGACTTTTTGGAGCGTTGTTTGGCAGATGCTGATATGCACATCGAGTTATTCAGTCAAGTAACATTACAAACTTTTGAATTGATGTCCGGGAAAACGGATTGGGATAAAGCCTATGCTTTTCTTCAAAAAGCGGTTGCGGCTTTCCCTAAAGAACCTCGTTTTGTGGCGATGCAAGGTGATTTGTGGATGAGTATTTCCAAATTTCAAGAAGGTCAAAAATCCTATTTAAAAGCAGCCAGAAATGGAGGGGGTAAGTTTGAGGTTTGGACTAGAATCATCCAATTAGATTTTGAAATGAATACGCTGGATAGTGTCATTGTGCATGCTCAAGAAGCATTGGAGGCTTATCCGAATCAAGGGTTTTTATGGTTTCAAATGGGTTTTGCTCAATACATGCAAGGAAAAAGTAAAGAGGCATTAGCCTCATTTGAGTCAGCAAATCCTTATGTGCAAGAAAAAGATTCATGGTACGTTCAATTATTTGCCTTGATGGGGGATGCCTATCATGCTGTGGGTAATTACCGTGATTCCGATATGAGTTTTGAAAAGGTATTAGCGAAAAGTCCCGATGAAGAACATGTATTAAATAACTATAGTTACTATTTGTCGCTCCGTAAGGATAAGCTTGACAAAGCCGCCAAAATGGCCAAAATGTTAACGGATAAATTCCCTAAAAATGGTACTTATTTAGATACCTATGCTTGGGTTTTATATCAGCAAAAAGACTACAGCAAAGCTTTACAGTACTTGGAACTCGCATTGAAAGATGAGAAGCAAAACAGTTCAACAGTCTGGGAACATTATGGTGATATCCTTTTTCGATTGGGTAAGACTGATGAGGCCATGAATGCCTGGCAAAAGGCCAAAACCTTGGAAGGTGCCAGTCCCAATTTATTTAAAAAGATAGAGAAGAGGCAAATTATCGAAAATTGAGATAATTTTGTGCTGTAAAAATAATCGCATGCCGAATATAAGCCACAGGAATACTATTTTACTAGTTGTTATGTTTATACTTTTCCAATCCTGTGGAAAAAAGGTAGCTGCCCCTCTAGTAGAAAATGTGGCTGTTTTGGATAGCTTAATTCCTAAAGACACGCTGGTACAGGCAGAAATAAAACCCGTGCCAGTGGAAGTTCAGCCGCCCGTAGAAGAGCCTAAAGAGGACAATAAAGTAGTTTCAGAAGATTTGAATTTCAATTATTTAAAAGCTAAGTCAAAGGTGCTTTGGAAAACAAATTCAAATGCTGATACCTACACGGTAGATATTCGAATGAAAAAGGATAGTTTAATCTGGATGAACATTTCTGTTTCAATGATTACAGGTGCCACTGGTTTATTTTCAAAAGACCGCGTTCAGTTTTTTCATAAGATCAATAATGAATATTTTAATTTGACCTATGATAGTTTAAGTACCAAAATGGGTTTTAAAATTAATTACGAAATACTTCAATCACTCATTGTGGGAAATCAACCATTTAAAAAGAAGAATTCCAGGGTGATTCGCGAGAATGAAAATTACATTTTGAAGCAAGATGAAGGTCGAATTCAAATTGATAATTATGTGGGTCCCAATCGAAAACTAAAAAAATTATTAGTGAATGATGGACCAACCGAAAATAAATTGACTTTAGATTACGAAGATTTTGCTTCGATAAATCAATTTTTATTTCCTTTTTCGAGCCAAATTACCTTAGATGTGAAGGACAAGGACAATAAATTGGTTAAAACACTCATTAGTATAAAATATTCCAAAGTAGAATTATTGGATACCCCTTTAGAATTCCCTTTTAAAGTGCCAGCAAAATACCTCAACAAATAAATCTTGCAACCTTGAAATACATTGTTTTTTTAATCTGTTTTCTATTCGTTTTTTCCCTGGATGCCCAAGTGGATAAAAGAGAGCAATTGGAGCGTCAAAAGAAGGAGAACTTAGCTAAGATTAAAGAATTAAACAGCATCATATCCCGTACTTCCAAAAAGAAAAAAGCCTCATTGGGGAAACTGAATGTGCTAAAAGAGCAGATTGGAGTACAGAAAAAGCAGATTGGTATTTTAAGTGAAAATCAAAAATTATTAGCACAAGAAGCCAATAAATTGCGGCAAGAAAGTGACATATTAGCCGCTAAATTGAAAAAATTAAAGCGTATGTATGCGCAAATGTTATTTGAAGCTCAGAAAACTTCTACCGTTTACAATAAGCTCAGTTTCTTACTTCTTTCCTCTAATCTGGGTGAATTTACTCGGCGTTTTGATTACTTACGTCAATTTACAAGCAACCGTAAGGCACAAGCCCACAAAATTTTTCAGACTCGTCAAGACTTAATGTCCAAAGAACAGCAGGTTATTTTCAAGAAGACAGAGGAGAAGAAAGTGTTGGTTGAAAAAGAGAAAGAAAAGAAGAATTTGGAAGTGCTTAAAACCAAAGAAGACAAAGTTGTTACGGTACTAACCCAGCAGGAGAAGAAATTACGGATCGAACTAGAACGCAAAAAACTTGCTATTCGAAAATTGGACAATTTAATTGCAGGTATCGTTGCGCGTGAAATTCAGAAAAGTCAGGAAAGAGAGCGCCGTTTGCGTTTAGCCCAGCAAGCTCGAAAATTGGAGGTTAATAAACCCGCTTTACCTACTTTGAAAGGTGATGGCACTTTACCGAAATTGAGTGATAGGTCTACCAAAGATGATGATACTAAATCTGAAACTAGGGTGGAAGCTGCTGAAGATAAAAAAGAGGTAGCCAGAGCCAAAGCAGCAGAAAAGGCTGAGGAAGCCAAAACTGCTCCACTAGAGAAGAATATATATTATATGAATGCGGAAGAAGCTAAATTGGCTAATTCCTTTGGAGCCTTACGTGGGAAAATGCCATTTCCAGTACCTTCCGGTTTTATTTCAGATCACTTTGGGGTACATAAGCATCCCATACTAAAAGGGGTAATGATCAATAACAATGGTATTGATATTCAAACAGCTCCAGGTTCTCCAGTTCATTCTGTATATGAAGGTATAGTACAATCCGTGGTGAATATTCCAGGTATTAACATGGTGGTGGCTATCCAACATGGAGATTATTTTACCGTATATAGTAAATTGGATAATGTGTCTGTTTCCACAGGTCAACGAGTTAGAACAGGTCAGCGCATAGGAAGTGTAGCCTCAGATGATGATGGTACTGCTGAAATAAATTTTCAGGTTTGGAAAAATACCATTCGACAGAATCCTGAACAATGGTTAAGACGCTAATCAGCTAAATTTGTAGGCTACCCTGAACTGGATATTTCTCCCTTGGTCATCCGTGTAATATCTAAATCTATTTAAATAATCTCGATAAGATTCATTCAAGGCATTGGTGACTCTGATTCCCACATCTACATTTTTGAATTGATAGCCCCAATTAACTTGCACCAATTGGTAGCCGGCAGGTGGGTCTGTATAATCTGAGCCGGGTTCCACCCGACTTTGCCGAGAAACCTGGGTAACACCAGCACTGAGGTACTGTTTGTTGCTATTGAATTGATAACGGATTAAATATTCAAAACGGTCAGCTGGAATGTTGACCATATACTCCCTGTTTTTGGTATTGTAAGCCCTGACCAAACTTGTTTTATGTTGGAACGAAATTTTAGGATTAACATGGTAGGTAATTTGACCATCTAATCCATTGAATCTGGCATTGATTTGTTCATAGGTAAATCCAGGAAAAATGCCTCGCAGGGTCACGACATAGAAAGCTTGACCATCGTTTACCATGGGACGTAAATAAATGAAGTCACGAATCTGATTACTATATAAGCCTAATTCAATATCCCACTTATCTAAATTGTATTGAGTATTGAGGCTTAGATTGGTAGCTGTCTCACCTTTTAAGTTTATTTGTCCAATTTCATAGGCAGCAGCACCATGGTGAACGCCATTGGAGAAAAGCTCATTGGCTCCTGGTGCACGGAATGCCCGGGCTAAAATCAAGTGGCTTTCTAGCTGATCTGTCCAGTGGTATTTAATTCCTACGCTACCTGATAGGCCTGTAAATCGCTTTTCATCTCGGTCCACGATGAAAGAATAATTTTTGATAGGACGGTGGGTGATAATTTGCTTTTGGTCTAAGCGAAGGCCTAATTCCAATTCCCATTTTTCTTTAACCATTCTTTCTATGGCAAATAAGCCCAAATTATTTTGTTCATAATTGGGTAAAAGGCTTGTAACGAGCGTAGGTGAGTTAACTCGGTTTCCAGACGTGATATTATCCTGTAAGGAAAAAGTTAGGCCAAATTGGCCTTTCCATAATTGGCTAGCGTTAGACCCATCTAATATTAACTCACCATTCCAGGTACTTAACTGAAAACTTAAGGTATTAATGTTTTTTCCTGCACGGAGCACATCCAATTCCAAGCGTTGATCGGTTTGATGGGCTAAGGTTAAGCGCAAGTTATATTGGCTAGAAACTTGGTAAAAGCTTTTAAACTTTAATAAATCGTGAATGACATCTTGATTTGGGCGGTCAATGTTGCGGATAAAATCCTTTGGAGTGAATTGTGCTAAAGGTCTAGCCAATGCAATAGATCGTTCTAAATCATTGACATTACCAATATGAGAACCCAGAAAGATACCTAATACAGTATGAAAACGACTGTAAAATAAATCCGCCCCGAATTGGCGAGATTTGTAGCCTAACTGGGTAGAAAAATTTTGCTCTTGCACTCCAGTATTCGCTAAATAATAATCAGCCGCCTGAATATTTCCTCCGTTTTTGATGGTTCCTTGCACACGCCAGCCCCAGCCTTTGGTTCCTGTGAAACCACCTTCTAGACTACCTGAACCAACCCATTGTCGACCATTGGTAAAATAGATACTTTGCAATTCACCTTTGATGCCGCTTGTATCTGGAAGGGCATTAGGTTCTAACATCACAATTCCTCCAATGGCGTCCCCGCCATAGCGTAAGCCAGCAGGTCCTTTGATGACTTGGATATTCTTACTGACAAATGGATCTACTTCAGGAGCGTGTTCACTGCCCCAGTTTTGCCCTTCTTGTCTTATACCTTGGTTTAATATGATGACCCTGCTGGAGTGCATACCATGAATCACGGGCTTAGAAATAGTACTACCTGTTTGTAAGCTTTGTACTCCTGAGATGCCCTTCAACATTTCACCTAAATTGAGACCATCCCTTTCTTTTCTTTCCTCCGCACTTAGCGTACCACGCATTTGCGCACTGGTTTCATTCCTTTTGCCGCTTACAATTACTTCTTGTAGGTGCTCATCATGCACTTGCAAGGCAATATTTTCTTCATGCTCGTTGCTAAGATTAACCTTAATTTCCACCGGGTCATAGCTACTCATTTCACAAACTAAGGTATATGAACCAGGACAGATTTTTTTGAGGGAGAAAAATCCAAGAGAATCGGTTTGGACAGCAATATTTGTCCCCTTTAAATAAACATAGGCCCCTTTGATTTTTTCCTTGTTTTCTTTGGAAGATACATTCCCTTGTAAAGTACAAAAGCAATTTTTCTGCGAATAGCTATCGTGTAATGGAAGTATAAACAAAAAAAATATGACCAGGGATTTTAATTTCATGGGTAGGCCATCTATATAAGATGAGACTTTAAATATACACTCATTTTCGTTTTTAGCCCAATTTTGATAGGATATAACCGATGATCAAGCCATATGGGGCGACCAGTCTTTAAAATAAAACGATAAATTTTTTTTCATAATAATTTGTTTTGTTTAATCTTTTTATAAATTTGTTAAACAAAACAATCACTTCAGATATGACAGCTCTTGAATTTACGTACCAGGTTGGAAGCTTTTCTAAGTTTTTGAAACCCTTTGCTTTACGTTTAACAAAAGATATGGATGATGCCAATGACTTGGTTCAAGATACTTTGGTCAAGGCATATTCCAACAGAGACAAGTATGCAGAAGGGACCAATTTAAAAGCTTGGTTGTTTACCATCATGAAAAACACGTTCATCACGCAATACCAGCGGATGGTTCGTAGAAATACTTTTATAGATACTACAGAAAATTTACATTTCATCAACTCACAAGAATCTTTACAGTATAATGGGGCATTAAGCGATTTTGTTCGCGAAGATTTAGAAAAAGCCTTGCAACAAACAGACGAGATGTACCGATTGCCTTTTTTGATGTATTTCCGGGGATTTAAATACCACGAGATTTCAGAAGAATTGGATTTACCTATCGGTACAGTTAAGAACCGTATCCACATTGCTCGTAAAGAATTAAAGAAAAAATTGTACATGTACGCATAGATTTTTCACAATTGATTAGTTTTTTGGTTAACAGAAGAAACAAGCAAAAAGTCAGATTTTATCTGACTTTTTCTTTTAGTCTGTTTAGCTCTTTCAAAAGATGGTTATATTTGTTTAGGTTCGACTAAATGGAAAGAATGAAAAAGAAAAAGGTAATTGTCATTGGTGCAGGTTTTTCAGGAATTTCGGCAGCTACGGCTTTGGCTGACAAGGGATATGAGGTTCAGGTTTTAGAAAAAAATGCTGAGCCAGGGGGTAGAGCTCGCGTTTTTCGAGAGCAAGGATTTGTATTTGATATGGGGCCAAGCTGGTATTGGATGCCGGATATATTTGAGACTTATTTTGGGAAATTTGGTAAAAAGCCTTCGGATTATTACCATTTAAAACGATTGGATCCTTCTTATTCCGTAATATTATCTGACTCAGAAGTTATTGATATACCTGCGGATTTAGCAGGCATTAAGTCCATGTTTGAATCCTATGAAGAGGGGGCTTCGGCTCAATTGGATAAATTTTTGCATCAAGCAGCGTATAAATACCGCGTAGGTATTCAAGATTTCGTGTGGCGTCCTTCCCTAAAGATTTCCGAATTTTTGAGCATCAAAATACTTATTGATGCCATTCGAATGGATGTGTTTTCTTCTTTTTACAAGCATATTCGTAAATTTTTTAAGTCGAGTACCCTCTTAAAATTGATGGAATTCCCCATTTTATTTTTAGGAGCAATTTCACAAAATACCCCTGCTATGTATAGTTTGATGAATTATGCAGAAATAACCATGGGAACCTGGTACCCCTTGGGTGGTATGCATCAAATTGTCAAAGGAATGGTAGCTTTAGCTGAGGAAAAGCAGGTAAAATTCACCTATAATGCTGAAGTGACAGGTTTTGAAATTGTCAATAATCATGTTCGAGGTGTAAAGACAGCCAATGGCTTAATGGAGGCAGACATGGTGGTAGCAAGTGCTGATTACCATTGGGTGGAACAGTTATTGGGTGATGATTTTAGGAATTATAACGAAGAGTATTGGGATAAACGCGTAATGGCTCCTTCGTCTTTGTTGTTTTATTTAGGTATTTCTAAACGTTTACCGAAGTTGAAACATCATAACTTATTTTTTGACCGTGATTTTTCAGTGCATTCCCACGAGATTTATACTGAACCTTCTTGGCCTTCAGATCCATTATTTTATGCCAGTGCTCCTTCGGTAACTGACCCAAGTGTAGCCCCTGAGGGATGCGAGAATCTGTTTTTGTTGATTCCTGTAGCTCCTAATTTAGAAGATACAGAGGCGCATCGTGAAAATTATTTTCACCAGTTAATGGATCGTTTAGAAGCATATTGTGGAGAAAATATTCGGGATTTTATAGTCTACAAGCGTTCCTATGCGCATCAGGATTTTATGTCGGACTACCATGCATTCAAGGGCAATGCTTATGGTTTAGCGAATACTTTATTACAAACAGCTATTCTAAAACCTAGTCTGAAAAATAAAAAACTGGACAATTTATATTACACTGGTCAGCTCACAGTGCCTGGCCCTGGCGTTCCTCCTTCATTGATTTCAGGCTTGGTGGTAGCTAATGAGGTAGATAAATCCCTAAAAAAATAGCATGACCCAGATAGATTTATATCAACGTGTTTCTTTGGCATGTTCTAAATTATTGACGAATGCCTATTCAACTTCTTTTTCATCCGGCATTAAGACTCTGTCTAGTCGATTTCACGATCCCGTATATGCGATTTATGGATTCGTACGCTTGGCGGATGAAATTGTAGATACTTTTCATGAGCACGATAAAAAAGTGCTTTTTGAACGTTTTAAGAAGGATACCTATTGGGCACTTGAGGAAAAAATCAGTTTGAATCCTATTCTAGAATCTTTTCAAAGTGTGTATCATGAGTTTGGCATGGAGCAAGAATTAGTGGATGCTTTTTTATATTCCATGGAGTTGGATTTATTTGAGACTAACTACGATGAAGCTGGGTATAAAAGATATATTTATGGCTCAGCAGAGGTAGTTGGCTTGATGTGTTTACATGTTTTTTGTCAAGGGGATAAAGTACAATATCACTCATTAAGGGACGATGCTTGTGCCTTGGGTTCAGCATTTCAAAAAATCAATTTTTTACGTGATATCAAATCAGATTTTGATGAACGAGGTCGGGTTTATTTCCCAGGAGTCGATTATTTGACCATGACGGAGAACGATAAAAAAGCCATTGAGGCTGATATTCAACTGGACTTTGACGCTGGATTGCGTGGTATCAATCGACTTCCTCAAGAGGCCAAAAATGGAGTTTTGTTGGCCTATTTATACTACACCCGTTTATTTGAGCATATAAAACAGGCACCACTTCAATTAATCAAAGAAGAACGTGTTCGAGTTCCAGACCTAGAGAAGTTATGGATTTTTGTTAAACTAAAATGTGGTTTAGCCTAATTCCATTTTGTAAGATTAGCATAAAAAAAATGTCAACCACTAGGGTTGACATTTTTCATTTTAACCAAATCAGTCAATTAATTTTTTGAACCTGTCACTGCTCCTGCCGCTTTTTTAGCATTTTGAGCTTCTTGCATAGGGTTGGCCTGACCTGCTCCGTAGCTTCTTGGTTGAGCCTTAAACAATTGAACTCGAGTAGGTTGTACAGGCTCCCTTGGGAATGCGTTATCATCCGTATCGATATCCGCAATTTCATAGTAAGGGTCTAAAGTCCACTTAGCTACTTTCTTGCTAGTTGGAATGATTTTCTTCGCTTGAACATCATTTAATCTCCAAATTTCTGCAGGAAAACGAAGTACTTCTTCTGTTCCATCCTCAAAAGTCAATTTAACAATGACCGGCATAGGTAAACCTCCCTTATTTTTAAAATTGACTACATAGAAGTTTTTACCCTCTGCTACTAATTTTCTTTCATCATCTGATAAGGAAGCCAGGTAATCTTGGTATTTCTTTTTTTCCGCATCTGAAGTTGCAAAGCGGTCATAGCTATTGTAAAAGTCCTTCATATCAGGTTCTTTTTCCACCACCGTTTCTTTGATATCTGTTTTGTTTCGGATATTAGAAATGGTCTCTCTTTTAGCTGTAAAATCAGCTTTATCCTTGGCCTTTTTGGCAATAGGATCTTGGTTGTCAATTCCATACCATTCTACGGTTTCAATCGATTGGTTAACAGGCTCTGTTCCATAGAACCAACCTCTCCAGAACCAATCTAAATCAACTCCAGAGGCATCTTCCAAAGTACGGAAAAAATCAGCTGGATAGGGTTGTTTGAATGCCCATCTACGAGCGTATTCTTTGAAGGCATAATCAAATAATTCTCGACCCATAACTGTCTCACGCAAAATGTTCAAAGCCGCGGCAGGTTTGGCATAGGCATTGTTTCCAAAATCCATGATGTTTTCTGAGTTCGCCATGATCGGAACTTGATTTTTAGAATCTAAACGCATGTAGGGAACAATGCTTTGAGCTTCTCCTCTTCTAGCTGGGAAATTTCTATCCCACTCTTGCTCTGCTAAATATTGGCAGAAAGTATTTAATCCTTCATCCATCCAAGACCATTGTCTTTCATCTGAATTGATGATCATTGGGAAGAAATTATGGCCAACTTCGTGGATAATAACCCCAATCATACCATTCTTCACATTTTCTGAATAGGTACCATCTGCTTCAGGACGACCGCCATTAAATGAAATCATAGGGTATTCCATTCCGCCTCCCAAGGTAGCATGACAAGAAATGGCTACAGGATAAGGATAGGCTACGGTTCTTTTGGAATAAGAACGCAGGGTGTGGGCTACGACCATGGTGGAGTATTTCCCCCAAAGTGGATTTCCTTCTTTGGAATAGTAGGACATGGCCCAAACTTTTTTACCTTCTACATCCACTTGCATGGCATCCCAAATGAATTTACGGGAAGCTGTAAAGGCAAAATCACGCACATTGTCTGCCTTATAAATCCAAGTTTTTTTACCTGTCGGTTTACCTTTTTCCGCTAACTCTGCTTCTTCCTGATTCACGATTTCTACTGGACGAGTAGCTGTTTTGGCCTTTTCCCAACGTTTTAACTGGGTAGCGCTCATCACTTGATTTGGATTCAATAATTCTCCTCCAGCACCTACTACCATGTCATTGGGCGCAGTGATGGCTACTTTATAGTTTCCGAAGTTCAGGGTGAATTCTCCCTGACCTAAAAACTGTTTGTGTTGCCATCCGTAGACATCATTGTAAACGGCCATTCTTGGGAACCAGTGAGCAATGAAATAATTGGCGTTACCATCTTTTGCAAAAAATTCATAGCCAGAACGGCCATAATATTCAGTGATTAAATAATTCCAATCAATTGCAAAACTCACGCTAGCCCCAGATTTAACCGGTGTAGGTAAGTCGATCCGCATCATTGTCTGATTGATGGTATAGCGCAAAGCATTTCCTTTGATGTCTTTTACAGCAGTGATTTTATAGCCGTAACTTTTAGGATCTGTTAATTCTTTAAACGCCGCTGCTGAAATACCATTTTTAATGTCGCCAGTTTTAGTGGTATTACCTGCTGCCCCTTTTTCAAATAAGTTTTGGTCTAATTGTAACCACAAATAGGGCAATTCATCTGGTGAATTATTGAAATAGGTGATTGTTTCAGAACCGGTGATTTTTCTATTGATATCATCTAGTTCAACTTTAATATCATAATCTGCACGCTGCTGCCAATAATCTTTACCGGGTGAGCCACTGGCTGTACGGTAGGAATTGGGTGTGGGCAAAATTGATTCTAATTGTTCGAATCGACCGTTTGCATTATAAGTACCTGTGGAAGATTGACCCAAAACAGAATGGGAAAAAAGTCCTAAAAGGAGGAAGAAAAATAGTTTTTTTGTCATTGATGAGCTCTTTTTTTTCAAAAATAGAAAAAAGATTTTACTCTTTGTTCATCTATTTTTAAGCCTTCGTTGATTATCAGGCAGGACAGACTAAAAAAAAAGGATAGATTGCTATTTTAGTCTTAGGTAGATTTTGTAGTTTTGAAGCTTATAGATATAATTTAAACTGTTGAACCATGAGTGTGATTATAGGCCAAAAAGAATATTTCAAAGGCATCGAAAAAATTAAATTTGAAGGAGTTGATTCTGATAATCCTTTAGCATTTCGTTACTATGATGAAAATAGAATAGTAGCGGGTAAAACCATGAAGGAGCACCTTCGTTTTGCTATTGCGTATTGGCACTCTTTTTGTGGAGATGGTTCAGACCCATTTGGACCAGGCACGCATCACTATCCATGGGATGTAGCATCTGATCCTCGTCAGCGCGCGGCAGATAAAGCTGATGCAGCATTTGAATTTATTACCAAAATAGGTGCACCATTTTATTGTTTCCACGACGTGGATGCTATCGACCAGTCGAATGATCCGAAAGAATTCAGCAGTCGTGTGCAATACATATCCGATATTTTTGCCAAGAAACAAGCGGAAAGTGGTGTTCAATTACTTTGGGGAACGGCCAATTTGTTCTCAAATGAGCGGTATATGAACGGTGCAGCGACCAATCCAAATTTTGAAGTAGTGGCCCATGCGGGTGCTCAGTTAAAATCAGCGATTGATGCAACGATAAAATTAGGAGGTCGTGGTTATGTTTTCTGGGGAGGTAGAGAAGGTTACATGTCATTATTAAACACAGACATGAAACGCGAGCGTGAGCACTTTGCTCGAATGTTGCATACTTGTGTGGAATATGCTCGTAGAAATGGATTTAAGGGTAAATTCTTTATTGAACCAAAACCTTGTGAGCCAACTAAGCATCAATATGATTATGATTCAGCTACGGTGATTGGTTTCTTGAGAGAGTTTGATTTGCTTTCTGAATTTGGATTGAATTTAGAGGTTAACCATGCTACTTTAGCTGGACATACTTTTGCACATGAGTGCCAAGTAGCCTCTGATAATGGAATGCTAGCTTCGATGGATGCTAACCGCGGAGATTATCAAAATGGTTGGGATACTGACCAATTCCCAACGGATATTTATGAATGGGCTGAAGCTATGGCCATCGTATTACGTCAAGGTGGTTTAGCTGGAGGAGGAATTAACTTTGATGCGAAGCGTCGTAGAAATTCAACCGATGCGGCTGATTTATTCTATGCTCACGTAGGTGGAATGGATACCATTGCTCGTGCCTTATTGATCGCTGATAAGATTTTAACTCACGGAGAAATGGATCGTTTGAAAGCGGCTCGTTATGCCAGCTTTGATTCAGGTAAAGGTGCGGAATTTGAGCAAGGAAAATTGAAATTGGAAGACTTATATCAAATTGCCACTGAAATTGGTGAGCCAGCCTTGATATCAGGTAAGCAAGAATATTTAGAAAATTTATTGGGCAGATTTGTCTAAGAAAATGAAGAAAATTCTCTTTTTATTGCTGTTGATTGGCAGCAATGTTAAAGCAGCAGGGCCGAAAGACCCTGCTCTTTTTTCAAGTGCCAAACCCTGGGCATATTGGTGGTGGCCTGGAAATGCTGTTTCTGAAAAAGGAATTACGCATAACTTGGAGGCTTTTTCTAAAGCAGGTTTTGGGGGCTTACATATCATTCCTATTTACGGAGCTAAAGGTTATGAGAAGCAATTTTTGAATTACCTAAGTCCAGAGTGGAATAGTAAATTTGCATTTGTCTTGAAGGAAGCCAAAAGGTTACACTTGGGGATTGATTTAACCTTAGGAACCGGCTGGCCGTATGGAGGACCCCAAATTGGAGCATCTGAAGCGGCCAAATCCTATAAAATTCAACAAATAACTTTATCTGAAGGAGAAAAATTAGCTCCAATTTCCCCCACGCTTGATAAATTTCCCAATGCTAAATTGGTATCCATCACCGCTTATCAAGCTAAGAATTTTCAAGAAGATTTATGGCCGTTATATCAACAGGGCCAACTAGCCAACTGGAAAGCCAAAGTCTCTAATACCGTTGTTTATTTGTTTTACCAGACATTAACCCAACAAAAGGTGAAACGCGCCGCTCCGGGTGGAGAAGGTTTGGTCATGGATCATTTTTCTCAAGAAGCTTGGGATGTTTATAAACAACCATTCGCGGCTGTCTTAAAAAAGTCGCATGCCCCCTTAAGAGCCATTTATACCGATTCTTATGAAGTTTATGGAGCAAACTTTAGTCCTCGTTTATTTGATGAATTTAAGCGCATAAACGGCTACGATTTACGCCATTATTTACCCGTTTTGGCAGAAGCAAAAGCAGAAGGCGAATTCCAAAACCAAGTTTGGGCGGATTATCACCGTACCTTAGCTGATTTATTGTTAAATCAGTTTACCAAACCTTGGGCACAATGGATTAAAAGTCAAGGATTTATAAGTCGGGATCAAGCACATGGATCCCCTGGAAATTTAATTGATTTATATGCCTCAGTGGACATTCCTGAAACCGAGTTTTTTGGAAGTAAGCCCTATACCATTCCAGGGTATCGCATTGATCCTGATTATGATAGCGTTCGATTTGGAATACCTGACCTAAGAAATATCAAATTGGCTTCTTCGGCAGCTGATATCATGGGTAAAAAACTAGTTTCTTGTGAAACAGCTACTTGGTTAGGAAACCATTTTAAAGTTTCATTGGCTCAAGTAAAACCCATCATTGATGAAGTTTTTATTGGTGGAGTCAACCATGTTTTCTACCATGGTGCTACCTATTCACCACCCGAAGTAGCTTGGCCAGGTTGGTTATT
Source organism: Aquirufa sp. OSTEICH-129A (assembly GCF_054558355.1). NCBI lineage: Bacteria > Pseudomonadati > Bacteroidota > Cytophagia > Cytophagales > Flectobacillaceae > Aquirufa > Aquirufa sp. OSTEICH-129A. The sequence goes on along the minus strand of NZ_JBPXKC010000003.1, from coordinate 355,265 downwards.
TTATGCTAGTACCAATTTTAACCCACAAAGTCATTTTTGGGGTGCATTGCCCGAATTGAACAAGTATATTGAGACATGTCAAACAATGTTGCAGAAGTACCCGACCGACGCTGACTTGCTCTTGTATTTTCCCATGGAAGATATTTGGCATCAAAGAAATGCATCCGGTAAAACCCATGCGCTGGATTTGCATGCCAATAGTCGGGATTGGATGATTCAAACCCCATTTGGTAAGTGGTCCAATGCCTTACAAAACCGTGGTTTTCAGGTAGATTATGTATCTGATCATTTACTTAGCACTTTACAGGTAGTAGCTCCAAAGAGATGGAAGGCCCCTTCGGGTAATACTTATAAGATGTTATTAATTCCTCCTAGTACCCATTTATCCTTGGAAACTATGGAATTATTAGCCGGATGGGTTAAGCAGGGTATGCCCGTTTATTTTTTAGAACATATTCCCTCAGTGCCTAGTACTTGGAATTATTCAGATGAACAAAAGGAGCGCTGGAATAAGGCCCGAGAAAGTTTTCTATTAAAGGTATTATCTGATCCTGCTGATGCCTTAACTCGTCACGCTGTCAGTAAGGAAACGATGGCCGAGCAAGGGCTTTCTTTTATCCGTAAAAGGACGGAAAACGGTTTTGCTTATTTTGTTAGCAATTTATCCCATCAGTTTTCAGAGGGAAATATTTCCCTAGCAAAATCTGGTTCGAGCCTTGAACTTTTGAATCCATTGACACTGGAGTTGAAGAAAATTAAATTACCGAAATCTAAAGTTTTAAACTTAGTCTTGGCGCCAGGTGAAAGCCGGATTATCAAGGTGTCAAATACTTTTAAAGGAGGGGAAATTCAAGCTTTGTTAGAAAAACAAGAAGTCCTTATCCAGCCTAAGGGTAACATACAAGTAGATTTTTTACATGGTTCGCCCTTTTTACCTCCTTCCCTTAAAATGAAGGAATTAGGCTATTGGACGAAGGACTCATCTACGCATCAATTTAGTGGCTCTGCGAAATACTCCTTTGATTTTTCTTTAAGTGCGGAAGAATTAAAATCAGCTAAAATCCTTCATTTTGATCAGGTTAGAGATTGGGTAAAGGTGCGGTTAAATGGAAAAGATGTAGGAATAGTTTGGTCAATTCCATTTCAATTAAAGCTTCCTGCAGGAATATTGAAAGAAGAAAACCACATCGAATTGGAAGTAACCAATGTATCAGCTAATCGAATCCGCCAGTTGGATAAAGAGGGAGGGAAATGGAAAAATTTCTATGAGATTAATTTTGTGGACATTCGATATAATCCTTTTGATGCTTCTAATTGGCCCATAACGGACAGTGGCCTGCAAGGTAACATCTATTTTAGTAATCGATGAATGCTCCATTAGCCCACTTATCTGAGCATATGCATGCCCATGCCCAGGAAGAAAATTCGTTCTGGATGAGGAAATACATGCGGGATCAATTCCCATTTTTAGGGATTAAGAAACCGCTGAGGCATCAAATTCTCCAGGCATGGTACAAGCAGGAAGGTAAAGGTTTAGATTGGTTTGTGGTAGCCAATGAATTATTTCAAATGAGGGAACGAGAATTTCAATACCTCGCATTGGATTACCTCTTATTGGAGAAAAAACAATGGGATGATCGAATTCCCGAATTAGTGGAAAATTGGATTGGAAATCAATCCTGGTGGGATGTTGTAGATGTTTTGGGACCACATGTTATGGGGCATTATTTATTGAAAAATCCTGCTCAACGAGATTTTTGGATTAGTCGTTGGATGTCATCAGGTAATTTTTGGCTTCAACGGGTTTGTGTTTTGTTTCAGCTGACGTATAAGCAAAAGACCGATATTGCCTTATTATCCAGCATCATTTTGGAACTTTCTCGGGAGAAAGAATTTTTCATCCAAAAAGCTATCGGTTGGTCATTAAGACAATATGCTCGAGTGGATGGTATTTGGGTGAAAGATTTTGTTAAATCCCATGAATTGGCCGCCTTGAGCAGGAGGGAAGCTTTAAAGCATTTATAGAAAAAGCCTTGTCGGAATGATTCTATTCTGACAAGGCTTTTAAAATGAAATGGCATCAGTGATTATGCCTTATTCCTTTTTTTCATTAGGGCCAATTCGTGGGCTGTATCATAATAGCTACGTAAATTGGACCAATCAAAGGTATCCGCAATACTCTCTACGCGGTTTCTTTGCGTAATTCTTTCCCTTTGAGATTGTTGGGTAAATTTGAATAAATTGTTGGCCAATTGTTCCACCGACTCTTGGTAAGTTTGGCTTTTACGATTCACTACGCTTACGCCCCATTGCTCATAATCTCGCATGATTTGCATGATATAATCCCCAAAGCCAGATAAGTCGGAAGTAACAGTAGGCACTCCTCTAGCCATACATTCTAATGGAGTATAACCCCATGGTTCATAATAACTTGGGAATACACCTAAATGACAGCCTCGTACAAACTGACTGTAATCTAAACCAAATAATGGATTCGTAGAAACAATAAAATCAGGGTGATAAACAATCTTGACTTTATCATCTGGGTTATTCAATAAATTGGTGCGATGCAGATTGCGGATGATGTCATCTTCTTGTTTCAATAAGTGAGTAACCACTTTAGGACGAGAACCAGATTTCCAAGTTTGAACTGTTCTTCTAAGACGAAGTCGCCAATATTCATCAACAAAATTGTTTAAATCAGGTAATTGTAGGTTGTTGGAAGAAGCAGCTGCTAAAAATAGTTTTTCCCCTACTTCTTTTTCAATGGCTGAGCAGTTCTCTCGAATTTCATTTAATACGGCACGTGAATGCAATACTTCTGGATCAATGGAATGGTATGGCTGCTTGGTGACAAAAAACATTACCACCGTTTTCTTGGAGCCAATGTCCTTCATTTTTTGATTTAACAAGGCGAGTGCATCAAGCGTTAAATCGTATCCTTTATTGCTATATTCGAATCGACCAGAGGTAAATAAGTAGAGGGTTTGATCCAGGTCAAATGCTTGACTTTGGAAAAAATGCCCCATGACAAATTCAGATAAATTCTGCTTGTATTTGGAATGCAAATTTTGATGCTCATGCAAGGCTGCGAAGCGTTGGATATTCAATCCATTTGGCAAGATCAATTCAGGTATTCGACCCAAAAAATATTGACATTCTTTGGCCGTGATATCACTGACGGTAGTCAAAACGTCTGCTTTTTGAGCGGCATGTCTTTCAAAGCTAGCTTGAGCTTCAATGCCATAATTAACGGCTTCTTTATACCAGTCAAATGTATCTATGACATCATAAAAATTGGGAACATTGCCGGCGAGGTAACGCCCTAACATGGTAGCATGTGTCGTGAATACCGTTGAAATTTTTACTTTATCTTTCTTTAAATCAGGTAAACAAGTGGAAGCCATCCATTCATGAAAATGAACGATTAGGTCTTTTTTATTCTGATTTTCTTGTGCCCATTTCGTGATGAATAGTCGGATTAATTCCCCCAAAGCAATGGTTTGGTTTACTAATTCTTCTACTCCTAAGGTGGAGATTTTATGGTTTTCCCAAATTCTACCTTTGATGGCATTTATTTGTTCATAAATGGAAGCTATGTCAAAGAGAATGATTTTTGGTTTACCGGTTATTAACCAATTACCATAATGCACTTGATATCCTTGCTCCCTCATCCACAAAATAGCCCTTTCCATTGGGGTGTCTTCCCCCACTGGTAGAGCCTCAAATTCAGCTGCAGCCGTTTGAGGAAAATAGGGGCCTAACAAGGCATAGTCATCTCCCCATTTTTCCACCATAGAAGGAACTTTGGTACGAATAACCGTATATATTCCACCAACTTGATTACATGTTTCCCAAGCTACTTCGACTAAGAATTTCTTTTTAACTACGGGCTTTCTTGTTTTAATTTCGTTCGTCATAGTGAAATGATTTAAGACATGTAAGAGGCACTTTCAATGACTTCCGTTTTTCCATTTTTGGTAATGGTGAAATTAAAGCCTTTTTGAATAGCATAAGCACCATATTCTCCTTTTTTATTCATGGCTAAATAGCCAACTTGAAATTCTTGGTATTTATATCGTTTAACTATCCGCATAATGGCTTCTTCACAAGCCTGCTGTGGACTTTTACCTTGTCTCATAAACTCGACAATCAGGAAAGAGCCCAATGTTTTCATCACAAATTCTCCGAGGCCAGTAGCACAGGCTCCACCCACTTCATCATCACAAAATACAGCTCCACCAATGATAGGAGAATCCCCCACGCGACCATGCATTTTAAAGGCCATGCCACTTGTGGAGCATGCCCCCGCTATTTCACCGGCTTTTCCTAAGGCTAACAAGCCGATGGTATCATGTCGTTCGATGTTGACTTTTGGCTCATATTTAGCTTGTTTCTTCCACTCAAGCCAAGCTTTTTTAGATTTTTCTGTCAATAAATTCTGCTTTTTGAAACCTTGCGACAGGGCGAATTCCAGAGCTCCAGCACCAGAAAGCATGACATGGGGTGTTTTTTCCATTACAGCCCTAGCTACCGAAATAGGATGTATGATGTGTTCAAGAAAGGTAACAGATCCGGCATTGCCCAGGTGATCCATGATACAAGCATCCAAGGTCACATGTCCATCTCGGTCTGGATATCCTCCATACCCCACCGTCGTTTCATTGGGGTCTGCCTCCGGTACCCAAGCACCCGCTTCTACACCATCCAAGGCTTTTCCTGTTTCCATGATTTTTTGATACCCCGCCTGGGTACCTTTTTCATTTTTCCAAGTAGCTATGATAATGGGTTCTGGGATGCTTTGCTGTTCTAATAAAGCAGGACTAGCAAGTCCTAAAATTCCTGTAGTTTTTAAAAATGATCTTCTTTTCATTCAATATTTATGGCCTCGCCCACTTAAGAATTAATTTTGTTTGTTGATTGAATAACAAATGTGTAAAATTGTCTTTCTAAATTAAAATAAAATCTTTGAATTTTCATCTTCAAATGAGTGCCCAACGCATCAATGAGACAATTTAAATCCTTTTTCCCTTTAATCGTAACCTTAATTTGGACTTATGCCTTGCATACCAATTGGGGCACCTTACCTCCGATGGGTAAATTACTAAGTCCTTTCCACGGATTCTGGGTCAATGCTGAGAAAGCAGATGCCTCGGAGCAAACGGAGGAGACCCTACAAATTCCTGGTTTAATTGAGCCTGTTCAAGTCTTGTACGATGAAATGGCTATTCCCCATGTTTTTGCTAAAAATGACCACGATTTATACTTGGCTCAGGGTTATTTAACAGCCAAAGATCGTTTGTGGCAAATGGAATTTCAAACCCATTTTGCTGGTGGAAGAATTTCGGAAATCGTCGGATCTAAAGGAATGGCCTCGGATCAATTTCAACGAAGAATGGGGGCTGTGTATGGTGCGGAGCAATCCTTAAAAGGTATGGTGGAAGATCCAGTGGCTAAAGCCTCGCTAGAAGCTTATACAGATGGAGTTAATGCTTATATAGAAAGCTTAAATGACCGAACATTACCCTTAGAATATAAATTATTGAATTATCGTCCTGAAAAATGGGCACCAATTAAAAGTGCCTTATTTTTAAAAAATATGTCATTTGTTTTGGCATCAGGTACGGATGATTTAAAGATGACTAATATTTTGAGAAAGTATGGTCGTGAAGTAGCCGAGCATTTATTCCCAAATTATCCCTTCGAAGAAAGTCCAATTATCCCCGAAGGGACTCCCTTAGATTTCAAGCCTTTGCCTATTCCGGCAGCTCCTGCAGATTTTATAGGTTTAGGAAGTACCATGAAAACTCCAGAAAAAGATCCGAATACGGGATCGAACAACTGGGCAGTAGCGGGGAATAAAACGATATCGGGAATGCCAATTTTAGCCAATGACCCCCATTTGACGCTTTCATTGCCTTCCATTTGGTATCAAATGCAATTGGTAGCACCAGGTATCAATGTTTATGGATCTACCATGCCAGGTTCACCCAATGTGATTGCCGGTTTTAATAAGAACATCGCTTGGGGAGTTACGAATGTGGGTTCGGATGTGTTGGATTGGTACCAAATTAAATTCAAAGATGCTTCTAAGCGAGAGTATTGGCATGATGGAAAATGGAAAAAAACGACCATGCGCATAGAGAGGTTTAAAGTAAGGGGGGAGGATGATTTTGTTGATACCGTGTTTTTCACGCACCATGGTCCGGTGGTTTATTTGAGTCACGAAAAACCATTCCGTTCGAATATACCGGTTGGACATGCTTTAAAGTGGATTGCCTTGGAAAAATCGAGCGAAGTTTCTGCTTTTTATCAGTTAAATCGTGCTGCCAATTATGAGGAATATAAAGCGGCTATTACCCATTTTTCTGCACCAGCGCAAAACTTTGTTTTTGCAAGTAATCAAGGAGATATTGCTCTTTGGGTCAATGGAAAATTCCCTTTAAAATCTCCTTTACAAGGTAAATATCTATTGGATGGAACGGATCCAGCAGCTGATTGGAAGGGCTATATTCCTCATGATCATGATCCGCATGTTAAAAACCCGCCTAGGGGATTTGTGAGCTCAGCAAATCAATTTTCGGTGGATAAAAGTTATCCGTATTATTTGGGCTGGCAGTTTGCTCCCTCTGAGCGTGGAAGAAGAATTAATGAGCGCTTAACAGCCATGAATAAAGCCACAGTTGATTCATTGAGGGGGCTGCAAAATGATAATTTTAATATCAGGGCCCGTAGATTATTGCCATTATTATTGCCTCATATTACCAATCCTAGTCCAGCCATGGCATCAGCCATCGATGTATTGAAGAAATGGGACTTGCAGAATTCGAAGGAATCCATTGGTGCTACTATTTTTGAAAATTGGGTGATTTTATTGCAGTCTTTCCTTTGGGATGATGAATTCAATAGTGATGAAAAGGCGCCTATGAATATTCCAACGGTGGATAGAACATTGAAATTGATCATCGAAGAACCGACAGCAATTTGGTGGGACAATGTGAAAACCAAGAATAAGAAGGAAAGTATGGATGATATCATTCGAACTTCTTTCCAAGCCAACGTAGATAGTTTAACTAAGCTACATGGACCATTAGGTGCTGATTGGGTTTGGTACAAACATAAGCAGACGGGTGTTCGTCATTTAATTCCAGGCATGGATGCCTTGAGCCGACTCAATATTCCCATTGGCGGAGGTGGTACCATAGTGAATGCTTCAACCACCAAAACAGGACCTTCTTGGAGATTGGTGGTTGAATTGTCTAAATCAGGAAATCCGAATGCCTATGGCGTTTATCCAGGCGGACAGTCAGGAAATCCGGGTAGTTCACATTATGATGATTTAATTGATACCTGGGCCAAAGGAGAGTTAAGACCCTTATTATTTTTGAATCAACCTGATCAAAAAACCAATCGAATTCGTAAAAAAATGATTTTAACTAAGTAATTATGGCACAGCGTAACGTGAGTACATCTTTTGCCCTTACTACAATTCTCATTTTGGTAATATTGGGCGCAATTGTTCAAATATATTTGCCTTGGTATGCCATGGGAATTGTGTTTGGAATAATTTCCTTCTTTTTGGCTTTACCAAGTAGATCGGCATTTTTAATTGGATTAGGGGCTGGATTTATCCTTTGGAGCGTTTCTGCGATTTGGATGGATAGCCAATTCCCAAGTACTTTGCCTTCACGCATGGCACAAATTTTACCTCTAGGTGGAAGTGTGCTGGCTTTATACTTGCTTACAGGTGTTTTTGGAGGTTTAACAGGGGCATTATGGTCCTGGGCAGGCTCAAAATTGAGAGGAAATCATTGAAAATTGTAATTTTTTAGGACAACTGAATAAGACCTTGTATCTTTGCGTCCTAGTCATTTTTAAACATTATACCCCGTGAAAAATCTTCATTATGCTTGGTTAGTAGTTTTAACTTTTGCAATTGCTTATTTGTATTTTAAACCATCAGGGTCTTCAGCAGGAATTGGAGCCACTACTTCTGACGGGAAGAGAATTGTATTCGTTAATTCAGATTCACTTTTGAATAATTATCAATTCTACAAAGACGCTCAAAAAGAGTTTGAAAATAAAGGATACCGTTTACAGGTTGATTTAGGTCAAAAAGAACGAGCACTTCAAGGTGAATTGCAAGCTATCCAACAACGTGCTTCTGCTATGACTCAAGCAGAATTGCAAGCGGCTGACATGACTTTAAAAAAGAAGGGTGCAGAATTGCAACAATATAGCCAGCAAAAGCAAGCTGAGTTAGGTCAAGAACAAGCTAAGAAAAACGAAGAGTTATATAATAACATTCGTGAGTATATCACCAAGGTGAACAAAGAGAACAAGTTTGAATTCGTTTTGGGTTATTCTAAACTAGGAGGCGGTATTTTATTTGCTGATGCTTCTGTGGATGTAACTCAAAAAATGATTGAAGGTTTGAACAAAGAATACGCTGCAAAAAAAGCGGGTAAGTAATCTTTTAAACGCTAAAAAGCCACGCAGTGCATCTGTGTGGCTTTTTTATTTGTACCAACATGGCAAGAGAAAAAATTCAAAAGAAAGTTGAAATACAGAATAGAAGAGCTTCTTTTGAATATGCATTTTTGGAAACCTGGACCGCAGGATTGGTATTGACAGGCACGGAGATTAAATCCATCCGTCAAGGAAAAGCCAACCTCACAGACGCCTATTGTTTGTTCATGCAGGACGAATTATATGTGAGAAATATGCATATTTCCACCTATGAAGAGGGTACTCATTTCAACCATACGCCACTTCGAGATCGAAAGTTGTTATTGTCTAAAAGGGAGCTGAAAAAACTTCAAAAAGAGTTAAAAAATGTAGGCTTAACCATCATTCCTACTCGATTATTTATTTCAGATAAAGGCTATGCCAAACTGAATATTGCCTTGGCAAAGGGTAAAAAAAGTTTTGATAAGCGAGAGGATATTAAGGAAAAAGATGTCAAGCGAGAAATGGCTAGGCAATTATCCTAAGCTTTATTTCTAAAGCGCTTAGCAAGCTTTACTGCTGCCATGATCAGTATTCCAAACAAGGTAAATCCAAGTAAGCCATAAAGCCAATCCAGGCTATTTTTTCCTACCACTAGAAACACCACTGACACCAATAAAATGGTGGCAATCTCATTGAACAGTCGAAGCTGGGGACCAGAGAAAATAAATTTTTGTTGTCGGAATTTTAAAATTATGTGGCGACAATAGAAGTGGTAAATGGTAATACCAACCACAAAGGCCAATTTTAGGTGCAACCATGTATGTTGCCCAAAACCATCCCACCACTGAAGATAAATAAGACTCAGCCCTGTCAACCAAGTTAAAAACATGGCTGGTATCATGATGGCATTGAATAATAACTTTTGCATTTTTTCGAATTGCGAGGAAAGAATGCTGCGCTCAGGTTCTGCTTTATCTTGAGATTCTGCGTGATAGACCAATAAACGAGGTAAGTAGAATAATCCAGCAAACCAACTTACCACAAAAATGATGTGCAGTGATTTTAATATTGGATAGATCATGATCTTTGGTACCGTTTGAAAAAACTATTTACTTTTAGTTGAATTACCCCGAAGATAGCTTCTTTGAAAATATTGGCAGACATTTTACTTTCCCCTTTCGTACGGTCAGTAAAGATAATAGGCACTTCAACAATCTTAAATCCGTATTTCCACGTAGTAAATTTCATTTCTACTTGGAAAGCGTATCCAATGAATTTGATTTCGTGAAGAGGTATTGTTTCTAGCACTTTTCTACGATAACATACAAAGCCGGCGGTAGCATCTTGGATCGGCATCCCTGTGATAAAGCGTACGTAAAAGCCAGCAAAATAGGACATTAAAACGCGTCCTATGGGCCAGTTTACTACATTGACGCCATTGATATACCTAGAACCAATAGCCATGTCAGCATCTTGTTCACAGGTCTGGTATAAGCGTACTAAATCGTCAGGATTGTGAGAAAAGTCCGCATCCATTTCAAAAATAAAATCGTATTGCTTTTCGATACAATAGTTAAAACCAGCAATATAGGCAGTTCCTAATCCCAGTTTTCCTTGGCGTTCGATTAGATGAATTCTTTTGGGAAAATCGACTTGTAATTGTTTTACGGCTTGTGCCGTACCGTCTGGAGAACCATCATCTACAATTAACACATCAAATAAAGGATCTAGGCTCATTACCTTTTCGATAATGGCTTGGATATTTTCAATTTCATTGTAGGTCGGGATGATGACAATCCTCGAATTCATAAATTTATATTTTTTGATAGCAAAAACATTCGGTAATATGGTCATTAACCAGGCCCGCAGCTTGCATAAATGAATAGCAAATAGTTGGACCGACGAATTTAAAACCGTGTTTCTTCAGGGATTTGCTCATGGCTAATGAGATTTCCGTACTGCTAGGTAATTCTTGATGACTGAAGAAGTGGCTTTTTATGGGCGTAAACCCTACAAATTCCCAAATGTAGCGGTCAAAGCTACCAAATTTTTCCTGAATTTTGATAAATGCTTGAGCATTCATTTTTAGGGCATTGATTTTTAATCGATTTCGGATAATTTTTGGGTTTGAAAGGCATTCTTCAAACCTATGGTCCTCCCATTGAGCAATTTTTTGATAATTAAATTGATCAATGGCCTCTCTGAAGTCTTCACGTTTTCTAAGAATGGTAATCCAGCTCAATCCTGATTGAAATCCTTCTAAGATTAAAAGTTCAAACAGTTTTTGTTCATCATGTTGAGGTATTCCCCATTCTTGATCATGGTAGTCTATATAGAGAGGGTCGGAAGAAACCCAGGCACATCGAGTTTGATTCGTCATATCATTCAATTAGCCTGCAATCAAGTGAATTTATGGGGAATAGCCTTGTTAAAAACTGATAAATTCATAAATGAAGTTTTCCTCTTGCCATTAGAACTGAATTCTTTCAAAAAAATTTCTACCTTTGACCTTAGATGAAGGTGTGTAAATCTTTCCTAAAGATTGTCACTTAATAGGGAATTTGGTCAAAGCCAAAACTGTCCCCGCAACTGTAAGTTTTTGTAAAGCATTTATCAAATCAAAGCCACTGGATTTTCTGGGAAGGTAGATAGATGATGAAAACGAGTCAGGAGACCTGCCTTTTTCGATTCTTGATGTCGCATTACGGAGGATGAGACGAGATCGAGCGTTCGAGTATTTTTTCAATTTTATAGCCGAGAGGCTACACATCATGTTTCATTTAAAATCGCAATGCTTAGCATTGGGGGCGATTTTGTTCCCTAGCGCTTTGGCTTTTGCTCAGCAATCAGCTGAATCTCAATTATTGTCCGAAGTACAAGTTTCTGCCCCAAAGTATCCCCAAAAATTAAGCCAAACGGGGAAGGTGGTAAGTTTGATCAGTCGAACTCAATTAGATCAAATGGCAGGTAAAAGTTTGGCCGAAGTACTACAAAGTCAGGTCGGAATTTCCATCAATGGAGCAAGAAGTGCACCCGGGTCAAATCAAGAAATTTACGTCCGTGGGGCTAACACGGGACATGTATTATTATTGATAGATGGATTTCCTGTAAATGACCCCTCGCATATTTCTCAAGTAATGGATTGGAATTTATTGGATATCAGTTCATTGGAGAGAATTGAAATATTAAAAGGAGGTCAATCTACCCTGTATGGTTCAGATGCCATGGCAGGGGTAATTAATTTGGTGACGCAAAAACCTAGTTCCAAGCAAATACAAGGGAAAGTTCAAGTACAAGGTGGAAGTATCGGTGAATTAAACACAAGTGCTCAAGTTCGCGGATCCTTAGCCAGAAATTTGTGGAATATTCAAGTTCGAGATTTTATAAGTCAAGGATATTCCGCTGCAAAGGATACATTGGGGAATTTTGAAAAGGACGGATTTCGTCAACAGCAGGTACATTTGGCTTGGTCTAGACCCATTGGGGAAAAGTCTTGGTTGGATGTTTATTACCAATGGAATGCCAACAAGAGTCATTTAGATGCAGGTCCGTATGTCGATGAAAAAGATTATACAGCTAAAGCGAATTCTAGCTCTATACGTTTGCAATATCAATATAAGGGAAAGGTTACAACCTGGTATTTTCGGGCTTTTCATGAAATTATTCACCGTGAATTTACTAACGACTCCAGTTTTATTACTGCGAATGCTTGGACCAATTTTTCTAAATCCAATTATGAAGGTAAAAGTCAAGGATTGGAATGGTATGGTAAATGGGTTTTAGGTAAAGAATTGATACTATTAGCCGGTACTGAATATCGTTTTCAAAATACCTTACAAACAGATTACTCGATTAGTAATTTTGGAAGATATGACTCGCCTGCTTTAGCACCTGAAAAAGCCAATCAATCCATTTGGGCAAGTTATGTTACGGTGCAGAAGCATGGGGAAAGGGGAGGAATTGAGTTAGGTGCTCGATGGAATAAGTCCTCCAATTTTGGTGATTTCACGACCTTTACCATTAATCCCTATTTATTTTTAACGAAGGATTGGAAGTTGTTTTCTAATGTTTATTCCGGATTCAAGGTTCCTTCCTTGTATCAATTATATTCTCCTTATGGAAATAGTGCATTGAAGCCAGAATTAGGATCAACTTTAGAACTTGGATTGTCAGTCGCACAGGCAGCTTGGTCGGCTAGGATAGTCGGTTTTCAAAACACAGTAAAAGATGGGATTGTTTTTCAATCGAAAAGCGTAGATCCTTATGGAGAATATGTCAATGTTTCCAAACAAAATACTCGAGGGCTTGAATTGGAGGGTAACTATAAAACAGGGCGATTTAATTCGTCCCTGAACTACACTTTTCTTGATGGAAATCTGACAAATAAAATCGCAGGGAAGGATAGTACTTATTCTTCCTTAATAAGGCGGCCTGCGCATTCTGTGGTATTAAATTTGAGTTACCAAATTAATGCGAAATGGCAAGTGTCATGGATGCATCATTGGCAAGCTAAAAGAACTGATTTTGTTTATGATGAGGCATCATTCAGCGTGGTTTCTAAGCAATTGAAACCCTACGTCTGGTCGGAGTTACAAAGTAGTTATCAGATAAGTAAGCAGTTGCAATTCAATCTTTTGATTAAAAATTTGTACAATCAAACATTTGTTGAATCGTATGGATATTCAACTCAGCCATGGAATCTATTGCTTGCCTTGAAGTATCAGTGGTAAGTTTTGGGATTTTTTTTCAACGCTGTCAAGGTTTTAAACCTTGACAGCGTTAGGCAAAGCTATTCTTTCTTTGCTTACATCTGTTTTTAAAAATTGATATTTTTCTAATAAAATCAACAGATTGATTTTAATTTAATTTATCAAAAAACTGGAGGGTTTTTAAAAATAAAAATGCCAATTTTACCAACGCTGTCAAGGTTTTAAACCTTGACAGCGTTAAGAAATCATGGTTTAAAGCGCTCGTAGACTTCTTTGCCTGATATGGGGTCTTTACCAAATAATTCAATGTAATTGACCGAAGGCATAAATTTACTTTCGTCTACGCTCACAAAGACTCTTTTTAGGACTTGAAGCTTTCCGTTGATTGGGAATAAGGCAATGGGTAGACCTTTGGGGTCTAGTTTGACAACAAATTTCCTTTTCCTGTATGCCAAAAAATAGGCTTCATAAGCAGGTTCAATTTCACTTGGAATTTTGTTGGTATATAAGCCGTATGCTAAGGTTTTCTGAATGGAAGACAATTCTTCTTGTTGGCCTTTTTCTGCATACCTAATCCAATAAGTATGTACCGGATTTTTGGAATTTAAGGCTTTAGAACTTGTTAAATTAGCGTCATAGACCACCACATTCGAATTAGAACTACGTTGAATGTAGAATAACCTAATAGCACTTTCTGGGGGATTAGGAAAAACTTCGTAAGTGGCCAATGCCGGGAAAGTACCTACCATTAGCCACAAAAAAATCCGAATAAAAGTTGAAAGTAATCTCAAGGTAAAGCTTAGCTGAAATACGAAAATGATTATTGTTTTTCCATCTTTTCAACAATTTCCTCTGAAATACCTACACAAGAGAAACCTCCATCATGGAATAAGTTTTGCATAGTTACTTTACGAGTTAAATCAGAAAATAAGGTAATAACATAATCTGCACAATCATCAGCAGTAGCATTGCCTAATGGAGACATTTGGTTGGCATATTCATAGAATGCATTGAAACCACTTATCCCTGTTCCAGCTGTTGTTTTGGTTGGAGATTGAGAAACTGTATTAATACGTACTCCTTTAGCTTTACCATAGTGATAACCATAGGATCTCGCGATGGATTCCAACATGGCTTTCGCTTGAGCCATGTCCGTATAATCAGGGAAAGAACGTTGAGCAGCGATGTATGATAAAGCTACAACAGACCCTCCTTGAGCGATAGCATCTTTTTTCTGAGCTACCTGAAGCATTTTGTGGAAGGAAAGAGCAGATACATCCAATGATTTTAAAAACCATTCATAATTTAAATCTCCATATTCACGTCCTTTGCGGATGTTCGTGCTCATTCCAATGGAATGCAATACAAAGTCGATTGGCCCGCCTAAAAATTCGATGGACTCATCGTAAAGTTTTTCTAAATCTTCAATCGAAGTGGCATCAGCACCGATAACTTTGGCTCCGCATTTTTCAGCTAGGTGATTGATTTCTCCCATGCGCATAGCGAGTGGAGCATTGGTCAAGGTGAAAGTTGCTCCTTCCTCGTGAGCTCTTTCTGCAATTTTCCAGGCGATGGAATCTTCGTTTAATGCGCCAGAAATAATACCTCTTTTTCCTTTAAGTAATTGATATGCCATATGAAGCGATCTAGATCGATTGAATTTTTGTGATTTTGCCTCCAAAGTAACGAATTTTTTCTCAGAATAGAATGGATTTATCTATCTCAAATACCATTCTATTTGCTGAATAGGTTGTTATTTAGAAAAATATGCGTAAATTGCGAAGGAAATTTAAGAAATGAAGAGGGGTTTTTAATCCCTCTTTTTGTTTTCAATTGGAAAAGCATGGGTGATTTATCAGAAAAAATTAGGGAGTGGTTGTTGGCTTATGTGGGAGATGGTCCTATTTTTTTAGTGGATTTGCAGGTTTCACAAGGAGCTAAACGCAGTCTCGTAACGATTTTAGTCGATACATTAGAAGGGATTTCCATTGATGAATGTGCTTTGTTGAGCCGTAAGTTGGCACATCATATTGAAGAAAATTTGTGGATTGAGGAGGCTTACAATTTAGAAGTTTCTTCTCCTGGTTTGGATTTTCCATTAACGCAAGGATGGCAGTTTCAAAAAAATATAGGTCGAAAGGTTAAAGTTTGGATGAAGAAAGAGGGGCAATTTGAAGGAGTTTTACTCGCTTACAATGAGGATTCGATCGAGGTTTTAACTGAAAAAACGCTGAAACATCGAGTAATAGTGGCTAAGGAGTCTACTTGGATTTCCTTAGCAGAAATAGATAAAATTAAAGTACAAGTGTCATTTCAATAAAAAAAGAGAGATAGCAATGAACAGTGTTGAATTAATTTCGTCATTTGCAGAGTTTGCTCGGGAAAAGAACATTGATAAGCCGTCGATGATATCGGTTTTAGAAGATGTATTTCGTACCATGATTCGTAAGAAATTTGGTTCCGATGAAAACTTCAATGTGATTATCAATCCCGAGAGTGGCGATTTAGAGATGTGGCGTACACGTGAAATCGTGGACGATAATTCGGAAGATATTTGGGATTTTGATAAAATTCCTTTGTCAGAGGCGAAATTAATCGAGCCCGATTTTGAAATTGGTGAAGAGGTAGCTGAATTGATCAAGTTAGAGGATTTCGGTCGTCGCGTAGTTCAAACAGCTCGTCAAACCTTGATTCAAAAAATAAAGGACATTGAAAAAGAAAGTCTTTATGATAAGTATAAAGATTTAGTGGGTGAATTAGTTAGTTCCGAAGTATACCAAATTTTGGGTAGAGAGTTGATCTTGCTAGACAGTGAAGACAATGAATTGATTCTACCTAAAACTGAAATGATTCCAAAGGATCGTTTTAAAAAGGGAGAGACAATTAAAGCAATCATTCACAAGGTTGAGATGGCTAATGGTACGCCACGTATCATTTTATCACGTATTTCACCTGTATTTTTGGAGCGCTTATTTGAACAAGAGATTCCAGAAATTTATGACGGCACTATTACTATCCGTAAGATTGTTCGTGAACCAGGTGAGCGCGCTAAGGTAGCTGTAGAATCATATGATGATCGTATTGATCCAGTAGGGGCTTGCGTAGGTATGAAAGGATCCCGTATTCATGGTATTGTTCGTGAATTACAGAATGAAAATATTGACGTGATTAACTTCACAGATAATTTAGAGTTATTAGTTGCTAGAACCTTGAGTCCTGCGAAGTTAAACTCGATGACGATTGATAAAGAGCGTAAACGTATTTCGGTATTTTTAAACTCAGATCAAGTATCTATGGCCATTGGTCGTGGAGGTCAAAACATTAAATTAGCTGGTAAGTTAGTCGGATATGAAATTGATGTCTTCCGTGATGTGCCTAAAGATGAATTGGACGAGGAAGATGTAGAATTGAATGAATTCTCTGACGACATTGACGCTTGGATTTTGGATGAGCTACACAAGATTGGTTTGGATACAGCCAAGCAGGTTTTAGCTTTATCTAAAGAAGAATTAGAGCGTAGAACGGAGTTGGAAGAGGAGACGATCGAAGATATCTTATCGATTCTTCGTGCTGAATTTGAGTAAGTTGTAACACATTGAATGATTTATAGTATTTTGTAATTTTTATGGCAGAAGAAAAGACAATGCGATTGAGCCTTGTAGCAAAACAAATAAACGTGGGGACGTCTACGATCCTTCAGTTTCTTTCTGCTAAGGGTCACAAAATTGATAATAACCCAAATGCCAAATTAAATTTTGAGCAGCTTAGCTTATTGGCTAGAGAATATGATGCGAATCATATTTTGGAAGCATCAGAAGCTCCCAAAAAAGCTGTTGAAGAAGTAGTTGTGCCAGAACCTGTGGTTGTCGAGGTGAAAAAACCTGAGCCAGCCCCTGTTGAAGAGGTTGTTGCCCCAGCTCCTGAACCAGAAAAAGTTGTTGAAGTTCCTGTGGTAGAGGTTGCCAAACCTGAACCTGTGAAAGAGGAGGAACCAAGACCTATGGGTTTAAAAGTGGTGGGTAGAATCGATTTAGACAAAAAAGGTCATCCTGTTGCGCCAAAACCCGTTGAGAAACCAGTGGAGGCCCCAAAAGTAGAGGAAAAAGTGGTGGAACCAGTGGCACCATTGGTGCCTGAAGCAAAGGTAGAGCCAGTACAAGAAGTGGTTGAACCCCTAAAGGAGGAACCTAAAACTGCTGTACCAGAAGTACCCGTTGTTACTCCAGTTGTGGAGTCAACTATTCCTGATATTGAGTTAATTGAAGCAAAGGGTGAAACTTTAAAAGGATTAACTGTTTTAGGTAAAATTGAATTACCTACTCCTAGTGATCGCTCGGGTGACAAAAAGCACAAGAGAAAGCGTATCATTAAAGAAGAAAAACGGCCTGTTTCTAACGAAACAGCCAATCGTCCGGCACCAGCAGGAGGAGGCGATTTCAAGAAAAAGGATTTTGGAAAGAAACCAGCTGCTCCGGGTGCAAAGCCAGGAGGGCCTAAAGAAGAGCTTTCCGATAAAGATATTCAAGAACAGATTAAGGCAACCATGGCTCGTTTGCAAGGTGCAACGAACAAGCAGAGCTTTGGTGCTGATAAGCGCCGTGTTAAACGTAGAGAGCGGGCAGAAGCGGATGAAGCACGTCAATTAGCTGAAGATGAAGAATCAAAAATCTTAAAAGTAACAGAATTTATTTCAGCTAGTGATTTAGCCTCTTTGATGGATGTTTCCGTCAATGAAGTAATTTCTACTTGTATGAGTTTGGGTATGTTCGTTTCGATCAATCAACGATTGGACGCCGAAGCAATTACCATTATAGCAGATGAGTTTGGGTTTGAAGTGAGTTTTATTTCAGCGGAAGAAGAAATTGATGCTGTTGAGGTAGAAATTGAAGATGATCCAGCTGATTTAGTTCCAAGAGCTCCCATCGTAACCATCATGGGTCACGTTGACCACGGTAAAACATCCTTATTGGATTATATTCGTCGGGCCAAAGTAGCTGCTGGTGAAGCAGGTGGTATTACACAACATATTGGTGCTTATTCAGTACAAACTGAATCAGGAAAAAAAGTTACTTTCCTAGATACTCCCGGTCACGAAGCCTTTACTGCGATGCGTGCTAGGGGTGCTAAAATCACCGACGTGGTTATTATTGTGATTGCGGCAGATGATTCTGTTATGCCACAAACAAAAGAAGCAATTAACCATGCAATGGTAGCGGGAGTACCCATCGTATTTGCTTTCTCTAAAGTGGATAAGGATGGAGCAAATCCAGATAAAGTTCGTGAGGAGCTAGCTGCCATGAATATGTTAGTGGAAGATTGGGGTGGTAAATACCAATGTCAAGAAATTTCTTCCAAATCAGGATTAGGTATCGATGATTTATTGGAAAAAGTGTTGTTAGAGGCTGAATTATTAGATCTAAAAGCAAATCCTAATAAGAAAGCTGTAGGTTCTGTTATTGAAGCAGAATTGGATAAAGGACGTGGTTACGTAACGACCCTGTTAATCCAAGCAGGAACTTTGAATATCGGTGACATGATGTTGGCTGGAGATAATTATGGTCGTGTAAAGGCCATGTTTGATCACCACGGAAATAAAATTAAAAAAGCGGGGCCATCTACACCTGTTCAGGTTTTAGGATTAAATGGAGCTCCACAAGCAGGTGATAAATTGCTCTGCTTAGAGAATGAGCGTGAAGCTCGTGAAATTGCGAACAAGCGTGAGCAAATTTTACGTGAACAGTCTTTACGTACTAGGAAACACATTACATTGGAAGAAATTGGTCGTCGTAAGGCTATTGGTACTTTCCGTGAATTGAATGTAATTGTAAAAGGTGACGTGGATGGTTCAGTAGAAGCTCTATCAGATTCCTTGTTGAAGCTTTCAACTGAAGAAGTTCAAGTAAGAATTATTCACAAAGGTGTAGGTCAAGTGTCTGAATCAGATGTGGCTTTAGCATCTACATCCGATGCGGTAATTATTGCATTCCAAGTTCGACCATCCGTGAATGCACGTAAATTGGCTGAAGCTGAGCAAATAGAAATTAGAAACTACTCCATTATCTACCAAGCAATTGATGAAATCAAAGCTGCTATGGAAGGTATGTTGGCACCCACTTTTGAAGAAGTTATTACTTCAAATATCGAAGTGCGCGATGTATTCAAAATTTCAAAAATTGGTACCGTAGCTGGATGCTATGTATTAGATGGAACGGTGAAGCGTGCCAATAAAATCCGTGTGATTCGCGACTTTGTGGTTGTTCATGAAGGAGAAATATCAGCTTTGAAGCGTTTCAAAGATGATGTAGCTGAAGTCAAGTTTGGCTATGAGTGTGGATTGTCAGTAAAGAACTTCAATGACCTAGAAGTAGGAGATACGATTGAATGTTACGAAATGAAAGAAGTAAAACGTACCTTGAAATAATAACTCAAGTATGCTTATATCAAAAAGGCCAGTTCGAGAGAACTGGCCTTTTATTTTGAATTAAAAACACCTTTTTTAAGAAAATATCTGTTTAAGATTTGCAGTTTTGAAAAATACAATGACCAATGAAATAAATAATCCGAAGAATAAGAATCCAATGGTTATTATACTTCTCTTTGGTTCTGATTTTTGTAAAGCAATTTGTGCGGGTTCTAATACTTTAAATACTGGAGTTTCCCGTTGAATTTTTACAGCTGCATCAGCCATTTGAGTACTAATGCTGGAATAAATATTGAAAGCTAAATCAACCTCATATTGAAGTTTCTTTTCTTGATCTTTAGCTACCTGTAAGAATGTATTGCGATGCTGGTCTTTATAGGTGGATAATCTACTTAAGGCATTATCATATGTTTTTCGCGATTCAGCATGTCGTTCTTGTAGGAATTTTAGTTCTTTTCTCGCCTTTTCAGTTCGATAATTTGAAACATATTTAGTTAGATAATCCTGTGTAAATTCAATTAGCATGGCAGCTGCTACGGGGTCTGTTAATTTAACAGAAATGGTCACCATCCCATTTTTTTTATCTGTTTCTGCGGATATTCTACTTTTCAAATTGGTAATTCCTATTAATTCTGATCGGGTTAAATTTATTAGTTCAGAAGATAAACCCTCTTTAGGGATTGTGATATTTGATTCCTCTACATCCATGGTAGATTTATCATTAGGAAAAATTTGTAGTGGAGCTTGTTCAGGCGAGGTTATGATATAATCATAAACAGTAAGCCATTTTTTTCTTTTTTGAACAAAAACTTTACTTTTCAAGGCTTCCTGGAGAAACGGTGTACTTTGTAACACACTTGGGTAAATTTCAGGTCTTATAACATCCACTCCAGCTCCTCCACCAATGTCTACCCCTGCCAAACCTGCTAATGATTTAAGGCCACCTAAATTATTCCCCCCTGATTTGGAATCTATTTCGGGTAATAATTTAACGGTTGAAACATATTCATTGGCTTGACTTAACGAGTATAAAACTCCAACAATGGTGAATAAAGTTGTGGTAATTCCAATTAATAGAATGTTTGCTTTAATTGCCTTTAAAATTTCTCCAAGATTTATGGAGATTTCATCTTCATTATCAAATGAATTTTTGATATTCTCGTTTTCCATTAGATAATTATTTTGATAATTGATTGACCAATGTGATAATCGTAAAGGTAAAAGAAGCTAAACTTGATGTTAAACCAATTACCTCAGCGGTTGTCAAACCTTTTTTGCTACCTGGAGGA
Source organism: Aquirufa sp. OSTEICH-129A (assembly GCF_054558355.1). Lineage (NCBI taxonomy): Bacteria > Pseudomonadati > Bacteroidota > Cytophagia > Cytophagales > Flectobacillaceae > Aquirufa > Aquirufa sp. OSTEICH-129A. The sequence continues at coordinate 334,395 of NZ_JBPXKC010000003.1, read as the reverse complement.
ATACTATTTACTATGATTTCAGACCCAGGGAGAACTTTAGGGTAAACCTTGAAAAATAAGAACCTTTTTGTTCTACTAGATACGCCGTTTGGATTTTTAACGTAGACCAGCTTTTTTATCGCATCTGAAGCAAATCCACCTGCCTCTGAAATATAATCATCTAGGCTATAACCATCCTTGTAAGTCACTGAGATAGGATTTTGTACTGCACCTGATAGTTTTACTGTTTGATTAATTCTAGGTATAACCAAAGAATCCATGGCCATTAAATACAGGTTATTTTTGGAGTTCGGATTATCAATAACCTCTTTTAAATCTATTCCAACAATTTCTGAATTTCTATAGAACTCAGCCCCTTCTAAAAAAGCTCCATCCTTTAATCCTCCTGCTAATTCGATGAAATCGGATAATCTTTTACTATTATTTTTAAGTGCATAAACCCCTGGATAATTAACCATCCCTTGGATATTGATGTAGCGCTGATCTTCGTAATCAGGAGCTCGACGAATGGATAATATGTCGAATGGTGTCAATGTAAATTGACTTCCTTCATTTGAAATCTGAAGATTTCCATCAATATTAAAGGTTTTAATTTCGATTTTATCCTCTGAGATTGAACCTGCGCCATGGGTGACAACTCTTCTGGCTAATTCTAATTTTGAAAAACTTGCTCCGTCTTTAAATCCTTTGGCAAGTAATATTAAATCACCAACTTTCATTCCTTCTTTATATTCAAAGGTGCCTTCTTGGTTGACCTCACCAAAAACACTTACAGTTCGTTTTTCTTTTAATCCAGAAACCGTAAATACTTTAACGATATCTTCCCTTTGTAATGGGAAATCCGCAATTTCTCCCCTTAAAATTTTTCCTAAATCAATCGAAATAATGGAAGGTTCGAAATTTTCTAATTTTCTTGTAATGGTGGCTCTGCTTAAAAAGGCATCTTCTCGGGTACCTTCAGCTCTTTTTACTAATTCTTTTACGGTGCTTAGTCCGTTTTCTAAAGCATACATGCCAGGCCTAAACACAGCCCCTTCAATTTCTACCCGATTTTCAAATCGTTCAATAATAGCTCCAATGACAAATTTATCGCCATTTTGAGGAATAAATGAATTCACCTCATCTTGAGTGATATTCATTAATTTTAATTCCCTGGAGGTATTTCTAGTTACAGGAATAGAATAAGTATATGCTTTGTTGGTAAATCCACCGGCAAATTTTAAAACATCTTTTAGGGTTTCTCCCTTGATAGTTTCAAAAATCATGGCTCTTTTTACTTCTCCAATAAGTTCTACCCGTGTTTCATAATCTGAAATTCGAATAACATCTTGATCTTGCAGGTGTATATTATCTTTCTGATCAGCTCTTAATAAAAAATCATAGAGATCTAAAGTTCTAATGACCTTATTAGCTCTTATTACTTTGATATTTCTAAATGATCCATTGGAACTAGGTCCACCAGCTAAATACAAAGCGTTAAATACCGTGGCTAGGGAAGAAACGGTATATGTTCCAGGGAATTTAACCTCACCCGTTAAGGTTACTTTAATGCTTTTAACATTACCTAGGGTTACTTGGGCTGAAGACCCGCTTCCAGGTTTATTTAAACCTTGGTATAATTGGCGAAGTCTACCGATAATTCTATTTGCTGCGGCATCTACACTTAAACCATTGACATAAATCGGACTTAGGTTCAGTATTTTGACAGTTCCTTCTGGACTAACCTTAACTCGGAAATTATCCAAGACATCCCCAAAAATATCGATGTTTAATTCGTCCTCAGGCCCAAGGGTATAATTCAGAGGAGTAGCTATCTTTAAATCAGGTTCAAAATTTAGTTTTTCTATATCAAACAAACTAGATCCAAAAATTTCTTTTTCAAGTGCCAAAGATCTTTTCAATTGAAGTGCTTTATAAACTTTTACTAAACTATCACTATAAACATTTAGCGGTTGAGAAAGAAAAATACGTTCTTCCAATGTGAAAATTTGTTCTTCAATACTCTTTTTTTGATTTGGGTTAGCTTGGGCTCCTGTTGGATTTATTTCTGTCTTTTTTTGATTGCTAAGTGTCCCATTAGTAACCCGGTTATTCCCTTCTGTTTCTGATTTGGTTGTGGTTTTGGTGTTTACACTGGCCGGAAGATTACTAATCTTCTCCCTCATTTTAGCAATATCAGAGGCAGTGTAACCCTGTGCTTTGGCCGCTTTTTCTATTTGAGCCTCGCTCATGCCACTAGCTTGAGCTTTTTGATAAAATTGGGTAATTTGATCTTCCGTTAATTCATCTACATTTTTTTTCCCTTGTTGAGCAGTTTGGGCAACTGATAAAAAACTTAAAAAGAATACGAATGCAAATGTTGTCAGTATGGGGAAAACCTGGATTTTCTGGAAAAATCTCATCATAAATCGGGAAGAATAATTAACAATCTACAAATTTAAACCTTTTTTACTTGTCATTTGGATATTCTAATCAGAATTTACCCAATGGGCAAATCTTTAAAATTTGGGACAAGCCAAGGTCCTTTTTAACTTCAGGTAAGGTTTTTTTAATGAAATATCCCAATCAAATAAATAGGCTACCGAAATTTCATGGGCGCCTCCAGAGGGTAGACCAAGCTTTGAAATGGTTAAATCATAGGAATATCCTACCGAGAAATTGTCTTGACGATATCCTACTAATGCCACAATGGATTCTCGGCTATTCATAATGCCATTATTATCTTTCTTAATAGGAACTCCTCGATACCAAGCTCCTAAAACAATGGGAGAAAGGGTTAGGTAGGCCCCTAAATCTAATTGATCAAATGTACCTTGGTGTTTGTAATTTAAAACAGGACTTATACTTTTTTCGGTGTTTCGTGCTCGATAGGAGTTTTGTTCAAAATAACTATCTTCCAGCATGATTTTAGTACCTAATTGTATGCTGAATTTCATTGCTACAGGAGAATTAATGGTTGATGTTCTGCTAGACAATGACTGATTTGGGGTATTTAAATGGTGTACCGATAGGCCGACCCATGAATTTCTAAGATTGAGCATAGCCCCAGTTGAAAAGTCCATGTAATTTGTAGAGGCACCATTTTTTTCCCAATTTTTCAAAATGGGGTCATCACTTTTCTGACTAATACTACCGTTGACAAATTGATCTCCGAAAATCAGATTAGAAAAGTCTAATCCCCGATTTACATAAGAACTTTGTATTCCTAAAGAAATCGAGCTTTCCTCAGCTAAATTGATGTGATAAGCATACTGTAATCCAAATGATGTCGTTTGTAAATTTGAAAATTGTTTATCCGTGGTCATCACTATTCCCACACCGCTATTTATGTGGGAGAAATTAATATCAGCCGTAAATGAAGAAAATTGATAACTAGAACTAAGATTTGGCCATTGATTTCTATGGTTGAAATTGACCTTGGATGTATTATTTATACCTGCAAATGCAGGAGATATCAAAAGTGGTGCCGAATAGAACTGAGAAAGCTGCGGATCTTGTGCCAATGTTTTCCCAGTGCACATAAAGAATGCGCCTAAAAATATAAAAACAATACGGTATGATCCGAGTTTACGTCGCATAGCCCAGCAATTTAGTACTTAGCTTTTCAAAAACCAATATTTTGCCTTATTTTGTGTTCAAATCATGTACTTGCCTAACTTTTAAATGATTAAAAAGTTTCTATTTCTTTTTCTGGTTTGGCTTGTTTCTTTCCGTGCTTTTTCGGATCCCAAAATCGTTTTTCGTAATAATTGCCTAACCCAGTGCGCAAGTTGTGAAAAGGGAGTTGACCCTAATTTAGCTACCGTTTTTGAGTTGACTGAAAATTTCCCCACCGGTACAACTTTTTCGTGGGATTTTGGTGAGCCAGCTGCTCCCAATGATAAAAAAAATTCGGCTACTGGCGTACACCAGTATTGTAGTCCAGGTACTTATAATGTTAAAGTTACCATTCAAAGACCCTTGGCCGGCACTCCTCCAATCGTTTTAACAGAACGAGTTATCATAGGGAAATTGCCAGAAATCTATTTGGGGAAAGACACGTCTGAAGTTAAAAAAACAATTTGCTTAGGTCAGGAATTGGTATTAAATGCCTTTCAAAAAGTAGGTCGACCATCCTATCCAATTGAAGTCTTATGGTATCCCAAGGGCCAAACTACTGATACCATTAAGGTACGAGAATCGGGTTGTTATTCTGTAAAGATCACAGAACCTCTTTCTGGATGTTCTGCAGAAGCAAAAATGCAAATTGAAATTTGTGGAGAAACTGATCCCAATCAAGTGCTATTAAAAGCGCCTCCTGCATGGTATTTTGGAAGTAGTGCTGGTGTGAAATTTGAAAACCCAGATAACCCAACTCCAACCACAGGTCGTTTAAATGTACCCAATGGGGTAGCTGTAATGGCGGACCCAACCAATAGTATTATTTATTATACGGATGGCCAAAAAGTATTTGATCGTGACAATAACCCAATCACTTTTAGCAAAGATCCTAGTGCTCTGATAAATGGGGATATTACTAATTCGCAAGGGGTGACTACCATGCCTAAAACATCATGTAAGGGTTGTCAATCGGAATATTATATCTTCACCTTGAAGAAAAATGCCGCGAATGAGAATCAGATTTATTACAGCATCGTGGATATGAAGCTGAATAAAGGGAAAGGAGGCCTGTCTGTAATAAATCAATTATTAAGTCCTGTTCCTAGTACTGAACGATTAGTAGCATCTCAAGGAGGTTCTGGATTTTATTGGTTAATTTCTCAAGATGCCAATAGTAATACGATTAGGACCTTTAAAGTTTCTGATGCAGGTATTTCAGCTCCAATTATTACAAGTCCTTCTGGTTCTACCAGCTTAACCAGTTCTGCGGGTTATACCAAAATTTCAACGGATTGGAGTAAAATGGCGGTCGTGGTACCAGGGCCTCCAATCAATAAATTGGATTTATTCGATTATGATGCAACGGGTGAAGGGAAACCAACTTACTTAACCACATTGGATTTAGGCGCTTCTCCACCTACCATATATGGTGTGGAATACTCTCAAGATAAAAAAGTATTGTATGTTTCTATGCAAGGTGATGGGAAGACCATTCGGTCTCAAATCTTACAGTTCAATATAGCCAAGAATAATGCAGATACGATTTTGGCTTCCAAGCGGGTTTTATTAGATACTTTAGCTAAAATTGGAGCTTTACAAATAGATCCTGTTTATAATACCATCATCTTTGTGGCCATTGAAGGGAGCTCAACTTTAGGGAAAATTACGCAAACCAATGATTTGTTAAGTAATACAGACTCGCTCAAACGCGCTAAATATGAACCTAATGCTGTTACTTTTCCTTCTAATGTGACCAGTCAATTAGGACTTCCACCATCTATACCCTCTCCACCAAACCCAAGTAGCCCACCAAGTATTAAGCAAACTTGCGAGGGAACTACCTTTAGCTATAAGGTCGATAAGAAATTATGTGACCCTATGAACAATGACAAAATTGTGTGGAAGATCTATAAAACAAGTTTAAATCCTTTTCCAACCAGTACCGGTTTAACGGTACCACTGGACCCTGCTGGAACCCTGTATTATTCTTATGAAGGTGATGTTATGAAGCATAAGTTTAAACAGGCGGGCAAATATGTCATTACCGCCGCAATTTCTAACGTATGTGTTAAAGACTACCTTTTGGATGCCCAAGAATTTGATATTCAAATCATGGAACCTTTAAGTTTAAAGGAAGAGTATAATAGTATTTGTAAGGATAATGCCAAAGTTCAGTTAGACAAATTACCTCCACAAAAAACATTGACTTTTGAATGGAGCTCACAAGATAAAACACCTGCAATTGTAGTACCAAAGCCTGGAGGATCCTATGAAGTAATTGTAACTGACACCGCTACTGGTTGTTCAATTACCAAGAAAACTCAAGTGAATTTTTTGACAAATGAGTATTTCTTCCCTAAAAAGGACTATTTTATTTGTATGGATGAGGTAAATCCTCAAACTATCCTACAAATAGCAGGAAATAGTCGGGACTTTACCTTTTCTTGGACTCCCAATTCAGCCATAACTTCTGCCTTGAATTTGAATTATGCCAAGATTAACCGTAATGGATCCTATCAAGTAGAAATAAAAGATGCAGATGGTTGTGTGACGTCAAGTAATTATACCGTACCGGATAAATGTGAACCCTTAATTTTTGCTCCATCTATTTTTACTCCCAATGGGGATGGCAAAAATGACACATTTAATCCAATTCCAAAGAATCCAGCCAGAACTCAGATTGTGAATGTCCAAATATTTAATCGTTGGGGTGAAATGCTATTTTCTAAGCAAGGTTCCAATTCCGCCGAATTATCCTGGGATGGTAAATTCAATGGACACCTAGTCCCTCCTGATACCTATGCTTGGGTTATTCAATATCAATCAACTCCTGAAAATTTCCCTGAAAAAGGAATTATGACATTGCGGGGGGCTGTCGTAGTGGCTTATTAAATCAATAAATTGATAAAGATTGTAGCTAAGCAATAAGAGAAGAATCTCATTCGTTTCTTTTGAAAAATGCTCAAAAAAAACAACGCTGTCAAGGTTTTAAACCTTGACAGCGTTAAGGATTTTTTTAAAAAATTAATATGCCCGAACTTCAATTCCTTTCATGAAATTCACAAACGCTTTATTAACTACTTGATTTCCTCCTGGAGTAGGGAAGTTGCCCGTAAAATACCAATCTCCTAAATGATTTGGACAAGCCACGTTTAGATTTTCAACTGTCTGATAAATGACAGACACCTCTGCTTTTATATGTTTTGGGCGGACAATTTCAGCTACCTTATTAGAGATTTCTTGGTCAGTAAATGGGGCATAAATGGCCTTTACAAAATTTTCTGTATGTGCTGTCCCATTTTCTAAGGCCACTAAACATTTTAGGTTTACTTCGTCTAAAACACTTTCTAATCCTCTTTCTTTTAAGAGTGCTAAAGCGGCTCTAAAGGCAACGAACTCCTTCATTTTTGACATGTCAATACCATAGCAATCAGGATATCGAATCTGAGGAGCAGAGGAAACAATGACAATTTTTTTAGGGGCTAATTTATCTAATAAACTCAGAATACTCTTTTCTAAGGTTGTTCCACGTACAATGGAATCATCAATTAGTACCACGGAATCAACGCCTTTGTTAATTACTTCGTAAGTTGTGTCATACACATGAGAAACCATGTCATCTCTTTGCTCATCGCTAGTGATGAAGGTGCGGACTTTCACATCTTTCGAAATCAATTTTTCTACTCTTGGGCGGAATGTTAACATTTCTTCCAATTCTTTTTCAAAAAGAATACCGCCCATAATAGCCTGCTTTCTCTCTTTAGCTAAATGGTCTTCTAAGCCATCAATCATCCCTAAAAAGGCCGTTTCGGCAGTATTTGGGATATAGGAGAATACCGTATTTTTTAGGTCATTATTTACTTCTTCCAAAATTTGAGGAATTAATAACCTACCTAATTTTTTACGTTCAGAATAAATATCTGGATCAGAACCTCTGGAGAAATATATACGCTCAAAGGAACAAGATTTTTGTTCTAGGCGATCAATGAAAGGAGCTTCTTTGACCGAGCCATCCATGTCAATTACTAAAGCAGAACCAGGAGTAATCTCCTGAATTTGGTCATAGGCACAATTAAAACTAGTTTTAATAGCCTGCTTTTCAGATGCCACCACCACTACTTCATCATCCATATAATAATAAGCCGGACGAATACCAGCAGGGTCTCTAGCTACAAAGGAAGCACCATATCCTGTTAGGCCCACCATGGCATAACCACCATCAAAGTCCTTACAAGAACGCTCCAATACGCGAACTAAATCAATCTGTTCTGCCAAAATATCGGAAAGCTCTGGATTCTCATATTTGTCACGGTATTTCAAAAATTGTCTTTGGTTTTCTTCATCTAAAAAGTGACCAATTTTCTCCATCACGGTAACGGTATCTACTTTCTCCTTCGGATGCTGTCCCAAGGATACTAATTTGTCAAACAAATCATCCACATTGGTCATGTTGAAATTTCCTGCCATCACCAAATTCCGACTTCTCCAATTGCTCTGCCGTAACATGGGATGACAATTTTCAATTTCATTTTGGCCATGGGTACCATAACGCAAGTGACCTAATAATACCTCACCAGTAAAAGCTACATTTTCTTGCCACCAAGTGGCATCATGACTCGGATCAATGCCCGTTTCACGCTTGACATCTTTGGCTAATTTTTGTGCTTTCCTGAATTTCTTATTGATTTTTCCGAAGATATCGGCTACTGCTTGAGGCTCTACTGAGCGGTACCGACTGATATATCGGTTACCTGGATTAACGTTGATTTTGATATTGGCGACTCCGGCACCATCTTGACCTCGATTGACTTGTTTTTCCATCATCAAGTACAATTTACTGAGGCCATAAGTAGGCGTCTTGTACTTATCCAGATAATACTGAAAAGGCTTGCGCAATCGAATAAGGGCAATTCCACATTCGTGCTTTATTGAATCAGACATTTGGTATGCGTTTCAGAAGAGGTTTTTACTCAAAATCGAATACAAAACTAAGTAATAAAAATGATGGCTCAACGGAAATGTCCATTAATTATTTCCTTATTTTAAGAATTCCCAAAGCATCGTTGGAGCTAAGAAACTTCCTAAAATTAATCCCACCAATACCGCATAAACCCACATATTGCCATTTTCATTCCAAACGCTAAGACCAAGCTCCTGCGTTTTTTTCTTGAAATATAAGTGGTATGGAATCTTCAAATAATAGAAAATTCCAAGTGCTGTGGTTAAAATTGCTGTCAGAAGCAATATTAAGGTCAAAATTTGGGAATTATTTTGATATTTTTCCCATAAAAATGAAAAATAAGTAACCTTGGCAATAAAGCTTCCAGCAGGAGGTAAACCAGCTAAAGCCACCATTCCCACCAACAAAAATAAGGAGGCTAATGGGCGTGTTTTGGCTAAGCCACTCCATTTTTCTAAATCATTTGATTTATATGAACTTACAGGCGCTTCATCAATCAAGTAAAAGACCAAAAGGGTGCTTAGACCATAGATTAAAGCATAAAATAATAATGCCTCCGTGGCTTGTTGACTAGGAAATAACCAAGCCATGGCCATGAATCCACCATGGGCAATTCCTGAATAGGCAAGCAGTCTTTTGCTATTTTGTTGTCCCAATGCACCTAAATTCCCAACTAATAAGGTTAAGATGGCTAAAAATGCAATAGGCACCTCCAGCGACAAAGGAATAAAATGGAGTAATCGTATGCCTAAAAATGTAATAGCTATTTTAGGTGCGGTTGAAATCCATGTCATCCAAGAGGCAGGTAAGCTTTCTATTACATCTGGACTCCAAGGATGAAAGGGTGCCCAGGCTAATTTAAATAACAATGAACTTGAAACTAAGGTAAGTGCAAGTCCAACCAAATAGGGATCTGCATTGGACAGTCCGCGACTAAATTCAGGACTGGTAATATGCATGCTCCCCGTAATACCGTATACGAAGGAGATTCCATACAATAATAGCGCTGTACTAGCCAAGCCAAATAAAACATAGGGCAAAATAGCCCTTGCTCCCTCAGTATCCTTACGAATGCCCACTAATAAATAAGTACCTAATGACATCCATTCGATACTTAAAAATATACTTAGCCAATGGCTACTGATAGAAACCAACATGGCTCCACCTAGTACGGATAAAAAGCCCATTTTTTCTTCAAATTGAAAACTTTTTTGTTGGGCTTGATTGACTAAAATTAGAATAATCGCTAAGAACAGAAGCAAGGCATTGATCGAATTGCTTCCCGCATTAATCCAAAAAATCGAAAAAGATGCGAAGCCTGTCATTCCTGAAATCATTCGCTGAATGGCTAACACAAATGCGAGTAATAAACCTATTTGAGTGATGAAATATCGCCATGAGCTAGAGAATTTACTAGACCTACCATGTAAAAATAATTCGGCAAATATTCCCACCAAAATCCAAATGCACAAGAGTATTTCAGGTATCATCAAGGAAAGTCCTTGACTAATTCCATGGAGCTTCTGTGGTATGGATTGCAGTATTTCAGGAGAAAACATAGTGTAAACTTACAGTTTTTTGCCAAGTATTTTTTGACTTAAATAATAGGCAGTGGGATTATTCTCCAATTGGACCATTTCTTCAGGACTACCTTCAAAACAGATTTGTCCTCCTGCTTCTCCTCCATCTGGTCCTAAATCTATGATATGATCAGCACATTTTATAACCTCCATGTTGTGCTCAATGATGATGACACTATCACCCTGTTCCACTAAATCATTTAATGCTTTCAATAATTTTTTGATATCATGAAAGTGAAGACCAGTAGTGGGCTCATCAAATATAAACAAGGTTTTTCCTTTATTTGGATTTCCTTTACCCAAAAAGCTCGCTAGTTTCACACGTTGAGCTTCACCTCCCGATAGGGAATTAGAAGATTGGCCCAATTTGATATATCCTAGGCCTACTTGAAATAATGGATCTATTTTTTCAGCAATTTTCGGAGTTTTACTTTTGAAGAATTCCACACCCTCTTCCACGGTCATGTCAAGAATTTCTGCGATATTTTTGTCCTGAAATTTGACATCCAAAATCTCTTGCTTGAATCGGCTACCTTGACAAGATTCGCATACCAATTTAATATCTGCCATGAATTGCATTTCAATGGTAATCTCGCCCTCTCCTTGACAGGTTTCACATCGGCCGCCTTCAACATTAAAAGAGAAATGGGAAGGTTTATACCCCCTGGTTTTTGCTAAAGGTAATTCTGAATATAAAGCACGTATAGCATCGTAGGCTTTGATATAAGTTACAGGATTCGACCTAGAAGATTTGCCAATGGGCTGTTGATCGACCATTTCTACCCCAGCAATTTGGGATATACTGCCCTTCAACTCTTTGAATTTACCCGTTTCTTCCGTGCCTAATTGCAATTGCCGAAGCAATGCAGGATATAATATTTTCCGTATTAAAGTTGATTTGCCAGAACCACTAACACCCGTTACCACAGTCAATATTCCCAGTGGGATTTTTACGGAGACATTGCGTAAATTATTTTCACTAGCTCCAATGATTTCAATGTGGGCCAAACTCTTTCTTCGGAAGCTTGGAATCTCGATACGATCCTTTCCTTGCAAAAATTGCATGGTATGACTGCTTAAATCATGTCTTGTTAGCGCTTCCTCTAAGTTTCCTTGGAACATGAGCTCACCTCCATGCCTACCAGCCTCTGGGCCAATATCTATGATTTGATCAGCAGCTCGCATGATATCTTCTTCATGTTCCACCACGATAACGGTATTGCCCATTTGTTTGAGCATCAATAGGACTGAAATTAGTCTTTCCGTATCTCTAGGGTGTAAGCCAATACTGGGTTCATCTAAAATGTACATAGATCCCACCAATGCGCTGCCTAAAGATGTAGCAAGTTTTATGCGTTGGAATTCTCCTCCTGATAAGGTAGAACTAAGTCGGTTTAAGGTCAAATAGCCCAAACCTACTCGATTCATATAATCCAATCTATTTTTGATTTCTATTAAAATACGACGGGCTACCTGTTGGTCTGCTTCCTCCAATTCCAATTCATCAAAAAAGTTTTTGACCTTGGAAATAGGCCAAAGTACCATATCAATGATGGAATGCCCTTGAATTTTGACATAAGCGGCATCCTTTCGTAGTCTGGAACCAAGGCATTCAGGGCAATTCGTTTTGCCACGGTAGCGAGAAAGTAAAACCCGGTATTGAATTTTATAGGTTTCTTTTTCTAAATGGTCAAAGAATTGGGTTAATCCTGCAAAGTATTTATTGCCCGTCCAAAGTAATTGTTTTTCCTTATCTGTCAGATCTTTATAAGGTCGATGAATCGGGAAATCAAAACTCACGCCATTTCGAATGAGTGGATATAGCCATTCGCTCATTCGTTCACTTCTCCAAGGTGCAATGGCCCCTTCATAGATGGATAATTCAGTATCAGGAAATACCAAATCAGGGTCTAAGCCCAATACTTTACCATAGCCTTCACAATTTTTACATGCACCGTAAGGATTATTGAAGGAAAAAAGATTGAGGCTAGGTTCTTCAAATGAGATACCATCTAACTCAAATTTATCAGAGAATATTTTTCTTGGATGACCCTCTAATTCAACCCAGCAAATCCCTTCTCCTTCAAAATAGGCTGTTTGGACAGAATCACCCAATCGAAACTGCGTTTCTTCATCATCTGCTTTACTGATGAGTCGATCTATCAATATGGCCAAGTCGGCCGAATTTTTATCTATTTTTTTTAGTTGGTCATCGTCTTCAACCAATTCCTCCAAATTTAGAATTTCATCCCCAAGTTTTAAACGAGTGTAACCTTTTTGGATTAAAAGTTGGCATTCATTTTTAAGACCTCGTCCTTCATGGCGAAGTAGAGGTGCCAGGATAATGACTTTCTTTTGAGGAAATTGCATAATCCAGTCTACGATGACTGAAACAGAATCTTTTTTTACTTCCAGTCCAGAAACAGGAGAATATGTTTTTCCAATTCGGGCAAACAGCAATTTGAGGTAATCGTATATTTCGGTAGTTGTCCCTACTGTAGATCTTGGGTTTTTGGTATTGACTTTTTGTTCAATGGCAATGGCAGGAGATACACCTCGAATATAATCCACCGCGGGTTTTTCCATACGGCCCAAAAATTGCCTAGCATAACTGTTTAAGCTTTCAACATACATGCGTTGGCCTTCAGCAAAAAGGGTATCGAATGCAAGGGAAGATTTTCCGGAGCCAGACAATCCTGTAATGACGACAAGTTGGTTACGAGGAATCGCGACATCCAAATTTTTTAAATTGTGTACACGAGCACCTTTAATGATGATGTGTGTTCTAGGGTCTAAATTTTCAATACCCTCGGTGTTTACCAAACTCGAATTCGGATGATTCATATAACAAAATTATCCTTTAATTTTGTTAATCGTATTTTCAAAATCATAATCCAGCATTTTTTTCGTTTTTACTCAAAAAAATATTTATGAAACACCTATTCTTACTTTGTTTTTTATTCAGTTGCGGTGTGGTTTTTGATTCCAAAGCGCAAGAACCCGTAGTTATCAAAGAAGATGGAGCCAAAGGGGATTTGGATGTAGAGCCAGATGTTAGTGAATTAAGCTTTCGTCAAAGACTACATTTTGGTGGTGGATTGTCCGGATTGAGCTTTGGAAATCCAACGAGTATTGGTGTTTCACCCATGCTGGGCTATCAATTAGCTAATAATACGATTGTTGGAGTGGGATTGACTTACCAATATTATTCGGTTAATTATGGTGGAAATATTGGAAAGCTGACGAGTAATTTATTAGGAGAGCGACTGTTCATTCGTCAATATATTCCAACCCTGACCGCCTTATTAGGACAAAGTTATTTAGTGGGTCAAGTGGAAAATTATTCTAATTTGTCTGACAACAATGTGAGTAATTATTTTGGTTATTCAAATCCCGTATTAGTGGGAATAGGAATCGGTTCAAAGCTTGGGATTAACTTGTCTGTCATGTATGACCTAAATTATGGTTCTTCTTCAGGTAAGGTTTCTCCTTATGGCTCAGCTTTGGTTGTACAAGTGGGAGGATTTTTCTTTTAATTTTCAAAACATTTTATTGATTTTAGGGTATACATGCTAGAAAGAGGCATTGCTTTTAGATTCTAAGATTTTTCATTTTTTTAATGATCAATCTCAGTTTTTTTCTCGCATAAATGCTTAATTTCGAATTAATGTTTTACCCTAATTATCTAACCTAACAATGACTGAACCTCTTTTGGTGGAAGACCCCAACCGATTCGTACTTTTCCCTATTAAACACAACGATATTTGGAAGTTTTATAAACAAGCGGAAGCTTCTTTTTGGACTGCAGAGGAAATTGACTTACAACAAGATTTAGCTGATTGGAAGAAAATGAATGACGGAGAACGTCATTTTATTTCTCATGTTTTGGCATTTTTTGCCGCTTCAGATGGGATTGTCAATGAAAATCTAGCCAATAACTTTTTGAAAGAGGTTCAATATGCGGAGGCTAAATGTTTCTATGGTTTTCAAATCATGATGGAAAATATTCACTCTGAAACATATTCCTTGTTGATTGATACTTACATTCAAGATCCAAAAGAAAAAGATCGTTTGTTGAGAGCCATTGAGACCATCGATTGTGTTAAGAAAAAAGCAGATTGGGCATTGAGATGGATTGAGAGCGACAGCTTTGTGGAGCGATTGATTTCATTTGCAGCAGTAGAAGGTATCTTTTTCTCCGGGTCATTCTGTTCTATTTTCTGGTTAAAGAAACGTGGCTTAATGCCAGGTTTATCTTTCTCCAATGAGTTGATATCTCGCGATGAAGGATTACACTGTGATTTTGCATGTTTACTTTACATGGATCACATTAAAGGTAAAGTATCTCAAGAGCGTGTTTATGAGATTATCACCAATGCCGTTGAGATTGAAAAGGAATTCGTAACAGTAGCTCTACCGGTTTCTTTGATTGGTATGAATGCTGATTTGATGTGTCAATATATTGAATTTGTAGCTGACCGTTTATTGGTTTCTCTAGGTTGCAAAAAGTATTACAACGCAACAAATCCTTTCGACTTCATGGAAATGATTTCTTTACAGGGAAAAACCAATTTCTTTGAAAAGCGGGTGGCTGAGTATCAAAAATCGGGTGTTATGTCCGATAAAGACACCATGTCCTTTAGCTTAGACGAAGATTTTTAGTAGATAAAAAATATTCATTCAAATGCCTCTCAGAAATGAGGGGCATTTTTTTTACCATCTTTCCAAAATCATGGGGATGACCAAGCCAATCACGATACCTGAAATCACAAGAACCCAAGATGTCATTTTGATTTTGGTTAATCGCATTAAAAGGCTGGAAATGATTAAAATGCTAATGACCACGACGATTTGACCTAATTCCAAACCTATGTTAAAGGCAAACAAGGGACCTATGATGGAACTTTCTTTACCTAAGAGACTTTGAAGGTAATTGGAAAAACCCAGGCCATGAATCAAACCAAATACCCCTACTAATGCATATTTGATGATCGAGTTTTCTTGTTTTTTTGTGCCTGCTTCCATAAAGGTGAAATTACCGATTGCGGAAAGTAGGATGGTGCAAGGAATTAAAAATTCGATCCAATGCATGGATACTTGAATCCATCCAAGTGTGGCTAAAGCTAAAGTCATGGAATGCCCCAAGGTAAAGGCTGTAATTAAGAAGAAGAGGTTCTTACTATCAGAAAAGCGGTAAATGCAGGTCAGAGATAAAATAAATAGTAAATGATCTAAGGCCTGAATATTTAAAATATGTTGTAATCCTAGCGTTAAATAGGTATTAAAATAGGTCATTATTAGGTGGTTTTTGTGTAAAATTATTGAAATTCAGGAAAATAATGCAAATCGACCTTTTTAATTATGTCTAGTTTTGACTACATCATTGTGGGTGCGGGTACGGCTGGCTGTGTTTTAGCTAACCGATTATCGGCTAACCCTCAAAATTCTGTTTTGTTGGTGGAGGCGGGAATCCATAATCAAGATCCTCGAGTGGAAATGCCCTCTGCTTATTCTTTATTGCAAAAGAGCCATTTGGACTGGAACTTTTATACGGAGCCTCAGCCAAAGCTGAATGGCCGTAAAATTTACCAACCTAGAGGTAAAACCATAGGAGGTAGCAGTGCAATCAATTGCATGGCATATATTCGAGGAAATTCCGCTGATTTCGATGAATGGGAAGCAAAGGGGTGTAAGGGTTGGGGATATCAAGACTTGTTGCCCTATTTTAAAAAATCGGAGAGAAATACCTATTTCTCAGATGCTTACCATGGACAAGATGGTCCTATTACAGTCAGTAATGCGGTACATATTAGTCCGTTTGGAAAGGCTTTTGTGGCAGCATGTCAAGAGATTGGCATACCTACGAACGAAGATTTTAATGGAGAAAATCAGGTGGGGTCAGGCTATTTTCAATTTACTATACAAGATGGCGTTCGCTGTTCTGCTGCCAAAGGATTTATTGAGCCTGCATGGAAGCGGAGTAATTTAAAAATAATCAGTCAATTTCACGTAGCTTCTTTGATCATGCAGGGAGAGAAGGTGTTGGGAATAAATGGGTACTACCGAGGATCAAAAAAATTAACGGAATATCGAGCACAGAAAGATGTTATTTTGTCGGCAGGCTCTTTTCAAAGTCCTCAAATTATGCTTTTATCCGGGATTGGAGATGCTTCGTATTTGAAAAATTTTGGGATAGCCTCTCGGCATGATTTACCTATGGTGGGTCAAAATCTATCCGACCATGTATTTATTAATATGAATACCAGAGCCAATACAGATGGAGAATCCTATAATATGGCCTTGAATTTGAAGAATTTTGGAACCTACCTAATGAGTCATCAAGGACCATTGTCATCGAGTCCACTAGAAGCATGTGCATTTTTTGATTCCTTGCAACAATCAGATCGCCCCGACTTACAATTTCATTTTTCTTCGGCTTGGGCATATGATTTATATGATAAGCATCACTTGCCCTTATCAGATGGTTTTACGGTATTACCCACCTTATTAAAACCTAAAAGTAGAGGATATGTGGGCTTACATTCTTCAAATCCTTGGGATGCGCCTTTGATTGATCCACAATTTTTAACGGATGAAGGTGGAGAAGATTTGGCTACATTGGTTCGAGGAGTAAAGTTGGCCAAAGAAATCATGTTATCCTCAGCTTTTGAACCTTTACGTCTCCAGGATGAGGTCAATTATCCACCTGGTAAGGATTGGTCAGATGAATTTATTTTACAGCATATTCAAGATGCTTTGGAATGTGTTTATCATCCTGTGGGGACTTGTAAGATGGGAGTAGATCAAGAGGCAGTGGTGGATCCTAGCACGATGAAAGTCCGTGGTTTAGAGGGTTTGCGAGTTGCAGATGCATCTGTTATGCCTGATTTAGTGGCAGGAAATACCAATGCGGCCGTGATGGCAATCGCAGAAAAAGCCGCAGATTTAATTTTGGATTTCGATTTTGAGTAAGAATTTGATGTATATTGTTTTTATGTTTAAAAAACGAATTATGAAAAACCTATTATTAACCATTGCGTGCATGTGCACAACATTTTACCTTATGGCACAGAAAGCTGATGTGAACACGCTTAGAGAGGCGGAATTAAATCGATTTAAAATCATGGTTGCTCAAGACGGAGCAGGATTGGACAAAGTTTTGCACAAAGATTTGGTCTACATTCACTCATCGGGTACCCAAGATACCAAGGCTTCCTACATTGAATCCATCGTTTCGCAGAAGACCATTTATGCCATCATTGAGCCTGAAGAATTCAGTCAGCGTGTATATGGTAATATTGGAATCAATACTGGTATTGTCAATGTCACCAACAAAAAGGATGGAGCTTTGATGCCTGTCAATCGCTTAAAGTTTACGGACATTTATATCTTCGAAAATGGTCGTTGGCAAATGCTTTCTTGGCAGTCTTTAAAGATTAATAAGTAAGCCGTAACTCTTCTGCAAATGCTTCTAGAGCCTCATAAATGAGTTTTAGTTCCTCATTTTTGATGCAATAGGGAGCTAAAATGTACAAGGTATTTCCAAGGGGTCTTAACAAGATCCCTTTTTTTATGAAATATTGATAGGCGATATCTCGTAAGGGATGCATGTAGCCCGTTGCTTCACCTACTTGTAAATCCAAAGCTAAAATGGTCCCTTGTTGACGGATATTCTGTAAAATAGGATGATTTTGTTGTGATGCAGCCCATTCTTGATGAGCTTGTTTAATTCGTTCAATGTTGCTCCAAGTTTCTTCTTTTTCCATTAAATCCATACTGGCATTGGCGGCTGCACAGGCTAGTGGGTTGGCTGTAAAAGAATGGGAATGGAATAAGGTTTTTTTACGGTCATTGGATAAAAAATGCTCAAACATTTCATTGGAACAGCAGGTTACTCCCATAGCCATCATACCTCCTGTAAGTCCTTTAGATAAACAAACGATATCCGGCTTTTCCTGTAGATAATCAATGGCAAACCATTTTCCGGTTCTACCAAATCCAGTCATGATTTCATCTGCAATACATAACAAACCATGTTCATGTGCGAGTTGAATTAAAGCATCCAAAGTGCTAGCTTCATACATGAGCATTCCACCTGCACCTTGAACTAAGGGTTCAAAAATAAAGGCAGCATACTCTTCGGGAGCAGTTGCTAATTTGGTTTTCATATCATTCAAACAGGCCTCTGAATTAGTAGGCTGTGCGATGAATTCCACCTCAAAAAGCATATCTTGAAATGGTGCATTGAATGAACTAGGTGCCCCCAAGCTCATGGTACCAAAGGTGTCTCCATGATAAGCACCTTGCAAGGCCAGGATTTTTCTCTTTTTCGTATTTCCTTGATTATGGAAAAATTGGAGAGCCATTTTTATGCCGACCTCCACCGCGGTGCTACCGTTGTCAGAGAAAAAGACTTTCTGAAAGTGTGTAGGTAAATGACTTAATAGTCTTTCTGATAATGTGATGGCAGGTTCATGGGTAAAGCCAGCAAAAATCACTTGCTCAATTTTAAGCGCTTGTTCGTAAATTTTTTGTGCCAAATAGGGGTGGCCATGACCATGAATATTGACCCACCAAGAACTGATGGCATCCAAGTATTTCTCATCATTTTCACCATAAAGCCAGCAACCTTCCCCCCTTATGATTGGGATAGAGAAAGGTTCAATTTGGTGCTGAGTGAAAGGATGCCATATAACGTCAGCATCCCTTTGAACGTAAGAATTATAATTGGACTTGTTCGGCATAATGATTTATCACATTTTCATCTATTTTTTGCTCTTCAAGCACCCGTAAAAGTAGGGGCAATTGAGTATAATTCAGAATGAATTTTTCTCCTGATGGATTTTCAGGCCCATTAAAAATGATGCCCAAAACAGGGATTCCTCTTTTTTGAAGTATTTCAAAGCTCATTAAGGTATGGTTGATACTTCCCAGGTAGTTTTTACTGACAAGAATGACTGGAGCATCAAGCTGTTTTATTAGATCTAAATTTGTTTCATGATCATTGATAGGAACCATCAAACCACCAGCTAATTCAATCACCAAGTTTTTAGAGCTTGCTGGTTTTTGAAATTGATGTAAGCTTATGCTAACCCCATCTATTTCAGCTGCAGTATGTGGCGACAAGGGTTGAGTAAGTCGAAAGGTAGAAGGCCAAATAGTCAGCTCGGGGTGCTTGACCCATTGCTGAATCCAATAAGCATCTCCTTGGTCTAAATCACCCGATTGAATGGGTTTCCAATAATCGGCCTTTAAGGCTTTTGTAAGAATAGCGGAAATGACGGTTTTCCCAATTTCAGTTCCGATTCCTGCTACTATGTAAGTCTGACTCATATGTTTGATTCTAATAATTGAATTAAATCAAGGATATCTTGCTGTTTGGTTAAGGCATTTAAGGTGATTCGAATACGTTCTTCTCCTTTAGGAACTGTTGGATAAACAATTGGTTTTAGTCCAAAACCTTTTTCTTGTGCTATCTGAGCGATTCGTCTGACTTCTTGATTTCCTGGTACCAGTAAGGTCTGTATGGCACTTTGGCTTTTTCCCCAATGGGCATGTTGCGTATGTTCTTGAAAGAAGGAGATGTTTTCTTTTAATTTTTCTCGGAGCTTATCGCAACCTTTTATGAAATGAAGGGTAGTCAATAATGCTGATACGTGGGCAGGGGAGGGGGCGGTTGAATAAATAAAGGATCGCGCGAAATTAATTAAGTATTGTCTCAATGTTTGTGATCCTAATACGACGGCTCCTGCATTTCCCCAAGCTTTTCCAAAGGTGATCACACGAGCAAATACATGATCTATCAAGTCCAACTCAGCTACTAAACCAGCCCCGTGAGGTTCATAGACACCACCAGCATGAGCCTCATCTACAATTAATTCAAAATCGTGGATCTGCTTAAGTTCAACTATTTTTTGAAGAGGAGCTAGGTCCCCATCCATGGAATAGACTGATTCTACCACGACCCATTTTATTTGATTAGGGTATTTGGCCAGCTCCATGTCCAAGTTTTGCCAGTCGTTGTGCTTGAAAATCACCTTTTTACCTTTACTCAAGCGTAGGCCATCAATGATGCTAGCATGGAGGAGTTGATCACAAAAAATAACATGATCTTCCTGACAAAGGGAAGAAAGCAAGCCAAGATTCGCTTCAAATCCTGATCCAAAAAGTAAGGCAGATTCTGCTTGGTGCATGAGGGCACAAGCCATTTCAAAATTTTCTGTCAAGGAATTATTTCCTGAAATTAATCGAGAACCTGTGGCTCCATTGATTGGAATTAGCCCCTTGTTCTCAGCTAACCAACGTTCAAAATCTTGGCGAATCAATGCATTTAATTCTTGATTTCTGGCTAGGCCCAAGTAATCGTTGGAGCAAAAATCAATAAATTGATCTACAAATTGAAGGCTCCTTAATAAGCCATTTTTTTGACGGATTTCTAATTGATCGACTAAAAACGGTAGGTTCTTGCTCATGATATTCAGGCAATAAAAGTACAAAAATAATGAGCCGTAGCGGGTAAATAATATGCTTATCCCCCAATTTTATCCAAAATATTGATTAAACGTATAAAAAACTTAGAAAAGGCTTGACAAATTCAGTGTTGTGACGTAGTATTGCACTGCGCTTCAATATCGTAAGCGCTCTATTCAATATTCCAGATTCCATTCCATCTATTGTTTGTTTCAAAATTTTGTAGATAATCTGCTTTTTTGCATATCACAAAATCCTTTTGAAAAGGAATCGGGACTGTTATTCATTTAAGATTCATCATTTCCCATTTTATGGAAGAGAAACCGATCAGGAGAGTAAAAAAAGTACAAGAAGATTTACCTGCTACTGAGCGCCCCAAAAGGCAAAGAATTAAAAAAACTGGCGAAGATCAAGATGCTTCAACACCTAGTTTCCAACTAGATGATGCAGCACCTGTTGTGAATACTCAGCCTAATCAATCTTCAGCGGATACTGTCGCCACTACGGAAGAGCCAATTGAATATGATGCCATCATCCCTGCCGATGATTTTATGGTTGATACTTCTTTTGTTACTGGTGAAGAGAACGGTGCGGAAGCTCGTTCCACACAAGGAAGTCCGGAAGATTTGAAGAAATTACCCAAAGAGGAAGCAGCAGTTACCCCTCAACCGCATTTCAAACGTTCAAATTACAATCAAGTAATTAAGGAATTGGATGGCCTGATTGAAAATGAAGGTGTATTGGAAATCATGCAAGAGGGAGGATATGGATTCATGCGTTCTTCGGATTACAATTATTTAGCATCACCTGATGATATTTATGTTTCCCCATCACAAATCAAAATGTTTGGTTTGAAAACGGGGGATACAATCAAGGGTACGATTCGTCCTCCGAAAGAAGGCGAAAAGTATTTTGCCCTGTTGAAGATTGAGACGGTAAATGGTAAAACTACCGACGAGATTCGTGACCGAATCAACTTTGAATATTTAACTCCTTTATTTCCAGAGGAAAAGTTGAATCTATCTACATCGGCAGATAATTATTCTACGCGTATTTTGGATCTTTTTGCCCCTATAGGTAAAGGCCAGCGTGGAATGATTGTGGCGCAGCCTAAGACTGGTAAGACGGTTTTATTAAAGGATATTGCCAATGCCATTTCGCGTAATCATCCAGAAGTATATTTGATTATATTATTGATCGATGAGCGTCCTGAAGAAGTAACTGATATGCAACGTTCTGTACGTGCGGAGGTGATATCTTCGACCTTTGATGAACAAGCGGAGCGCCATGTAAAAGTGGCAAGTATTGTCTTGGAAAAGGCAAAACGTATGGTTGAATGTGGTCATGATGTGGTTATTCTATTGGATTCCATCACACGTCTAGCCCGTGCATATAATACGGTAGTTCCTTCATCTGGTAAAATTTTATCTGGTGGTGTGGATGCGAATGCATTGCATAAACCCAAGCGTTTCTTTGGAGCAGCTCGTAATGTGGAGAATGGCGGTTCTTTGACCATCATTGCTACAGCCTTAATCGAGACAGGTTCTAAGATGGATGAGGTTATTTTTGAAGAGTTCAAAGGAACGGGTAATATGGAATTGCAGTTAGATCGTAAATTGTCTAACCGTCGTATTTATCCTTCTATTGACGTAACGGCATCGGGTACTCGTCGCGAGGATTTATTAATGGATCCGGCTGTATTACAGCGAGTTTGGATATTACGTAAACACATGTCCGACATGAACTCTGTAGAGGCCATGGAGTTTTTACAACAGCAAATGAAAGGTACAAGGACGAATGAAGAGTTCTTGGTATCTATGAATCGATAGATGACTATTCTTCCTAAGGAGCTATTTTCATTGGAAAAAACAGCGAACCTACAACCGGTTTGGTTTGTGGGCCATGGGAGTCCCATGAATGCCTTAGCCGATAATCCATTTACGCAGCATTTACAAGTATTAGGACAGACCGCTTTGGAGCAAAACACGCCCAAAGCGGTCTTAATTATATCTGCACATTGGCTAACTAGAGGAACATTTGTGCAGGCAAGTGAGCAACCTAAAATTATTTATGATTTTGGAGGATTTCCGCCAGCATTACATCAATATCAATACCCAGTAAAGGGAGATGCTGCAGAGGCTAATTTTTTAGCCAGTCATAGTGCCAAGATACATTCCACCACTGAGTGGGGCTTAGATCATGGGGCATGGACAGTCTTATGCCATTTATTTCCTAAGGCTAATATTCCTTGTTTTGAGGTATCTATTGATTATGGACAAGCTTTGGAATACCATGTAAGCTTAGCTCAAGAATTACAATTTTTACGTGAAAGAGGGGTATTGATTTTAGGAAGTGGAAATATTGTTCATAATCTGCGTGCCAGTGTAGCTAATTTAGGAAATGGACGAGAGGCATTTGCTTATGATTGGGCTCAAGAATTTGATGCCTGGTCAAGTCAAAAAATACAAGACAAAGATTTAAGCGCTTTGATTCATTACGACGGAGCACCAGGCGGGATGGAATCAGTTCCTACTCCCGATCACTACATTCCTATGTTGTATTCGTTAGCTTTGGCTAGAAAAGGAGAAGAAGTTCATTTTACTTATGATGAATTAGTGTATGGTGGTATTTCTATGCGTTGTTTTGAAATAAAATAATCAATTTATTGATAGGATAATATGGTCTGCTCAATGATTTGGCAGGCTTTTTTTATGTCATTTTCTGAAATACATAAAGGAGGTGCTAATCGTATTTTATTGCCATGCGTAGGTTTGGCTAATAAACCTGATTTCATCATGGAAAGACAAATGTTCCAGGCAATAGGGCTATCTTCGTCAGTATTAATTTCAATGGCACAGAGGAGGCCTTTGCCCCTAACTTCTCTAATAAGTGGGCTTTTTTGGCTTAAGGATTGTAAGAAATTCATTAACTGATTCCCCCTGATTTGGGCGTTTTCTATCAAATTTTCATCCTCTAAAATATCAATGGCTTCTGAAGCAATAGCACAGGCGAGTGGATTTCCGCCAAAGGTTGAACCATGTTCACCCGGTCTCAGAGTTAGCATGATTTCGTTGGAAGATAGCACAGCGGATACAGGCATGAATCCGCCGGAAAGAGCTTTGCCTAGTAATAATAAATCAGGTTTTACACCTTCGTGATCACATGCTAACCAAGCACCTGTTCTTCCTAAACCGGTTTGAATTTCATCAGCAATGAATAGTACTTGAGCTGCTTGACACAATTCTTTGGCCTTTTTTAAGTAGCTAGTTTCCGGTAAAATTACTCCTGCCTCACCTTGGATAGGTTCAATCATAAACCCTGCAACATTCGGATTTATTAGGGCTTTTTCTAAGGCATTAATATCATTATAGGGGATTTTAATGAATCCAGGTAAAAATGGGCCAAAGTTGGTATAGCTTTGAGGGTCATTGGAGGAAGAGATGGCAGCTATTGTTCTACCCCAAAAATTTCCTTCTGCTACTATTATTTGAGCTTGATTTATGGGAATCCCTTTTATTTCATAGCCCCATTTTCTTGTCAATTTAAGAGCAGATTCTCCGGCCTCTACGCCCGTATTCATGAATAAAACCTTGTCGTAACCAAATTTTTCAGCAAGTTTTTTTTCGGCCAAACCTAATTGATTATTGTGGAAAGCTCTTGAACTCAAAGTTAATTTTTCTGCTTGTTTCATCATGGCGCCGATTAATCTTGGATGGCAGTGGCCTTGATTAACCGCACTATAAGCAGATAAAAAATCCAGATATTCATTTCCTTCCACATCCCAAACGATAGAACCTTTGCCTTTTTCTAAAACTACAGGCAAGGGATGATAATTATGTGCCCCGTATGTTGATTCTAAGTCGATGTATTCTTGGGATGTCATAATGTACAATGGTATTGGACGATGGTGTTTGTATTTGGACTTTTTTTGTTTTTGGGCTTTAGGCTTTGGGTTTTAAGCTTTTGACTTTGGGCTTTGGTCTTAAGGCTTTGGGCCTTGGACTTTTAGATTTGACAACTTTTCAAAAGTTGTCAAATCTATTTCAAAAGTTGTCAAATCTCTTTCAAATCTGTTCCCTTCAAAAACAAAGGTTCCATTTTATCTGCTAAAATGGAACCTAATACTTGATAATCTTAATCAATTCCTTGATATTATAGCAGCTCGTAGATTCCAGCTACGCCTTGACCACCGCCCACACAGGCAGTTACCATTCCGTATTTTTGATTTCTACGACGCATTTCATTGAATAATTGAATGGATAATTTAGCGCCCGAACAACCTAGCGGATGTCCTAATGCTATGGCTCCACCATTGACATTTACCCCACTAGGGTCGATTCCTAAGGTTTTAATGACAGCTAGTGATTGAGCAGCAAAAGCCTCATTTAGCTCTATTTGGTCAATATTGTTTAATACTAAACCAGCTTTTTTCAAAGCGATTGGAATAGCTTCCACTGGCCCAATTCCCATTAGGCTTGGCTCTACTCCAGCGGTGGCATAACTGACCATTCGAGCAATTGGCTGAACATTCAATTCTTTTAAAAATTTCTCTGATACCACTATGACAAAAGCTGCCCCATCCGATGTTTGAGAAGCATTACCTGCTGTTACAGTACCGCCCATTGCAAATACGGGCTTTAATTTGGCTAAAGCCTCAAGTGTAGTATCTGCACGTGGTCCTTCATCTTGACTGACGATTGAAGTGCGTGTTTTTTTCTTACCTTCTTTGGCATCAAAATAATTTTCTGTCACCGATATAGGTACAATTTCAGAAGCAAATTTTCCTTCCTTAATGGCACTTAGAGCCTTTAAATGTGATTGATAAGCGAAGTTGTCTTGTTCCTCACGAGTAACTTCATACTTTTTACTCACTGCCTCCGCTGTTAATCCCATACCAATATAATAGTCTGGATGTTCGGATGCTAGGTCATAATTCAAGACCGTCTTGTGTCCTAACATCGGTAACATGGTCATGGATTCGGTTCCTCCTGCTATGACACAATCTGCCATTCCCGAACTCACCTTAGCGGATGCTAGTGCAATCGCTTCTAAACCCGATCCACAATAGCGGTTAATGATAAAACCTGGGACGTTTTTAGGCAAGGAAAGTAGTGAAATATATCTCGCCATTTGCATGCCTTGCTCTGCTTCAGGAATAGCATTTCCCACGATTAAATCGTCTACTCGACTTGGATCTAAGTTAGGAACTTGAGCGACCAAATGTTTAATAACTTCGGCAGCTAAGGTATCAGGGCGAACCGTACGAAAACCTCCTCTATTGGCCTTGGCTACAGCAGTTCTGTAACCAGCAATGATATATGCGTTCATAATCAATTGATTTTGAATGGATTAATTTCTTGGTGGTTTGCCACCATTTAATAGACTACTGATACGTTCCAATGTTTTTTTCTCTCCAGAAAGAGATAAAAATGCTTCTCTTTCTAGGTCTAATAGGTATTGCTCGGTTACCATTTGAGGACTGTCTAAATCTCCTCCACAAATAGCATAAGCCAGCTTATTAGCAATCAAAGAATCGTGTTCTGAGATATAATTACCCATTTTCATACTGAAAATTCCGGCTTTAAACAGTGCTAATCCTTGTTTTCCTTCTACCCAAACATCAGAACGCTGCTGTTTCTGAACATATCCTGCATCCGCCAAAGCTAAAGCTTCTCTTTTTGCCTCAGCAATAAGTTGGCTGCGGTTCAAAACGATTCGGTCAAATGGACGAATGTAATTCATTTCTTTGGCCTCATATGCCGAAGTACTCACCTTGGCTGTAGCAATATTCATGAATGCTTGTTGAAGTCGATTTAACTCCACATCGCCCGATTGGCGAGAATCTCCCATACGCATAGCCATTTCTTTCGTTCCTCCTCCAGCTGGAATTAATCCAACACCAACTTCTACTAGGCCCATATACGTTTCTGCATGTGCCACTAACTTGTCTGCATGTAAGCTGATTTCACAGCCTCCACCCAAGGCAAGTGTATGAGGGGCTACAACCACCGGTATAGATGAATAACGAACGCGCATCATGGTATTTTGGAATACCGCAATCATATTATTGACTTCATCAAACTCTTGATTGGCCGCAAACATGAAAAGCATTCCTAAGTTGGCACCTGCTGAGAAAGCTTCTACTCCCTCATTACCAATCACTAGTCCACGGTAATTCTTTTCGGCTAAATCGATGGCCTTTTGAATTCCTTCTAGAACGCCTTGGCCCATGGTATTCATTTTCGAATGAAATTCCAGGCAAATGATATCATCCCCTAAATCCAAGATGCTAGCATCATCGTTTTGGTATACTATTTTATCTGGTTTCAAGCTGGAAAGGAAAATTTGATTTTCAATTCCTTCGATGGCCCGATAATTTTTAGAAGTTAAATCATAATAAAGTCGTTTCCCGCCTTCATTTTTATAAAAACTGGTGAAACCGTTTTGAAGCATTTCTAATACCCAACTTGCTGCCTCCATGCCATTTTCATGCATTAAATCTAGCCCTTTCTGAACACCTAATGCATCCCAGGTTTCAAATATTCCCATTTCCCAGCCAAATCCAGCACAAATAGCTTGATCTATTTTTACCAAATCATCGGCAATTTCAGGAATACGGTGAGAAGCATAACGGAATCCATCCAAAATGGTTCTGCGATAAAATTCTCCTGCTAAATCTTTACCAGCCAATAATACTTCAAACCGTTTCGGTAAAGCATCAATTGCTTTAGAACGGTCTAAGGTTTCGAAGGAAACTTTTTGAGCCGCTCTATATTCAAAGGTTTGTAAATCAAGACTTAGAATTTCGGTTTTACCTTGTGCATTTTTTGTCTTTTTGTAAAAACCTTGTCCCGTTTTATCTCCTAACCACTTATTTTCCATAAGTTTTTGGAGCATCTTAGGTAAGATGAAAATGTCCTTACTTTCATCGTTCGATACCGCTTTATATAAGTTGTTGGCTACATGAACAGTAGTATCCAATCCAACTACATCAGACAAACGGAAGGTTCCAGACTTGGGTCTTCCAACTACTTTAGAAGTTAGTTTATCTACTTGCTCCACGGTTAAACCTAATTCTTCCACAACCTTCATGGTTTGCATCATGGAATAAACCCCGATACGATTGGCGATGAAGGCAGGTGTATCTTTACAAAGAACAGTGGTTTTTCCTAAGTTAGTTTGACCAAATCCTAAAAGGAATTGAATGACATCTGCTGAAGTTTGCGGTGTAGGAATGATTTCCAACAAGCGTAAATACCGCGGCGGGTTAAAAAAGTGTGTTCCGCAGAAATGTTTTTGAAAATCTTCACTTCTTCCTTCAGCCATTAAATGAATTGGAATACCTGAGGTATTAGAGCTGATCAAAGTACCCTTAGTTCGAATAGCATCTACTTTTTCAAATAAGGATTTTTTAATGTCCAGATTCTCCACAATAACCTCCATGATCCAATCTGCCGAAGCGATATCCTGTAAGTTATCATCAAAGTTTCCTAGCTTAATACGTTTGGCAAAATCACTAACATATAAAGAAGCTGGCTTTGACTTAAGCGTTTGTTGAAATGCTAGATTGACAATCCTATTTTTTACCAATGGATGTGTCAAGCTCAGTCCTTTGGCTGTTTCTTCAGCCGTTAGTTCCTTAGGGGCAATGTCCAAAAGCAATACATCCACTCCGATATTGGCAAAGTGACATGCAATTCTTGAACCCATGATGCCAGAACCTAGAATGGCAACTTTTTTGATCGAACGATTCATTTGAATTATGTTTTTAATTAAAAAACGTAAGCGCGTAAAGTTAATTAAATTTTGAAATGTTATGCAAGCATACTAATTTTTTTTGATAAAATATTCCACTTCTCCGCTAAACCTTGACAGCGTTTAAAACGCTGTCAAGGTTAACGAAAAAAATAAGAATTATTGCTCCATATAACTGCTAATTGGCTCGCAAGCACAGACTAGGTTGCGATCACCATAGGCCGAATCAATGCGTGACACGCTAGGCCAAAATTTATTTGCTTTAACGTAAGATAATGGGAAAACAGCCTTTTCTCTACTGTAAGGACGATTCCACTCGCCAATCAAAACCACATGTTGGGTATGTGGTGCATTTTTCAAAACATTATTGCTCTTATCGGCTAAACCATCTTCAATTTCTTGGATTTCAGCACGAATACTCAACAAAGCATCACAGAAACGGTCTAACTCTTCCTTATTTTCAGATTCGGTTGGTTCAATCATCAATGTTCCAGCAACCGGGAAAGATAGGGTAGGAGCGTGAAAACCGTAATCCATTAATCTTTTAGCAATATCTTCAGCTTCTATTCCTACGCTTGCTTTGAAAGGTCGGCAATCCACAATCATTTCGTGTGCACAACGGCCATGTGAACCCGTATAAAGAATAGGGAATTTGGTCTCTAAACGAGCTTTAATGTAATTGGCGTTTAAAATGGCTGTTTCCGTTGCCCTAGTTAATCCTTCTCCACCCATCATAGCAATGTAGGCATAGGAAATAGCCAAGATACTAGCCGATCCAACCGGAGCTGCAGAAACAGCACCATGGCTGTTTGCCTCTACAGAATCTGTCATCACGTGACCAGGTAAAAATGGCACTAATTGCTTAGCAACACCAATAGGTCCCATGCCTGGGCCACCACCTCCGTGAGGGATACAGAAGGTTTTATGTAAATTCAAGTGACAAACATCTGCACCAATGGTAGCAGGAGAAGTTAGACCCACTTGAGCGTTCATATTGGCACCATCCATGTAGACTTGTCCTCCATTTTCATGAATAATGCTACAAATTTCCTTGATCGACTCTTCGAAAACTCCGTGGGTACTTGGGTAAGTGACCATTAAGCAAGCTAAATTATCTTTATGCTCAATGGCTTTAGCACGTAATTCTTCCACATCAATATTTCCATTGGCATCACAACCCGTCACAATCACTTTCATACCTGCCATGACTGCTGAGGCAGGATTCGTACCATGTGCTGAGGAAGGAATTAAGGCCACATTACGATGGGAATCTCCACGAGAAGCGTGGTAAGCACGAATCACCATTAAACCTGCATATTCGCCTTGCGCTCCAGAATTGGGTTGCATGGACATAGCTGCAAATCCCGTGATTTCACATAACCAATCATTTAATTCCATGATTAATCGCTGGTAACCACGTGTTTGACTAGCTGGTGCAAATGGATGCATTTTTCCAAGCTCCGGCCAAGTTACAGGGATCATTTCAGTCGTGGCATTTAATTTCATGGTACAAGAGCCCAAAGAAATCATGGAATGCACCATGGATAAATCTTTGGATTCCAATGATTTTAAATAACGCAACATACCATGTTCGGAATGATAGCGATTAAAAACATCATGACTTAAAAAAGTAGATTGACGTGTTAATTTGGCAGGTATTCTCCACGTAATACTCATCTCCTCTCCTCCAATTCCTTCCATTTTAACTCGTTGGAAGAAACCTAGTATTTCAACAACATCTTCCTCTTGCGTTGTTTCATCCAAGGCAATGCTTAATTTGCTAGTATCATTTCTGAAATAGCGGAAATTACGCTCAGAAGCTTCTGCCAATTCCCTAATTTCTTCGGTATACTCACCCGTAATAACCGTTAGGGTATCAAAGTGGTGTGTATTTTCTAAGCTGAATCCTAATTTTTGAAGTCCCGCAGCCAACAGCTCCGTTAAACCATAAATCTTGGTTGCTTTATTTTTTAGCTCTTCTGGTCCGTGATAAATGGCATACGCTGCTGCCATGATAGACAAAAGAACTTGAGCGGTACAAATATTGGAAGTTGCCTTTTCTCTACGAATGTGTTGTTCGCGGGTTTGAAGCGCCATGCGCAAGGCTCTATTTCCTTCTGCATCGATGGAAACACCAATGATACGTCCAGGGATATTTCTTTTGTATTTTTCTTTCGTAGCAAAAAAGGCAGCATGTGGTCCACCAAATCCCATCGGTACACCAAATCGTTGTGAACATCCCACAACTACATCTGCACCCATTTCACCCGGAGGGGTTAAGATGGTAAGTGCCAATAAATCAGCAGCTACCACAACTTGAAGTCCGTTTTCTTTGGCTGATTCAATCAGTGCTGAATAATCAAAAACCTCACCATTGCTAGCTGGATATTGTAAAACAATCGCATAATATTGAGCATCAGTAACATCAAAATTTTGATGATTACCTACTACCACTTCGATACCTAAAGGTTCTGCTCTAGTTTTGAGTACATCAATGGTTTGAGGTAAACAAAGTTCAGATACAAAGATGGCCTCTGCTTGATTTCTTTCTGCAGGTCTTTGTCCATGCAACATAGTCATGGCCTCCGCTGCTGCCGTTCCTTCATCTAGAAGGGAGGCGTTGGCTAATTCCATTCCTGTCAAATCAATGATCATAGTTTGGTAATTCAATAACATTTCCAAACGACCTTGAGCAATTTCTGCTTGATAGGGAGTGTAAGCGGTATACCAAGATGGGTTTTCTAGAATATTTCTTAAGATAACCGAAGGCACAATTGTATCGTAATATCCTAAACCTATATGGCTTTTAAATATTTTATTTTGCCCCATTATTTGTTTGAAATCACGTAAGAATTCAAACTCTGTTTTGGGATTTGGCAGTCGTAAACCTTGTGCTAATCGTATAGGTTGAGGAACAGTTTGTTGAATTAAAGTAGTCAGACTATCCACGCCAATGGTTTTTAACATGGACGCGATATCAGTTGGATTAGAATTGTTGTGACGCAATGAAAAATCTTCCCTGTATTTGAAATTGGGGATCATAGGATGAAGGCGAAATTAGTGTGAAAAAACGTTGTAAAATTAATCTTTTTATGGGATTTATTTTTCAATTCTTATCTTGCGAACTCAATTTTTTCCTCAACAAAATGAAAAAGACTTACTATTCGGTTTTAGCACTTTTTTTAGTCGCAAAACTTCTTCCCTTGAGCCTTTTAGCTCAATCAAATCCGGTCCCTTATGCCTATACGATTAAGGCCGAAGATTTGAAAAAACATTTGACTTTTATTGCATCTGATAGTTTGAAAGGTAGAAACACGGGTTCGCCAGAACAAAAAGTGGCTGCCAACTACATAGCTAACCATTTTAAGGCCGTTGGCTTAGCTCCTGTTCAAGGAAGTTACTTTCAAAAAGTAGATCTGGTTAATCGGGCTTGGACCAATGTAGCTGTTCAAATCAAAGGTAAATCCTATGGGTATTTAACCGATTTTATGGCTTATGCATTAGCTCCGGTAGCTGCTGGAACAAAAGCTTCCACCGTTTTTGCTGGATATGGTGTACAACAAGGAGCCTTTACGGATTTCGATAAATTGAAAGCCAAAGGATCCATGGTGGTGGTTATTGATGGAGAGGCCAAAGATGCCTCAGGAAATTATGTGCTTTCTGGCTCGAAAGATCCTTCCGCATTTGGTAAAGCTACTGGCTGGAGAGAAAAAATGAAATTAGCCAAGGCCGCTGGTGCGACTGGTTTGATCGTAATTACCGACAAAGATGAGAAAACGTTTAGTTCTCAATTAAACCAACGTCAAGTAATGATGAAGCGTTTCGGAAATGAGCGTATGGTTTTCAAGGAGGATACTCAAAACAAAGAAGCTGAATTTCCTGTCTTATTGATCTCGTCAGCTATGGCCGCTCAATTACTTGGAACGGATCTTGCTGCTTTGGAAGCCTTTAAAGCCAAAGTTTCATCAGATAAAAAATCTGTCTCAAGTAAATTTAAAGCAGGTACCATTGAACTGAAAATAGAAAATACAGAATCCCCAGTTGATACCTATAATGTAGTAGGATATTTGGAAGGTACAGACAAGAAATCTGAAGTTGTAGTTATCACCGCCCACTACGATCACATCGGAGTATCTGCTGATGGTCGCATCAATAATGGAGCTAATGATGATGGTTCAGGAACAGTAACTGTGATGGAATTAGCAGAGGCTTTTGGTAAAGCGGCAGCCGCAGGAAATCGTCCGCGTAGAAGTATTTTATTTATGACGGTGACCGGCGAGGAAAAGGGATTATTGGGTTCTGAGTATTATTCGAATCACCCCTTATTTCCATTGGAAAATACGGTATGTGATTTGAATATTGATATGGTGGGTCGCTATGACGATGATCACATTGGTAAGCCAGATTATATCTATGAAATTGGATCGGATAAATTGTCGTCTCAATTACGCGCTGTGTTGGAAGAGCAAAATAAGAAGCATATTGGTTTAGAATTGGATTATAAATACAATGATCCTAATGATCCTAATCGTTTCTATTATCGTTCAGATCACTACAACTTTGCTAAGCATAAAATCCCAGTAGCATTTTTCTTCAATGGCGTTCATGAAGATTATCACCAACCTGGCGATGATGTAGAAAAAATTGAGTTTGACCAAATCCAAAAAGTAGGTCGTTTGGTATTCTACATGGCATGGGAAATCTCCAATAGAGAGCAACGATTACTGGTTGATTCCAACAAGCCTTAATTGCTTTTATTTCAGTACCTACAAAAAGAGCCTCGAAATTTCGAGGCTCTTTTTGTTTGTTGTATGAAAAAATACCAAGATCTAAATTTTCAAATTTTCAATTCTTTGGACAAACACTTCATGGTTTTTTTGTGCTTGAAGAATGAAATCATTTTCTTTCCAATCACCAATTACCGTTTCCATTTCCTTTTGATTGTGGTACATGGCTTGTCGGAATGGATCTTGGAAATCTTTAGCCCTAGAACGTTCTATTCCTTTGGCGATAAATTCCGATACATAGATGGCTTTATTTTTCCAAAGACGGATGAATGTTTCATCTTGTAAATCCACTTGTTGAATATTTTGCAAAGCGGCCAAAGCATGTTGAAATTTAAGTTCTGGGTATACATCTGCTTGGTCCTGATAAAACTGATGTACTTGATGCCAAGAGGTAATCTTACCACTTCTAATATTCTTTTTTAGCCCTTCCACTGCTTCAGTAGGAACTAATTGTCCACCCAAATTTTCCCAAGACGCAATTCCATGGTTAGAACTGTTTTTTAATAAATCTATGGCTAAAATTTTTTGGTTTCTTTCATAGGCTAAAACCCATTCTTGGAAAGCATGGTAATAAATTAAATCTTTAAATATGTGGTATGCTTTATAACTCTTAGCGATTTTACTTTTGCGTTTAGAATTCTCTATTCCACTGGCCCAAACATCCAAAGTGCTATGCTCATTGTCTGCATTTTCAAGCCATTTTTTACCTGCTTCTTGCGTCTTTTCTGGAAGCGAATCCCCAACCCAAGTTTCTAATAAGCTTAAGGCTTTTAATATTTCATCTATGGTGTCTGGCGCTAAAAAATCGTATTCCAAGAGCATGTTTTTATTTATTCTCTGGTCGCGATTGGCAAATTTCCAGGCATTTCTTGCTAAAGCATACAGATTGTATTGAAACCAATAGGCAGCAATGATTAATAATCCACCTGAAGCATCATCGTTCCCAATCAATGAAAAAGGTAGGGGATTGTGAATTTCTGCTGGATAATTTCCCTTTGAAATCAGGTTGAAACTGGCAAATTTAGAATTATGCTTTAAGCTAATGGAAAGTCCAGGCCAAAATCCTCTACCCGCTTGTAATTCTCCATCGGCACCTCTACTATTATGATTGGAACCTAAAGTTGCACCAGCTGCCATGTTACTTTGGCCTTTAATGATCGCGGCACATAGGAAAGAATTATTGTGGTGCTGTTCATGCGCAGGAAATATAAGGGCATTCAATACCTCACAGCAAGAAATGGTTGAATTACTTCCAAGAAAGGAGTTGATTAATCGAGCACCGTATTTCAATTGAGAATGGGAGGCCAATATAAAACGTACAGCTTTAACACCATAAAATATACGACAGCCTTCGTGGATAATTCCATTGACGAGTTCACAACCTTCGCCAATTTGGGTGTTGGCTTCTGGGAAAGAGATTATAGTTAAGTTTTTTAATTTATTGGCGCCTTTGATATAGGTATCTGAACCCATATTGACATCTTTAATGATCCCTGTGTTTTTAATCACCGTTCGGTCCCCAATTTGACCGTAATAACCTCTTTTAGTGGAAAATTCTGCTTGAGTCAGCGCTTTATATTGGGCTTGAAGTACTTCATCGTCTCGATCTTGAGTCCATAAATAGGCATCTGCTGGACGCATGCCAACAAAAGGAATGACTTTTCTGCCCCCATTTTCATTTCCTAGTTCAAGCCAGATTCGAATTCGTTCCTCTTCACCTTCCTTCACCATACCATTTCCAAATTTGGCGGTAGGTGTAGTGGCTAATTCATTTACCTGCAATATCATGACCTCATTTCCAATTTGATAATTGGATAATAGATTTACCCGGTCAATACTGACATTGTCACCAATATCACTACTGATGATAGTACTATTGTATATTCCAACGGGCATTCGTAAGTTCTTAAATTCTAGGTAGACATGCTCTAGAATTCCGATTCGAATGATGCCAAAAAATCG
This sequence comes from Aquirufa sp. OSTEICH-129A, assembly GCF_054558355.1. Classification (NCBI taxonomy): domain Bacteria; kingdom Pseudomonadati; phylum Bacteroidota; class Cytophagia; order Cytophagales; family Flectobacillaceae; genus Aquirufa; species Aquirufa sp. OSTEICH-129A. The sequence goes on along the minus strand of NZ_JBPXKC010000003.1, from coordinate 299,281 downwards.
GCAATTTTTAATGAGATAAGGGTTAAAGCCTGGCTTTACCTGAATGTCTTTCCAGTTTTCAGCTTCATTGAAATTGGCTTCTAAAATTTCAATTTCCCTAGTTGCCAAAGGCCTATAATCCGTCAGTCGGATATTTTTATTACGTAAGTCGAATTCACTTTCTCCCTCTTTTAAATAGGTTTTATGGACAAATTCGAAGCCTAACTGCGCAATGGGTTTCTTTTCTATTCGATTCATCTCTCGTAAAATTCAATGGGTAAGTAATCAGGGTCGCTCGTGAAAATAAATCGCTTATCCGTAAATTCATCGATACGGATAGCTTCACAAGTAAGTCCTTTTTGCTGTAAAATTTGAACTGTTTCATCTAAATTAGATACTTCAAATGCTATATGCCTCAGTCCGCATGCTTCCGGTCTTGATACTCGAGCTGGGGTTTCAGGGAAAGAAAACAACTCAATAAAATATATTCCTTGAAAGCTTAAATCTAATTTATAGGAATCTCGTTCTTGACGATATACTTCTCTGATAATTTCAAATCCGAGAATTTCAGTATAAAATTGTTTGGACTTAGCATAGTCCGAACAGATGATGGCCACATGGTGAATGCCTATGAGTGGAATTTTGTTCAGCATTTTTATTGGGGGCTTGTTGCTACAGCAATTTTGGAATCAGCGGTACCGTAATACAAATACCATCGAGATTTAAAAGGTACTAATCCTTCTACAAAGCAAACTTCATTCACCTCCCCAATTTTTTCATATTCTTTATTGGGCCAAATGAATGGTTGCTTGGAACGCTGTAAAACTTGAAATGGCTTATCGATGTTAAATAAAGCCTGCGCTGCGCTGTAGGTGAATTTGGGATAATTTGTATCATTGAAATTGGCGGCATTACTACTGTTGTATAGTAGTAAAATTCCAGATTTACGAATCAAAGCAAATGGACCAGGTTCTACCAACCTACTATCAAAATAGCCTTTTCTAGGCTGTAAAACAGAAATCTTTTGTTTATTTTCAGCATCTTCCAATACAGTCCAATGAATCAGATCTTGGGATTGAGCCATAAATAAATCAGTATCCCCAAAATACATCCAGTAATATCCTTTTATTTTTTTGGCAATCATTTGGGTGCCAACTTGTTGAACAACCAAAGCGCCGGATTTTGACCAAAGATTGATGTATTTAGGATCTTTCAACATAGGTCCCATTTTATTCCAATGTATTAAATCGGTGGAGGTAGCAGAGCATAATCTGGCTGTTTTTCCATTATAGGAGGTATAAGTAATGAAATAGCTACCATCTTCAGTTTGAACAATGCGCGGATCTTCTATTCCCCCAGGCCATTCGTATTTTTTATATTCATCTTGATCTGGAAAAAGAATGGGCTGCGGCATTTTTTTGAAATGAATTCCATCCTCGCTGATTGCCAAGCCGATGCGAGAAGTGCCTAATGAATCTTGGGCACGATAAAGTAAATGGACTTTACCATTTTTTATTAAAGCAGTAGGATTGAGCACATTTTTATTTTCCCAACCAATATTTTTCCCTTGAATGGGGCATAAAAACTTCTGGCTTAGATCTGGAATTAAGATAGGATTATGGGCATCTAGCTTTCTGAAATTTTTTATTTGCCAGGTCTCAACATTTTTGTTTTGCCCCAATGAAATGAGTGAGCAAAGAAGAAATGAGCTTGCAAAAAGGAAAGCAGGGATTTTATGGAGTAGATTCATGTAGACTTGTGAGAATTTAAATTTACTAAAATGCCAGTTGAAACGTATATTAAAAGGTAATTTTCGGCAAATTATTACCGAATGGTCGTGTCTAAGCAGACCTATCAAATAACCATTGTTATAAATTTCCTACAAAATCAATCATTTGATCAAAGGAAAATTTTAAATTGGGGAAACATACCTTAAAAGATAAATGGAAAGAAGAGACTTTTTACAATCCTCCTTAATGACGGGCTTAGTAGGGGGAATTCCCCAAATTCAGGAGAAAATAGCTGGCCCTAAATTACAGCCGAAAATTAAATTAAGTGTTTCCAGTTATTCTTATTGGCACTTTAAGGGCGATAAATTTCCTATAGAAAAGGTAATAGATGATGCTGCAGCATTAGGATTAGAAGGGATTGATGTTTTGCATCGACAAATGGAAAGTGAGGATAATGCTTATTTACAAAAAATCAAGAAACATGCCTTTTTGAATGGCATTGCCTTGACTTGCTTATCCATTCATCAGGGTTTTGTTACTCCAGACAAAGAAGAGTTGAAAAAGCATGTGGATCATACCTTACATTGTATTGAATTGGCCTATAAAATGGGAATTCCATGTTTGCGTTTAAACACAGGAAGGTGGAATACTATTAAATCATTTGATGATTTGATGAAAAATAGGGGTATAGAGCCCATCCTTCCAGGTTATACCGAAGATGATGGATATAAATGGTGCGTTGAGGGTATACAAAGGTGCTTGGCCAAGGCAGAGGAATGTGGCGTTTTATTGGCCCTTGAAAATCACTGGGGACTGGGTTCAACCCCGGAGGGAATGCTGCGTATTCATGATACGGTGAACTCACCTTGGTTGGGATTACTGATGGATACAGGAAATTTCTTAGAAGATCCTTATGATAAATTAGAGAAGATAGCCCCCAAAGCTAGTTTTGTTCAAGCGAAAACCTATTACGGTGGAGGAGAATGGTATTCTTTGGATTTAGATTATAAACGGATTATCAATATCTTGAAAAAGGTCAATTACCAAGGCTATATTTCCATTGAATTTGAAGGGAAGGAAAATGCGTATTCAGGAGTTAGAAAAAGTGTTGAATTGATTAGAAAAGCACTGGGATAATTACCAGATTGTTGGACAACAAATTAATTTTTAAATCGTTCGCTCTGTGACGCGCAACGCTGTCAAGGTTCCAAACCTTGCCAGCGTTAGGCCGGAGCGAATGATTATTTTTTAGCCACTAAGGCATAAGAATCCTCAATCATCTGCTTGATTGTCAGAAAAGGTAGCTGCCCATTGACCACAATGGTGTTCCAATGTTTCTTATTCATGTGGTATCCAGGTAATACACTATCGGGAAATTCTTCTCTTAATTCGATGGCCCTATTTGGTTCACATTTGACATTGAATCGAATGGGTATTTCGTCTAGTGATAGTAACAAAAATATCTTTTGGTGTACTTTGAAAACCAAATTGTCCGGACCAAAAGGAAGACTTTCTTCCGTCTCTGGGAGACTTAAAGCAAAATCACGAATTTCTTCTAGGTTCATGGGATGGGTCTGCCGAAACCTTGGCATAAGGGAATTGGGCTACTTTCTTTAATTGGTAATAGCTGTCCAATCCTCCTGCACTTAAACTCTGAGCTAAGTCCAAATCTATATTCCCATTTGGCAGAAGTATGGAATCTTCGACGGAAATATATTGGATTTTGCCGACTAATAAAATGGTTTGGTTTGATTTAATCAGATGTTCCTCTTCCCATATCAAACCTATTTTAACTAAACTTTGCTTGACAAAAGGTGCGTCAAACTCAGGAATACGCTCTTCTTCGATTCCACAGGCTTCAAATTCAGAGGTACTCAAAGGGTATCGAGCGGAGGTCTGGTGGGCCTGCTGGGCCAAGGAAAAAGGAATATGATTTAGGGTAAATCTTTTATTTGCTTGAATGTTTTTGTAGGTATGACTATCAGCTCCCACCGGCCTAAACAAAATACCCATCATCGCGGGATTAGCTCCCACATGGATGACATTGCTAAAAATGGCCAAATTAGATTGACCTTGTTCATTGAAAGTTCCAATTAAATGTACCGCCTTTCCTCCAGATAAATGATTGATTAAATTCGTACGAAACGATTTCTCCATCGATTCAATGTCGAATGTCTGAGCTATCATGCAGTTAGTTTTTGAAAATGGAGGAGGCTATTCCTTGATTGATTTTATAATTGGAAAATTTAACAGTGATATCTCCTGTTTTGGCTACTTGTTTTTGGCTATCTACCGTTTGGGTTTTATTGATGTCTACAACTACCCCTTTGGGCACTTTGAATTTTTTAACATCCACCGTGAAAATTAATTGCTCTGGCAAACCCCATTTGGAATCTTGGCCATAACTGTATTCGGTACTTACAGTGCCATTGCTTCTCGATGTAATCTGCGATTTCAAAACTAAATTATTGGTTTTATCTACCCATAATTTGGCTAAAATAACATCTCCATTATCTCCATTGGGCAATAAGGTTACAATTTCGGTTTCCTTGTTTTTTATCGTCTCCTTTCCTGTACTAATAGCGTTAAATTGATCTTGATGGGCCAATAATTGTGCCAAATCACCAAAGCCCTTTTTAGGTAAAATGGCAATTCCCTTAGATTTTAAATGAAATTGATCTTTTTGCTTGAAAAACAAAGTAGCATTTACCGGAAGGATTTTAATTAATGGGATATTTGACTTTATATTTAAATCTACCGAATAATCCTTGACCAAGCTCCATTTTTGTTGAAGTGCCTGAATGGTTTTTTGTGCATCTTGACCCAATATTTGAGCTAATGAGCAGAATAAAAGACCGAGTGTTAAATTGATTCTCATTAAGCGCTGATGTCTTTTTTGTTGAATGTATAAATGGAAATTCCCAAGAATATCAAGATGTGGGCAATTAAAATAATAACTGATTTTACTATTTCAGTTTGTAGTAAAGGTACTTCAAAAAAGTTTCTCCAAGAGGCCATGTGTGTGGTGAACAAATAAGGACGAATGGAGTCAAATACCGAAACTTCTAATGTGCCTATGATGGTAAATAGGATAATGATGGACATGGTAGCCACTATGGGACCAATGGAGTTTTCCGAGAAGCAGGATAAACAAATGGACAAGGATGCGACCGTCAAAAGGGCTAAAAAAGCCACAGCAAAACCACTGAGGTAGCGCCACAATACATCTTGTTCTTGTAAAATAACGAGTCCGTCCGTGTTTAAAACGATCAAATCCCCTGTTCCAAAAAATAATTGTCCAAATACCAAAGCCATTATTCCCAACCATAATATAATGCAAGCGGTATAGACAGCTCCGGCAATAAATTTGGATAATAAAAGTGTTGTCCTAGATATAGGCTTCGTCATGACCATTCGAATGGTGCCCATGGCAAATTCTCCTGAAATTAAATCCCCTGTGACCAGGGCAACCAATAATGGAATTTGAACCAAAAGCATTTGTAAAATGATGAAGGCTATCAGATTTCCATTTAAAAGGTTTCCTTCAAAACTTAAAGTTTGCTCAAAAGAAGAGGTTACAAATGATAAAATGGATAAACCATCTGATTTTAAGGCAAATAAAATGACACCCACCAATAGCGTGATGGCTCCAATACCCAAATAACTTCTGGGTTTAGCTGCAATCTTAATGAACTCATTATATACGCTTTTAAATAGCATCTTGTTGAACAATTTTAATGAAGTAATCTTCCAAACTACGTTTAGACTCTAAGGAATAAATGGCAACTTCATGAGAAATTAATAGTTGACTTATACTTGGAACCAAGTTTCTACTCAAATGGAATTCCAGCAAATTTTCAGCATTCAGTTGAATATTAATATCTGGAAAAGCATTTTTAAGAATTTCTACGGCTTTTTCCACTGGTTCTGCTTCTAAGCGAATAAAGAGGTTTTCTGACGACATTAAATCCTTCACAGAACCCTCTACAATGGATTTTCCTTGGTTGATAATTACCATGCGGTTGGCAATCATTTCGATTTCACTTAAATCATGAGAGGAAAGAATGATGGTTTTTTGATGTTCTTCTTTTAGTCTCAAAATCAAGTTTCTAATATCAATGATACCTTGAGGGTCTAATCCCGTGGTAGGTTCATCCAAAACAATCAAATCAGGATTATGTAAAAGCGTTTGAGCTATACCTAAACGCTGTTTCATTCCATGAGAAAAACTCCCTACTTTATCGTGCTCCCGGCCATTTAATCCTACAAAATCCAACATGGCATAAATTTCTTTTTTGCTGGAATAGGTTCCCGAAATTCGAGCAAAAATATCTAGATTTCGATAGGCAGATAGGTATTTATAAAAATCAGGTTTTTCAATGATGCTACCAGTTCTTCTCAAAATGTCTTCACGATGTTTTTGAATTGGTAAATCAAATAATCGGATTTCCCCCGCATCTGCTTTGATTAATGAAAGCATACAACGCATGCTGGTACTTTTTCCTGCACCATTGGGGCCTAAAAACCCAAATACATCTCCCTGAAAAACCTGAAAACTCACATCTTTGACTGCTTGAAAGGAGCCAAAGCTTTTGGATAGGTGTTGTATGGATATGATGGACTTAGGCATGAATGTTGGTATATGCCTTTCTAACCAGCATTCCCTTTATATTGTTTTAAGAATCAAATTCAACAACCGCCTTGATGACCGCTTGAGTTGGATCAAGGAAAGATTCAAAGCGAGCAGCGACATCCTTAAAATGGGTTCGGTGGGTAATAAAGGCTTGGGTATGAATAAGGCCCTTTTTCATGCAATCAATCACCCATTCAAAATCACCTCGTGTTGCATTTCTACTACTCATCAAAGTCCCTTCTCGCTTATGGAATTCTGGATGAGAGAACTGAACATGGTCTAATTGTAATCCAACTAAAACGTATTTGCCGCCATGTGCCATGTATTGAAAACTTTGATCAATCGCTTTTTTACTACCGGTGGCATCAATGACAACGTGAGGCATGTCACCTTGAGTAATTTCTTTCAATCGTTCTAAAACATCTTCTTGACCAACTTGTATAACATGCTGTATACCAAGTATTTGTTGACTAAATGCCAAACGCCCCGCATTCATATCCAATGCTATGACTTGTCCACCCGCTATCCTAGCCATTTCCATGACTCCCAAACCAATAGGGCCAGCCCCTACAACCAAGACCCAATCATGCTGTTTTATTTCAGCCCTTCTAACACCATGCGCCCCGATCGACAAAGGTTCCAATAAGGTATATTCGTCTATGCTGAGATCTTTATCGTAAATGAGGGAATCAATGGGAACTTGTAAATAATCACGCATGGCACCATCCTCATGAACGCCTAAGACACTTAATTGCTGACAACAATTGGTCTTACCTTGTCGGCAAGCCACACATTTTCCACAGGAAAAATAGGGAATCACACTAACTAAGGCACCTAAAGGATAGCTTGAACCAGCGCTTATTTCTACAATTTCTCCTACAAATTCATGCCCCAAGATTCGTGGATAGGAGAAAAATGGCTGTGTTCCTTCAAATGCATGTAAATCGGTACCGCATATTCCTACTTGCTTTATTTTAAGAATGGCCATGCCCTCCTGTAAAATAGGCTTTGGGGATTCTTGGTATTTCCATTCAAAAGGGGTTACGCAGACAAGCTCTTGCATCATTTTATTTCATTTTGGATTTAGCCCAACGTTTTTCTAGCATTTTGATAAAATACCCTCCCACCACACTTCTTGCTTGAAACCCTACTTGCTTTCCGTTAGTTGTTTCATGCCAGTCGCTTAAAGGGACACGAGAAGGACTTTCCTGCATAAATTGGTAAACAGGATGTACCAAAGCTTTGAAATCTGAGGCTTTATCCGACAGGGTAGCAGTCCAAATTATCCAATCGCTCTTGGTATAAGTTTTTCGACTATCTAAAGGTAATCCATAGGTGTTTTGTTTACCTAAATAATAGGCCATTTCCTTTTCGTATACATACCTTGGGAATAAATTTAATCCAAGTAATTTGTCCCAAACCAAGTTATATTTTTGACTCCAGGTATTATTTTTGTTGAAAGTCAAGGCATAATGATCGCCTTCATCAGCCATTTCCATCCATTTTAAAGCATATTTTTTGGCAATGCTTTGCATGGAATCAGCCGTACTTTTTAAACCCATTTGGCGGGCCATTTGGGCATAAGCTCCAATTCCTGCAATAGCTTTGATAGAAAGGTTCGCGTTACGGTCTAAATGTCCAGCAAAATCATCTGTGCACAATTGATTGGCAGGATCTAGTCCATCTTTGACCAGAAAATCCACCCATCGGGTGAGCGTAGGCCAATGTGCTTTGGCAATTTGATTGCTATTTTCTTCTTTGCAAATGGCGGCAGTTAACAGAATCATATTACCAGCTTCTTCTACCGGCATGTCCTCTGGGTAAGTTTGGCCATTGGCCAAGGGATAGGTGCCTATATCATGGGCTGGGAAAGGTTTTTTCCATTGGCCACTCTCACTATAATACATCAACGGCTCGACCATTCCTCTTAGTAATTTGGTATTATACATGAGGCTTAATGGAGCGGAGGGATAGGTCACATCTACCGTCCAAATAGAACCATTGCTAAAGTTTTCTTTTTGCGGGAATAATACTTCATTTTTTTCTCCCCTCACTAATTTATGTGCCGCCAGCGACTGTCGGTAGGCTACCACACAGAGTTCAGCATATTCTTTACCACCGGCTTGAAGTGCTTCTTGATATAATTGCTTGTCAAAGTTTTTACATTGACTGAAAATACTCGGATACTCTTGAGCTGAACGAACTAATAAATCATCCATGCTGGCAAAGTTCTTTTTCCACCAAGCTTGTAAATTTTTCTGGAAATATTGGATGGAGTACAAATCATCGTAAGCCAACATAAGCGTGGAACTTTGATTCGTTTTCGTCGCATTCATTTCCCACGATGCACTCATAAAATCCGGATTTCCAGATTCATTGGAAGGCTTTTTGCCTTCGGTCAAACTCATCAATTGGGATTGAGAAATCGTTTTTAATTGATGTTTGGCCTGATTCGTAGCCAAATAGGCATACCCCCAATCGATTCTTACATCATCACCCACTTTATTCAACACCTTTTGTTGGCTTAGCCCAGTTTTCAAATAGCGCATGTTCCCTTTTTTTCCTGCACTTACGGTCACTATTTGTTGTTTTTCATTTTTGGCCAAATCAGTAGATACACCAAAGGTAATTTTTGTCTTATGTGCTTTATTATCAAGTGATTGTATGTCAAAATTTATATAGGAAACAGGTCTTGAAAGTAAGTCTAAATTGGAAGCTAAAAGGGGAGAAAGGAAATTCAACTGCAGTTTGATGGGTCCACAAGTAAATTGATAAGTCGTTTGCGTGGCCGTAATTTGAACGGAGTTTTGAATGGCTAAATTAGATTGTGAGGCGCGGGTTTGTTTGGCAAAGCCGGCATCTACCCAAGAATTCCCTGCGGGATTCATGCAATGTATGGCCAAGATATTTTTCCCTTTTTTGAGTTTACTTTTTATCAAATCATGGAGTGGATATTCTTTTAATTGCTTCACGTGGCAATTTTCACAGGAATAGATGGGATAACCATTTAAATAGACTTCCACGTCATCATCGTGGCGTAACTGAAGCACTAATTGGTCAATATCTAAATCTTGTAGATCAAAGGCCCTACGAACCCAAATATGTTTGCTATTCCAGGCCGTATTCCATTTATTTCCCCAACCTTTTCCAAAGGGTAATTTACCTTTATTCCAATAAACGTCGTTAAAATGAGGGACCATCCAATCTTCCGCCGGTTTAGTCTCAGTGTATTGCACCTCAATGGCTTCATTGTTTTCAGCATGAGCCACGATATTGGTAGAGGGGTATTGCAAGGCACCTAAAAATTGGTAGGTTTTACCATCCACTTCGACTAAACCTACTAATGATTGTTCTGAACCTGTCCAATGCCGAGTCACCGATTGATTCAATTGATCGGAAAACGACCATACACTGAAATATGGGTCATGGGTAATGAGCGGATAGGCAGGAGCTTTACTTACTTGAGCCTGAGTAAAAAAGCCAATCATTGCCAAGAAAGCGAATGGAAAAAATGATTTCATAGTCATGGTTTAAGGTATTAAAGATAGGAATAATCCATCCATCTTCAAAGGAGCTTCCATATATCAAACTACTGATTATCTGCAGAAATCAAGCCTTTTTTTGCTTGAAAAATGTTAGGTTTGCACCTAACGCTGGCAAGGTTTTAAACCTTGACAGCGTTGGCGGAGGGGGGAGTCATTTTCCAAAAGAAAATGGTTCAATTTTTGTTCTTATATTTTGATAAGATCATCGGATTTGTTGTAGGCTTCCAAAAAGCAATTAAAGTATCCTTTATAGGATTTAAGCGCTTGTTTTTTGGGGTTTGTGTGTCAATTTCCTATCAATTCTCTTTAAATAGGGTACTTTATGTCTTATTAGGGTGGGTATTCATATAATCGTTACGTATTTATTAGAATACCTTTAACAAAAAGAGTATCAGCTTTAATTAAAAAGAGTTTGTCATCACAAAAAATTCAATTAGAAGTAGTAAATACCTTGTATATTTAAAGAGGAAAAATTCCTATAATTCAACCAATAGTTTTTTATGCAAAAGCAATTTTTTATTTATTTTTTGCTGATGTGTTCTTGGAGTACCTTGGCACAAAAAGTAGCAGAAGAGGGTTTAGCTAAGCCAAATGCATTGAATAGAGCATTGAGCTTAGAGCAGAAAGTCGAAAAAATAGATGAGGTGATCATCAAAGGGCAGAAGGTGCCTTATAAAGTTACTGCTAGCACCCAACCTGTCTGGGATGAGGATGGAAAGGTTATAGCAGGATTATTCTACGTTTATTATGAAAGAATCAATGTCACCAATAAAGAAACCAGACCTTTAGTCATTTCATTTAATGGGGGACCTGGTACTGCTAGTGTTTGGATGCATTTAGGTTATACAGGGCCCAAAAAATTAAAAATAGATGACGAAGGATATCCCATTCAACCTTATGGTTTTGAGGATAATCCGCAGTCTTTATTAGATGTTGCGGACATTGTTTATGTAGATCCTGTGAATACGGGATTTTCAAGAATTCTAGATAAAGCAACCCCCAAGACCAATTTTTTTGGGGTGACAGCAGATATTAAATACTTAGCTGATTGGATTAATACATTTGTAGGAAGGCAAAAAAGATGGGCATCACCCAAATTTTTAATTGGTGAAAGTTATGGCACCAACCGAGTTTCAGGTTTGTCATTAGAATTACAAAATAAACATTGGATGTTTTTGAACGGAGTGATTTTAGTTTCACCTACTGACCTTGGGTTAAAACGTGATGTAGTATCAAGCACTGCATTGCGCATTCCATACATGGCAGCTACGGCGTGGCACCATAAAAAATTGGCCCCAGTATATCAGTCCAAAGAACTAGAGAAATTTCTCCCTGAAGTTGAAACTTTTGCGATAAATGAATTAATGCCTGCATTGGCGCAAGGCGGTGCATTATCAGCAGATAAGCGCAAAGGCATGGTCAAAAAAATTGCCAATTATATCGGTTTAAATGAAACCGTAGTAGCTGAGCAAAATATGGAAATACCCTTTGATTATTTCTGGAAGGAATTGCTTCGAAGCGAGGGTAAAACTGTGGGAAGATTGGATTCAAGGTATATTGGAATGGATAAAAAAGATGCAGGTCAAAGACCTGATTATAATGCGGAACTTTTATCCTGGGAACATTCCTTTACTCCGGCAATTAACATGTATCTCCGAGATGAGTTGGGATATAAAACCGATTTGAATTATTATATTTTTGGACCAGTGCAGCCTTGGGATAATAGCAATAATAATACAGGAGAGGATTTACGTATGGCCATGATGGAGAATCCCTACCTGAATCTTCTAGTCCAATCCGGTTATTATGATGGAGCATGTGATTATTTTAATGCAAAGTACAATATGTGGCAAATGGATCCAGCAGGTAAAATTCAAGATAGAATGTTTTGGGAAGGTTACCGCAGCGGCCATATGATGTACCTGCGTAAAGAAGATTTAGCTACAAGTAACGACCACCTGAGAGCCTTTATCAAGCATAGTATTCCCAAACAAGGTGTTCCAGCCAAGTTTTGATAAAGTTTGAAGGGATTCAATTTGAAGCAAAAATTTGTTGTTCTACACGCCCCTTCGGTTTTCGCAGGACCATATGGGAGTTGAATATTATATGTCGAATTTTAGGTCAAATAATCACTACGTCATAGGCCCCTTGTCGTCCTTTAAGTCATGAATAATCCCAAAGAAATTGTACGGCAAGGTTATGATAAACTTTCTGTTCATTATCGAGAACACTTTTCTAAATCTCATAATGAATTGTATAAAAAATGGACGCAGACCCTTTTAAGTTTGTTGCCAAACAACCCGAGTATCTTAGAATTAGGTTGTGGAGATGGTATACCCCTTGCTCAAATTTTAAGCCCTACCTGTAAATATTGGGGAATTGACATTTCTACGGTTCAAATTGAAAATGCAAAAAAGAATGTTCCTAATGCAGCATTTATGGCTAAAGACATGACAGCCATCAGTTACCCCTCAAATTCTTTTAATGGCATTATTGCCTTATACTCGATCATTCACATCCCGTCGAGCGAACAATATGAACTTTTGAAAAATATTTATCAGTGGCTTACTCCCAATGGTATTTTTTTATGTATTGTTGGGGCAAGCCATTGGACGGGTGTAGAAAAGGATTGGATTATGAAAGATGTTGCCATGTATTGGAGTCATGTTGATTCAAAGACCTATGCTGAATGGTTTGAAAAAATCGGGTTTATTCAACTTGAAATGGAGTTTATTCCTGAAAATGATATTGGGCACACCTTATTCTTACTTAAGAAAAACGAGAATCCTCAGTCGGCCTAACTCTATTTTAGCCTCATGCTCTTTGTTAAATTCATTGGCATATTAACAAAAAATCCTAATTTCCTCTAGGTTCAGGTCACAAGGGTTCGGTAAAATTAGAGGTGCATGGTGATAAGCAAGATTTGTATGAAACACGTATTGTAAGTTTTTATTTTTAACTTGTGCCTACAAAAACCCTATTGAATTTCGTTTGACGCGACCTTTCAGTTTATACCGAAGTCTAGGAACCTAAACAGGTTAAATAGCAAGTTTTTAATCCATATAAAAACAAAATAATGAAAAAATATTTCGGTGTAATTTTATTACTATTGATTATTTCAATACCAAGTGTTAAGTCGCAAATATCAACAGATTCAACAGCAATCAACAAAGAATTCCGAAGTTTAGATGAAGCCCTAAAAAATCCTCAAAATGTGTTTAGACTGAACCTAAGTAACCAAAACTTACATTTAAATAGTTCGATTTGGGCAAAATTCACCAATCTTAGGTACCTGAGTTTAAAAAATGATCATTTAAAAAATATACCTGAAGGAATAAGTGAACTTAAGAATCTTAGGGTTCTTGATTTGAGTGGTAATGATTTTAACGTACTACCAAAATCATTTAACAAATTATCTAATCTACAAGAGCTATATCTAAATGATGATAAATATTTTCAATTTGAAAAGAATATCTCTGTTTTAAGCAAATTACCGAATCTAAAATCGCTACATATAGAAAATGACGGCTTAGAAAAATTGCCTAAAAATATTTTCAGGCTTAATAAATTGGAGTCCCTGTACCTCAATAATAACCAATTTAAAAATGTCCCATTAGAAATAAAGGGATTGAAGAATTTGAAATATTTGGACCTGCATGATAATAAGTTCAAAATCCCGAATATGATTAATGAACTACAAGGTATTGGAATTAAAATTAGATTTTAATTTAAAATAGTTTTTCCATCCTTTTTGGGGTTTTCTCAAATCCCATTTTCTGTTGTTTAATCTACGCTTTCGGAAAGCATTATTGATCTGTACAAGACCAATTTAATGACTTATCGTGCTACTCAAATAATCAAGTTATTAATAATCTGCTGGGAGAAGACCGTGTTTTTGGTTGAAAAATGTTAGGTTTGCACCTAACGCTGTCAAGGTTTTAAACCTTGACAGCGTTGGAGGAAAAAAGAAAATCTCCATTAGAAAACCTCTTCAATCAAACAAATCATTCCACGGTCACACTCTTCGCCAAATTCCTTGGTTTATCTACATCCAAACCGCGGAAAACGCCAATGTAATAGGACATTAATTGGGTAGGTATCACAGTTAATAAGGGTGCCAGCAATTCATCCGTTTCGGGCACTTCCAACACATGGTCAGATACTCCTCGTATGGCCGTATCATCTGGGTTGATTATGGCTATTACTTTGCCCTTTCGGGCTTTAATTTCCTGAATATTGCTCACAATCTTGTCGTAATATTTGTCTTTCGTGGCGATGAATAAAGTAGGTAAAGTTTCGTCCACCAAGGCTATTGGACCATGCTTTACTTCGCCTGATGGATATCCAGAGCATGGAATATAACTCACCTCTTTCAATTTTAAGGCAGCCTCTAATGCCACAGGGAAGTTATATCCTCTTCCTAAAAACAAAAAGTTATTGGCCTCCGCATATACCTTAGCCACTTCTTTGATGGATTCATGGCCGGATAAAATCACCTGCACCTTTTCTGGGATTTGAGATAACTCGACCAAATAATGCTTGTATTCAGCATCCGTGATAGTTTGTTTTGCTTTTCCAATTTTCAAAGCCATCATGGCCAACACGGTTAATTGAGCTGTGAAAGCTTTAGTACTAGCCACCCCAATCTCAGGACCTGCATGGGTATAGGCACCTGCATGTGATAACCTAGCAATGGACGATCCAACCGCATTAACCACCCCATAAATAAAGGCACCTTGTTCTTTGGCTCTTTCTATGGCTACCAAAGTATCAGCTGTTTCTCCACTTTGCGAGATAGCAATAATGACATCTCCCGTATGTATAATTGGATTGCGATATCGAAATTCAGAGGCATATTCTACCTCAACTGGAATCCGACAAATCGTTTCAATCATGTATTCTGCAATAAGACCTGCATGCCAACTCGTTCCGCAAGCGATAATGATGATGCGATTGGCTTGGGTGAAAACCGACAAATGTTGATCAACTCCTGCTAATGTCAAACTCAAACTAGAAATGTCTAGTCGACCGCGTAAACAATCCGTTAAACTGGCTGGTTGATCAAAAATTTCTTTCAACATGAAATGATCGAAACCACCTTTTTCAATTTGTGCCAATTCCATATCCAATTGTTGGATATAAGGCGTTACAGGCTCATTTCCTAAATTTTTTAAGATGATATCATCTTTGGAAATAATGGCCAGTTCATAATCATTGACGTAGATAACTCGCTTGGTATACTCTATAATAGGGGAGGCATCTGAAGCTAAAAAATGTTCTCCTTCACCCACACCTATGACCAAAGGACTTCCTTTTCGAGCCGCAATTAATCGGTCTGGGAAACCTTCTTCCAAAACGATGATCACATAAGCCCCCACGACCCTTTTAAGGGCAATGCGCATGGCTTCTTCCAAGGTAGATTGATTATTGATCTGAATATCCTCGATGAAATTAACCAATACCTCAGTATCGGTCTCACTTTTAAAGGTGTAACCCTTTTGGATTAATTCAGCTTTTAGGGAGGCATAATTTTCAATAATGCCATTATGCACTAAAGTGATTTTTCCGCTGTTGGATTGATGTGGGTGCGCATTGGCATCGGTAGGCTCTCCGTGGGTAGCCCAACGCGTATGACCAATTCCCGCATGGGCTTCCTGTAAAATTGGGGCATCCCATGTTTCTAATTCACTTACCCGGCCCTTCTTTTTATAGGATTCTATTTGCTTGCCATACAAGGCAATTCCCGAACTGTCGTAGCCTCTGTATTCTAATCTTTTTAAACCTTTTAAAATGATTGGATAGGCTTCTTGATGACCTATATAAGCTACGATTCCACACATGCGATATAAAATTTAAAATTGAATTATTCTAATTAGGCCAAATGAATTTTTTTTTTCAAACAGCCAAATTACCCAAATTTCATTTATTTTACCAAGTTTACAGGTATTAAATTACCAATCGGGTTTTCCAATAATAGTACTTTTTTTATATTATCGCTAAATGGTTTAGAGCAAATTTAATTGAAGTTCAATATCTTCATTTTTCTTTAAAATGATAGCATCAAACAAGCTTTTTCTTATTTTATGGTCAAATCAAGGCGGTTATTTTTTCTTTTTCTTCTTAAAAAGACAATCTTCTGGTTTCGATTTAACAAAATAGGTCTTATAATTCAATGCCTCAGGATTCATACAGCCTTCTAAATTTAGGATTTCAATGTCCTTGAATTCGACAGGATGGCTTTCACTTTGTAAGGAAATGCTACCTTCTTTGATTAATTCCCCGGGTTTCCCGAAAATCACATCTTGCCCACTGACACTACCGCCACCTACTTGTGGTTTTTGATAAGCTAAAACTTCTTTTCCGTTAGAATAATGACGAATCAATGAATCACCTAAAACTAATACTTCCGCTTGTACCCATTGGTCGCCATGAAAGGTCTCTGATTGAGAATTAATGCAATGCGGGGTAAATAATTTTCCATTCATTTCGACATGGGTTCCCGGTGTACATAAGTTACAGGTGGTTCTTTTATCTTTCCCATTTCCTCCCAATAATTGAACTTCAATCGATACAGGAAAATCTTGTTTCAAACCCATGCTCTCAGCAGTTTGTCCGTGTACCATGATACCACTATTTCGCGTAGCCCATCCAGGTCCATTGATGGCTTGTTTGCCTACAAAGCGGTAATTCAAACGAATGCGGTAATAGCCAAACTTCTTTTTGTAAAATAAATGTCCAAATCTTTCGTCAAAACTTGGATAAGCGGCTGAATCATAGCGTACTACTAATTTACCATCCTCTACCCGAAAGGTATTTCCATAATTCAATCCAGCTGGTGAATGTCTGATTTTAGGTGTCCAATTGGTCAAATCTTTACCATTAAACATGGATTCCCATGCTTCTTTGTTTGGATTTTGAGCCTTTACCTGAAATGCTAGGAGGCTAATGATGAGCCATAACTTAATTTTCATGTTGCAATAAGTTTATAAAATGTTTGCCTAATATTCGGCCTTGGGTTTGTCCAGCCTTAATGCCGTCCATATAATGTATTCCTCCATAAAAACGGGAAATACTTGCTTCTTCTGCTGCTGCTTCAAAGGATTTAAAAGAACGGTCATCTATTCCGTATCGTTTTTCTACCGTATCAGTATAGGCAAAATTAGGTCCATAATAATGGGTTAAGATAATAGCTGCCGTGGTCGATACCGTAGAATGGCCACTCGGATATTCAGGAAATGGCGGTGTTTGTAAAAAGGGTTTCCAACTAGGATCAATCAATTTTCGGATGGCTGTTTCTGGGCGAATGCGGTGACTATGGTATTTCTCTCTCCAGCATAACCAAAATGCATCCATTAAACCGGTAGCTAATGCCGTTCTGATTTCTAAACTTTTACCAAAATTCTCCTTCTTTTGGGCACTGGCTATTCCTGCTATACCCATCCAATGAGCACCAGGTGATATTTTTTTCATGCCAATCAATAAATGCCCTTGGTCATTTAATGCGAATGGGTTACAATCCCAAAAGGCTGCAATCTTGAGGTTTTCTTCCGATTTATCGGCTTGGTAAACGGCCTTACTTAATTGATAAAAAGTCGAGGAATTAGATTCTGAATAAGGCGCCGGGGCAGGAATTTCTTCAATTTTATTGGTATCCAAACTGAAACTTCTAATTCGATAGAAATAGGGTTCCACAGCGGGAAAATAGCCTGGAGGGGTACTGTACCAAGATCCAGGTGTTTTCTTGGGGGTGTACCTTGGAAAATTACTTAACTTATTGTACCCATCTGCTTTGGCATAGGCTAACATACGCTTGGCAATAGCTTGAGCTTTCTGTGTGGACGCTTCAATGATTTGGTCGGACAACCCTACTCGCCTACATGAGTCGATATACCTTTTCTCAAATTCTTTCATCCGAGCTCCTGATGGCTGCATTTTTTGAGATACTTCCATCATGGCTAGGATAGCCGTAAATTCAGGAGCTTCCAATGGCTTATCTATGGTAAAGGCAGGATAGGCATTGAATTGATGTTGGAATGCATTCAAACTAGTATCAGATTCGGTCATAACCTGATATCCTGCCAAGCAGGCATAGGAAAAAAACCGCATGGCCAAGGGAGGATTACTGACATCATGTATCATCATTTCCGTCATTTCTTGGATAACTTTATCTATTTCCGTTCCAGAAAATGAGATTTTTTTGGACTCGGATTGACAAGCCCAAAAGATCAAGAATGATAGAAATAGGATGATTTTTTTCATCGTTTTATCACTTTATAAGGAAATAGGCCTTGCTGATTGATACCGATGAGAAGTTGGTTTCCAATCACTTGCATTGAACGCACATCACCTTGTAACCAAAGACCCGTTTTTTGTGCAGAAACAGCCTCGTATGTTAAGTTTCCTTTTGATTTGAGTAGTAAACCAGAATTCCCATCCATTTTACCAATGCGTAATTTGGCATGATTCATATTCCCAGCTAGTACCAAATCCAGGTCATGTTGTCCATCGATATCAAGTATAGCAATGGCTGAAATAGGCGAGGCCTGAACTTCCCAAGGTAAGGCAACAGATTCAAATTTACCTTTGGAATTCATTTGATATAGGGATGTTTTTAATTCGTTTGCTTTCAAAACTTGCTCCCCTTTTTGTTCTTCTTCTGTTATGATATCCGATAATTTTGCTTCTGCAAAACTTTGGTAATCGGTGAACCGAGTACGCATGATGCTCATTTGATCCAGTAATTCATCTCGCGTCATAAAGGGTACGGATTCACCTTTGACATAGGTAAACAAAATAGGGTCTATGGAGCCATTCTGGTCATAGTCTTTAAAATGAAGTTCCATGGCTTGTTGGCTTGATGCCTTCCATTGACTATTTAAGCCTAAATTGCCAACCAATAATTCTTTTTTACCATCTCGATTCAGGTCTTCCACGCGAAGTGTATTCCATAAACCATGCGGTGATTCTTCAAAGAATTGGTTGGTACTTTCTTCAAAAGTCTTTTTATTCCAAGTGAAAATCTTAATCGGCATGAATTCCCCTATCAAAATTAATTCCTTTTTTCCATCTTGATTCAAATCATCCCATGAAGCGTCTGTTACCATGCCCGCTTGTTGAATACTTGGAAACTGAGCACTGATATCCTTAAATTTACCCGCACCTTGATTCATCAAAATAAAGGATTTAGGACAAACAGGATAGTTTCCAGGAATAACGCGACCACCTACAAATACATCGGGTAGTCGATCTTGGTTGATGTCAATGATTTGAATGCAGGATTTACTTATGCCCTGACTAGGCAGAGGAACCAGGGATTTTTTGAAATTCCCTTGACCATCATTTAGGTACAAGCGATCCGTTAGGTGAGGGTCATTCGCTTCCATCAATCCATAACCACCACTGACCACCCATAAGTCTAGGTCGCCATCGGCATCGGCATCCAGAAACTGGGCATCACTATCCTCAAAACCCTGGTCTTGACTCATGGCTGAAGGCATACGTGTAAAATCACCCGAATTCTTTTGAATATATAGGTTAGCTCCTTTACCGCCTTGATTGCCAACAAATAAATCTTCTAATTGGTCTCCATTCACATCTCCCTTTGCTTGGCATGGACCTACAAAGGACAAAGGCAAGGTGATTTGGGTTTGACGTTTAAAATCATTGAAATCCACTTTGGAATCCTCAAAAGATTGAAGTGTTTTTGTTTGAACAAAAAACGTATTCTCTTGAATTTGGGCTTTTTTAGCAATTAGCTTAGCCTCTGATTCTTTTAAAACAATGAGGGTCTTTTGTGGTTTTTTTATGGTTTGTGATTTGCCTGAATTCCAAGTGATGACAATAGAGTCCACCATGCTCTTATTACCTAAACCTACGTGTAAGAGAGGAGATACGCTGGATTGATAACCACGATATAAGTTTTGTTCTACATATTGGTTTTTACCAGCCTGGTATACCCAAATTTTAGCCCCTAATCCCAAGGTGTTTAAACCTTCACCTTGCAATTCAATTTGAAGATTTTTGTTTTCTTTTTTTAGCTCATTGCTTTTATTTTCAAAAATAAAGGCTGGTTTATTGATGTTATTTACAATTAATTCCAAATCCCCATCTCCGTCTAAATCAGCGTAAGCAGCACCATTACTATTGGATGTGGTTTCCATTCCCCAAGCTTGGGTCACCGCTTTAAAGTTACCATTTTGATGGTTTTTAAACATGTAATTGCTAATATTGGAAGCAGGCATTTTTTGAACGAGTTCCAACACATTTTGCCTCTGAATAGCAGCTTGATTGTTTTGAACATAATCACCCATGTATTTCAGAAAATCCAGGTTGGTATAATCTCTCAAATAACCATTGGTGATATAAAGGTCTTTCCAACCATCATTATCGTAATCAGCGAAGAGTGCACTCCAACTCCAATCCGTATTGGAAATTCCGGCTAATTGCCCTAATTCATGAAATTTAGGTTCTTGTGTGTTGGGGTCAATTCCTTGATTGACTTGCAACATATTTCTCATGTATTGATGCCCAAAACCAACAGCTACATTGAAATTGAATTTCTCGTAGTTGTCTGGAGCCATCAAATTCTTTTGCCTCAAATTGTCTTCCGGCAACATATCCAAGGTGAAAATATCTGACCAGCCATCGTTGTTAATGTCGGCAATGTCATTACCCATGGAAAAGTGGGAGGTATGCCCCATGCTTTTTTGAATGACGTTTTTGAATTTTTTACCTTGTTGGTTGATGTATAAATAATCAGGAACGGTATAATCATTGGATACATAAAAGTCCAACCAGCCGTCGGCATTGATATCAGAAATTCCTACGGCTAAACCATAGGATAGGGTGGAACTAGTAATACCTAAGGAGCTTGTTTTATCTTCAAAATGTCCTTTTTGTTTTTGAATGAAGAAGCGTAAGCCGCTGTTGGGATCTTCTTTTTGAAGTAAATCAGCGGTACTAGATTCATCTAATATGGGTAGTGATTTAGGGTTATGATTCACCAAAATCATATCTAGATCTTGGTCTTTGTCATAATCAAAGAAAACGGCATGAGTACTATTGGCAGGGCTATCCAAGCCATAGGCTGCGGCCTCATCCTTAAAAATCGGTATACCCGCCGTATCGTTTCCTTGATTGATAAATAATTGATTTCTTTTTTTATCAGGAGGCAAATTTCCTGAGTAGCATAGGTAAATATCTAGTTTTTTGTCGCCATTGATGTCAACCAATGAAACCCCAGTTTTCCAGGGTCCGGGTCTGCCATTTACTCCGGCTTTTTCCGCGACTTCCTGAAATTCCAATTTACCTTGATTGAGGTATAAATGGTTGTTTTCCATATTACTGGAAAAATAAATGTCTTGTTTTCCATCTCCATTTAAATCACCTGTGGCAACACCCCCTCCATTGTAGAAATATTCATACATCAAGACATTGGTATTGAGGCCCTCTTCAATTTTGTTTTCAAAATTGACATGGCTTTTTTCCGGACTTAGTAATTGGAAAAGTTGAGGTTCAGGATTGCTCTCTTCATTTGTTTCTGCCTTTTGGCATGAAAAACTGAGGATTAGTAGTAAGAGAGCAAAATATTTCTTCACGATACAATATAGATAATTAATGAAAAAAGGAAATGGTAAAGCATTTCTACTTTACCATTTCCTTACAAATATACTAGATTAATATCCAGGATTCTGAACCAAATTCTTGTTACGGTTCATTTCATCGCGATGAATAGGTAAGAAATACATCTTATCTAACCAAGCACGGTTTTCTTTACCTGGGTCCATTTCAACTACCTTATATTGATAATCGTAGCTAGTAGGGTCATTTCTGTATAGAGTAACAGTTTTACCTGGTTTCAATGTTCCTATCACGTTAATGATTTGAACCTTTCTTCCTAGGGTAGAACTAGCAATCATCCAACGGCGTGCATCATGGTATCTTTGCTCTTCAAAGGCCATTTCAATACGACGTTCATTGCGATAACGCTCACGAAGAGCATTGCCACTTTCGGTGATAGCTGGCATACCTGAACGGAAACGAACTTTGTTCAACCAAGCACGAGCTTCAGCATCTTGTCCTAATTCGATACAAGCCTCAACGTAGTTCAATACAGCTTCGGTGTAGCGGAAGAATGGCCAAGGAATTTGTTGCCATGTGTTTTGGTCAACAATCGCTGGGTTAGGATCAGTAAATTTACGGAAATAATAACCCGTGTAACTTCCGTTCCAATCTTCAATTGAACTTTTACGCGTATCTAATCCAAAGTATGCAACTTTACCTGAACCTGAACTAACTTCATATTGTCCAGTTTGAATTTGATTGAATGGATCTTTGGCTGCAGCACTTGGTGAGCGAGGCTTCCAAGAAGAACCGTCATACATCAAGGTTGCATAGAAGCGAGGATCTCTATTTTGGTATGGTGCAGAAGCATGTTCTGGGTTAGACCAAGAGAATTTAGAACCATCCATCATTTCATAGTCATCCACAAAATTTTGAATAGGTGCATTTCCAGCCCAGTTATTGTATCCATTAGGACCATTAAACAAGCCCACACGTCCTCCATTTTCAGCTTTAGCATTGATGAAATAGCGCGCAAAAATTAATTCTTTCTCTCCACCATTTCTTGATAGTGAATTGTTCAAATAATTTGTGGTTGCATCATCCTTCGAAGCAGGCTCAGTAAGGTTTAATTTGTTACCTAAACCTGGCAAATCTAATACTGCTTTTGCTGCATCTTTAGCTCTTGTCCAACGTTCTGTACGTGAACCATCAACATAAGCTAAATATTCTGGATTTGTGTACGCTGCCATAGCCGATGACTTAGCCTTAGCTGTAGCCGCATCGTACAAATCACTTGCTGCATATAATAAAATACGCGATTTTAAAGCCAAGGCTGATGCTCTTGAAGCACGACCTGCTGCCAGGGATAAACCATTTAAATGGCCTGCTGCCTCATCGCAATCCTTCACAATAAATTCGATACACTCCTTCATCGTATTTCTTTTCGATAAGAATTCGGTATCAGCTAAAGAGAAAGATTTGTCTATGATAGGAACTCCACCATAATAGCGAACTAATTGGTGATAGAAATAGGCACGCATGAATTTAGCCTCACCATTTAACCGGTTCACGGTAGCTGCTGGGAAGGTAGTTGCCTTTTTCAAATTCTCTAATGCTAGATTACATGCACGAATACGTGAGTACATGTTTTGCCAGCTTATCGTACCGTTAATCCAACCTGGATCTGCAGGGTTTGAACGTGCTTCGGTAATGGTAGTAATACCACGTCCCGGGTGAGTAAATGATGCCTCATCCGTTAGAGAAGCTAACATTTGCTCGTCAAATCCCCCGTTACCTAATCCTCCATAAAGTTCAGTAACGAATGCATCTGCTAAGCTTGGATCTGTCCATACGACAGATTCAGAAAGTTGATCTAAAGGTTTGGTGTTGACAAAATCGTCATTACAGCTCGTAAAGACAGTGCCCAAAACCGATAGCGCAATGATTAAATTTCTTTTTTTCATTGTTTTGTCTAGTTAATTGTTAAAACGTGGCTGTTAATCCAAAGTTGATAATCTTAGATTGCGGATAATACTGACCTGTAGAGCTTACTGTTTCTGGGTCGAAGATTTTTAACTTATCCCACGTTAACATGTTTAAGCCGTTGGTGTACAATCTGCAGTTTTTTAAACCGATTTTGGTCAAAATTGTTTCTGGTAAATTATATCCAATTTCAAAGTTTTTCAAACGAATATAATCTGAGCTACGTAACCAATAGGTGTTGTTGGCAGAATAATATTGATCGTTACGGTTTGCAATTCTAGGGTGCACGCTGCTTGGGTTTTCAACCGTCCATCTATTTTCATAGATATCAGATATATAGTTACCAATGTTACCCATTTCACCTGCACTGATGTATTGCTTCGCTCCAGCAGCTCCTTGGAATAAGATGGTTAAATCAAAATTCTTGTAAGTAGCGCCGATATTGATACCGCCTTGGAACATTGGTAATTGAGTGAAGTCATTACGTACCATATCATCTGGGGTAATTTTACCATCTCCATTCCAGTCTTTGTATTTCATATCACCTGGACGTAATGTATTAACTATAGCCTTATAGTTAATCGTATTTGCATCTATTTCAGCTTGGTCTTTAAATACTCCGTCGTACTGATAAGCTACAAAAGTGTTCATTGGTCTGCCAGTAGAACGCTGCCATTCTGGTGCACCCGGTGCCTCATCCCAGAATAAAATTTTGTTCTTAGCATAACCTCCATTCACTCCAACATTGTATTTTAACTCACCAATTTGGCTACGGTAACCTAAGGTAAAATCAAAACCAGAGTTCTCTACTTCACCAATATTCTGAGCAGGTAGAGTTAAACCAGTTGACTGTGGAACTGAGGCATTTTTTACCCAAAGAATATCTGTTCTTTTATTGTAGAAATAATCTAATTCAAATGTCAATTTATCATTGAATAAGGATCCTTCTAAACCGATATCCGAGTTAGTAGCCACCTCCCATTTGATGTTATTATTAGGGATTTTGGTTTCAAATAAGGTTTTAGTCTCTACGTTTCCAATGATGTAAGATCTAAATCCGTACGTAGATAAATACTGGTAAGTCGCGATTTGGTCATTACCCATTTGACCCCAAGAACCTCTCAATTTCAAGAAGTTAATGGCTGGTAATTGATCCTTAATGAAACTTTCCTCAGACATCACCCATCCTAACATACCACCTGGGAAAAATCCGTAACGGGTTGCTTCAGGGAAAATATCTGAACCATCATAACGCCATAAGAATTCCGCTAAATATTTCTCTTTGTAGTTATAAGCCACACGACCGAAATAGTTCAAACGAGCTCTTTCAAATGCACCACCACCGTTATTTTTCTCTAAATCACCACCGGCAAAAATTTGATCTAATGCTGGTGAAATGAAGAAACGACGGTATGCATTGAAGTTATCTCCGTCAATGGTTTCTCTGTTGGTTCCTGCTAAAACAGTAATTCCATGTGCATTAAATTTACGCTCATACGTAGCAATAGCTCCCAATAGGATATTCAATTGGTTTTCATCACCTAACGTTAAACGAGGCTCAGCTGGACCACGCTTGTTAGCCACCAATATTGGAGTCTTTCCATCTGCTTCGAATCCAGATCCTCTTTGGTATAATGTCCAAGGTGTCTCCCAACGTTTAGTAGCACGGAAACGCTTATCAATGGCAGCAGTACCCGTTAATTTTAAACCTTGAATCCATGGAATTTTAACATCCAATTGTCCGTTGGTTTGAAAATAACTTTGTTTATCACGGTCATAACCTGTTTGGTTTGTGGTAATAACCACTGGATTTTGTCCGTTCTCGATATCTGGACCAGGTAATCCGTTTGGCCAAAATGCCTGCTCTTGAGGCTTTCCTCTCATTTGCATACGGAAAATGGCTCCTGCAGATTGGGTTGGGAATCTACGGAATTCTTCACGACCTAAAACGCCAATGGATAAATTTACGTTTTCATTGATCTTAGCATCTAGATTTAAACGTAAATCATATTGCTCAAAACCTGTTGCTGAATTTTTGTAAAACGCATCTTGGTTTTGATAGCCTAAAGAGGCTAAGTACTTAATATTTTCGCTACCCCCGCTCATTTGAACGTTGTGACGCGACTGAGGTGACCATGATTTTAAAGTAGCTTTATACCAATCTGTATTTGGGTATAACCATGGATCAGATCCATCCGCATATTTTTGGATGTCTGTTGGGCTATATGGTGCTTTTCTACCATTAAAAACGCCTGTAGATTTGTATGCTGCAGTAGCATCTTTCCACTGGTTGGTTGGTAATTGATAAATATCCAAGTCATTCAACATACTCACATATTGAGCGGCATTGGTTAAGCGAGGAACAACTGTAGGATCAGCAAAACCTTGGTTAAATGAGTAAGATAATTCTGGCTTACCTGATTTTCCTTTTTTGGTAGTGATCAAGATAACCCCATTCGCAGCACGCGCTCCATAAATAGCAGCTGATGCGTCTTTCAAAACGGAGATGGTCTCAATGTCAGCCGGGTTTATACGATCTAAACCACCCGCTCTGTTTGGAATACCATCAATTACGATTAAGGCATCATTGTTATTTAATGTATTGGCTCCACGGATACGAATAGAAGATCCATCATATCCTGGCTCACCACTACGGTTTACAGCAACCACACCAGCCATTCTACCAGCTAAGGAGTTACTTAAGTTAACACTAGGTGATTTTTGTAGTTCATTTCCTTTCACAGAAACTACAGAACCCGATACAGTTGCTTTCTTCTGAACACCGTAACCTACTACCACAATTTCGGATAGACTTTTGGCGTCTGGGGATAAGCTTACATTGATTACGCTCTGATTTCCGACAGTTACTTCTTTGGATTCGTAACTAACGAAAGAAAAGATTAATTTACTTTGAGCATTGGTAACGTTAATGGAATACTTACCATCAACATTGGTCGTAGTTCCTTTACTTGTTTCTTTTAAGATGATGTTGACACCGATTAGCGGCTCACCTTTTTCATCAGTAACCTTACCAGTTACTGTGGACACTTTTGCTTGACCCATGGAAATCCATGACATCGACAGCAAAAATGCCAAAAGCAAAACCGCATTGCTGCTAATAAATTTTGTTTTCATACAAACGATGGTTAAATGGTTAATCGACACATTGTGTTATTTGGTCGACGAAATAAGTTTGAAATATAAGTCAACTTTTTGAATTTTTTACTGCCAAAGGTGGGCTTGAAAAAGCATATTTATTAAACGGATTGGTTGATTTGGCGGTAATTTATAAGAATAGTGCAATAAATAATAGCATTTGTGATGTGTTTGCCACTTTGAAATATAATCCTAACTGCCCTTTTTTCAGCTACTTAAGACGATTTTGAACGTAGGTATATATATGCTATGTTTTTGACTTGACTTTGAATTTTTCAAAAATCAATTCAAGTGAAATTTTTAGTACAAAATTTAGAATTTGTTGTAAAGTTTTTTACCCTCGGTTACGAAAAGTTTAAATTTTTTAACGCTGGCAAGGTTCCAAACCTTGACAGCGTTGGAAAAACGTTTTTTATTTTAAGTTTATTATACACCTCTTTGCCTTTATCAAGTCCCTGATAAATGGAATGGTATAATTGGGTTTTTAATTGGAAATGAATCTCTTCGTGGATTAAATCGACCATCCTGTTATATGGGGAGATAAGCGCTAAGTTTAATTCAATTTTAACTTGATACTTTTACATAAAAATAATCTACTATGAAACTTATTCTCATTAGTTTGACTGCTTTAAGTATATGTTTAGCTTGTAAAAATACCAGTGAAAACATAACTCCAACTTCGAGTGCGGCTGTGCCTGAGGTTTATGCCAAAATTTATGGGGCTACCTCTATAAGTAACGATGGAACCTATATTACCATTAAAACAACCGGCGTTCCTGATCACAAAAGTGCTTATTTTGCCAGCACTAATGCTCTGTATGAGGCTTTTTCGGGGAAAACATTCGGGGGAAATAATTTTGCGAAAAACCCTAATGCTATTTCCGCCCAATCATTTACTTTTAAAATACCTGTGAACCCAAAAGTAGATGCCGCCCACAAAGCTACTCCGCTTGGTCCCATTGGTGTAGCTCTTAATGGGGTTCCTCTGTTTAATCAATACGCAGGACCAAGTCAACCTTTAACAAATGAAGTGAATGGTTTCGATCAGTATTGGGGGCACCCTCAGCAAACGGGTTCTTATCATTACCATGTTGAGCCTTTGTATTTGACCCAAGTAAAAGCATCTAAATCCTCTTTAATAGGTTTTTTATTGGATGGATTTCCGGTTTATGGTCCCGAAGAAGGAGGTCAAGTGGTTCAAAATTCTTCCCTTGATGCTTATCATGGACATGCTCATAGTACGGTTGATTACCCCAATGGTATTTATCATTATCATATTACCAATACAGATCCTTATATAAATGGCAGTGGATTTTACGGAAGTGCGGGTACTGTTTCTCAGTAGCATCTTAGCTGGGGGCATTATTGGCTGTCAGTCTGATGAAGAAATCATGGTCAATGCCACCCAAGCTAAAACAGCATGGGTATCAGGGAGAATGAACGTAAATCAACAGGTTTATACAGGGGCTATTTTTCAAATTTTTCCCAATACACAAGATACGGCCAGCATAGAACACTATGTCAATGGTTTAGAAGATGGAATTTGGAGAAAGTATTACCCTTCTGGCCAACTATTTGAAATCAGGACCTATGATCATGGCAAGAAAACAGGAACCTATGAGGCTTGGTGGGAAAATGGAAAGCGGATGCGGGTATTTGAATTTGAAAATGACGAATACCAAGGGCTTTGCAGGGAGTGGAATTCAGAAGGTCAATTAATTAGAGAAATGCATTATGACAAAGGGCATGAGCAAGGTGCTCAAAAAATGTTTTATGATAATGGAAAAATTAGGTCAAATTACTTGGTATTGGAAGGCAGACGTTATGGCTTATTGGGTACCAAAAACTGTCGCAATATTTCTGAGAAAGTCTTTCGTAATTAGTTTGTTTGGAATTTTAATAGCCTGCCAAAATGAGGAACAGGTTTCTTCCATTCCCTATTACAATAGTCCGGATTTTAGTCCACATTTTTTAAATAAAATAGAGGCCCAAGGGCGAATCAAGCACCACATAGGTCATTTTTATTTGAAAGATCAACATGGTAAAACCTTTTCTCACGACAATGTGCAAGGTAAAATCCATTTAGCTCAATTTATTTTTACTCGCTGTGGAAATATTTGTCCGGAAATGATTTCTCAAATGAAAATTGTTGCCAAAAAATTCAAGGCAAATCCCCAAGTGGAATTGTTATCTTATTCGGTTACTCCTTGGATAGATGATGTGACTACTTTAAAGAAATTTGCTGTTGATAAGAAAATCGATGCCCCCAATTGGCATTTATTAACAGGTTCGAAATCCCTAATTTATAACCTGGCTAGGAAGTCCTATTTTGCTGAGGAAGAATTAGGATATACTAAGGATAGTACCGAATTTTTACATACCGAACACATGATATTAGTGGATCGTAATGGAAGAATAAGAGGTGTCTATAATGGTACATTGCCATTGGAAGCCGAGCAGTGCGTGAAAGATATGGAAAAGTTGCTTTCTGAAAATTAAAATTCTCTTGATTTAATGGGGGATAGCGACCATATATTTGGCAAATTTTATTTCCTTTGGGCCAATAAACCTGTTTAAATGATTGGCCAAGATTTTCGGAATGCCTTGCATCAAGGGAATCCACTTTACGGAACCCTATTGACTTCTACTTCGCCCAAAAGCTTTGATGTTGTACTTAGTTTACACCTAGACTTTGTTTTTTTATGTACTGAACACGTAGCATATAATCCAGAGACATTAAGTTGGATGTGTCGTGCCTTCAAGGCCGCCGGCATTAATCCAGTTGTTCGTATATTGGAACCTAGCCCCTATTTAGCGACTCAGGCATTGGATGCAGGTGCCGGTGCTATTTTGGTGCCTTACGTTGAAGAGGTAGAAGAGGTTTTATCCTTAATAGGGGCCGTTAAATATCGACCTCTCAAGGGAAAAAAGCTTGCTAGGATTTTACATGGGGAAGAAAAGCCATCTGATGAACTAGCCCAATACCTCACGCATCATAATCGAAATAATACCTTATTGCTGAATATCGAAAGTGAGGCAGCAGTCAAAAATTTGGAACATTTTGCCCAAATCCCCACCTTAGATGGTCTAGGAGTTGATGGTTTTGTGATTGGGCCACATGATTTATCGACATCCTATAATATGCCTGAAAAATACGATTCTGAGGCATTTCTAAGCCTATCCACATCCATCATCAAAAAAGCTAAATCCTTGGGAATTTCGGTAGGTGGTCATACGGGTTATCGAGGAAGTTTAGAATTACAAAAACGATGGGTTCAAGCTGGAGCTAATATAATTTTACATTGTTCGGATATGCTATTATTTGCAGATAAGCTTCAAGCTGATTTGAACGAACTACGATTGATTCAAGGTGCTGTTCCTTTTCAAACTACCCATGCTGAAAGTATTTAATTAGTTAATTACCCTTTGCTTTACCTTACTAAACCTTTTACCTATAAATAACATGAAGATTTTTCATTTTCGAAGTATTATTATTGCCCTTTTTTTATTCCTAGAGCAGGGTTTGTACGCCCAAATTATTGATTTTTCTAAAGCCAGTATTGTCACTTCTGTCTCTCTTCAGCCAACATTTAAGGAAAAAATGATCAGTGTTTTACAAGAGGAATTGGCCATGAAAACGGGCTTGAAATTGGGGACTAATCCCTTAGAAAAATTCCCTTTGTTTTTGTTAGCCACCCAAGATAGCCGGGAAGTCCATGGCTATTCCTTGCCTGAATTTACATCAGATGATCATGTTTCTACTAAAAAAGAGGGATTTCGATTGCTTCACCAGCACATCGCAGGTAGGGATTTGCTGTGGTTTATTGGTGCAGATCAAAGAGGACTTTTATTTGCCATAGGGGAGTTTTTGCGTTCAGCTGATTTGAGCAAACAGAAAATTTTATTTGATAAGAAATATGAAAAATGTAGTTCACCCATGTATGCCATTCGAGGTCATCAAATTGGATATCGGAATACGGCTAATTCATGGGATGCCTGGGATGTAAAACAGTTTGAACGGTATTTCAGGGAATTAGCATTTTTTGGGACAAATGCCATTGAAAATATTCCTTTTCAAGATGGAGCAGCAAGTCCGCACATGAAAATAAATCGGGAAGAAATGCATATTCATATGAGTCGCTTGTGCCAAGCCTATGATTTAGATTATTGGGTTTGGACGCCAGCGGATGTTGATTTGGCTGATCCCAAGAAATTTCAAGAAGAATTAAAATCGCATGTCGAATTTTACAAAAATTGTCCAAGACTTGATGGTGTATTTTTCCCTGGTGGAGACCCTGGGGAGAACCACCCAAAGTACGTTTTGCCATTTTTAAAGGCTGTGGCCCTAGAATTAAAAAAATACCATCCTAAGGCTGGGGTTTGGTTATCACTTCAAGGATTTAGTGACGAAGAGGTTAATTATTTTTATGACTATTTAGAGCAAAATAAACCAGATTGGTTTACCGGAATTGTCACTGGTCCCAGCAGCCCTGATTTGGCCTCTACACGTTTTAGGTTGGATAAAAAATATCAACATCGTCATTATCCAGATATAACCCATACGGTTCGTTGTCAATATCCCACAGAAAACTGGGATCAAGCCTTTGCCTTAACTGAAGGAAGAGAAGTAACTAATCCTCAACCCGCTTATTATGCCAAAATCCATAATCGATTTGCTCCGTTTACAGATGGTTTTATATCCTATTCAGATGGGGTTCACGATGATGTAAATAAAGTAGTTTGGAGTCAAATGGCATGGAATCCGGAAAAAGAAGTTCGTCAAGTCATGGTGGAATATGCTCGGTATTTTTTTGGAAATTCGGTAGCTGAAGCAGCTGCAGATGGTATTTTGGCTTTAGAACGAAACTGGGTAGGTCCAGTTGAAGAAAATGGGGGCATTGAAACCACCTTTGCTTTTTGGCAAAATTTAGAAAAATCTCATCCAGAATTAAAGGGAAATTGGAGATGGCAGCAATTAGTCATGCGTGCTTATTATGATACCTTCATTAAAAGAAGGAAAATGTATGAGCAAGGATTGGAGAAAGATGCCAACCTGATTCTAAGTCAAGCTTCTATTTTAGGTACTGAAAAAGCGATGGCATTGGCCTTGGAAAAGGTAAACCAGGCTGATTTGAAGCCTAATTCTCCAGAATTGCGACAAAAAGTGGTGGATTATTGTGAAGCATTATTTCAATCGATTGGATTACAAACCAGTGTGCCTAAATATAAGGCAAGTGGCGCTGAAAGGGGGGCAATTTTAGATTTCATTGACTATCCATTGAATAATCGCTGGTGGTTACACGACGAGTTTGAGAAAATCAGAAAAATGCCCCAAGAATCTGCCAAATTAGAGCGATTACAGATTTTGGCAAGCTGGGAAAATCCAGGACCAGGGAGTTATTATGATAATATTTCAGATCAGCTTAAAGGTCCTCGTGTGAAGACTAAAACCGAAGATGCCACCGATGTGGCGTGGTGGGACAATGGTTTAAGTAGGCGCCGATTATCCACGCAACTATTTCAAAATTTTCCCCAATTGGAGTACACGGATTTGGACCCTAAAGGCTCATATACCATTCGGATTTCTGGCCAAGGAGAAGCATTGCTGAGGGTAGATGGTGAGCGTGTTCGGCCCGTTCTATATAATAAAGGGGTAGAGGAGTTTAAGGAGTTTCCATTGAACCCAAAATTCGTCAGTGATGGGAAAATTGCCATATCTTTTGATGAGCCAGAAGAGTCTCATTTAAATTGGCGATTGCATTCTAAAGTATTTGATATTTGGTTATTGAAAAAATAGCTGCATAAAAAGACCCTCCAAAAGAGGGTCTTTTTCTTGTAATAAAGAGTACACAATTTTAAATAAAAACTTGAAATTGTAGGGTTAGGCTGTTTAAACGACTGCCTGTACTAACTTCACCTTGATTGACTTGATAGGAAGGTCTACTTTGGAAATCTAAACTGAGTTTGGATTTATGACCTTGTATGAAATAGTTTAAGCCCAGGTTGAAAGTTTGAGTTGCATGATTCCCTAAACGGTCAAATTGAGCGAATGTAGCTGCCACATAAGGCATCCATCTATTTCCTAAATCAGCGCGATGTGAGGGTAATAGGTAGCCAAATTGTGTGTAAATCGAAGACCCTGTACCAAACATCGGATAACTGTTACCATAAACTGGGCCTTGTCCTGTGATCGAATTTGATGCAGTTAAAGTTGTCCCTGTGGCAGGATTCATTAAGCCATTATAGCGTAAATAATTAGGACCATATTGAGTGTTGAAGTAGCCGAGGTATGCTGACAGGGCAGCATGGTTTTTTAAGGGGATATCCACAAAACTTTCTACCGCAAAGTGTTTCATATCATGGTATAACGTATCACCTTGTGCCGATTTTTGCCACATGGCTTTAGGTTGGTAGGCTCCCCCAATGGCTATATTAACAATCTTTTTGCTGCCTAAGTAAGTACCTGTCATGTAGGGTGTTGTATGATTTTCTTGGTCAAAGAATTGATAAATCAAATAGCCCTGTTGCTGTAATGAATGACCCTTTTGAGAAAAATTGGCAAAACTAGAACTTATTGGCGGAGGAGTCTGCCCATTGGAAGTGATAGGAAATGGATCGCTTAAAATAAACCGATAATCCCAATGACCGATTTGTCCTCGGGCATAAATACTTAATTTTCTTGAGAACTGATCGATTTGGTCCACCGTCGTCTGCGCAAAAACAGGTACATCCATGGTCATAATTGTACCTATACTAGGCTGCGAAAATCGTGATATACCTGAGATGATACTTAAACCACCTCCAATTTTTAATTGATTTTTGGAAGAAACTCGATATTCCCCTAATGCATCATGAAAAAATGGGGCTATTTTCCGATTACCTGTGACATTGTATTGAGCATTGAAGTTATTCTGTCCAAATTGAAAATACATGAAGGTTCGGTCAGTAATTTGTCCGAACATCTGCATCCTAGTTCTTCGTAAGCCAATGTCAAAGGATTGTTGTTGAAGATTTCCATTGACGGTGGTTCCTGGATTATTATCATTGAATCTAAACCAAGCCTGATTCAAAAATGTTGCTTGA
Source organism: Aquirufa sp. OSTEICH-129A (assembly GCF_054558355.1). Lineage (NCBI taxonomy): Bacteria > Pseudomonadati > Bacteroidota > Cytophagia > Cytophagales > Flectobacillaceae > Aquirufa > Aquirufa sp. OSTEICH-129A. The sequence goes on along the minus strand of NZ_JBPXKC010000003.1, from coordinate 265,610 downwards.
AAATATCGAGAGCCTGATTCGTTTAAATTCAGCTTAAGGGCTTCATTATCAGGTGTTTTTTGTGCTAAACTTGAGAAGCAGGTAAGCATAGTTACCCACAAAATGAACTTGTTTTTCATGGCGGAATCTTTTTTAGAACGGTTTTAGCGTTCAGAATGAAATAGAAAAATGGTAATGGAGAGAAAACGCCGAGGTCTATATTCGGAAGTTGGCATGCTGCTTAAATAAAGCAAGAAAGTTAGACTTAATAATCTCAAATTTATCTGCCAAAGAAATTTGAACAGGTCTTTCTGATGAGAAGGGAGTAGGAGAAATGATTCGAATTAAATATTTACCAGTATTCGGGTCTTGCTCATCTTGCAAGTCTTCTGAAATATCCTCTTCTTCTACGGCATTTAAAAATTGAATCTTGCCATCAACAGTAGGCGTAAATTTGGCCTTTAGGGAGCTGGTAAAGGTATGTGCCAAAACACTTTTACCCACGAAAGTTAAAACTAACGTAGAGAAAATAATCAGGAAAATTTTCATTTTCTTGTTTGACATCATGCAAATTTGCACGTAGAATCTGAATAAATCAACTCCAATTGAAAGTTCCTAAGAAATTGTCTTTCAGGGTGTTCATTTCAAAGTTCAGAATCGGAGAATATGAATTAATAAAGAGGATTTTGGCATAGGACCCTTTTATGTTGTATTTGATTAAGAATCAATAAGCACTCCAGCCTCCATCTACTGTTAGGATGTGTGCATTCACAAAACTTGAATCATCACTGGCTAAAAATAAAGCCGCCTGGGCAATTTCGGATGATTCTCCAGTTCTCGGATTTAATGCAATTCCTGTCATAATTCGGTCTTGTACCAATGGGGTAATTTTTGTCATATCAATGGTCTCGCTGATACTGGTATTCACTGCGCCAGGGGCGATTCCATTGCATCGAATGCCCGATTTGCTGTATAGGTAGCCAGTACTTTTGGTGAGTCCGATCAGGGCATGTTTGCTGGAAGTGTAAACTGCACCTGCCACGCCTGCTTTCAATCCACCAATGGAACAAACATTGATAATATTTCCCTTGCCCTTGGCTAAAAAAATCTTTACCGCACTTCTCATGGCTTTGAATGGGCCTTCGAAGTTAATTTTCATCACTTTTTCTAACATGCTATTTTCTACGTCACCTACTGGTTGAAAATGGTCCATTATTCCAGCATTATTTACCAAAATGTCTAATGTTCCATAGGTACTTACAGCCGCATTAATGAGCTGATCAATATCTGATTCTATGCTCATATTGGCTACAACGGTGGTGATTTCGCCTCCCAGAGATTTCACTTCTTTTGATAATTCATCCAATCGGCTGGGATTGATATCTCCCGCAATAACGTTGGCTCCATGTTGAGCAAAAAGAATAGCTATAGCTTTTCCCATTCCTGCGCCAGCTCCTGTGATGATGGCAACTTTATTTTCTAACTTTTTCATATAATTCCGTTTTTAAAAACTACCCAATATATTACGAAATATAGGCCATTTTAAACTTTATCAGGCTTGGAAAAGGATGATTTTGATTAGGTTTTCCCTTAAAAAATATCGAATGATACTGGGAAATTTTGACTAATTCTTCTCCTTGGTGAAATTTAGAACACGGAGTAAGAATAAAGACAATCTTATTTGAAGTAAATATGATTCGAATCTAAATAAAAAATGGTGATTTTCCCAACGCTGGCAAGGTTTGAAACCTTGACAGCGTTACAACGAACAGCCATTTAACTTTGTTGTCCAAATAGTTGATAATGAAAATTTTGATACATTCGGTCTTGAATACCAGTAAAAATTCAAAAATGGATAATAAAAAAATATTGTTTTCAGAAACTCAAAAGTTTAACCAATGGTGGATTTGGGTGTTTCTGTTTTGCTTTTTTGCCTATTTTATTTGGGGTGCATATCAACAAATTTTTCTAGGAATTCCTTTTGGAGATAATCCTATGAGCAATTTGGGCTTAGGATTGACTACCCTTCTTTTTGCCTCCATCGTCATATTGTTCTTGATTTTGAAATTAGAAACACATATCACCACGGAGGGTATTTATGTGCGATTTTTCCCCTTCCATCTAAAATTCAATTATTATTCTTTTGACCAAATAGATAAATCGTATGTTCGTAGTTATTCCCCTTTATGGGAATATGGAGGTTGGGGTCTTCGATATGGCCTTTTCGGAAAAGGAAAAGCTTACAATGTTTCAGGAAATAAAGGATTACAACTTGAGTGTAAAGACGGCGCTAAATTGTTAATTGGCACTCAGCAACCCATAGAAATAGCTCAGGTATTGTCCTCTTTGGGTAAAAATGGTGCTTAGGCAATTTGATTGGTCCAAGTTTTTATTTTTGATAACTATGCCTCATTGTAAATTTTGGCAGGGCAGATATTCTTTTGTATTATTAACTTATGAAAACTTCTATCAATAACTTAAAATCTCGTTTGAGCCTACTACTACTTGGCTTAAACCTTTTGGCCACACCCGTATTGGCCCAACAAAATCCTTCCTCAACCGTCAATGCAATTGTAAAAGAGGCTACGGAAAATTCTCAACTCAAGCGCATGGCTCATGAATTAATTGATGGTATAGGGCCTCGTTTAGTTGGTTCTACCAAAATGCTTCAAGCGAGCGATTGGGCCATTGATCAGTATAAACAGTGGGGTATAGATGCTCGTAGAGAGAATTATGGTACTTGGCGTGGATGGGACCGGGGAATTTCTTCCATTGATATGGTTTCTCCATGGATAAAATCATTGGAGGGCACTCAACTCGCTTTTAGTCCTGCTACTAAAAAACCCAAAACTGGGGAGACTATCATTTTAGCTGACCTATCTGATTCCATAGCTTTCAAGGCCTGGTTACCTCAAGTAAAAGGGAAATTTGTCTTAATTTCTATGCCACAAATGACGGGTAGGCCAGATTATAATTGGCAAGAGTTTGCTCAAAAAGAGTCTTTTGAAGCCATGAAAAAAGAACGCGAAATCCAAACAGAAGCTTGGAGAAAACGAATCTCAAAAACAGGTTTGACTAATGCCAAGTTAGCATTAGCCTTGGAGGAGGCTGGAGCATTAGGAATAGTTTCTAGTCTTTGGTCCAATGGCTTTGGGGTAAATAAAATATTTGCAGCTTTCACAAAAAAGATTCCTACAGTCAATGTTGCCTTGGAAGATTATGGTCTTTTATACCGTTTAACCGAGTCAGGTAGACAACCTAAAATAACAGTGAATACCCAATCAAAGGAGCTAGGAAATGTACCTACCTTCAATACCCATGCTGAAATCAAGGGAGTTGAAAAACCGAATGAATATGTGATGTTATCTGCTCATTTAGATTCCTGGGATGGCGCTACAGGGGCCACCGATAATGGAACTGGGACCTTGGTGATGCTGGAGGCTATGCGTATCTTAAAAAAGGTATATCCAAATCCTAAACGAACAATTTTAGTGGGGCATTGGGGAAGTGAGGAGCAAGGATTGAATGGATCAAGGGCCTTTGTAGAAGATCACCCTGAAATAGTGGCAAATTTACAAGCATTATTTAACCAAGATAACGGTACAGGTCGTGTGGTTAACTTAGGAGGTTCTGGTTTTGCTAAAGCGAAAGACTATTTAAGTAAATGGTTAGCGGCAGCTCCCGACACGATTAAAAATAGAATAAAGACCAATTTTCCTGGTACACCAGGTGGAGGAGGTTCTGACTTTGCTTCTTTTGTAGCCGCGGGTGCCCCTGGCTTCAATTTAAGTTCTTTAAGTTGGTCATATGGAACCTATACTTGGCATACCAACCGAGATACCTATGATAAAATTGTATTCGATGATGTACAAAGCAATGCTATTTTAACGGCGATTATGGTCTATATGGCCTGTGAGGAACCTGAGAAAATTTCTACCGAAAAAGCCGTATTACCTGCTGGTCAAAAGTGGCCAAGTCAAGTTAAATCTAAACGAAGCGGAGGAAATAATTAAATCATTAACCTAAAATTTACCGATGAAATATTTGAAATTATTGATTTTGAGTAGTCTATTATTTCTTGTAAATACCTTTGCCGATGCTCAAACTAAAACGGATTGGAAAGAAAAAGACCAATTTCATACGGTGATGAGTCAAACTTTTCATCCAGCCGAAGAGGGAAATTTTAAACCCATTCGTGCAAGAATTGATGAGATGCTTGCCAAGGCCCAGGCTTGGCAGAAATCTTCCATTCCTTCTGCTTTTAAAAATCAAAAGGACATAAAATGGCAGTTAGATAATTTAGTAAAGGGAACTCAAGCCTTACAAATTAAGATGCGCCAAGGACTAAAAGATGAGGTATTGAAATCCGAACTAACAGCCTTGCATGATGTTTTTCATGCAATTGTTGGGCTTTGCAAAGAATAATGATTGATAAAATAAAACCTATTTACATGAAAAAAATACCGTTTCTTCTATGTTTGCTTTTTTCCGTCCACCTGGCATTTGCCCAACCCACGGAAAAACAAATCAAAGTTCAAGTATCAGCTGACCACCCAGATTGGCTCTATAAACCAGGAGAAAAAGTAAATTTTTCTGTGGTGGTTTCAAAAAATGGAAGTCCCATTCCTCAAGTCAAAATTCGATATGAAATTGGTCCTGAGAAACAAGAACCTTGGAAGAAGGATTCTCAAATTTTGGCTAATGGTTCTATGGTATTGGATGGAGGAACCTTGACTTCTGCAGGATTTCTTCGTTGTGTGGTTATTGCCGAGTTGGAAGGAAAGGAGTATAGAAATTTAGCTACAGTCGGTTTTTCTCCCAATTTGCTACAAGCAACAGTGACTAATCCAAGCGATTTTGATGCCTTTTGGGATAAGGCCAAACAAGATTTAGCCAAAATTCCTTTGGATGCTAAAATGACCTTAATGCCCGAGAGATGTACGGAGAAAACCAATGTGTATCATGTCAATATTCAGAATTACCGTATAGGTGCTCGATTATATGGTATCCTTTGTGTTCCTAAAAAACCAGGCAAATACCCTGCTTTATTGCATGTTCCGGGTGCCGGAGTGAGACCCTATGCGGGGGATATCACCAACGCAGAGAAGAGAATCATTACGCTTCAGATTGGTATTCATGGTATACCTGTTAACCTGGATCCATCCGTGTATACTGATTTAGGAGCAGGTATTTTGAGCGGATATCCTACCTATAATATGGACGACAAAGATCGTTTCTTTTACAAGCGTGTTTATGTAGGTTGCGTACGTGCCAATGACTTTTTAACCTCCTTACCTCAATATGACGGTCAAAATTTAGCTGTAACTGGAGGTAGTCAGGGTGGAGCTCTTTCCATTGTAACGGCTTCCTTGGACAATCGTGTGAAATTTTTAGGGGCCTATTATCCGGCCTTGTCAGACGTGACAGGTTACTTGTTTAATCGTGCTGGTGGTTGGCCACATTATTTTGATAAAAACAACCGAGGCTATAATGAAACTAAAGCAAAGCTAGAAACCATAGCCTATTATGATGTGGTCAATTTTGCCCGTAGATTGAAAGTACCTGGCTTTTATTCTTGGGGTTTTAATGATGAAACTTGTCCTCCAACTTCCATGTATGCGGCTTATAATGTGATTACCGCTCCTAAAGAGTTGTATTTGGCCTTGGATACAGGCCATTGGAACTACCCCGAGCAGGTAGAAAAAATGACGAATTGGTTAACTAGTAATTTAATAAAGTAAATCTCAGGATTTACTCTTCACCTTAAATGACCAAGTCAATAAAAATTCTGCGACAATGATCCCATCTTCGTTGGTCGCAGTGGACTTGCAGACCATTTTAGTGCCTTCGCCCGTTTGGATGGCTTCTTGGATGGTACTCAGAATGGCATCGCCATCATTGCATGTAAACAAAATAGTACCAGAGGCTTTCTTTAAAAAGGAAGCCTCTATTTTTTCAACCAACATGCTGACGGCGGGCTTTCTTTCATAGATCTGCGAAAAAGCTAACATACCACAACTCATTTCTGCAGCCATTGCTTCCACGGCAAAATACATGGAATTAAAAGGGTTTTGGTTAAACCATGATTTTTTTACGCGCACCACACAAATTTGTGCATCAAAATAGTGGATGCATAAGCCTGCCCAAAATGCGGCTGACAACTTTTGAAGGATAAAAAATTTAAATAAAAACGGGTTTCTAATAATTCGTTGAAACTTATCAAAAGATGGATTCATGAAATGATATTCTTATTTAGCTCTAAGTACATTATTTTTTTTCAAAGGTATTTCATTTTCTGTACAAATATCTGTCTGGACACTGATTGCTCTAGGTTGCCGCATAGAGTGGATGGTTTTTGATTTTCCAAGAGGATTCTATTTAAGCCCTTCCCATGTTGCTTGGTCTCACCCCAGTTCAGATATTCGTATAAGACTTTATAAAGATCGATTACTTGAATTGAAAGTTTACCGGATTCTGACAATTATCATTAAATTAGTTTTCCCTCTATGCTCAAATTGCTTAGAGGCCATTTTGGAGGATATTACTTGTTATAACAAAAAATCAAATGAAACGAATTTTAAAAATCTTTGCTTGGACTGTAGTTGGTTTAGTCATAAGTCTATTTGCTCTCGGAGCTTTGTTTATGTACAAAGTTCAACATGGTTTCCCTGTATTTTATGAAACAGAAATGCCCAAACTGACATTGGTTGAAAATCGGCCAGCTATTCTTTTATTTTCAAAAACTACGGGTTTCCGACATGGCGAATCCATCGATGCATCCAAGCCCATCGTTCAAGAAATGGCCAAGAAAAATAATTGGACTGTATTTGAAACCGAGGAAGGAGGGGTTTTCAATGAAGCACAATTAGCTAAATTCGATCTAGTCCTATTCAATAATTCTACGGGTCGAGTATTGAATGATGAACAGCAATTGGCTTTAGAAAAATATGTAGAAAATGGTGGGTCCTTGATGGGAATTCATGGGGCTGGGGATAATTCACACCACTGGGATTGGTATGTAGCCAATTTATTAGGCACAACCTTTTCTCATCATCCGCTAAATCCACAATTTCAAAAGGCGCAAGTTCAATTAGAAACAAGTGCCGATTCTAGTTTCAAATCCAAGCTTCCTGCTTCTTGGGAAGGGAATGATGAATGGTATGTCTTTTTTGATCAACCTAAAGATGCCCAAGTGGTTTATTACATCGATGGGGAAAAGATTTTACCTAGCGGAAATATGCTTTGGATGAAGGATAAGAATTTTGGTATGGGTAAGTACCATCCGGTAGCTTGGCATAAAAGGGCTGGAAAGGGTAAAACATTTTATACCTCTATGGGACACTCCAAAGATGTTTGGGGAAATTCCGCCTATAAGCAATTGATTGAGCAAGCCATTATTTGGTGCATTTCGAAGTAATAAACTGAGTCGAGGCAAATCAAAACGGGTCAATCAAAGATTGACCCGTTTATGTATAATATCACTAACCTACAAAAATCTTATTGACCCATTTGCATACCATCTTGGTTCTGGTTGTTATTTCTCTTCATGTTGTTCATGTTAAATTGTCCAAAACGAATTGACAAAGTAAGACGAATCATTTGAGGGTTTGACAATCGATAGTATTTCTGCGAAAATCCTTCGCCGTATGAGAATCTAGTATTTCCTCTTGTTCTGAATAAGTCATTAGCCGCTAAGGTCAAGGAAGCTAAATCGTTTTTCAAGAATGTTTTCTTGATGGCCATATCAAAACCGTAGAATGGTTCGATGTATCCCTGAGATGAGCTTTGCGCTTGCATCATTGGGCCACCTCCGCCACCACCTTGTCCTTGGTTCTGGCTAATAGGCATGTTGGTTTTTCCTTGATAATCCATTGATAATTGGATAGACCATTTTTTTGGAAGTAAGAAGGTATTGTTGATTTTACCAAATACCGTCCAAATTCCATCCGTAATCTGAGCTTTTTCAATGTTTGAGGTATTGATTTTAGAATTATACATGTTCAAATTGGCCGTTAAATCCCACCAGTTTTGAAGTTTGTTAGTATAGGTTCCTTCAATCCCGTAATTGATACTCGAGTTTGCGTTAACAAAAGTGTTAATCAAATCTAATCTACCACTGATCGGGTTAATCTCCTGACTTAAAAAGCGAGTAATCAAGTTGTCCGTATACTTATAATATCCTGATAATAAGAAAGTAGCCGACCCTTTAGTTTTGCTGTATGAAAGCTCTCCTGAAGTGGTAAATTCTGGCACTAAATCAGCATTTCCTCTGGAGATATTTAAGCTGTCACTATAATCAACAAATGGAATAATTTGGAAGAAATTCGGGCGACTTACACGACGGGTGATGCTTAATTGCAATTGGTCGGTAGCTGTCAGATCTTTCTTTAAAAAGATGGATGGGAACAAGCTTAATGGGAATCTATTGCTGAAGCTTTGGTTGGTATTCAACAATTTTCCATCATAACTTGAGCTCTCAGCACGTAAGCCTATTTTGTAAGAAATCTTATTGACCGATTTTCCAGAAACCGAAACATAGGCCGCATATACATTATTCTTGTTCTCATAATTAGTAGAGGCCGATGGAATAACTTTGTACACATCAGAGCCTACCGCTTTCAAGGTGTTGTAGTTTTCATTCACCAATTCAAAAAGCTGTGCTCTAACACCCATTTCAATATTTCCATCATTTTTTAGTGGCTTCACGTAATCTGTTTGAAAAGTCATGAAGCTATTACTTCCTGATCCAATATTTTTCTGAATTTGAGTGCCTGTGATGTTAGCGTTGTTTAAATAGTTGGTAGTAAACGTAGCATCATTTTTATTGGTACCTCCAAAATAGTTGAAGTCCATCGTTAACTCCTCGCCCGCTTTAGGGTAAGTATGTTTGAATCCTAATTGTAAACCACTAGGGTTAAACTCACGAGAAGAATTGGATAAACGATTGCTTAAAGAAGTAAAATTATTGACCACACTGGTGATCTTAATATCTTCCGTAGGAGAGAACTTACCCCCTCCACCAAAGAATCCAGCTAAGGTTAAGGTAGTTCTATTGGTAGCAGCATAGTCAACACTGAATCGTGGGAAAAACATAGATCCCTTGGTTTTACTATTGATGTCTTGGTAAACGCTTGATTCTACACCACCTATGGTACTATTTCTTAAGCTATTTCCTTCTGTGTTGTTTCTCATGTTCATTTTCATGCCCATCACAGTCAAGCTCCACTTATTTTGTTGATAACTGAAGTTACCCATGATGCTAGAACCACCAAAACGGTCAGCACTTAAATTCAACATACCATTGTATCCATTTTTTTTGTTTTTCTTCAAAATGATATTGATGATACCAGCCATGCTACCTGAAGCATCATATTTGGCTGAAGGGTTGGTGATTACTTCTACCTTTTCAATGATATCGGCTGGGATTTGGTCCATACTTAAACTCGTAGGTCTTCCATCAATGAATAAGGTGGGATTGGCATTTCTTACTTTTACATTGCCATCAATATCCACTTGAACTGATGGTATATTTCTCATCACATCTACCGCTGTACCGCCTGAAGTCACCAAGTTTTGGCTCACATTAAATGATTTTTTATCAATGTCCATTTCCAATAAAGCCTTAGTAGCGGTTACTGTCACCGTTTCTAATTCTTTGGTGTCCGATAATAATTTGATGTTTCCCAAGTCTTTTTCAAAAGCTGCCATCATTTTAGCTAAAAAAGCTGGATCTGGCGCTTGTCCAGGTTTTGGAGCCGAACTAGGGTCCATTTTAGGCATGGCGAATTGAATAGGAGCTTCGTAATTTTTGTAGCCAACAAAGCTGATTTTAATTTTTAAGCGAACGTTGACTGGAATCTCTTTAAAATTGAAATCACCATTAAGCTCAGCCTGCTGGGCTTTGACTAAAATATCTTTGTTTTGTTTGGTAGCTGGGTCAAGCACGGTTTTTAATAATACCACTGAGGCAAATTCTACGGGTTTTCCCTGCTCATCGATAACCTTTCCAAATATGTGTCCACGATTTAAGTTGGGAGCTCCAGCTCCTGCAGGTCCTTGGGCCATACTAATGAAAGTAAGTAAGGCAAAAAAGGAGGAGATAATGTACTTTTTCATAAGATGTTTATTTAATGTTTTTGTCTACTTAGAAGGAAGGCTTTGTATCAAAATTTGAGTAGAACAGATTTTATTTTTTGAGAGAGAATGGAACAATAAAATAGGATAGGGTTTAATTCGGTGTTTATCTTTTAATTAAATGTATCGCAAAGGTACATTGGACTTTCTTCTTTGAATTTTTATTCTTCGCAGCTGGGAAATGTATCGATGAAAGATGAAATTGTTGAGAAAAGAAAATAACATTAGAGAACGAAAAATTGGATTTGTACTAATTTGATGAAAATTTATTCTGGCAATAGAGCTAATGTTTTTTAATTTTTTACTTTATATGCTATGATCAAAGGCTTTAAATTATTTGCTGATGTCTGACCTTTTGGATAGCAAAGGTAGGGATGAATAATTGAACAATTTGCCTAAATCTCAAAATTGTGTCTAATGGTTTATTTTCATGCTAGGTAATTGGAATTCTAGTATGAAAATTTCAAAAAGCCTGAAATTGGGCGTAAAGGGATATTTTGTTTGCCCCACACCTGCTTGAGAGCTAAGCGTTTATTAAAAGGGAATAAGGCTTAATTGAGTTTGTTTTGAAATGAAAATAGGATATTATCGAGAGTGTATCTTTTGTAACCTGGTAGATTAAAAGCTTGATTTGGTCGCAATATTTTATGGTATTAACAAGTCTTAACTCTTTTTATTGGGAATTATGAAAAATATGTTGGCTTTGAAAAATTATAAAATTGAATGTAGGTTTACTTCGCTGAATAACAAACATTCTCCATGGTATTTAAATATTAAAAACATAAAAACCGACCCCAAGGGGGTCGGCTTTTCCTGTTAACCATTTCAAAAATAATTATTTTTTATAGACTAAATCAAAGCGATCTAAATTCATCACTTTCGTCCAAGCCTTAACAAAATCGTTTACAAATTTGCCTTGCGCATCTTTTGTGGCGTATACTTCAGCTAAAGCTCTTAGTTCAGAATTAGAACCAAAGATCAAGTCAGCCCGAGTAGCCGTTGCTTTGACTGCTCCGCTTTGACTATCTGTTCCAACAAATTCTTCCTTCGTATCTGAGCTAGGTTTCCAAGTGGTTCCCATCTCCAATAGATTAACAAAGAAGTCATTGCTTAGGGCATCTTTTTTGGTCGTAAATATTCCGTGTTTCGAACCATTATAATTAGTGTTTAAAGCTCGCATTCCACCCACCAAAACCGTCATCTCTGGGGCTGTTAAGGTTAATAATTGAGCTTTGTCAATTAATAATTCTTCCGTTGAAAGCGTATATCTGGTTTTCAAATAATTACGGAAACCATCGGCCATTGGCTCTAAGACAGCAAACGAGTTAACATCGGTTTGTTCCTGGCTAGCATCCATTCTTCCTGGAGTAAATGGAACTTGCACGGTTTGACCTGCATTTTTTGCAGCTTTTTCAATGGCTGCATTGCCACCTAATACGATCAAGTCAGCTAAGGATACCTTCTTTTTGCCAGACTTAGCATTAAACTCTTGTTGGATTTTCTCTAAAACCGCCAACACTTTTTCTAATTGTTTAGGATTATTTACCTCCCAATTTCTTTGAGGTAATAAACGAATTCGTGCTCCATTGGCACCTCCGCGACGGTCAGATCCACGGAAAGTGGAGGCTGAAGCCCAGGATGTACTTACTAATTCGCTGATGCTTAAACCCGAATTCAATAATTTAACCTTTAATGCAGCTATATCTTGCGCATTGATCAATGGATGATTCACTGCAGGGATAGGATCTTGCCAAATCAACGCCTCTTTAGGGGCTTCGGGACCTAAATAGGTAGAGCTTGGTCCCATATCACGGTGTGTTAATTTAAACCAGGCTTTCGCAAAGGCCTTGGCAAATTCCTCTGGATTTTCTAAATAACGTTTAGAAATTTTTTCATAGGCAGGATCCATGCGTAAGGAAAGATCCGTAGTAAGCATGGTAGGTAATTGTTTTTTATTGGGATCAAAGGCATCTGGAATGATGGCTTTCCCGTTTTTAGCTACCCATTGGTTAGCGCCAGCTGGACTTTTGGTTAATTCCCATTCGTTATTAAATAAGATTTTCAAGAAACCAATACCCCATTTGATCGGAGTGGAAGTCCAGGTTACTTCTAAACCTGAAGTAATGGCATCTTTTCCTTTTCCAGATTGATAGGTGCTTTTCCAACCCATTCCTTGTTCCTCGATACCCGCTGCTTCTGGATCTGGTCCAACGTGAGTTGCGGGACCCTTACCATGGGTTTTTCCAAAGGTGTGACCACCTGCAATTAATGCCACCGTTTCTTCATCATTCATTCCCATTCGGCCAAATGTCTCCCGAATATCTTTAGCTGCTGCTACCGGATCTGGTACTCCCTTAGGTCCTTCTGGATTGACATAAATTAAGCCCATTTGAACTGCTGCCAAAGGATTTTCTAATTTTCTGTCGCCCGAGTAGCGATTCTTATCATCTAGCCATTTTTTCTCTGATCCCCAGTAAACATTACTTTCTGGTTCCCAAACGTCTGTTCTACCTCCCGCAAATCCAAATGTTTTAAAGCCCATTTGCTCTAAGGATACGTTTCCAGTTAAAACCATTAAGTCTGCCCAGGAAATTTTATCTCCATATTTTTGTTTGATTGGCCACAAAAGGCGTCTTGCTTTATCTAAGTTGGCATTATCAGGCCAGCTATTTAATGGTGCAAATCTTTGTTGACCTGCTCGAGAACCTCCACGGCCATCTCCTGTACGGTAAGTACCTGCGCTGTGCCAGGCCATTCGAATGAATAGTGGGCCATAATTGCCGAAATCAGCTGGCCACCAATCCTGGGATTTGGTAAGTACCTCAGCAATATCTTTTTTCAGAGCAAAGTAATCTAAGCTGTTGAAGGCCTTGATATAACTAAAGTTTGGCCCCATCGGGTTAGACTTTTCGGAATTTTGACGAAGCATACCTACATTCAAAAGGCTTGGCCACCAATCTTTGTTGGTAGTCCCTGATGCAGTGGGTCCTGTTGGATGTGCTCCTGCACCGGCATGGTGCGGATTATAATCTTGTGCCTGCATGACTGTGGAAAGTAACAATCCACTCAATAAGAACAGTTTTTTCATGATAAATGGAATTTTGTGATTTTATTTTAAAGCGCTAATGATGTGAAGTTAGACTATGTTTTTTGATAGATAAAACTGAATTTTTCTATATTTGTCATAGACAAAATCTATAATCATGAATATTCATCAATTGGAGTATATTTTAGCTGTAGACCAGTTTAAAAGTTTTAGTAAAGCAGCTGATTATTGTCACGTGACCCAAGCCACTTTGAGTGCCATGGTGAAAAAGTTGGAAGAGCAATTGGACATCGTCATATTTGACCGAAAAGCTAATCCCATCGTTGTTACGGAAAATGGAAGAGAGATTTTATTGCAAGCCCAACAGGTGGTAGCCCATGCTCATGCACTGCTAGCTTCATCTAAATCCATACATAATAAGGTAGAAGGTCGGGTGAAAATGGGAATTATTCCCACCATTGCTAATTCCTTGATGCCCATTATTCTCAAGCCTTTGCTTGAAAAGTATCCTCAATTAGTCTTAGAAATTTATGAGGTTACCACGAATCAACTCATGAAAAACCTCCGAGAGGGAAAACTGGATATGGGAATTTTAAGTACGCCTATTGCCTCCAATGATTTGGAGACCATGCTCATGTACCATGAACCTTTACATGTTTACGGACATTTGAAACCTGGTAAAAAGAGCATTACCAAAGAAGAGTTATCCAGACAAAAGATATTCCTGTTGCAAGAAGGTCATTGTCTCAGGGATCAAATTATTCAATGGTGCGACTTGAAAAAGAATAAACATTTGCCCTCCAACCTTTTTTTTGAGTCCAATACGTTTGATACCCTACTTAATTTGGTGGATGAATTTCAAGGGATGACCTTACTTCCTGAATTATATTTACGAAATTTGAGTGCTCCACGTCAATTGCAGGTACTAGACATTGAAGATGGGAATATTTCTCGTGAGGTAAGTTTATGTTTTTACCGACCATACGCCAAATGGAACATCGTCAAGCAATTTTCTGTGGACATTTCCCAATTAGTCAATCAACATATAAACCAGGATCCTGTTTGATATCAGAGGATTCCTTTTTGAATGATTTCAACAAGTAAAAAGAAGTACTTATTAGTTTTAGGAAGGGAGGCATTGGATCGAGATAGTTTTTTGTATCAACAACTATTGAACGATTTACAATTACATGGATTCGAAGTCAAATTTGATCCGATGGACCGCATTCGCTTTGCCTTTATGAGGAGATTGGGAACTAAGAATCTGTTGGTAAATCATTTACTTCTTCCTTTTTTTCGCGCATTATACGTGGTGATAATACAGAGGCAGCTAATTGATTTCCTTTGGTTTGCTCTTGGTCGTATTTCAAGTCTTGAATTTAGGACCAGGGTGGTGGCTCGTTACATTGAAGCAAACCAAGCAAATACATCTCATTTAGTTGTTTTAGCCAGGTCAGCCGGCTCACTCGTGATTAGTCGATTAGCCAATCAACTAGCAGTAGATGATATTATTTGTTTGGGATACCCATTTAAGCACCCGGATGAGATTGACGAGTCATTTAGAGTAACCCATTTAGCTGAATTAGAGAAGCCAATGCTGATTTTTCAGGGACTAAGGGATCCTTACGGTGGGAGGGAAGTAGTAGAAAATTATGCTCTTTCACCACAAATTAAGGTAGCTTTTGTAGATGTGGATCACGATTTCAACTTGAACCAAGCTGATTTAAAGCGGGTAAAGTCAGAGATAGAAAAGGTATTATTAAAAAGTTCTTGAACTTCAATTTCTATGAAAAATATTGAGATCGTGTAGGGATTTATGGAAGGAACCCGAAATGATTTTTTGCGATAAGTTTGGGTCAAGAGAAGCAAAGCATTTGCTCAATAAGGGTATCCTACAAGCTAGCCAAATACTCCTTAGGCAATAAACCTGTTCTGTTTTTCACATTCGTGATGAATGAAGTCCTAGATCCAAATCCAATGGCCTGACCAATATGTTCAATCGTGTAATTGTCAAATTGGGGGTCATTTTCCTTTAAATAAGTTAAATGGTTTATTCTAGCATCATTGATATATTCACTAAATTTCTTTCCAAATTCCTGATTAATCACCGGTGAAATTAAGTAGGAAGGGATATTGATTTCTTTAGATAAATCAGTGATGGTATAGCCAATTTTAGTGAAAGGATGCTTTTTATTAAAATGCTGGTTGATGGAATCTAAGATTCGTTTACCTCGATACACACTAATGAATTGATCATTTTCCAATTCCTCTAATTCGGTATGTTCTTTTAAGAAACGAACGGGTTTGTCTACTTGAATCCAACCAATCATTCCGTAGAGAATTTTTGGTTGGGTGAGAAGGTAAAAACAGATTAATAGGATTTCAATCAATATGACAATAATGGTTAGTTCTCCAGCTAAAATACTGGATTGGCCTTCAGAAATCCCTGCTTTTACTTGTGTAATAGTATAAGCATACACGATGCATGAGCCAACAAAAAGGAATAAAACGAGCGCCCAAAGGAATCTATAAATGTGGATATTTCTTTTAATGATATCTTTTCCGTGTAAGATTTTTTTTCTCCATTGTAACAGAATAAGTAAAGACCAAGTTAAAAAAAACAATAAGATAGATACTCGAAAAATGGCAATCCAACCCGTAGGTAGCCATCCATCTGGTTCCAAAATATAGGCATGGTTATATTTCAATGTCTTTAATACAAAATCTGATTTTTCTTGATGCGACAAGAAATAAAATGGAAGTCTATTTAGAAGGTATAATACCATAGGTAAAAATACCCACAGGTCTTTTTTAAGAAATCTGAAGTGCTGTCGTAATACGTATTTGATGTATAAATAGGTAAAAGGGCCTATGCATAATGGAGCAAAGGCATGTATACGATATAATTCAGGGAATTCTACATAGATGGAGGTTAAGGGAAGTAAATTTCCCAGGGCTGTTATTACTAAACTTAACATTAAACCCGATAAGATTTTAGAGCTAATGGAAGGAATAGTTTGCCCCCAAAAAAGTAAATAACTCACAACCAAGCCTATGGTTGAAATGATTAAGTTGGCTGTAATAAAAGTTAATTGGTTCAAAGCTATAAATATTACAAATCAATATTGGCTTAACTTCTCGGTGTCAAAGTTTTGCGCCTTTCAATTGATACATTTATAGAACCTAAATAGATTTAAAAAAATCTAGTATACTTGGTTGATTTTCATCCAATTAGAATACATTTTGAATGAAAATTTATATGATTATATGCTACAAAAATAATAATAAATTTAGAATTTAAAAGGTATTCAAGCGGTCTGTATCCTTGTCTGCTGCTTAATCAATAGTTATTTTGGTTTTTGAAATATGATATTTTAAGGTCTAGAACGTGTAAGAGGGCTGCGGAGAATGCAATTTAAAATTGGATTTACTCTGTCAATTTTATCCCTGATTTGATTCTCAAAAAAAAGTCCTTCAGCCATAAAACTAAAGGACTTTAAGTAATACTGTGTTCTATTCTTTTCCTTTAATTACTTTTTCAATTATTAAAGGATCGTAAAGCTACCTATCAAACAACAAATCAAAAAAGACTTGCCGTTCATTTTCTTTGATTGTGAACATGTTACATTTTGATTAAAATTTAATCGATAACTTATTGACCATTAGATAATTGATTCATTTTTTAATTTGAAGTTTCAAGATATAAATTGAAATTTACTGAAATCTAAATTTAGATTTTTCAATTTGCATTCTAAGATTGTTTCTTTAGGTATGTTAATCTTTGGAAAGATTCTGAGTTCTATAATTTTAAATTTTATATCAACGTTTAGTGGGGCGACCTATTTGAATTAATTTAAAATAATATAGATTTTGAGTGATTTTGTGTTTTTTTCCATAACCTTGGGTATTTCCGTACTTGGTTTTACAGTTTGTTTCATTCTGTTTTTTGGGCAATCGGTACCTTCTTTGAGTTCTAAACTTTTAGCTGGATTATTATTATCCCTTGTTTTAACTTCCTTAGGAAATGTTATCCCATATACTAAGTTAAATTTAGAATATCCAAATACATTTAAAATTTATTCATGGGCTCCTTTTTGTATCGGACCATTTGCATATTTATATGTAAAATCTGTGCTTCATCAATATATTAGGTTACCCCGTAAGGTCTTATTGTTGTTTATTCCTGCGGTACTTTATGTTTTGAATAGAATTCCATTTTATCTACTCACTTTTGAAGAAAAGAAGCAGTTTGTTTTAAGTACATTGTTAGATGAATCTCTATATATTTTAGAGCCTGAAGGCTTATTGCCAATAAAATGGGCTCCAGTAATCCGATTTTTCTTTCTCATAATTTTTTCGATCATGACCTTGATTGAATTAATAAACTCGAGAGATAAAATTTTTAATCCTAGTATTCTTGACGAGAGGAATAAGAAAATCTATAATTTTCATTGGGTAATTATTACGATATTGTTTTTTGGTGTAATAGCAGCTATTTGGGGAGGTTTGATTCAATTGAAACATGACAACCACGCAAGTAGAGTGACACTAATATGTATTTGGGTTGAAATTTTAGTAATTAGTATTTACTTATTTATTCAACCTAAAATTCTTTATGGATTGGCTGGTTGGGTACAAATTAAAAATCCAATAAGAAGCATACAAGATTTGGGTGAAATCGAAGAAGAGGATGAGGAAATACCGCATGTTAGTATTCACAAAGGAAGAGATATTTGGTTAACAATATCCAAGCACTTCCAAAATAATCATCCATATACAAAGAAAGGATATACGATAAATGAACTTTCTGAAGAAATAAATATTCCCATGTATTTAATTTCAGCTGTAATCAATCAGGAATCGGGTAAGAATTTCAGTGAATTCATTAATGATGCAAGAATTAATTATTTAAAAATCCTAAAGGAAAATAATCCAAATTTCAGTAATTATTCGATTGAATATATTGGTAATTCCATTGGATTTGCTTCTAGGACATCCTTTGTAGCGGCGGTTAAAAAAAGGACTGGAATGGTTCCAAAAGATTATTTGGCTCAATTGTAAGTTATTGACTTGTTGCTTATTTTCGATTCTAGACCACCTTTCATAAATTTTATTTGACCATGGGTCGTTTTGTAGCCCCGGCAGGAATAGAGTCGGACGCGACCCCGGCCTCATCTTAGGTATCGGAAACCTACGCGATTACAAAATGGGTTTTCTGCTGCACAAATCTGCTGCACAAGTTCCCATTTCACTCCAAATAAATAAGGACATCTCTTTGTGAAATGTCCTTTTTTTTTGACCATGGGTCGTTTTGTAGCCCCGGCAGGAATCGAGTCGAACGCGACCCCGGCCTCATCTTAGGTACCGGAAACCTACGCGATTACAAAATGGGTGTTCTGCTACACAAATCTGCTACACAAGTTCCCATTTCACTCCAAATAAATAAGGACATCTCTTTGTGAAATGTCCTTTTTTATTTGACCACGGGTCGTTTTGTAGCCCCGGCAGGAATCGAGTCGAACGCGACCCCGGCCTCATCTTAGGTACCGGAAACCTACGCGACTACAAAATGGGTGTTCTGCTACACAAATCTGCTACACAAGTTCCCATTTCACTTCAAATAAAAAAGGACATCTCTTTCTGAAATGTCCTTTTTTGTTGACCATGGGTCATTTTGTGACTCCGGAAGGAATCGAACCTTCATATTAGGTACCGGAAACCTACATTCTATCCATTGAACTACGGAGCCAAGGGGTCAAAATTACGAAAACTTCTCCAACTGTTTGACAAGCACTCCGAAATCTTTTGGATAGGGTGCTTCAACGGTAATCGGACTTCCATCCAACAAATTGAAACTTAAACTATGTGCATGCAATGCCACTCGACGAATCAAGGGAAGTTCCTCTGTGTCTTGTTTGAGATGAAATTTCTTTTTTAATTCCGATAAATAAATATCCTTCCCACCATACATGGTATCTGCCACTATCGGGGCTTTCAAGCAGGCTAGGTGAATGCGAATTTGGTGCATACGACCGGTGATCGGCATACATTCCACCAAAGTATAATTCTTGTATACGCGTAATGTTTGAAACCAAGTTTCCGCATGTTTACCTTTCGCTCGGTCAATGACCACGATACCATCCTTTAAAGGAAGTATGGGTAAATTGACTAACATGCCATCCCAATCGTGCATGCCCTCCACTACGGCATGGTAGCGTTTGGCTGTTTCACGATGTTCAAATTGCATCGAAATATGTCGATACGCTTCTGGGTTTTTGGCAATGACCAAGGCTCCTGAAGTTTCTTTATCTAAGCGATGTCCAACTTGTGCATCGTCCGAATAAGCCTTAGCTAGTCGTAAGATGTTGGGGGCATAAACATCTTTTCGTTCATCTAAAGTGGAGATGCCAGAAGGTTTATTGATGACAAAAAAATCGCTGTTTTCGAAAAGGATAGCGTCCTCTATTTTCCATTTCATAGACAAATTTAGTTTGGCAGGCTAATTTTTCCTAAACTTAGCCAAGGGGAATCCCCTAATCGTCTATGACTAGCAACTTGATCATCCATGAAAGTCTCATTGGCTAGTAAGGCAAAAAGGACAGCTTCTTTGGCTTCTGAAGCTATGCCTAAGTGATCACTTTCTGTGACCTTCATTTGGGGGTTGATTTTAGCCAATCTTTCCATCAATAATGGATTTTTACTTCCTCCGCCACTCACAATTAATTGGCATAATTTATCCTCAATACCTGGAATATAAGATTGCATGGCATTGGAAATACTTTGGGCGGTAAATTCAGTTAAAGTTCTTAAGGTATCCACGGGAGTCAAGGAATATCCGTTTTCTTGGATGACTTGATTCAAAAGATCTATATTAAAATATTCTGGACCTGTACTTTTTGGGAAAGATTCTTGGAAAAAAGCGAGGTTTAATAAAGAATCCAATAAAGGAATATGTAATATGCCTTGGCGGGCTAACCTAGCATCTTTGTCATAATGAAAACCTGGAAAATGTTGCCTAACATAGGCATCCAATAAAGTATTGCCAGGCCCAGTATCCGTAACTAAAATGTCTTTGGGGTCTTGGCTGGCCGACAAATAAGTGAAATTTCCAATTCCTCCAATATTCAGCAGTATTCGATGTTCTCCCTTTTTTGAAAATAAAAAATAGTCTCCATACACTGCCAAGGGGGCACCTTCGCCACCTCCCGCCACATGTTTTTGTCGGAAATCGGATAAGGTTATAATACCAGTTAAATGGGCAATGTGGTCACCATCACCTATTTGTAAGGTGGAGTCAGGTAATTGACCCGTTCGCATGGGACGATGCATGACTGTTTGTCCATGCGAGGCGATGGCATCCACATCTTGGGGATTAATTCCCCAAGTATTTAGACTTTGTAAAATATATTGAGCGTGCAATCGGCCAATTTGTGCATGCAAAGTGGATAAACTAGGAAAATGGATTTGATCTTTGGCAAATACCTCCCGAATGGAATTTTTAATCTCCTCTGAATAAGCTAAAGTCTGATGATGCACCACTTCCACCTGGGTATGTAAGCCAAATCCACTAAACCGACAAAGTGCTAAATCTAAACCATCTAGGGAAGTTCCAGACATTAAACCTAAAATCATCCGACTAGGTTTTTGGGAAATCTGATACAGCTGTGCGATTTGTGGATTCAATTTGATGCTTGCTTTTTATTGGTTATAAGTAGCTGATTGCTGGTTGTTGATTGTTGGTTGTTGATTATTGGTTGTTGATTATTGGTTGTTGATTATTGGTTGTTAGTGACTCTTAGATTTGACAACTTTTCAAAAGTTGTCAAATCTGAAGCTCAAATCTGAAACGAAGGTACAAAAAAAGCGACTTTTCGGATGATATAAATTATCTATCAATCGATAATTTATTGATAATTCCACTTCCTGATTTTGTATATTTGTATCATTTTTTAAACAATTTGACATTCATGGCTTTAGATGTAATTATTGTTGGTGGAGGAATCGTTGGTTTAGCTACAGCGCTGCGTTTATTGGAAGCAAAACCCGAACTAAAAATCGCCCTTTTTGAAAAGGAAAATATGGTATCTCTGCACCAGACAGGGAATAATTCAGGGGTAATCCACTCTGGATTGTACTATAAATCCGGTTCATTAAAAGCCAAAAATTGCATTGAAGGTTATCATCAGTTAATTGAATTTTGTGAACAAAATTCGATACCATTCGAATTAACGGGAAAGATTGTTGTGGCAAGTACCCATGAACAAAGAAGTCAATTAGAGAATTTATATCAAAGAGGTCAGCAAAATGGATTGGAAGGTTTAAAAAAGCTTTCCTTGGCCGAAATGCAAGAACACGAACCTTATGTAACGGGTGTAGAGGGGATGTGGGTTCCTCAAACAGGTATTGTCGATTACCGCGTTGTTGCCGCCAAATTAGCCGAAAAAATCCAACAAGCAGGTTGTGAAATTCATTTGAGTGAACGGGTTATCGGTATCACCAAAGGTATTAGTTACTCGATTGTCGAAACAGTAAAAGGTGTTTATGAAGCTAAATTGATTATCAATTGTGCTGGATTGTACTCAGACGAAGTGGCCCAATTATCGCAAAGAGAACCTTTAGATGTGCGTATTGTTCCCTTCCGAGGCGAATATTTTAAGCTAAGAAAAGATAAAGAATATTTAGTAAAAAATCTGATTTACCCGGTTCCTGATCCTAATTTCCCCTTTTTGGGCGTGCACTTTACGCGCATGATGCGGGGTGGCGTGGAGGCCGGTCCGAATGCCGTTTTGGCCTTTAAAAAGGAAGGTTACAAGAAATTGGGAGTGGATTTCAAAGAGCTTTGGAATACCCTTACTTGGCCAGGTTTTCAAAAAGTGGCTACTAAATACTGGGAGACGGGTTTAGGAGAAATGTATCGAAGCTTTTCTAAAGAAGCATTTACCAAGGCTTTGCAAGTATTAATTCCTGAAATTCAAGAGCAAGACTTAGTAGAAGGTGGAGCGGGTGTTCGGGCTCAAGCTTGTGATCGTAATGGAGGTCTGTTAGATGATTTTTCCATTATTGAAGATGCCAAAATCATCAATATTTTAAATGCACCAAGTCCTGCCGCGACCTCTTCCTTATCCATTGGCAAAACAGTTGCGGGTATGGCATTGACCAGATTTTAAATTTAAATGGGCGTAAGGAACCCAATTCGCTTGAAATTGTTCAAGTATTTTACCTTCACCATTAGACGTAATCCATGAAATTATTATTTACTTATTTAAGTCATTACCGCTGGCGTGTGGTGGGAGCCTTGGCCCTCGCTGCAACTAACCAGATTTTCTCCTTGATGGATCCCTATATTTTTAGGAAAATCATCGATGATGTAGCCGCGGTATATCGTTCGAATACCCATACGATGGATCAATTCATACAGGCTATTTGGCCTTTGGCATTGGCTTCCGTAGGTGTGGCATTTGTTTCTCGCGTGGCCAAAAATTTCCAGGATTATGTCATCAATACAGTAACTCAAAAAGTAGGAGCAAATCTATACTCCGATGGTATTCGTCACTCATTGGAGTTACCTTATGAAACATTCGAAGATCAGCGCTCAGGTGAAACCCTAGGTAAGCTTCAAAAGGTGCGGATAGATGTGGAGAAATTAATTACGGTAGGAATTAATATCCTTTTTCAATCAGTCATTGCCCTCATTTTTATTTCTGTCTATGCCTTTTCGGTTCATTGGATGATATTGCCCTTATTTTTGGTGACGGGTCCCTTGATCGCTTTTGTTTCTTCAGTCTTGAGTAGAAAAATTAAGACCATTCAGATTCAAATTGTCAAGGAATCAACGGCATTGGCGGGTTCTACCACTGAGTCCTTACGTAATATTGAATTGGTTAAATCCCTAGGATTGGCAGATCAGGAAATTCGACATTTAAATGCAACTACAGAAAAAATATTGTTGTTGGAGCTTAAGAAAGTACGTTATGTGCGGTCCATGGCTTTTGTTCAAGGTACTTGTGTGAATTTATTGCGTATGTTGATGGTAGTGGTTTTGATTTATTTGATATATCAAGGTCAAATTACCATAGGTCAATTCTACTCCTTAAATATTTATTCTTTCTTCTTGTTCAATCCATTGCAAGAGATTGGAAATGTGGTTAATACCTACCGGGAGGCAGAAGTTTCCCTGCAGAATTTTGAGCAAATCTTGAATATACCCGTGGAGAAAAAACCAGATAACCCTAAAGCAATCTCCTCCATTCAAACGTTACAATTTGACCAGGTAAGCTTCCAGCATCAATCAGCCAATTCGGAGGCCTTGAACAATATCAGTTTTGATGTCAAAGGTGGTGAAACCATCGCTTTTGTGGGGCCTTCGGGTGCAGGTAAATCAACTTTAGTTAAATTATTGGTGGGTTTATATCGTCCAAAGAAAGGCAAAGTCTTTTATAATGGAGAAGAGGGCGAGCAAATTGATTTTGATCAACTAAGAAAGAAAATTGGATTTGTGACCCAGGATACTCAATTATTCTCAGGTTCCATTCGTGAAAATTTATTGTTTGTAAATCCGAATGCTTCCGATGCCCAATGTTTAGAAGTTTTAGAAAAAGCAGCCTGTCAAACCCTGTTGGCCCGTGCTGATAAAGGTTTAGATACCTTAATAGGTGAGGGTGGAGTTAAGGTTTCGGGAGGGGAAAAACAACGATTAAGTATAGCTAGGGCCTTATTGCGTGATCCTAATTTATTGGTCTTTGACGAGGCAACCTCGGCTTTAGACTCTTTGACGGAAGAGGAAATTTCCGAGACCATACGGGCTATATCTCAGGAGGCTGAGCACTTAACGATTTTGATTGCGCACCGTTTATCAACCATTATGCATGCTACTCGAATTTACGTTTTGGAAAAGGGGCGTATTGTAGAGCAAGGTTCGCATGAACAGTTAATTGAAAGTAAAGGTTTGTACTATGCGATGTGGCGTCAGCAAGTTGGAGAAAATAAATCTGACCAAAGCTTGTAAGAAACCTTTAAAAAATTTTGCAATTCCTTGATTACCCATACATTATTTGGGAAACTTTTGTTTCGAACAAATAGGATTGCGTATATTTGTTGTTTGAAAAAATTTCATACCAAAAGACTATGTCATTAAATAAGTTTTCCAAAACTCTTACTCAAGAGATTACAAATCCTGCAGCTAAGGCGATGTTATATGGAATCGGATTAAGTTCTGAGGACATGCAAAAAGCACAAATTGGAATTGCTAGTACAGGTTACGAAGGTAACCCTTGCAATATGCATTTAAACGGATTGTCGGTTCATGTGAAAAAGGGAATTCAAGAGAACGGCATGGTGGGTTTGATTTTTCATACTATCGGTGTATCAGATGGAATGACTAATGGAAATGATGGTATGAGTTATTCTTTGCCATCTCGTGACATCATAGCCGATTCCATTGAGAATGTGGTTGGTGCGCAATGGTATGATGGCGTGATAGCTGTGGTTGGTTGTGATAAGAATATGCCGGGAGCCATGATGGCCTTGGCACGTTTAAACCGCCCAGGCATGTTGGTTTATGGTGGAACCATTAAATCGGGTTTATACAAAGGTGAGAAATTAGATATAGTATCGGCATTTGAAGCTTTGGGAAAGAAATTTGCTGGAAGTATTTCAGATGAAGATTATGAAGGAGTGATTCGTAATTCCATCCCTGGACCAGGGGCATGTGGTGGAATGTATACCGCCAATACTATGGCCTCATCCATGGAAGCCATGGGTTTGGTACTGCCTAATTCATCCACTTACCCGGCCACTCATGAAGGTAAAAAGGAAGAATGCTTAGCAATAGGTGCCGCGATGAAAGTATTATTGGAGAAAAATATTTGTCCAAGAGATATCATGACTCGCCATGCCTTTGAGAATGCGATGACAGTAGTTATGGCATTAGGAGGGTCAACCAATGCCGTATTACATTATTTAGCGATAGCTCATTCTGCGGGTATTCAATTTACCTTGAAAGATATTCAAGATATTTCTGACCGCACTCCATTATTGGCTGATTTAAAGCCTTCTGGAAAGTATTACATGGAAGATGTCTTGGCAATCGGAGGAATGCCAGCTATTTTGAAGTACTTGTGGAAAGAAGGGTATATTCATGGGGAGTGTTTGACTGTAACCGGAAAAACCATGGCTGAGAATTTAGCCGAAGCTCCAGATTTGAATTTTGAAACTCAAAAAATTATATATCCAGTAGCTACCCCAATAAAAGCAACCGGTCACTTACAAATATTATATGGTAATTTAGCTACTGAAGGGGCTGTAGCTAAAATTACAGGAAAAGAAGGCGAGCGATTCGAAGGAACAGCTAAAGTATGTGAGTCCGAGGAAGAAGTGATAGAATTTATCTCCAAAGGAGAAATTAAACCAGGTCATGTGGTAGTTATCAGAAATGAAGGGCCAAAAGGTGGACCAGGTATGCCTGAAATGTTAAAACCAACTTCCGCATTGATGGGAGCTGGTTTAGGAAATAGTGTGGCGATGATTACCGATGGACGATTCTCAGGAGGAACACACGGTTTTGTCGTAGGTCACGTAACACCAGAAGCGCAAGAAGGAGGTAATATTGGTTTGGTGAAGGATGGGGATAAAATCACCATCGATGCCGTGGATAATCGCATTATCTTACATGTATCTGATGAAGAATTGGCAGAGCGTCGGAAGTTATGGAAACCTATGGTTTCAAAGCATACTTCTGGTGTTTTAAGAAAATACATCAAAAATGTATCTTCCGCCAGCTTGGGTTGTGTCACTGATTTGTAAAAAATGACCAATTCAATTTTTTTCTAGATGTGTATGACTTAAATTAGTCGGACCGTTTAAATGAAACAAAATAAAGATCTGTTAATATCATGGGAAAAACCCAATTAGAAACTACTCAACCTACATCAACTCAATCCTCAAATATTAAAACTGGGGCTCAAGCGGTTATGCAATCGTTGGTTGAGCAGGGGGTGAGTACCATTTTCGGATATCCAGGTGGTGCAATTATGCCTACCTATGATGCCTTATTTGATTATCGAGATCAATTAAAGCATATTTTAGTTCGCCATGAACAAGGCGCTGGACATGCAGCTCAGGGTTATGCCCGTATGCTGAATAAAGCAGGTGTTTGCCTAGTTACTTCAGGTCCGGGAGCTACCAACTTAATTACGCCTATTGCTGATGCCATGTTGGATTCTACACCTATGGTTTGCATTGTAGGTCAAGTGAGAGCCAATTTATTGGGGACAGATGCTTTTCAGGAATGTGATGTCATTGGAATGTCCATGCCAATAACTAAATGGAACTACCAGATTGTAGATCCAAACGAGATACCAGAAATTATTGCGAAAGCATTTTACATTGCGGAGAGCGGAAGACCTGGACCCGTTTTAATTGAAATAACTCGTTCTGCGCAAGCAGAAAAGATGACAATTCCTTTTCAATACAAGAAATGTGAATCGATTATATCTTACAAGCCTAGGTTAGAGCCCAAAGTAGAGCATGTGGAGGCCGCAGCCAAATTGATTAATGGAGCTAAGCGCCCTTACATTTTGGCAGGTCATGGGGTTTTAATTGCGCAGGCAGAAAATGAATTAAAGGAATTTGTGGAAAAAACAGGTATTCCTGTAGCAACAACCTTATTGGGTATGTCAGCCATGGATGCTGACCATCCGCTTTTTGTAGGTTGGCCAGGCATGCATGGAAATTATGGAGCCAATGTTTTAACCAATTCTTGCGATGTGTTGATTGCCATTGGTATGCGTTTTGACGACCGTATTACTGGTGATTTGAGTACCTATGCCAAACAGGCTAAGGTAGTGCACATTGAGGTTGACCCAAGTGAAATTGATAAGAATGTGAAGGCAGATGCACCTGTAGTAGGTGATGCCAAAGCCGCTTTAAAAGCCTTATTACCTTTAGTTAAAAAGGCTGAACATACCGAGTGGAGAGCTGAGTTCCAGAAGTATGATGATGAGGAATATGAAAAGATTACCAAGAAAGATCTTTATCATGAAGGTAATCAAATCAAAATGGGTGAAGCGGTAGCTTTATTGTCAGATAAGACCAAAGGGGAGGCTGTTGTGGTAACAGATGTGGGACAGCACCAGATGATTACCAATCGTTATTACCGTTTCAAAAAACATAACTCTATCGTAACGAGTGGTGGTGCGGGAACCATGGGCTTTGCTCTTCCTGCCGCTTTTGGAGCTAAAGTGGCGGTACCAGATCGTGAGGTTGTTGCCGTGATTGGCGACGGTGGTTTTCAAATGACTTTACAGGAGTTAGGAACCATTACTCAAAGTGGTTTACCGGTAAAGATTATTATTTTGAATAATAACTTTTTAGGTATGGTTCGTCAATGGCAATCCATGTTCTTTGATAATCGTTATTCATTTGTTGAATTACAAAACCCCGACTTCATTACCATTGCCAAGGGTTTTGGAATAGATGGACATACCGTGAGTGATCGAAATAATTTAGGGGAGTCAATAGACACATTATTGAATTCTAAAAAGCCTTATTTATTAGAAATTATTTGTGAAAAAGAAGAGAATGTGTTCCCTATGGTACCTGCAGGTGCATGTGTAACCAAAGTAATGCTTGAGTAGAAATTATATGTTGACAACTTACACTATATCGGTATTTACCACCAACACGATTGGACTTTTGAATCGTATCACCATCATATTTACCCGCAGAAGGTTAAATATTGAATGTTTGACGGTTTCAGAGACTGAACGTAAAGGGGTATCTCGTTTTACCATTGTGATTCGCAATGAGAACCGGGAGATCGTAGAGAAATTGGTACGTCAAATTCGTAAGATTACGGATGTATTGGCGGTTTTTGGCTATTTGGATGATGAAATTGTATTCAATGAAATTGCATTATTTAAGATAGCTACACCTTTAGGTTCCCCCGCTTTGGACGTTAAAACCATTAATTTGGATTGGAATGCCAAAGTGGTGCATTGGGGTTTAGAATATGTGGTGGTGGAAAAAAACGGTTCAGAGGAAGAAATCAATGAATTCTATGCCTATTTAAAGCAATGGGAAATATTGGAATACATTAAATCTGGACGAGTGGCAGTAGGCAAGACCGAAAAAGGCCTGGTGGAATATTTGCCAGAAGGAGATTGGGAAATTGTATAAAATTGAAAGTATAATAGATTAGAAAAGAATATAAATTAAACAAAAACGAAAATGGCAAAGATTAATTTCGGTGGGGTTGTTGAAGATGTAGTAACAAGAGAAGAGTTTCCATTAGAGAAAGCTAGACAAGTATTGGCTGATCAAACAATCGCAGTAATTGGTTATGGAGTACAAGGTCCAGGTCAAGCATTGAACATGAAAGACAATGGTTTGAATGTGATTGTGGGTCAACGTAAAGGAAAGACTTATGACAAAGCTGTTGCTGACGGCTGGGTTCCAGGTGTTAACTTATTTGAAATTGAGGAAGCACTTCAAAAAGGAACGATTATCTGTTATTTACTTTCAGATGCGGCTCAAATTGAAATGTGGCCTACAGTGAAGAAATATTTGACTGCAGGTAAGTCATTGTACTTCTCTCACGGATTCGGTATTACCTACAAGGAGAAAACAGGGATTATTCCTCCAGCAGACGTAGACGTATTCTTAGCTGCTCCAAAAGGTTCAGGTACATCTTTACGTCGTTTATTCGTAGAAGGTAAAGGTTTGAATTCATCTTTTGCTGTTTATCAGGATGCTTCTGGAAAAGCTCGCGAGAAATGTATCGCTATGGCTATTGGGGTAGGTTCTGGTTATTTATTTGAAACAGATTTCTACAAAGAAGTAACTTCTGACTTAACAGGTGAGCGTGGTACTTTGATGGGAGCCATCCAAGGTATTTTTGCTGCTCAATATGAAGTATTACGTGAGAATGGTCACTCACCTTCAGAAGCTTTCAATGAAACAGTTGAAGAATTAACTCAATCATTGATGCCATTAGTGGCTGAGAATGGAATGGATTGGATGTATGCCAACTGTTCTACTACCGCACAACGCGGAGCTTTAGATTGGTGGAGACCTTTCAAAGATGCTACTAAGCCAGTATTTGAAAAATTATATAATTCAGTAAAGACTCAAGCGGAAGCTGCTCGTTCAATTGATTTGAACTCTCAGCCAGACTACCGTGTGAAATTAGAAGCTGAATTAACAGAGTTACGTGAATCAGAAATGTGGAGAGCAGGTGCTGCTGTACGTAGCCTTCGTCCTGAGCGTAGCTAGTTTATCGCTTATTTGAAAAAAAGGGGCAATTTATTGCCCCTTTTTTTATGGGTAAAAAATAAAATAACGCTCATTTTTTTTAACGCTGTCAAGGTTTCAAACCTTGACAGCGTTGAGCGTTTAACGATTTTCAAAACTTTTTTATTGTCTAATTTCAATCAAGTTATTGATATTATCTCCCTTAAAATTAAGTCTAATTGTTCCTCCAATAGGTTGGAGTTGAGCCTGCCGGCATTTTATCACATAAAAATTGATTTTATTTAATAAAATTTTATTCTAGACTTACGTGTGTAAAAGGATTTTTAGTCTAATAATTTCATATAAAAAAGATTATTATACTTTATAATTCTATTTATTCTGGTTTTTGTGGATTTTTAATCTAAAATACGAATGTTTGGAGTCTATTCTTTTTTGGTAAATAATGTAATTAAAGCTAGTTTTGCCAACTAATTAACAGAAACAAACCTATGAATAATCGTATACAGATTTTTGATACAACTTTACGCGATGGAGAACAAGTACCCGGTTGTCAGTTAAACCGTGAGGAAAAAATTGAAGTTGCGAAAGAACTCGAAAAATTAGGTGTCGATATCATCGAGGCTGGTTTCCCTATTTCTTCTCCTGGTGATTTTGCATCTGTTAAAGCTATTGCTGAGGTAATTACGGAAGCTACGGTTTGTGGTTTGACTCGAGCAAAAAAAGAAGATATAGATGCTGCTGCAGAAGCTTTGAAGCCGGCACGTAAACCTCGTATTCATACGGGAATTGGCGCCTCTGATGTTCACATCAAGCATAAATTCAATTCTACTCGTGAAAAAATTATTGAGCAAGCTATTTGGGCGGTACAATATGCCAAATCCTATGTAGAGGACGTCGAGTTTTTCGCAGAAGACGCTGGCCGGGCTGATTTACCTTTTTTAGCTCAACTTACTCAAGCAGTCATAAAAGCGGGTGCTACGGTAGTAAATTTGCCAGATACCACAGGTTATTTATTGCCACATCAAATGCATCACCGAATTTCTTACCTTTTTGAGCATGTAGATAACATTCACCAAGCAACCATTTCCATGCACAATCACAATGATTTAGGTTTGGCAACAGCGAATACCATTGCAGGAATTCAGGCAGGTGCTCGTCAAGTGGAGGTAACCATTAACGGAATTGGTGAGAGAGCAGGAAATACCTCATTGGAAGAGGTGGCTATGATTTTAAACGTTCACAAGGACCTAGGATTTTCCACAGGGATTAATCCTAAGTATTTATATCCGATCAGTAATTTAGTTTCCAATTTAATGGGCATGCCGGTTCAAGCGAATAAAGCGGTAGTTGGTGCCAATGCCTTTGCCCATTCCTCTGGAATTCATCAAGATGGTTTCTTGAAACATGCACAGAATTACGAGATTATGAATCCTGAAGATGTAGGCGTGCCATCTTCTGCCATCTTATTGACTTCACGTTCTGGCCGTGCTGCCTTACGTCACCGATTACAATTACTAGGTTTTGAATTAGAAAAATCAGAGTTAGATAAATTATACACACGTTTCCTATTGATGGCCGACGAGCGTAAAATGATTCATGATGAAGATTTGAAAGAACTAGTTGGTTAATGCATGTTGGGTGCGGTAGCACTGCTCACCAAGTTGATGCCCGCCTCATGTAAACAATGTAAAATATTTAAATTGATCTCTTGTTTCACGTTTTGGAATTTCCCAAAATCACTTGTTTGAACAAAATAAGTCACAGAGATATCTAAAGAATAGGTACCAAAGCCCTCAAATATTATTTTGGGGGCTTTTTTCTTGCATAGAGGTTCTGATATTATTATTTGCTCTATTTGCGGAAGCACAGTTTGTATCTGCTCAGGCTTGCTCTGAAGCGAGCATGATAAAGTATATTTTGCCCTTCTGAATTGCCGCTCACTCATATTTTCCAATGACTGCGAAGTTAACAAGCGGTTAGGGATCATGATTAGATTACCATCCAAGGCCCTCAATCGCGTACTTCTAAATCCGATTTTTTCAACATCCCCTGAGATGCTTCCTACTTGGATGCTATCACCTACCACAAAAGGCAAATCCAAGAAAATGGTGAAGGATGCGAATAGATTTTCTAAGGTTTCTCTGGCAGCTAAGGCTAAGGCTAATCCCCCTAATCCTAATCCTGTTATGAGTGCCATCACATCTACTTGGAATACCCTTCCCAACAAGACAAATCCAGATCCTGCAATAATAAACACCATGCCTAGGTCGTTCAGGAAGGGAATGAATTGTTGTTTCGACTTCTGCTCAACACCCTGCCACTTTTGTTGCGCAATCAAAATGATGACTTTCAACATCCGAACTATTAACCAAGTAAAAGTGATAATGACCGCCGTTTCAAATGCTTTTTGTAATAAAAAAAGCAAGCCAAATTTCTCTACAGGATTAAAATGCCAGCTACTCGGCACATGTAAATATTGAATGCTGAAATAGAGAAAAATCCAGAATAATAAAAGCTCAACGGGCTTTCTCAATAATTGGATACAATCTTGAACTTGAATAAACTGATTTGGTAAAAATCGAAAGATGATTTTTGAAAAGGAATTAGAGAAGAACCTTCTCAGGACCAAGCCAATAATCAATATCCCAACAAAAAATAATATATCCTCCGCCGAATTTTCCAATAAATACCAATTAGCCAATGCTTCTCTCATCTGAATTATCAATTTTGCCCCCAAATATAGAGAATAACTTAGTCGAATGTGAAAAAAAAGTACGACCTTTGCAGACTTACAGGCTAAGCTGTATGGTAAATTATTTTATGATTCTTCGTCCTTTGTTTATCCAAATTTCTACATTGAAAACAAGTTACGGCTTGTTTTTAGCACTTAGCTTATTAATTAGTGCCTTTGGTAGCTTTCAGTCTTCAGCTCAAACTATCTTGAATTCACCATTATCCTACATCGGAATGGGTGAGCTGGATGAGGGTGGAAGTCCAACAAATGCCATGATGGGAGGCCTAGGTGTTTCCAATTCCAATGGTATCTATACCAACATGCTTAACCCTGCACTTTTAGCAAGAAACCGATATACGGTATTTGAGGTGGGGGCAAGATTAGAACTTAAAGAATTACAGGATACTCGTCAACGCCAACAAGTTTTTGGAGGTAATTATCATTCCCTTAATTTAACCTTACCTATTACAAGTCGTTGGACAGCTTCCATCGGTTTTCGTCCACATTCTTCCGTAGAATATGCTACCCGATCTTTCCGTCGTTTGAATTTATTGGGTGTAGATAGTTTAATTTATAGCTATGACGGAAAAGGTGGAGTGACCAAGTTGACGATAAACAATGGCGTGAGGATTGGTAAAGAATTCTACCTAGGTTTAGGAATTGATTATTTATTTGGAACCGTAAATCGGAATGTTTCTACCCAGAATTTATCTGATGGACAATATTATAAGATACAATTAGAAAATCGTATTGATTATTCAGATTTCCTTTTTAGAGGTGGTTTGGCCTATAGGAAACAATTAAAAAATGATCTATACCTTAATCTTGGTACTTCTTTTGATATTAGCACTACCTTAAGTTCCAAACAATTGAAGCGCTTTGCCATTATGGATCTTTCAGGAATTACGACAATCAATGCCGATACCTTGAACAAATCCACACCATTTTCGCAAAATTTACCAGTGTCTCAGCACTTTGGAATTAGTCTTGAAAAGTTGGCAAAATGGATGATCGGAATTGATTATTCAAGAACAGATTGGACTAAAGTAGATAATAACTTAGGCCGTTCATCTAAACTACCGGTGAGTACTCGTTGGTCAATCGGTGGAGAATATACTCCCGATTTTGAAGCTATCTCTAATTATTTCAAAAGAACAACTTATCGGGCTGGATTCAGTTATGCCACTACTCCCTATGATTATCTAGGAAATGGTAAATATGCCGTTGATAAATATGTTAGCCTTGGAATATCTTTACCACTGAGAAATTTATCCTATTTGAATATCGCTTATCAAATTGGTAAACGTGGTGTACTTGCTGAGAATGGTTTAGAAGAGCAATACCAAAAAGTTACCATTGGCTTAACACTCAGTGACCTTTGGTTCCAAAAGGTGAAACTCAACTAATTTCCCTCATGCGCGATTTGAGAAATCTCTTTTTGCTGCTTGTTTTGTCGATTGTTTCTCTGGCTTGTCGGGAAGAGAAAACGGCCAAAAATCTCATTTATGTAGGTCCTAAATCTGAATTGTCCGACATCGATATGGTCTATTCAGATTCGGCTAGGACCGTAGTCCGAATGGTCACACCCTCTCAAATCACCTTATATTCGGAAGACCGAGTTTATCCTAAAGAAGTAAAGCTTTGGTTTTATGATAAAATGGGAAATGTTACCTCTCAAATCCGAGGGGATTCAGCCCATTTTTTTAAACAGAAAAATTCCTATAAACTTATGGGGAATGTTCAGATTTTTAATGTGCAACAAAATGAAACATTAAAGACGGAAGAATTTATCTGGTTGCCAGAAGAAAAGCGAGTATTTACCGAAAAGCCTGTTCAAATACGGACCAAGAAAGAGATTATTTATGGTGTAGGGATGGATGCCGCACAGGATTTCACCCATTATTCCTTACGTCATGTAACGAATTCGGTGCTGACGGTGGAAAGTCTGCCAACCGACTAAGGACAATTTTTTAGGGCCAAACGAGCACTATCCAAAGGAAATATTCGAGGATCATTCCCCCACTTATCCCGCAGGTAAGTGATAATCTCAGCCACATCCAATGCTTCCAATTTAGCATTTCCTGGCATGTAATTTTGATAAGGTTTTTGGTTTACTAAAATGGCCTCTTTTTGTCCATTCTTTATGATACAGGCAATTTGATTTGCATTTAATCTTTTCCAAAGATCTGTTTTAGCAAGAGGAGGATATAAATCTTTTAATCCCGATCCATCCTTCTGATGGCAATTTTCACAATGTTTCTCATACTGCATCATGCCTTCCACCACGTATTGTTGCCTAAAAATTTCCTCCTTACTTTGGCAGGAAGTTTGAGCAATACATACAGCTAAAATGGCCATCAAGCCTAAAAAAGAAGGTATTTGTTTCATTTATTTTTCTTTCAGTAATAATTCGATGTCCTCAATTAAATGGTTGACCTCCTGTTCCTTCGTTCCATCATAAATTCCGCGAACATGCTTTTGCTTATCTACTAAAATGAATGCACCACTATGAACAAATCCTCCCGCTTCATTTTTGTCCTCCTGTGCAGTCACCATAAAGCTTTTTTGTCCCAATTCATAAATCTTAGCCTTTGCCCCTGTGACCAAATTCCATTTCGGCGACTTGATATGTAATCTATCAGCATATGCTTTTAAGACATGGGGCTGATCAAAGTCTGGGTCAATACTAAACGATAATAAAGCTAATTGGTTTTCATTGGCGTATCGTTCATACAAACGCAGCATTTGCGTTTTCATTTTTGGGCAAATAGTTGGGCATGATGTGAAGAAAAAATCTGCCACATAAATTTTTCCCGCATAATCTCGATCACTGACCCAAGAAGAATCCTGATTTAAAAATTGAAAGGCGGGAATTTGCCGATAAAGGGTATCTACTTTTCCCTGTTTGATGATGGTCTCCTTATTTCCCAAAA
This sequence comes from Aquirufa sp. OSTEICH-129A, assembly GCF_054558355.1. Lineage (NCBI taxonomy): Bacteria > Pseudomonadati > Bacteroidota > Cytophagia > Cytophagales > Flectobacillaceae > Aquirufa > Aquirufa sp. OSTEICH-129A. The sequence continues at coordinate 230,536 of NZ_JBPXKC010000003.1, read as the reverse complement.
TGGGTAATGTTTTCTTTTCCTGGCAAGCGGCAAGTAGCACCCAGGAGAAGATTAATAGGTACCAAAATCTATTTTTTATATTGATTGGCGGCATTTAATGTGGAGTCGGTTAATGTTTCTACGCTCTTAAGTTTAGTAAATTGGTCATGGAGATAAATCATTTTTGCTTTGAAATCCATATTAGACAAAGAATCAATGGAATATTGATGCATCCAGTTCATCATTTCATTGTCAGCTTTATCCAAGGACTGAATAAGTTTTTTCACATGAACAGAATCTGGGCCTTTACTCATGCTGTCCAAACTAGTTTTTAATTGAATAATTTGCTCAGTTTTGGGCATAAGTTCATCATGCAATGTCATCACTGAATCATTTAATTCCTTGACTGCGGTTTCTTCCGATTGACTACAAGAAACAAGTAATCCTACTAGTAAAATTAGGCTAAATAATGGGATCGATTTCATATTGGCTTATCTAAATGGTATTGGTTTTCATTAATTTTCGAACATTTTCTTTTAAATCTTTGTAGCCGGATTGCCCGCCGATCATTTTAGCGATTTCATCAATTCTTTCTTCTCCAACTAAGGTTTTTATGCTGGAAACCGTTTTCTCCCCTTCATGATTTTTGTAAACAAACCAATGCGTTTGACCTGTTACAGCGATTTGAGGTAAATGGGTGATGGCAATCAACTGGTGCTTTTGACTCATTTGAGTGAGCATTTGGCCCATTTTAATGGCAATTTCTCCCGAAACCCCTGTGTCAATCTCATCAAGAATAAGCGTAGGTAATGCTCTTTTTTGTGCTAATAAATGCTTAATAGATAACATTAATCGACTTAATTCACCACCAGAAGCAATTTGTTTAAATGGCTTGGGAGCTAGCCCTTTATTAGCAGAAAAGAGTAATTGGATTTTATCTTGTCCTGTTTTAGATAATTTACCCGTTTGAATATCCCAGGCTAAACTTGCATTGGGCATGCCCAATTGTTGTAGGGAATTTAGTAATGTTTGTTCGATCGAATCCAAGCATTCTACTCTACTTTCATGTAGTTCAATGGCTTTTTCTAAAGCTAGATTTTCTGCCAATTGAAGCGCCTGGTTTGCATCGGCTAAGGCTTGATCAAGGTTTTCGTGCTGGGATAATTCCTCTTCCACTTCTTCCCGAAGAGCCATGAGCCTTTCCACATCTTTTGCCTGATATTTGACTAAAAGCCGATTTAATAAATCCAGTCTTTTTTGACACTTTTCCAATGCCACTGGATCTGATTGAAACGATTCAGCCTCAGCCTCTACTTCGGCAGATAGATCTTTTAATTCAATCCATAAGGATTGAATTCGTTGATTCCACTGATCAAATGACTGAGCCCACTTAGATAAACTTTGACTCAACTGGCGAGCTTGGCCAATTTGCTCCATGGCTGCTGTTTCCGATAAGCTCAGGTAATTTGCTAATTGAGCTAGCTTTTCTAAGATTTGTTCTGAATTTTGTAGTTTTTGTAATTGCTCGCTGAGTTGTTCATATTCCCCAGGTATCAGTTGGGCCTTATCTAATTCCTCCCATTGAAATTGAAGAAAATCAATCGCTTGATTGCCTTGTCGAGCCTTTTGAGCCAATTGCTCTTGATGATTTTGAGCCGCAAGAAAAGCCTTATAAGCTTTTTCGTAAGATGCTTTCAAAGGCTGATTTTGGGCAAAATCATCCACTAGTTCCAAGGCAAAATCTGGGTGCCCCATCCAACCATTATCTTGTTGAGAATGTATATCAACCAGCTCTTGCCCTATCCGTTTCATGCTTTCCAGTGTAACTGGGCTGTCATTGATAAAACTTCTAGACTTTCCTTGAGGATTTATTTCACGTCGAATGATGCAAGGATCTTCAAAATCAATATCCTCTTGTTGAAAAATTTCCTTTAAATGTGGGTAAGCAGCAACCGAGAATGTACCCTCAATGACACATTTTTTTTGATCATCATACAAACTTTTGCTGTCGACTCTTTGCCCCAAAAGCAGTGAAATAGCTCCTAATAGGATGGATTTACCTGCTCCTGTTTCGCCAGTTATCACAGTGAGACCCTCCGCCAGATGTAAATCAAGCTGGTCAATCAATGCATAATTTTGAACCTCTAAGTGCCTAAGCATGAATTTGAAATGGATTCTTAAATTTACATAAAATTATTTGTTGAAATATTTATTTACTTGCTCTTAAACCTTTTTAAATTAATTTATCAATAATTTGTACCTTTGGAAAAATTTTTCGCCTTAGAATAATTAAACCAGACAAAATGAGTGTTTTAGTAAATAAAAATTCCAAAATTATAGTTCAGGGTTTTACAGGTACGGAAGGTAGTTTTCATGCCGAGCAAATGATCGCTTATGGAACCAACGTTGTAGGTGGTGTTACTCCAGGAAAAGGAGGAGGAACGCATTTAGATCGTCCTATTTTCAATACTGTTGCTGAAGCAGTTGCCAAAGCTGGTGCTGATACATCCATTATCTTCGTTCCACCGGCATTTGCCGCAGATGCCATCATGGAAGCTGCTGACGCTGGCATTAAAGTGATTATCTGTATCACGGAAGGTATTCCCACCAAAGACATGATTGTTGCCAAGGAATATATTTCTACTAAGGAATGTCGATTAATTGGACCTAACTGTCCAGGTGTCATGACTGCCGAGGAATGTAAGGTGGGTATTATGCCAGGCTTTATTTTCAAAAAAGGCAAAGTGGGTATTGTGTCTAAATCAGGTACATTAACCTATGAGGCAGTAGATCAATTAACTAAAGCTGGTTTAGGACAGACTACCGCTATTGGAATTGGAGGAGATCCCATCATTGGAACTACTACCAAAGAGGCGGTTGAACTATTAATGAATGATCCAGAAACAGAAGGTATCGTGATGATTGGAGAGATTGGTGGTGGAATGGAAGCAGAAGCAGCACGTTGGATCAAAGCTGATGGAAATAGAAAACCTGTCGTAGGTTTTATTGCTGGCCAAACAGCACCTAAGGGTCGTCGTATGGGTCATGCTGGTGCCATCATTGGTGGTGCTGATGATACTGCTGAAGCAAAAATGAAAATCATGCAAGAATGTGGAATTCACGTGGTATACTCTCCAGCTGACATTGGCGAAACTATGTTAAAAGCATTATCTGCTAAGTAAAATACTAAAGGATGATTCCTTTTATTGAAAAATCTGCTTCATTCCACGCATTCATGCTACGATGGAGCAGATTTTTTTTGTGGGCTATCTTAATCACCACCAGTGCAAAGGCGGCTGTTTGGAAACCCATGCATTCTGTTGAAAAGGAATGGTTGGTTTATCAATCCGGATGGAATAGTTTCTTGCCTTATATTCCTAGCCAACATTATTCCTATCATTCTAAATCCATTCAACTCTCAAATCGGGATTATTATCAAGCTTATTTGACTATTAAGCCCAAAGAAACCTATCACTTATTCATTGATGGGGCATTTCAAAGGAAATTAGCCAAAGGAGAATTAATCAGAATGTCTTTAGATAGCTTGTTGAAAGTTCATCATAAGGATCAAGTCATCGCTACATTTTATAGTAGTAGCTTGGAAGGCTTACCCGGAGATTTAAGTATTGAGAAAAAATTTGATCAAGTAATTGCACAAAACAGGGAGGTACAATTGTTTCTGAATCGTGCACCTGCCGTTTATACCCATTTTTTCACCTTGGGCTTTTTGTCGCTTCTAGCTTTGATGGGCTTATTGTTTGCTATTTTTCCAAGGTATTTTATCGTCTATTTCCGTTTTACGGATTGGATTAACTGGGAAACAAAAGAGAATGCCATGGTGAAAAGCCCCTTCTCATTGGCCAATTTATATATACTATTTATTCTAAGCCTCTTAATTTCTTTGATGGCATTCTACAATGGAATTACCTATCGTTCTGGCGATGCATTTTTTGTGAATGAAGAAAATTACAATACCCTGATACCCTCTTTGTGGTTTGTTTTTTCTCGGACTTTATTGGCTTACTTCATTTTTATTATACAGTATTTCATTTTCCAACTTTTTGCCAATTTATTCAAACTAAAATCGGTTGCCAATTTACATTTCTTTAAATCCATACAAGCTAATATTCAATTCTTTATCATCGTATTTGTAGGAATTGGATTATACGCTATTTACCAAGGACCGGCTTATTCCATTGACATGGAAATTGTTTCCTATTTATTGAATATTTATTTACTCATTCGTTTTATATATTTTACCCAAGTGTTTAATAAGGTCTTATCAGTCAATCGATTATCTCTATATGCGTATTTGATTATTACCGAGGCCATCGTCATTTTGTTTGGCATACGTGAATTGATATTTCCACAATACAGCTAGACCTAAGAGAGTGATAATCAAGATTTTTTTTTGTATATTTGCAACATAAAGTTGACTATTCTAGATTGTCGAGTTAATACAAATTTGATTTATGAGTGAAATAGCTAACGTTGCTACGCCGGATATCAAGCGGTTGAAAAAAGTAAAAAGTATATTAGTTACTCAAGCAGCGCCTACGGATGCCAAATCTCCTTATTTTGAGATTGAAAAAAAGTATGGTGTTAAAGTGGATTTTCGTCCATTCATTGAGGTGCGAGGAATAGCCTTCAAAGATTTCCGAAAGCAGAAGATTAATATTTTAGAGCATACGGCCATCATTTTTACGAGCCGTAATGCCATTGACCATTTCTTCCGTATTTGTAAGGAAGCTAAGATTGAGGTTCCTTCTGATATGAAGTACTTTTGTATCACGGAGCAAACTGCCAATTACCTGCAGAAATACATCGTTATCCGTAAACGTAAGGTTTTTACAGGAACGAAGACGGCTTTAGATTTATTGGAAATCATTAAAAAACATAAATCAGAGAAATTTTTATTCCCTTGCTCGAACAAGCGTCAGAAAGATTTGCCTGACTACATGGGAACCAATGATTTTCAATTAACAGAGGCTGTTATGTATGAAACAGTTTCAGCTGATTTATCCGATTTAGAAGAAGTTTTTTATGATGTTTTGGCCTTTTTTAGCCCATCAGGAATTACTTCTCTTTTTGAGAATTTCCCTGATTTTAAGCAAAATAACACCCGGATTGCAGCCTTTGGATCTACCACGGCTCAAGCAGTTACTGATGCGGGACTACTTTTAGATATTCAGGCTCCAATGCCTAATGCTCCATCCATGACGGGTGCACTCGAGCATTATATAAAGCAAGCAAACGCTTAAATAAAAAAGCCCCAAATCGGGGCTTTTTTATTAATATATTTCCAGGAATATTTCTCGTTTGAAAATAATGCTTATTTTTAGCCATCAAAACGCCTAACAAGCTATTCACTTAACATGCGCTTCAACAAGCAATTGCTCTTATTGCCTTCTTGGTTTTATGTATGCTTGGGCATCTTACTTCTATTTTGTGGGCCGAGTTTGCTGGCACAACAAGACCCAGGTTTGAGCATGTTTCAAATGAATGCCGTTTATCAAAACCCTGCCAATTCAGGATTGAGAGGTGCCTCTTTTGCTCAATTACATTACCGAAATCAATGGACGCAGTATGAAGCTACTGTGGAAGGTCCGGGTAACCTAGGTACTCAAATCTTAAGTGCTTCTCTGCCCATAAGTAAATTGAACTTAGGTGTGGGACTTTTGGTGATGTCTGACAAAACTCCTTCTGGGGTGGGTCAGCAATCCATGAAAATTCAATTAGCTTATCATTACGCAATAGGAGAGGCTATGTTATCCGCTGGCCTACGAGGTGGATTGCAGGGGAAATCTTTTGATGGACGTGTTTATCGGATTCGTGATGAAAATGACCCCATTGCTAGTCAATTATCAGGTAAGGTGATTAGCCAAAATCAGTTTGATCTTGGTTTTGGTTTGCTTTATTCCAAAGATAATTGGCAAATCGGTTTGTCTGCTGACCATCTGACTTCGCCTAAATTTACCATGGATACTCCGCAGGGAAATATGCCTATGAATATGGTGGCCGCAATTCATGGTTCGGCAGAATTGATTTTATCTGAAAGTTTGGCAGCCATGCCATTTGCTCAAGTTCGTTATTATTCAGGTAAGATTTTGCCCGAATTAGGAACAAGATTTGGCTATAAGGATTTATTCTGGTTGGGAGGTTCGTTTCGTTTAAATGATGCTGCGATTGGTATGGCTGGAGTTTCTTTATTGCAGCAAAAATTAGATATTGGTTATTCGATCGATGTATCCTTGGTACAAGCAGCGGTTAAAGCTCCTTTGACGCATGAGATATTTGTTCGGTTTCAATTACCTTCATTTCAATCCAGTGGAATTAAGGGACTTCCTGTAAGAACTCCCAGGTTTAAGATTTTATAGGAATTCATGTTAAGGCATAAAATTTTGTACTTTTGCTGAAATATTCTTAGAAAATGCTTTAAATTTGAGGAATTTGAATGAGTGTGAGTTGGGTAAAAGTAGATAAAAACAATATTTTAAACCCTGTTACGTTAACAAACAGTAATTTTAATTTGCTTCTATGAATTTTCAATTTGTTGAAAAGAGATTAATACTAGGACTTTCGATTTTGGCTATGGCTGTCGTTTTAAACAGTTGTGGTTCCAAAAACTCAGGTGGTTCCAAGACACTGAGTAGTAAAAAAGGCTCTTCGGGCAAAGGAATCTTAGGAATTGGAAAATCCAGTAAAGAGGTTCCAGGTGTGCAGAATGGAGAAATTGTAGCCACTACTCGTAAAGGATGGTCACAACCAACTCCCTACGGAATGGTCTTAGTACCCTCAGGTAGTTACATGATGGGTCAAGCGGATGAGGAAGTTTCTCGTGCAGGTGTTAACTTCAATAAGCGAGTAACCGTAGCAGCCTTTTACATGGATGATACCGAAATTACCAATCATGAGTATCGTCAATTCACGTATGCCTTATTGAAAGATTCGGTTTCTGTTCTAGGAGAAGATAAAATCATGTCTGAGTATTATCCAGACACTACCGTTTGGAAGCGTGATTTTACGTATCACAATGGTGATCCAATGACAGAATATTATTTTTCTAGTCCTGCCTTTGATCAATACCCTGTAGTAGGTGTTAGCTGGGTAGCTTCTAAATATTTCTGTTTGTGGAGAAGTAAGTTGATGAACGACTATCGTAGAAAGCAAGGTCAATTTATTTTGCCGCGTTTTGAGCTTCCATCTGAATCTGAGTGGGAATGGGCAGCACGTGGTGGAAGGGCTTCAGCCAAATACCCTTGGGGTAATCCTTATATTTCTAATGCTAAAGGATGTTTATTAGCTAATTTTAAACCTCACAGAGGTAATTATGATGCTGATGGTTATTCTTATACAGCCCCTGCCAATGCCTACGATCCTAATGATTTTGGATTATATAATATGGCTGGTAACGTGGCAGAATGGTGTGAAGATGCCTATGCAGATAATGCGGTAGCTGTAACTTGGGATTTGAACACCGTCAACAAAGATGCAGATGAACCCAGAAAAGTAACTCGTGGTGGGTCTTGGAAAGATATAGCTTATTACCTAGAAACAGGAACTAGGGCTTACGAATTAGAACAAAACAAACGGTCATATATTGGGTTTAGATGTATGATGCGCTATTTGGGTCGTCCTAAACAAAACTAAATTATACCTTTTAAAATCTATATTACATTCTTTTTAACATGGAAAAATCAATCAATGTCATCGCTAGTTTTGGTGCGGCAGTCGTAATTGTAGGAGCCTTATTTAAAATTGTTCACTGGGACGGTGCCAACGAAATGTTAATGGTTGGTATGTTTACCGAAGCGGCCATTTTTATTTTATTTGGTGTATTGTACTTACAAGCAAAACCTGAAAAAACGTATGATTGGGAAAAGGTTTATCCAGAGTTAATGGGCGGAGCTCCAGTAGCTAGACCTAGTTCGACTGGCGGTGTAGATGCTTTATCAAGCTTGAAAGGTTTAGGACCAGAGGTGGTAGAAGGGTTGACCAAAAGTTTAAAAGGATTAACAGAAACAGCGAATAGTTTACAAGATATTTCTAAAGCTACCGTAGCTACACAAGATTTTGTGAAGTCTTTGTCTTCTTCTTCAGAATCATTAGGAACCTTGAATAAATCTGTTTCTGAAGCAGCTAATTCTTTAGGTGCAATATCTGTTTCTTCTGCAGAAGCAGCTAAATATGCACAACAATATGCCAAAGCAGGTGACCAGTTGTCTACGCTGAATACGATTTATGAAACGGAGATTCAAGAAGCCACTAAACACTTGAAAGCTATCAATAGTTACTATGGTAATGTTAATTTAACGGTTGAACAAATGGCTGCTACTCAAAAAGATGCAGAATTGTTCAAGACGGAATTAGCTAAATTGAATGCTAATATTCAGTCATTGAACCAAGTATATGGTAGTATGTTAACGGCTATGAAAGGCTAATTTTATCCACTTTAGCTTTGATCTCATAAGTATATGGCAAGTTTAAAAGAGACCCCCCGGCAGAAAATGATCGGGATGATGTATTTGGTACTCACGGCCCTGTTAGCCTTACAGGTCAGTGATGCCCTTTTACAGAAGTTTACCTTGTTAAATAATAGTTTGGAAATTGCGAATCAGTCTGCAAGTTCAAAGAATAAAAGTATGGTAACCGGCATTGAAGAGCGAATCAAAGATCTTCCTAATCCGGCTGCATATGCAGATATCCTTAGAAAAGCGAATGAGGTTCGTAAACTAGCGGATGAATTAGTCAATCACATTGATGGATTAAAAGCAAAGGTAATTGAAACAGGAGGAGGCATTGATCCAGAAACGGGTACTATCAAAAATCCAAAGGAAGAAGAAAAGGTATTTGAATTAATGGTTGGGGCCAATTCCAAAGGAGAGGCTTACCAATTAGTTCCTATGTTTGATCAGTATGTAACGAAATTACAAACGATTGCAGATCCAGGGACCAAATTCCCATCCTTAGCCTTAGCTGCCAAGGACGATCCTGTGGCTAGTCGTGATGCTGCACAATCCAACAAAGATTTTGCAGAATTGAATTTTGAACATACTCCAGTTCCAGCTGCTTTAGCTACATTAAGTCAGAAGCAGGCTGAGATTAGAAGATATGAGACGGAAGTACTTAGTCAGTTAGCTTCTAAAGTAGGGGCCAAAGAAATTAAGTTTGATAAGGTTTTTGCCCAAGTTTCTGCCAATGCCAACACGGTTGTTGCAGGTATGGAATATCAAGCTGAAGTTTTTATAGCTGCTACCTCTTCAGGTTTTACCCCTCGTATGAGTTTCAATGGGGCATCTATTCCAGTAGTGGATGGACGTGGCCAGATTAAATTCAAAACATCAGGTGGAGGGTATGATGCCAATGGATTATCCAAAAAGACATACACGGCTACAGTGGCTTACATGAGTCCTGCTGGTCCTAAAACTGAATCCATTCAAAAAGAATATTTTGTTTTGAAACCAACCTACAACATTGAAACAGCAACACTACCAGCGCTTTATTTGGGATGTGCTAATCGTTTAAGTGTTGTTAGTCCAGGTTTAGGTGCATTGTGGAATCCACAATTCTCTGCCGAAGGTGGAGAGGTAATTCCTGGTCAAAACAGAGGTAAAGTAACCATTGTTCCTTCTTCAGCTACAATTACCTTAAATGTGAATAATGGAGGTACCTTACTAGGAAAAGAGACTTTTAAAGTGCGTCGTGTTCCTAGACCAGAAGTACGAATCTTTGGAAATGGTGGTGAATTAAATGAGAAGAGAGGTACAAGTGCATCTGGTTTAAGAACCTTAGATGCCCGCGCCATTGCTGATGAATCATTTAAAAATACGAATCCAGATGATGCGAATTACCGTGTCGCTTCAGTTTATGTTGCTTTAGTGCGTGGTCAAAGAAAAATTGACGAGATAGCTAATTTACCTGGTTCTGGGTCAATAGCTAAGTTAGCCTCTCAGGCACAGCCAGGGGATCGCTATTATATTGAAGTGAAAGAAGTTCAAAGAAAGAATTTCAAAGGAGCTATTGAGACCATACCTATTTCCATGGTTAAAAATATACCTTTGAGTGATTAGGAAAACCCTGTATATGAAATCATTTAATCAGTTTTTGTTGTTAATTTCTCTGATCTGTGGATTTAGTGCCCTAGCTCAGGAGAAACCTTTAGATGAATCAAAGTTGAATTCAGTGCGTCCCATTGATCCAGCTAATATTCATTATAAGGCTCGCCTATGGCGTCGCATGGATTTGAATGAAAAAATCAACCAACCATTTTTCTCAGTGAATAATGAGATTTCTAAATTCTTAGTTGAATGGGTTGAAGCAGGTATTTTGATTCCTTATGTGAATGATTCCTTAGTGACTAAACTTACAGCCGCTCAGTTTAAAGAAAAACTTCGTATGGATGATTCCATAGGTGAAGGTAGTCTTTCAGAAGCTGAAAAAGCTGCCGGCTTTGGAGCTGAAGGTGGAGAGAAGAAAACAGCAGTAGATGATGGCTGGGGTACCACGACCAAACCAGGTGATGCAGCTAAAAAAACAGATGATTTTGATACTAAACCTGTGGCAAATTTAGATTCGTATTTCTTTCCAAAGGAATTGTCCATCATCGAGATTAAGGAAGATGCCATTATTGACCGTCAGCGCTCTAGGTTATATTTTGATATCCAAGCATTAACCTTGATTATTCCGGCTTCTAAAACCAAGGCAGGCTTTGATAAACCTGTAGCTTCCTTCCGTTATAAAGATGTTTATAAATTGTTTAGAAGTAACCCAAATTGTATTTGGTATAATTCTGAAAATGAAACTCAACATAAAAATATGGCGGATGCCTTTGATTTAAGGATGTTTCAAGCAAGAATTATTAAGAAAGGTAACCCAGAAAATAAGTTCTTGACTGATATCTATAGTTCAGATCGTGAGGGCCTTTTGATGTCTCAACAATTAGAGTATAAATTGTTGGAATTGGAGCACGACATGTGGGAGAATTAATTAATAGAACATATCTAAATGGAAGGAGGCTAAGGCCTCCTTTTTTTGTTCAAGAAGTTGATATTTCTATTTTTTTACCAATTTTTTTATATCCAAATCAACTTTTAAAACCGAAATTGTGGCATTAAATACCTAACCATGCAATGCCTTAAACAATTAGAAAGACTTCATCGAATTCATCGATTAATTCAACATGAATCTACAGGTTCCGCTGCCTCTTTAGCAGAGCATTTACAGATGTCACCCCGTCAGTTAAACTCTTATCTTGAAGTTTTGAAAGATATGGGTGCCCCCATTACCTTTTGTGCATTTAGTAAAAGCTATAAATATAGTTCACCTGTCAAGTTTGATTTTGAATTAAGGCTTTTTGTCTCGGAAAAATTGGTTTATTCTTTATAAAAGGGAGTTTACCGTGTTTTTTGGGTATGATTTAATACAATTATTCAATTTTTTGATGACTAAACTGTAACTTGCAGGGTAAATTGAATAATTAAGTATATATGTCGTATCAACGCAAGACAAAAATAGTAGCCACTGTAGGTCCAGTATCTGAATCAAGAGAATCCTTAATTCAATTAGCCAAAGCTGGAGTAAATGTATTCCGTCTTAATTTCTCTCACGGAACTCATGAAGATCATTTAGAGCGCTTAAAAACCATTCGTTCCATTAGCGAAGAATTGGGAATGAATTTATGTATTCTTCAAGATTTGCAAGGTCCTAAAATTAGGACGCAAATGGTGGAAAATAATGGTGTGGTTTTAGAAGCAGGTAAACAACTCATCTTTGCGATGGACGAAAACCTGCTAGGAACATCCGAGAAAGTAGGAACGACCTATACTTCTATGTATTTAGATGTCAATGTAGGTGAGCGCATTTTGATGGATGATGGAAATTTAGAGGTGAAAGTGCTTGCTATCGATAAAGAAAAGAAAGAAGTACTTACTGAAGTGGTTTATGGAGGTATTTTGAAATCTAAGAAGGGTATCAACTTACCTGGTACGAAGGTTTCTTTGCCTTGTTTAACTCCTAAGGATGAAGCAGATTTATATTTTGGTTTAGACCATGGTGTTGATTGGGTTGCTTTATCTTTTGTTCGTAAGGCCTCAGACATTTGGGATATTAAAGAAAAAATTAAAGCCTACGGTAAAAATACACGGGTTATTGCTAAGATTGAAAAGCCGGAGGCTATTGATCATTTAGATGAAATTATTGAAGCTACGGATGGTATCATGGTAGCTCGTGGTGATTTGGGTGTGGAGATGGATGGAGCCGTAGTTCCATACTTACAAAAAGTAATGGTTGAGAAATGTACAGCAGCTGGTAAGCCGGTTATTGTGGCCACTCAAATGTTGGAATCCATGATTCAAAACCCGGTTCCTACTCGTGCAGAGACTTCTGACGTAGCCAATGCCGTACTTCAGGGAGCATCAGCCACCATGTTAAGTGGAGAATCAGCTTCTGGTTCATATCCGATTAAAGCGGTGGAAACCATGGCTCATATTCACGAAATAGTGGAGCAACAGCAAAATGCAATTTCTGTAGTTAAAGGAGATGAGGTAGCCATTTATTTTAAAAACCATGCCTTGGCTCAAGGTTCAAAAGAGGTTGCATTAACCGATCGTTTGATTGCCGGTGCATGTCGTTTAGCTCGTGACTCCAAAGCCAAAGCGATTCTTTGTATTACTAATTCTGGTCATACGGCTTTCCGTTTATCAGCTCACCGCCCCAAAGCGGATTTATACGTCTTTACTTCCGATAAGCAATTAATGTCTACCATGGGCTTACTTTGGGGAGTGAAAGTTTTCTTTTATGATCCATCGGCTGATAGTGCTGAAAAGACGGTAGCTGCCATGGTGGATAAATTAAAGCAAGATCAATTATTATCTGCCGGGGATGTTTTTGTGACAACCTTGTCAATTCCTGCCCATTCGGGTAAGAAGACCAATACAGTGCAATTAGGGGTGGTTGAATAATCAACCCCTAATTGTTTATATTTTGGTTCATTAAGCATGAAAAAAAAGAATGCATTTCTTGCTAGTCCATTCATAGGGCTTTTTACCTTATGGTCCATGTTTTGGTTCATAGCCATTTTCTTGCTTTTTTATCCATTCATATTCATTTTACTTCAGAAAATCAGTTACCGTAAATACGCTGCCAAATTGGTGCGTGTATGGTCCAAGTGTTTTTTCTTTTTCAGCTTTATCCGTTTTGAGGTAAAACATCATTTTGTTCCCGATAAGAAGCAGAATTATGTTTTTTGTGCCAATCATTTTTCATTTTTGGATATTCCTGTCATCGTTTATTTGTTGCAACATTATACCGCTTTTGTCGGGAAAAGTTCATTGGGGAAACTACCTCTTTTTGGTTACATGTACGCTCGATTGAATATATTAGTCAATCGTTCTGACAATGCCAGTCGAGCGGGTTCTTTATCCAAAGCCCTTCGAGCCTTGCAAACCGGGAGAAGTATTGCCATCTTTCCTGAAGGCGGCATTGTCTCCAAAAAATATCCATACATGGCTAAACCATTGAAAGATGGGGCTTTAATTATGGCTATTCAGCAACAAGTTCCCTTAGTCCCTATTAGTTTATTTAATAATTATCAAATATTTTCAGATAAGCCTTTGATGATTCGTCCCGGTGTTATTCGGGCAGAAATACATCCTCCCATCATCACCAAGGGGCTAAGTATGGAAGATGTTCCCATGTTACGGGAGAAATTATACCATATTATTCAAGATCCCATTTTGAAATACTATCAATTAGACGAACCTCAATAATCGGGTCTTATGCGCCACTGGATTTATATGTTTGTTGTTATGGGTTTTTGCTTTTCTTGCTCTCAACAGAATAAAGAGGATAAAGCAGATTTACCACGTCCAAAAGGCTACAACCGAATCATCTTACCCAAGGCTAAGTATCAAGATCTAGAAAAAGGTCATCCATTTAGTTTTCAAGTTTCCCAATATGCCCGAGTGATGCCTGATACGGTTTCTTGGGCGGAGCCTCATTGGTTATATATTTATTATCCTCAATGGCATGCTTTTATTCAGCTTACTTATAAACCTTTGAATAAGGATCAAAAGAAATTGGCTAATCTCATCAATGATGCCTATACTTTGGCCTCTAAACACCAAGGTAAGGCAAGAGGAATTCAAGAGTATGTTATGACTACTCGTTCTGGAAGAAAAGCTGGAATCATTGAATTGGATGGGGAAGTGGCTACCTCCTTTCAATTTTTTACTACCGATAGTATACATCATTATTTACGTGGAGCTGTTTATGTAAAAACCGCAACGCAAAATGACTCTTTAGCTCCAGTCATTCAGTTTTTGAAAAAAGATGCCATGCATTTAATTCAAACCCTGCAATGGAAACCTTAGACTTGGCTAAATAGCCAAGCTTGCCAGTACCCGAATCTTTCCTTTTCTTTGTAGTCAACATGATCGAGTCAACAGCATTGTCGTCTTCAGAGGAATTAACGGTATTTGTGGATGCACTGCTTCCCTTACCTATTCCACGGTATTTCACCTACCGTGTTCCTAGGCAATGGGCTGATTTGGTGCAAGAAGGAATTCGAATTGTAGTTCCTTTTGGTTCCTCTAAAGTGCTAACTGCCGTGATTGTTCAGGTGCATCATCAACCTCCCAAGCAATATCAGGCTAAGTATATTTTAGAAATTTTAGATGATAGTCCATTGGTGACTACTTCTCAAATCAAGCTATTTCATTGGGTTGCAGATTATTATATGTGTTATCCAGGAGAGGTTTTTCAAATAGCTTTACCTGCAGGATTGAAGATTTCTAGTCAATCGAAAGTTCAAATTAATCCGGCCTATTCAGAAGAAACCCAATTAAATGAAAAGGAACAGATTGTTTTTAAGGCGATTCAAGAAAAAGGTTCTTTATCCTACGATGAGGTAGCTCAAATTGCCGAATTAAAAAGTCCGTATCATCTAATAAAATCCCTAGTAGCCAAACAAGCTCTTTTGATATTTGATGAATTGAAAGATCGGTACACACCAAAAGTGTTGCGGAAAATTCGCTTGGCAGAACCTTTTGAAAATAAGGAAAAGTTGGTGGAGCTTATTCAGCAATTGGAATCTAAGCCTAAGCAATTGGGTATACTCTTGCATTATCTTCAATTTATTCCAGTTTTACGGAATCCAGAAATCAATCAAAAAGGACTGGAAAAATCGAGTTTTACGCAAGCCGAATTATCGGAGAGTTCACTACAAACCCTGCTAAAAAATCAGATTTTTGAGAGTTTTGAGGTAGTAGTTTCTCGCTTTGGACAAGACTCGGAGGATTTCATCCCTGCGGCTTTTGATTTAAATCATGCACAAAATTTGGCTTACCATTCCATTTTAAAGCAATTTCAAGAAAAGGACGTGGTATTGTTGCATGGAATTACCGGAAGTGGTAAAACAGAGATATATATTAAATTAATTCAAGAAGCGCTAGCTAATGGCAATCAAGTACTTTATTTATTGCCAGAAATTGCCCTTACTACCCAAATTGTATTACGACTTAAACGAATTTTTGGTGAGCAAGTTGGAATTTATCATTCCAAGTTTTCTGATAATGAACGGGTGGAAGTTTGGAAGTCCATTGTTGAGGGAAAATATCCATTTGTCGTGGGTGTTCGGTCTTCGGTCTTTTTACCTTTCTCCAATTTAGGTTTAGTGATCGTGGATGAAGAACATGAGTCCTCCTTTAAGCAGGTTGATCCAGCCCCTCGTTACCATGCCCGTGATGTGGCGGTTGTATTAGCTAAGCAACAAGGGGCTAAAGTACTTTTAGGTTCTGCAACACCTTCCATAGAATCCTATTACCAGGCAAAGGAAGGCAAATATGGATTAGTTGCCTTGAAGGAGCGTTTTGGTAAAGCTCAGTTACCCCAAATCACCTTATTAGATACTAAGTATGCTCAAAAAATGAAGCAAATGAAAGGGGGCTTTTCGGTGGATTTGATTGCTGCTTTAGAGGATAATTTTAACCGGGGAAAGCAAAGTTTATTGTTTCAAAATAGGCGAGGATATTCCCCATATATTCAATGCCAAGATTGTGATTGGATAGCTAGTTGCAATCAATGTGATGTGAGCTTAACCTTTCACGCACGAGATCAAGAGCTTCGTTGTCATTATTGTGGCTATCGGGAAGGTTTATTGCGTCGTTGTGCCGCCTGTGGTAGTACACAATTGAAAACCATGGGCTATGGAACGGAGAAGTTGGAAGAAGAATTGCAACTTCATATGCCGGATGCTAGAATTGGGCGAATGGACTTAGATACCACTCGCTCTAAAAC
Source organism: Aquirufa sp. OSTEICH-129A (assembly GCF_054558355.1). Classification (NCBI taxonomy): domain Bacteria; kingdom Pseudomonadati; phylum Bacteroidota; class Cytophagia; order Cytophagales; family Flectobacillaceae; genus Aquirufa; species Aquirufa sp. OSTEICH-129A. The sequence continues at coordinate 214,264 of NZ_JBPXKC010000003.1, read as the reverse complement.
GGCTTTTAGTTCACTTTTAGCAGAAATTACGTCTGGAAATATTGATGTGTTGGTGGGAACTCAAATGGTTGCCAAGGGTTTGGATTTTGAAGGTTTATCCATGGTGGCAATTTTCGATGCAGATAAGGCCATCAACTTCCCTGACTTTAGGGCACATGAACGGGCCTTTCAATTGATTTGTCAGGTGGCAGGAAGAGCAGGTAGGAGAGAAGAACAAGGGCAAGTCTATATTCAAACTAATCAACCTACCCATCCCTTATTTGATCATATTTTGCAGAATAATTTTGAGGCCATGTATGCTGAGGAAATCATAGAAAGAGAAGGTTATCATTATCCTCCTTTTAGTCGCTTGATTAAATTGACTCTTCGAAATATGGAAGCAGCCCGTGTCGAAACGGCTGCTAGGCATTTGGGGATGGCTTTAAAAGAGAAGTTTGGTCATGGTCGTGTATTGGGGCCAGAAAAACCTTTGATTGAACGCATTAGGAACCAATACGCCATGGAGATTTTAATAAAAATTGAGAAAGGTTTAGCCTTAGCCAAGTTTAAAGAAGCCTTAAGGGAAGAATTAGATATACAATCATCTAACCCAGCCTGTAAAGGTGTTCAGCTTATCATTGATGTGGATTGTTTATAATCAACGCTTGAATACAACTTCATCAAGCAGTAAACGATGCCTAAGTCCATAAATTCCTTCTTCTGTTCCTTTACCTACTGCCACAATCATATTGATTTCGGCTTCATTTGGGAGATTTAAGGCTCTTTTAACCAGCTTGGCGTCAAATCCCTCCATCGGGCAAGTATCATAACCCTCAGCAGCAATAGAAAGCATAAAAGTTTGGGCAGCCAGCGCACAGGACTTGTGCACCATGACCCGCTGATCTGCTAGTCCAGCAAATCGCATGAAGGGGTTATTGAAACCTTTAACAAAGGTGATGGCACGTCTAACAAGGGTACTTAGACCTAAGATATCTGTTCGATACAAAATAGGCATTAGTATGCCATAATAATCCAATGCTCTTTTTTCTGATTTAGAGGGCTCACCTTGTATCGATGCTTTTATCTTGTCGATGTTCCATTGAGCATGTTTTTTCCAATGGTCTTGCCTAGTAACAAATACAATCAGATGGGAAGCCGTTCTTGCGGCTGACTGACCTAAACAAAGTTGCTCATATTTTGCTTTTTCTTCAGGACTGTTGATCCAGTAAAATTCCCAAAGTTGCATATTGCTACTGTTGGGTGCAAGTATGGCACGTTCAAGACTTTTTTGAATGACCTCATTTGGGACTTGAATATCCGTATCAAACCTCCTGTTTGATCTTCTTCTTTGTACTATTTCATCAAAAGCTTGTGCTAGATTCATCGACATATATTTAGTCGTAAATATACGGAATTAGCTGATGATTAAGGTTTTTTGTCTTCGAGTTCGTAACGAACATAAGCAAATTTAGAACCATCAGGAGACCAAGATGGAACATTGATACTACCTTGACCTCCATAAAATTCCTCGGTTAAATCTTGGATTTTTTTAGATTTCAAATGTAGCAATCGGAGTTTGACTTGATGGCCAAATGGATGGCTTTGTTTCTGATCCTCTATGTAGCTTATCACGACAGCCTCTTTTCCATTAGGCCTGATGTGTGCGAACCAGGTAGAATAATCATCAAATGTCATTTGCTCGGCTTGGCTGCCATCTGGACGCATTCGCCAGATTTGCATTTTACCCGTACGAAAAGAATTAAAGTAGATGTATTTTCCATCCGGACTATACTCCGGCCCATCGTCTAAACCCTCTTCGGTAGTTAGTCTAATTTCTGGTCCTCCTTGTGTATCCATGGCATATACATCATAGTTTTTATTTCTCTCGGCACAATAGACCATGGTCTTTCCATCTGGTGAGATGCCGTGCCAATAGGAGGGAGCTTGATTCGTTAATCGGATGGGTTGACCTCCTTGACTTCCTACTTTAAATATAAGGGAACCACTTATGCCTGAGCTCGGGTCTGAACTGGAAATGTAAAGTGTTTTCCCATCAAAACTATAACCATGATCATTATTGCACTTTTGGATGCTTCCCGTAGGCAAAATCCCAAGTTTATCACCTGATGGACTAATTTTTTCAATTAAACCGGCACTATTGATAAGTAAATGAGAACCATCTACGGACCAATTGGGCGCTTCAAAGTGACGATGTTCTTTCAGAATCTCTTGGCTTTTTTTTGTTTTAATATCAAAAATATGCAAAGAACTGATGACACTTTTACCAGCTGGGATTTGGGAATAGGCAGTAAGATTACATACCATAATTGCGAAAATGGGTAAATATTTCATAGTCTAAATTTTGATGTGTAAAATGTACAAAAAAAAGTCAGGACGGCTGTCCTGACTTTTTTAATTAACATGAAATAAACGACTAGTAGTTATTTTGTTTCAATGTTGGCTTTCCGTCTTTCTGTGAGTTTAAGATCTCATCATTTGGAAGAGGGAAATATTCGTTTTTACCAGTAGTAAATGATTTACCAGCTAAGTAACCTCTCTTGTTGTAGGTTCTTCCTGACATATCAGTACCGTTTTTAGCTTCTTCAGCCATGTACTTGTTCAAGTAAGGACCTGCAATTCCCCAACGAACTAAGTCGAAGAAACGGTGACCTTCCATGGCAAATTCTAAACGGCTTTCCATACGTACTGCGTTCAATGCATAATCTTTTCCTTTAGCAACGAATGTACCTGTTGGATAAGGATTAACAACATAATTCACAGTTGGATCTTGTACAGAACCATTTTTAGCACGGTTACGGATGATGTTAACGTAAGTTTCAGCACCACTTAAGTTACCTAATTCAGCCTCACACTCAGCTAACCAAAGGATAACAGACGACATCTTCAACAAACGGTAGTTGTTATTAACTGCACGCTTAGAAGTAGAGTGAGTTGAACTACCTTCGTCAGCTAAATAGTACATCCATTTTTTACCTGTATATGGACCAGAGTAGTTTTGGTCACGAATCCAAGGGAAACCTGGCATTACACCCCAATCTAAGAATTGAACACCACGACGACCCACTGTCCAGTCTAAACGAGGGTCAACAGGAATAGATTTATTCAAGTTGAATTCAATGGTAGATGAACGAATACCTTGATCGTTAGGAAGGTCAACCATGTTGTAAGTATCTGCTGTACCATCCGCTTTATCTCCAATTAATGGTAAACCATCAGAAGAAGTTTTGAATGCATTTACCAAGTTTTGAGATGGTAAATAGAATCCGCAACATCCACGACCTGGAGCATTAGCTGAATATGGCCAGTTTAGGTTATCACCTACATTACCGTTGTTACCAGTAGAACCGTCGTTTACAGAGAATTGAACTTCAAAGATTGACTCAATGTTGTTGTTCGTTGTATTTCTGTAGTTATCATGGTAGTTAGTAACTAACTTCTTGCCTGAGTTTTTGTAAACATCTTCTAACAATGTTTTAGCAGCAGCCCATTTCTTTTGGAAAATATATGCTTTAGCTAAATATGTCATGGCAGCCCATTTTGTAGCACGACCTTTTTGAGCTTGAACAGCTGGAAGGTTTTCCATAGCAAATTTGAAATCCGCCTCAATGTTTGGCCAAATGTCTTTATCATTTGGAATTTTAGTTGAGTTAGGATCATCACGCTTGTAGATAGTCTCGTCGATGTAAGGAACCATGTTCCACATCTTTTTACCTTCAAAGTGATAGTGACCACGTAAGAAACGAGCTTCCGCAACTACTTGAGTTCTTTCAGCATCAGTCATGTCTTTTACGTCAGTACTTTTTGCTAAAAGGATAGCCTCGTTTGCACGAGCAACACCATCGTATGTATGTTGCCATTTACCTAGGAAATAGGTATTATCTGACAACCAGTTAAATTGCTCAATGAAACTTTGTTCTGGCTGGTCACCAGCATCTGTTCCTTTAACGGCATCACCAGAAGTGATTCCACCAAATACGTAATTGGAGATAGTTGATTGACGACCTGTATTACCGGCACCAACTCCGTCTAATAATGAGTACGCTCCAATCAATAATGCATTCACTCCATTCTTGTTGCTCAAGGAGGTTAATGAAGCCGCTCCTTGTGGCTGAATGTCGAAGAAACTATCTGAGCAAGAAGTGCTCAGTCCGACGGTCGCTACTAATGCGAATATGATTAACTTTTTCATTTTTTTATGATTTATTTTCAAATAATATCTAGATTAAAATCCTACTCTTAAACCAACATTGTATGATTTAGCCACAGGGAATGCACCTTCATCAATACCCATGTGGATATCTTGGTTGTCATTACCTGAAGTTCTCAAGTTGATATCTGGATCTAGGCCTTTGTACTTACTAAATGTGAACAAGTTTTGACCTTGAACATACACTTGTAAAGAGCTTAACTTTAACTTCTTAGTAACACTAGAAGGTACAGTGTAAGTCAATTGGATGTTCTTGATACGAGTATAAGATCCATCTTCAACGAAGTAAGTAGAAATCTGCTGACTGAAAGTGTCATTTGAGTTTAAACGTGGCAATTGAGCTACGTCACCTTGCTTCTTCCAAGAGTTGTATAACATATCCTTAGAACGGTTTCCTTGGAATGTGTTGAAATCTGTCCAGTATTTCAAGTAGTTGAAAATTTCATTTCCTTGAACACCTTGAGCAAATACAGTCAAGTCAAAGTTTTTGTAACCTACGTTTAAGTTCAAACCATAAGTGAAGTCTGGGTGAGGGTTACCTATGATTGTTCTGTCATCAGCATTAATTTTACCGTCTCCATTTACATCTCTGAATTTGAATACACCCGCACGAGTATAACCAGGAATTTGAACAGCAGAAGCAGCTTCAGCATCATCCTTGATAACACCATCTACTACATATCCGAAGAAAGAAGCAATTGGCAAACCAGCTCTTGTTACTGAGATGGCAGGAAGACGTGTTGAGAATCCAAAGATAGAAGCTTTAGGATCATCGTTCAATTTCACTACGTTGTTTTTGTATTGGCTATATTGACCGGAGATCGAATATCTTACATCACCAATTTGGTTACGGTAAGTTACGTTGATATCAATACCTGTGTTGTTTACTTCACCAATGTTAACATAAGGAATAGAAGCAGTACCAGCAGTTCTTGGAATTGGCACTTGAGTTAACATATCTGAAGTAGTACGTGAGTACCAGTCAAAAGCAATATCCAATTTGTTGTTGAACAAACTACCATCAAAACCAATGTTAGTGGATGTATTTGTTTCCCAACGACCAAATGAGTTACCAAATTGAGCGATGTCGAAACCTGACGAGATTGAATTACTAGAACCTGAGATATCGTATGCGTTATTGTTAGGATCTGGAGTAAACAAAGTATATGCGTTGAATACGTTTGGAATTAACTGGTTACCAGTTTTACCCCAACCCGCACGTACTTTCAAGTCGTTGATGAAAGTTAAATCTTTCATGAAAGCCAATTCTGTCAAACGAGCACCCACTGAGAATGCAGGGAAAGTACCATATCGGTATGCCGAAGAGAAACGAGATGAACCGTCACGACGTAAAGTAAAGTCTGCCAATAAGAAGTCCTTATATGAGTAGTTTACCTTTCCGAATTGAGAGAACAATGCCGTTTGAGTTGCACCCGCTCCAGCATTCGATAAACCTGCTGCAGAACCATTATTCAAATAACGGTATGACAAATCATCAAAAGCAAAGTTTGAACGAGCGGCACTAAAACCAAATGCATAAGTTGATACAGCTTCAGTTCCTACCAATACGTTGAAGGTATGATCTCCAATCGTTTTGTTGTAGTTCAAGGTATTATACCAAGTAATGGCACGATCATAAGAATTAGAAACAGTTAAACTGTTAGCATTTCTAGCTTCAGCAGCTTCAATATCACGGTTAAAATATGCCGATTGGTTGAAGTTATTGTATTCAAAACCTAAACTTGTACGAGCTTTCAAATCTTTGATGATTTCATATTCTAAGAATACGTTACCAAAAATGTGGCTACCTTTTACTGGGTTGTCTTTTTCTCTCCACTGACGAGCAAATGGGTTAGGAGCATTACCTAAGTTAGAACCACGAGAACCTGCAAATCCATTCAAGTTAGATGAGTTCGTGCCTCCTAAGGCAACTGGTCCACCTGTGATATCGTAAACCGGAATGATTGGTTGGATACGAATAGCAAACATGATTGGGTTTGATTCGTTGTTGTTTCCTGAAGGAACACCTACTCTTTCATCATAAGAAACAGTAAAGTTCTCACCGAAAGTCAAGTTACCTTTTTTGAACTCAGTGTTTGCACGAACAGAGTAACGTTGGTAGCTAGTATATTTCATGATACCATCTTGGCTAAAATATGAACCAGAGATAGCATATTTACCATTTTTAGATCCGCCTGTAGCACCAATTTGATAATTAGAGATTTTAGCAGGTCCAAAAATAACTTTTTGCCAATCAGTACCTTCTTTATTTGCCTTGGTAATGTTCCAAGCTGTTTTACCTAAGTTTGGATCAGTAATATCGTTGGTGTAAGTATAGTTAGCTGGTAAAGCTCCATACACGTTTGGATAAATATAATCGGCAATTGTTTGTGTACCATCAGCACCAAAACGGTATTGAACAGATGGAGAAGTTCCAGCTGGCTTACCTGCACCGATTTCAGACTCATAGTAGTACTGACCTAATTCTTTCGTGTTCAATAAGTCCAATGTTTTACCAACATCTTGTGTACCAGTGTACATGTCAAAGTTGATTTTTGGCTCACCTTCACCACCACGTTTAGTTGTGATAATCACAACACCGTTTGCAGCACGAGCACCATAGATAGAAGCCGCAGAGGCATCTTTCAATACTTGCATGGACTCAATATCATTTGGGTTGATTTGGTTCAAAGTACCTTGCGTTGGAACGCCGTCAATAACATACAGTGGACTGTTATTATTGATGGATCCAAAACCACGTACACGCACCATCGTACCACCACCTGGAGAGTTATCATTACCTACAGTTACACCAGCCGCACGGCCTTGTAACATTTGGGTAACTGAAGCAGAAGGAACAGCCGTTAATTCTTTCGAACCAACTACTGCTACCGCACCAGTGATGTCTTTTTTACGTTGCGAGGCATAACCTGTCACAACGATTTCGCTTAATTGGCTAACATCTTCATCCAAAGAAACGCTGATGCTTGATCTGTTACCTACTGCAACAGTCTTTGCCACATAACCAACTGAACTAAATGTTAATTCAGCATTGGCTGTTTTTACATTAATGGAGAATGCTCCATTACCATCGGTTGTAGTTCCGGTGGTTGTACCTTTAACTAAGACGGATACTCCTGGAATACCGTCGCCTTTAGCGTCCTGTACAGTACCAGATACTTTTCGGTCCTGACCCCAAGCTACCCAAGAAAGGGATAGCATTAAAGCCATTAAGAAGACCACTCTGCTTACGTAGAAATTTGTTTTCATTTAGTATAAGATTTGAGTGAAAATTTGATTTTGTCGATAAAAAATGTTCTTTTATCTACTCAATCGCCTGCAAGTTAGCCTTTTCAGCCTAAAGTATTGCACATAAGCGTAAAAAAATTACACTTATTTAATATACCTTTCTTACTATCAGCAACTTAGGCTAACAAGGTATATTTTAGATAAAGGTGGTTTTATCCTTTGGCATTGATTACCTTTGTTCTTCTATTTTTAATCTTGTTTAACAGTCAACCATTTTCATACTTTATGTTAAATCTTGTACTATTTGGGCCTCCAGGGGCTGGAAAAGGAACGCAATCAGCTAAATTGATTGATAAATATGGTTTAATCCATTTATCTACAGGAGATTTGTTGCGTGCCGAAATTACGGCAGGGACCACCTTAGGTCTAGAAGCTAAGAAATTAATGGATCAAGGTATTCTTGTTCCTGATTCAGTAGTTATTGGGATGATTGAGAATAAATTGAATGAAAATAAAGGTGCTTCTGGATTTATTTTTGATGGTTTTCCTAGAACTGTAGCCCAAGCTGAGGCATTGGATACGCTATTAGCGGGTCATCAGCTTTCCATTAAACACATGATTTCCTTGGAAGTAAATCAGGAGGAGTTAACCCAGCGTTTATTAGAACGCGGCAAAACTTCAGGAAGACCTGACGATCAAAACGAAGACTTAATTCGTAAGCGAGTACAAGAATATGGAGAAAAGACAGCTCCAGTAGCAGGATACTATGCCTCCCAAGGAAAATTCCAAGGAATCAATGGTATCGGCGAAATTGAAGAAATATTTGGACAAATTGTCCGCATCATTGAAGGTTAATAGCCTGGTATAATACCTTATGACATCCAATTTTATAGATTACGTCAAGATAAATGTCCGCTCTGGTAGAGGAGGGTTCGGATCTTCCCATTTCCGCCGTGAAAAACACGTGCCTAAAGGTGGACCCGATGGTGGTGATGGCGGTCGAGGAGGACATATCTATTTGGTTGGGAATTCTCAACTCTGGACTTTACTTCATTTAAAATACCAAAAACACATCATTGCCGATAATGGTAAAGGTGGCGAAGGAGGTAGAAGATCAGGTGCTGAAGGTGAAGATATTTATATCGAAGTTCCTTTGGGAACCATCGTCAAAGATGCAGAAAGCAATGAGTTTTTAGCGGAGGTTACCGAAGAAGGTCAAAAGATATTATTGCTCCCAGGTGGAAGAGGGGGTATGGGGAATACCCACTTTAAATCTTCCACCAATCAATCTCCTCGACATGCTCAACCGGGTGAAGAAGGGCAAGATCGATGGGTTATCATGGAGTTAAAAGTATTAGCTGATGTAGGCTTAGTAGGTTTCCCAAATGCAGGGAAATCCACACTGCTTTCCGTGCTTTCTGCTGCCAAGCCTGAAATTGCTGATTATCCTTTCACCACCTTGGTACCTCATTTAGGTGTGGTGGCCTATCGTGATTATAAATCTTTTGTAGTAGCAGATATTCCAGGAATTATTGAAGGGGCTTCCGAAGGAAAAGGTTTAGGTCTTCGCTTTTTACGTCACATTGAACGGAACTCCATTCTTTGTTTTTTGATTCCGTCGGATGCCAAAGATTGGGGAAAAGAATACGAAATTCTTTTAGGAGAACTAGAGAAATTTAATCCTGAATTATTACAGAAACAACGTGTATTAGTGGTTTCTAAAATGGATATTTCTATTCCAGAAATGCAAGAAGAAATTCGAGCTAGCCTTCCATCAGATTTACCGGTAGTGTTCATCTCTTCTATTACTCAAGAAGGTATACAAGAATTAAAAGATGTACTTTGGAAAACCTTACAAGAAGAAAATGCCAAATTTCAAGCAGATACCTTATTAGCTAAATCTTCCGAGGAAGAAGCCACTACTTATACAGATGAAGAAGTTTCATCTTCTGAGGACTAAGTACGTATTTGTTCTGCAACCAAAGCAATTCCCTCATCGAAACTCCTAGGCTGATACCCTAGGATTTTTTTTGCCTTTTCTAAAATAAAACCGGTTCGCGGTGGTCGCTTGGCAGCTTGTTGGAAAGTAGAGGAATCAGCCTTTTTGATTAATTCCAATGGCAATGAAAAGAAATTGGCCGTTTTGATGGCCATTTCATAAGGTGTTAAAAAATCTGAACCCGAAATATTAAAAATTCCTTCTGCTTCTTTTTGTGCAATCAACCAGCAGCCAATGGCCAAATCCTCGGCTAGGGTAGGTGTACGGAATTGATCGGTTACGACTTGAATGGTTTTACCTTCCTCCAAAGATTTTTTTACCCATAAAATAATATTCGTGCGGCTCATATCTTGAACAATGCCAAATACAAGCACAGTTCTGGCGATGGCCCAACGAATTGAAGAAGATTGAAGTAATTTTTCTGCAGCTAATTTACTCTCTCCATAAATGGAAATAGGATTTGGTTGAGCCTCCTCATCATAGGGGCCATTTGCTCCATCAAAAATGAAATCCGTGGATAAATGACACATAAAAGTGCCCTGCGCCTCACAAGCTTGTATTAAATACCTAACGGCAGTCACATTCAGTAATTCGCAACCAGCAGGGTCAACTTCACAAGTATCCACATTGGTCATGGCTGCTGTATGAATCAATACATCTGGTCGATAGGTCTGAAAAACATCCATTACTTCGCTTTCTTGCGTTATATCCAAGGATACGTAAGTATACCCTGTAGTAGACGCAAGTCGATTTGGCCCCTTGGCAGTTGCTAATAAGTCAACATCCGACTGCTTGATGAGCAATTGGACTAACTTTTGACCTAATAAGCCATTGGAACCAGTAATTAATATTCTTTTTTTCATGCGAAATTTCAACAAGATTATGGATTTAACTCCGCCCTAATAGCTTGAAGGATTTTTCTAGCACCCGAATTTACCAAATCTCCTGCTAATTGTTCACCTAAAATTTGAGGATTCGTTCCAATTTGGGTGAATTCCAATTTTTCTTGTCCATTTAAACTTAATACGCCAGCCGTCAAGGCTATATTCTCTCCTGTGGCGATGGCATGTCCATATACAGGAACGCTGCATCCGCCTTCAAGTTGATACAATAAACTTCGCTCTGCCAATAAACAGGTCTCAGTGGTAGTATGGTTACAAGCCAACCTAATTTGTTCTTTTAGGCTAGGATCTAAATGGATAGAACATTGAATCGCTACAGAACCTTGGCCAACCGCTGGAACAAATTGGCCAATGGATAAATGCTCCGTGATGTAAGCACCCATATCCATGCGATGAACCCCAGCATAGGCCAGTAACATGGCATCACAAGTTCCTTGCTTTAGTTTTTCAAGGCGCGTTTGAAGGTTGCCGCGCATTTCTACCAATTCATGTTGAGGGTAAAAATGTTGTAGAAAGGCCCTTCTCCTAGTAGAGGAGGTTCCTATACGTAATTTTTTGGGGCTTTGTAATTGCAGACTAGCGTCTAAACTAAGTACCACATCATGAGCTGCCTCCCTCTCCGTAAATGCGATTAATTCTAAATCTTCGGGTAAATGGGAAGGTAAATCTTTGGCGGAATGTTGAGCGATATCAATTTCGCCCTCACGCAGCATGGTTTCCAATTCTTCCGTGAAAACACCTTTGGAGCCTATTTTGGAAAGGGATCGGTCCAGCACTTGATCTCCTATCGTACTTATTGCCCTGAGTTCATAGCTAAAGCCTACTTTTTCCAACAGATGGCCAATGTGATTCGCTTGCCAAAGCGCTAATGCTGAATTTCTAGTTCCTATTCTTATATGTTGCATGACTAGGCGTTTTTGGGTGCATGATAAATGCGGACAAATTGTAAGGATAAATCCAAATGAACCATTTTTGCTCTGGCGTTCCTTTCCAAATGGTAATGTACATCAGAGACCTTGTTGGACATCTTTTCTATTTTCTCTTGGCTTAAAGTTTTTGAAAAATTATCAATGAATTTTTTTTCTTTTTCCAATGATTTAATCAGTTCTGGAGTTCCAGAAATTTGATATAAACACTGCCTTAAAATATGCAATCCATATTCCAAAAGGCCTTTTTGCTCTTCTTTGGCAAAACCATCAAACTGCTCTGCCAGAATAACCAACTTACTTAAATTTTTTGAATAGATGGCTCTCATCCATTCCGCAAACCAGGTGGATGTACTTAAATTTTCTGTTTTGGATTTTTCCAGAGCCCAAGAAATATTCCCTTCTGAGCTTTGGGCCAATTGCAGGGCATTTTCAGGATCAATGGCCGATTGTTCAACTAAAAAATCGGCCAAAGCTTGCTCCTCCACCATCGGGATTTTAATACGTTGCGTTCTAGAAAGTATGGTGGCCAATAGTTTCTGAGGCTCTGAACATACTAATAGGAATAAGGTGGTAGAAGGTGGTTCCTCTAAGGTTTTTAATAAGGCATTGCCCGATGAAGCATTTAAAGATTCAGGGTTCCATAAAATCACCACCTTGAAAGGAGCTTCAAAAGGCTTGAGACTTATTTTAGGGATTAATTTACGCGTTTCCTCCACAGGGAAATTTCCTTGTTTATTTCCCTCAACTCCTAAAAATCCCAACCATTCCGGTAATGTACGGTAGCAGGATTCTGCAATGAAATTTCTCCATTCAGGTAAAAATAAGTCTGATTCAGGCTCTTTAAATTTTTTAGTTACTATGGTTGGGAAAAGAAAAACCAAGTCGGGGTGAACGGCTCTTTTCATTTTTTGGCAACTTGCACAAACGCCACAGGCATCATCTCCTTGTTTGTTGGTGCAGAATAAATACGTAGTAAATGCCAGGGCCATGGCTAATTGTGGACCACCATAGGGGCCGTGAAACAATTGAGCATGGGCAATGTGCTGATTTTGCACGGCTGAACTCAAAGTTTTTTTGATTTCAGATAAGCCTGGAATATCCTTAAAAAGCATGCCTTTGGAAATGAGTAAACGAAAAGGCTAAGTTCGGAAAGAAGCCTCCTCTTTCCAAATTTCTTCCATCACCGCGGCGAGATTTTCCGGAATGGTTTGATGTTTTAAATGTATCCATTGTTGAGCCACTTCCCTGGCCTTTTCCATTTTATAGGTATGAATATTGGGGTATTCTCCCCAAGTAAAGGATGGGATGAATTTCGGTAAAAAGCTTTGGCTACTGATGTTACAATGGCAACCAATCATGCTACCTGTATTGAACTTACTATGGATTCCTGTTGTGACAAAATCGCCCATGATGAGGCCTAGGGCCGACAATCCTGTATTTCTGTGTGACGATGTTGGGTAATCAAAAATTGAAACAGGCTTTAAATCATTTTTTATATTGGAATTACTGGTGAGAGCTCCCAAGTTGCTGTGGGATCCAATCACAGAACTTCCTATATATCCTTCATGGGCTTTGTTACTATAAGGAAAGAAAATGGAGTGGTTGATTTCTCCTCCTACTTTGCAACCAGGGCCAATGGTGGTATTTGGTCTTATTTTGGCTCCTAGGTTACTAGTTGCCCCTTTTAAAATGGCTGCAGGTCCTTGAATGATCGTCCCCATTTGTAGATTAACATCTTCACCGATATAAATAGGCCCCGAGCTGGCATCTATCATGCATCCCTTAAGTTGGGCGCTGGCATGAATGAAACAATTCTCAGGAGATAGAATGATATTACCTAAAGACTGGTATTTTTCAATATCAAAAGGCGCAGGTTCTATTTCTTGGACAAGGCTCAGCTGTTGATGCAGCAATAAATCCTCTGGATGCTGTATCCAACGCGCTTTTCCAGAATATTCGATGGATTTGCGGGAGGATGAGGGGGCAAAATCATTTTTGGCGCTTGAACTAGTAAAGGCTAAAACCTGTTGACCTTGAACCAGCTGGACATTATCGGGTAATTGCGAAATAGCTTCAGCTATTTGATTATCAGGCAGTAGTGAACCGAGAATGGTCACATGGGTGGCTGATGTAGATGATAGCTGATTAAATTTGCCCCATTTATCTTGTATGGCGCTTGTTCCAAGCCATAATTGATGGAGGGGGCGGTAATAACTTAATGGCCGCATGGATTGCACCAAGAGAGGGTCATTAAAGAAGTTGATGTTTTCCAACATGCGACAAAAATACAATAAAAAAGCCTCCAAGAAATAAGTTCGAGGAGGCCAAGGTAATGATTTTGTTTGGATTAGTTTTTCTGAGCGTAACGCTTGTTGAATTTATCCACACGACCTGTAGTATCCAATAACACGTTTTTACCTGTGTAAAAAGGGTGTGATTGAGATGAAACCTCAATTTTAAATACAGGATAAGTAGCTCCTTCGAATTCTGTTGTTTCAGTTGTATTAACGCAAGAACGAGTCAAAAACTTGTAATCTGCTGATAAATCGTGAAATACAACTTCTTTGTATTCCGGATGAATGTCTTTTTTCATGTTGGGTAGTATAATGACGATTCCCTGCCGTCTCGTTATTTTGTAAATGGATCTGTGGGATGTAGTTCCATCAATTTGGGATGCAAAATTACAGATTTAATAAGTAAATCCAAAAAAATGCGTAACAATTTTTTAGGTGTTTTGCCAATATTTTGAGGCTTAAAAAAATCTTAAAAAATATTTTCTGGTACTTTTCAAAGACGCAAATGTCGTAACGAATTGACATTAGGTTAATTGAATGTTGCATTTCAAATAAGCCTATTTTTTTATTTTTTTTTGATGAAAAAATAGTTTGCAAGCGGGGTTCTTTTTTTCTAATTTTACGTAGTGCCCAACCCCCCAAGGAGTATGCAATCCTTGGATGAAGTTAAAGCTTACAAACAAAACCGCCAACCGTTTTTCAAGTCATAAAAACTTGAATATTTTAGATGAGAAATTTTCTAGAGCGGGAATCTTTTGTGCTTTAAAAGGGTTGTAAGCTGAATTATTGAGACGCTAATTTTCTAATATATAAAGTATGTACGTAATTAAAAGAGACGGTCGACGCGAATCTGTCAAGTTCGATAAAATCACAGCAAGAATTGAGAAGCTTTGCTACAGCTTGGATCCATTTTTTGTTCAACCCCTAGAGGTTGCTAGAAAAGTGATTACAGGGCTTTACGACGGTGTTAAGACCACCGAGTTGGATAATCTAGCGGCTGAGACAGCGGCTTCATTAACCACCAAGCACCCAGACTATGCTGTGCTGGCAGCCCGCATCGCGATCTCTAACTTACACAAGAACACATTGAAGTCGTTTTCGGCTACGATGAAACGCTTGTATACGTATGTTGATCCTAAAACTGGTCAAAATGCAGCCCTTCTTTCTAAGGAAATCTATGATATCATTAAGAAGAATGCCGTCGAGCTAGATGAAGCTATCATCTATGACCGTGATTTTGGTTATGATTATTTTGGATTCAAAACATTAGAGAAATCCTATCTTTTAAAATTAGAGGGACAAATCGCTGAACGTCCTCAACACATGTTGATGCGTGTGGCGGTAGGTATTCATGGAGCAGATATCGCTGCAGCTATTGATACCTATAATTTATTATCGGAGCGTTGGTTCACACATGCCACACCAACCCTATTCAATGCAGGTACTCCTAAGCCTCAGATGTCATCTTGCTTCTTATTGACTATGCAAGATGATTCCATCGAAGGTATTTATGATACATTGAAACAAACGGCTAAGATATCTCAATCTGCCGGTGGTATTGGTTTGAGCATTCACAATATTCGTGCTACGGGTTCCTACATCAAAGGTACCAACGGTACTTCCAATGGTATCATCCCGATGTTGCGTGTATTCAACGATACCGCACGTTATGTAGATCAAGGAGGAGGAAAACGTAAAGGTTCATTTGCTGTGTACTTAGAGCCATGGCATGCTGATGTATTTGATTTCTTAGAATTAAAGAAAAATCACGGTAAAGAGGAGATGCGTGCTAGGGATTTATTCTATGCACTATGGATTCCAGATTTATTCATGAAGCGTGTGGAAGAAAATGCCGAATGGTCATTGTTCTGCCCTCATGAGTGTCCAGGTCTTTCAGATGCTTACGGTGAGGAGTTCGAGGCATTGTATGAAAAATATGAATTAGCAGGCAAAGCCCGTCAAGTGGTAAAAGCACAAGAATTGTGGTTTAAAGTATTAGAATCACAAACAGAGACTGGTACACCTTATATGTTGTACAAAGACCATGCCAACAAAAAATCGAACCAAAAGAATTTAGGTACCATTAAGTCGTCCAACTTATGTACTGAAATCATGGAGTATACTTCCAAAGACGAAGTAGCTGTATGTAACTTGGCTTCATTGGCATTGCCTAAGTACGTGCGCATGAACGAGCAAGGTATCTTGGCATTTGATCACGACAAATTATACGAAGTAACCAAAGCGGCTACCCGTAATTTGAATAAGATTATTGATGTTAACTATTATCCAGTTCCAGAAGCAAGAAATTCTAACTTGCGCCATCGTCCAATAGGATTAGGAGTACAAGGATTGGCTGACGTTTTCATCATGTTGCGTATGCCATTTGAGTCAGAAGCAGCGAAGCAATTAAATAAAGATATTTTTGAGACCATTTACTACGCATCCATGGAAGCATCTATGGAACTAGCGAAAGTAGAAGGACCATATTCTACTTGGGAAGGTTCACCTATTTCGAAAGGTATTTTCCAATTCGATATGTGGGGTGTAACTCCAGAATCAGGTCGTTGGGACTGGGAAACACTTCGTCGTCTAGTTGTAGAAAACGGAGTACGTAATTCCTTGTTAGTGGCTCCAATGCCAACGGCATCTACTAGCCAGATCTTAGGTAATAATGAGTGTTTTGAACCATATACTTCCAATATTTACGCACGTCGTGTGTTGTCAGGTGAGTTTGCGGTTGTTAACAAGCACTTATTAAAGGATTTAATCAAATTAGGATTGTGGAATGAGAGCATGAAGAACAAGCTAATCTCAGCGAATGGCTCCGTTCAAAATATCCCAGAAATTCCTCAAGACCTGAAAGATCTTTATAAAACGGTTTGGGAGATTAAGCAAAAAACCATTTTAGAAATGGCTGCAGATCGTGGAGCTTATATCTGTCAATCACAAAGTTTGAACATCCACATCCAAGATGTCAACTTTGGTAAATTAACATCCATGCACTTCCACGCTTGGAAGCTAGGTTTGAAAACGGGTATGTATTACTTGCGTACCAAAGCCGCTGCAGATGCCATTAAATTTACCATTGAAAAACAAGCAGAGGTGGCTATTGAACAGACGAATAACGTGCATGAATCTGAAATGCAATATGCCAGACAGCAAGCCGCATCCGCTGCTTCATTCACTGAGGCAGAGTCGCAAAACAGAGCCGATATGACATGTTCTTTAGATAATCCTGAAGCTTGTGAGGCCTGTGGTTCTTAATCAAAAGCTGTTATTCAGTTTCAAAATGTGTTTAAAAATCACTTGATGGCAACATCAAGTGATTTTTATGTTTTCTAGCTAAGTGAGTTGAATGAAAAATAAAGGTCTGTTTGTGTTGAGTTTTTTTGCTCTCATGCTCCTTGCATTGGGACTAAGAACTTACCATATTGGCCACTTTGGTTTATTTGGTGATGAAAAACAAAGTCTGCTGCTAGCCGTAGGGAATACCAATTTTGGTGGCATGACAGATCAGCTTGCCCCTCCAAATACATTTACTCCGGAAGATTTTT
The DNA here is from genome assembly GCF_054558355.1 of Aquirufa sp. OSTEICH-129A. Taxonomy (NCBI): domain Bacteria; kingdom Pseudomonadati; phylum Bacteroidota; class Cytophagia; order Cytophagales; family Flectobacillaceae; genus Aquirufa; species Aquirufa sp. OSTEICH-129A. The sequence continues at coordinate 197,130 of NZ_JBPXKC010000003.1, read as the reverse complement.
GGAAGTCCAGAGGAATCAAGGCCTGGTTAGATGCAGATGCCCGAGGGGATGTCAGCGGCAATAGCCTAGTGCATGATATGATGTTAAAGCTTTTTGCCTTTTTATTTGGCAAAGAGGATGGCGTATTGCGAGCCGTGTCGGTCTTTTTTAACATTTTAACTCTTTGGCTCCTTTTTTATTGGGCTAGAAAAATTCGTCCTCAATCTCAAATCTTCCCCATCATCATTTTGGCCCTTGCGGTCATTGAGCCATTTTTTGTCATTTATAGCCAGCAAGCTAGAAATTATACCACCAGTATCTTCTTTACTACCGCTTCCAATTTTTATTTCTGGTCAGCTATGCAAGCTGAAAATCAGCATAAAAATTCCAACAGGAACTGGATGATGTGGATGATAAGTAGTGTGGCTGCTTTATTTAGTACCTATTTAACGGCCTTGGTGTTTATTGGACAATTAATCTTTTCATTGCAACAAAGAAATACTTGGAAGTTTTGGCAAAAGCACATCCTTTGGGGCATAGTGGTCTTGATACCTTTCGGATTATGGATGCTAATAGGTCCTGGACAATATTTTTTGGCCTATCAAGCAGATGCTGCTCGACAATACAGAGAATTCTTAGCACAAAGCGGCCCGATTGTCGGATGGATAGAACCAGCTAATGCCATCAATTTATTTAAAAAATCGGTTTCGATTTTATCTGATCAGTTTTTATGGACGAATGATTTATATGTTCGTCACGGATTCAAAATAGGAGCTATCTGTTTGCTGTTATTTGGCGCAGGTGTCATCTCATGGTTGAAAAGTTTAAGTAAAGAGGCTAGATCCTTTTATATTTTTGGAATCATACAGACTGTATTTCCCATCATTGTCTTGATTCTTTCAGCTATCAATGCAGGAACTACTACAGGGTTCTTCCTTCGATACGCCAGCTTTGGTTTACCTTTCGGGATCTTTATTTCTGTTGGTTTGGCGGAATATGCCTTTCAGCAAACCATTTGGATTAAAATCGTGACGAGCATCTTTTTATTCATTCAGGTAAATTACTTAGTTCAAATATTTTTACCGCTCTATTCCGATAAAGCTCAAAAATACACCTTTGCACATGACCGAAGATCAAATCCTTACCCTGAAATAGCTCAAAAAATCAAGGAACAATATCAGCTTGGTGATACGGTGATTTATCCTTCTAAAATGAATAATTTTTTGAATTCAGCCCACCTTCAAGTTCGTAGTGCTGATGTAAGTGATGCCCAACTAACCAATGTGTACTTTGAGCCTAGTGATTTATACGTTCAGAAAATAGATACCTTAATTCAAGATTCCGTTCTTTTAAAGAAAAAAAATGGCAGAAGATTGCTTATTTTTGATTTCAAAAAAGGGAAATATAGATATTAGACGCATGACAAATGGAATTCCCCAGGTTTCCTTCGTGATTCCAGTTTATAACGAAGAAAGTAATTTACCTACCCTTGTGGAGCGGTTGACGAAGATAATGGATCAATCTAACATAAGTTTAGAAGCTGTATTGATTGATGATGGAAGTCGAGATAATTCTCGAGCCATGTTAAAACAATTAGCTCTAGCTGATCCTCGTTTCCATGTAGTTTTGCTTTCGCGTAATCATGGTCACCAATTAGCACTTACCGCAGGTTTATCTGTAGCTCGTGGTTCGGAAGGTGTTTTCGTATTGGATGGTGATTTACAAGATCCGCCGGAATTATTGGAAGAATTTTATACCAAACATTTAGAGGGCTATGAAGTGGTTTATGCCGTTCGTGAAAAGAGAAAAGAGCCTTGGTATAAACGCATGGCTTATTTTATCTTTTATCGAATATTAAAGAAAATTGCCAATGTGGACATTCCGCTAGATAGTGGAGATTTCTCATTTATAGGAAGAAAGGTCGTAGATATTTTAAACCAAATGCCCGAGGAGAGTCGGTTTATTCGTGGAATGAGAACCTGGATTGGGTTTAAACAAGTGGGCATCTCTTACAATCGACAAGAGCGCGCTTTTGGGGATTCCAAATATACCTTCTCTAAATTAGTCCAATTGGCCTTGAACGGGATTTTTAATTTTAGTGAATTTCCTATCAAATTTGTATCCTCAGCGGGTTTTATGGCCATAGCTTCATCTTTGATTTATTTCTTTTATGTAGTGATCAAGAAGTTATTTATAGGTCAAGTAATTGAAGGATTTACTTCTTTATTGTTCGTTATCATCCTATTTGGGGGAATTCAGTTATTGGCCATAGGGATATTGGGGGAATACATTCTTCGTATATTTTTTCAATCGAAAAATCGTCCCAATTTTATCATTGACCAAGAAATTTGTGAAGGTAAATTTTTGAAATAAGCATGATGAAAGGGCCCAGGTTGTTCTTGTTATTATATGGAATTGCCGCCTTCTTGGATGTCATGGTTCCTATGCTCATTCCTTCATTTTCTGATATCAGATACCTCGCCAAACCTGCCCTCATGCTATTATTGATGGCCTTTGTCTTTTTTTCTAAGGATGTAGAACGCAAGCCCACCTTACTATCAGCTTTATTTTTTGCTTGGTTAGGCGATGTTTTTTTGATGATTCCCGGAAGTAACCCGATTTTCTTTCAATTAGGCTTAGGTAGTTTCTTGGTCATGCAGTGGATTTACATTGACATGTTTCGAAAACAAATTAATAAGGTCTTAAGTCCTGTCAATGGAATGACGGTGATACTCAGTATGTATGTTCTGGGTTTATTAAGCCTTCTTTTGCCCAATATGAATTTGGCATTGGCTATTCCTGTTGTTATCTATGCCATTAGTTTAGGAACCATGCTATGGTTCGCATCTCAAAGGAAGTCGAGCGTATCCCTTTGGAACTATCAAACCATATTTTTAGGAGCTATTCTTTTCGTTCTTTCTGATAGTTTATTGGCAATAAATAAGTTTTATCATTCATTTTCTGGTAATTCTTTTTGGGTGATGTCGACTTATATCTCGGCTCAATTGTTACTCACGCAAGGTTTGGTTAAATTGCGTTCCTAATTAGATTTTGATTTCATGCTTTCTACTGTTGAAACAATACCCATCTTAGCTGAATTAGCTGAGAAAATTCAAGGATCATTATTTACCGATACAGTGATGCGTACTTTGTATGCAACGGATGCATCGGCCTATCGTGAAATGCCTTTGGGAGTTGCCATTCCAGAAACGCCTAAGGATTTAGAAACCATCATTCGTTTTGCGGACCAGCATGCCTTACCATTAATACCAAGAACGGCGGGGACATCACTAGCTGGACAAGTGGTAGGTAAGGCTTTGATTGTGGATGTTTCCAAGTTTTTTAATCGAATATTGGAAGTCAATGAACAGGAATCTTATGTTTGGGTAGAGCCAGGTGTAGTTCGGGATGTGTTGAATGTAGAATTGAAAAAGCATGGCTTGTTTTTTGGACCGGAGACTTCCACGGCCAATCGAGCTATGATAGGAGGCATGGTAGGAAATAACTCCTGCGGTTCAAATTCGGTGGTTTATGGTTCTACCCGTGATCATGTTTTGGAGGTTGAAGGATATTTGTCAGACGGAACCCTCGTTAATTTCAGTGCTGAAAATCCTTTTGAGACCTTGAAAGGCTTGAAAGAAGGAACACGTTTACATCATATCTATTCCCAAACCTTAGCGGCATTATCAGATCCTAAAATACAGCAGGAAATTCAAGATGAATTTCCTAAACCAAGTATTCACCGTAGAAATACGGGTTATGCGGTCGATATGTTATTGAATTCGGAAGCATTTGATTCCCAGAAAGCGCCTTTTAATTTTTGTGCCTTGCTTGCTGGTTCAGAGGGGACACTTTGCTTTGCGACCAAAATTAAATTGCATGTTGATAAACTGCCTCCTAAGCATTTGGGCTTGGTTTGTGCTCATTTTAATACCATAGACGAAGCATTACGTGCTAATTTAATTGCGCTAAAATTTAATCCTTCCGCCTCCGAGCTGATGGATCATTATATTTTGGAATGTACCAAAGCCAATCCCGAACAAAGGCAAAATCGTTTTTTTGTGGAAGGGGATCCTGGGGCTATTTTAGTGGTAGAGCTACGTTCGGATGACCCGAATGAATTGGCTACTCAAGCTAAAGAAGTGGAAAAAGCGATGCTGGCTGAGAATTTAGGCTATCATTTTCCATTCATCACAGGGGATCAGGTGAAAAATGTTTGGAATTTGCGAAAAGCTGGTTTGGGTTTACTATCAAATTTACCCGGAGATGAAAAGGCTGTGGCAGTCATTGAAGATACGGCAGTGGATGTCAATGATTTACCTGCATTTATTGCTGAGTTTAATGAAATTCTTTCGGCCAATAACCTTTATTGCGTGCATTATGCTCACGCTGGCTCGGGTGAATTGCACTTAAGGCCAATCATTAATTTAAAGACAAAAGAGGGACATCAGATGTTCCGACATATTGCAGAAGAAATTGCTAGATTAGTAAAAAAATACAAAGGTTCATTGTCTGGTGAACATGGAGATGGCCGCTTGAGGGGAGAGTTTATTCCTTGGATGGTAGGGGAGTCCAATTACCAATTGATGCGCAGTTTGAAATCTTGGTGGGATCCTAAAGGGATTTTTAATCCCAATAAGATTGTGGATACGCCTCCCATGGATAGTTTTTTACGCTATGATGCTGGGCAAATTACTCCTGAATTTAAAACTGCGTTTCGTTATCAAGATCAGGATGTTTTGCAGCATGCTGAGCAATGCAATGGCTCTGGGGATTGTCGAAAAACACCTGTTTCTGGTGGAACTATGTGTCCATCATTTATGGCAACTCGAAATGAGAAAGAAACAACCAGGGCAAGAGCCAATATACTTCGTGAGTTTTTGACTCGCTCTACTCAAGAGAATCGATTTGCTCATGAGGAGATCAAAGAGGTGATGGATTTATGCCTAGCTTGTAAAGGCTGTAAGTCAGAATGTCCGTCCAATGTGGATGTAGCCAAATTGAAAATGGAGTTTTTATATCAATACCAAAAAGAAAAAGGTTTACCTCTTCGCAGTTGGTTGGTTGGTCATTTCTCGAGTATCTCTACTATAGCCTCAAAAATTCCTTTTGCCTATAACTTGGTGATGGGTACCCCATTTTTACGTCGAATGGCTAATCAACTCGTGGGCTTCCATCCGAATCGAACTATGCCATTATTGGCGAACCAGACATTGAGAGCTTGGTTGAAAAATAGGAAAAGTATCACTTCCTCAAAAGCAGTATTTCTGTTTGTGGATGAATTCACCAATTTCAATGATGCTGAAGTAGGCAGAAAGGCGGTACTTTTATTAGAAGCCTTGGGATATGAGGTTCGTACCTTAGCGCATCCTATTTCTGGACGGTCATTTTTGTCCAAAGGAATGTTGGATGAAGCTAAAGAATTAGCACAAAAAAACGTAGAATTATGGAGTGATTTGGTGAGCCAAGACGTACCATTGGTGGGTATTGAGCCTTCAGCTTTATTGACTTTTAGAGATGAATATCCTGATTTAGTGTCAGATGCTTGGGTAGATCGTGCAAAATCATTAGCCAAAAATACCTTATTGTTGGAGGAATTTATCGCGAGAGAATTAGATGCTAAGCGAATATCTCCGAATCAATTTACACAGGAAAAACGTTTGATTAAATTACACGGGCACTGTCAGCAGAAATCCATCAGCTCTTTAGTCCCAGCTAAGAAAGCATTGTCACTACCTATAAACTATGAAGTTCAATTAATTCCATCCGGCTGCTGTGGTATGGCTGGATCTTTTGGATATGAAAAAGAACATTATGATTTGTCGATGCAAATAGGAGAGTTAGTCCTATTCCCGACTGTTCGGGCACAGGGCCCCGAGGTGATGATTGCCGCTTCTGGAACGAGTTGTCGGCACCAGATTCACGACGGTACACAACGCGAAGCGAAGCATACCGCCGAAATCTTGTTTGATGCGTTGGTTTAGAGGTTTATTTTAAAATCTCCAGCGAACGAAGGCTTCCATGGCTTCGTATTCGGCTAGGCCTAGTTTATTGTAAATGCTGGCTGTTCCACGGTTACGTTCTTCAGCTCTTTGCCAAAATTCACGTGAGTCGTCTCCTTGAAATACCACCCCATCTTTTTGTGATTGGTGTTTGAAGATACCCATGCGTTTTTGAAATACCTGGTCTGGCGACATCGGTACTGCCATTTCAATCTGGTCAATATCCCACTCCGCCCAAGCACCTTTATATAACCATACCCAGCAATTTTTCATGTATTCACGATGCTTTAATCGCTGAACAGCTTCCAAAATGGCATCCAAACACACTTTATGTGTTCCATGTGGATCGGCTAAATCTCCTGCTGCATAAATTTGATGAGGTTGAATTTCTTCAATCAAATTCATGATAATTTGAATATCTGCTTCTCCAATAGGGTTTTTACGTACTGTCCCTGTTTCATAAAAAGGCATTTCGAGAAAATGGGTATTTTCTTTTTTAATACCTACGAATCGGCAAGTGTTTTTAGCTTCCCCTTTACGAATTAAACCTTTGATTTCGCGAACGGATGGGATATCAATTTCAGAATCCCGTTTACTTTTCAAAAACTTAACGGCTTCTTTATAAATTTTATTTGCCTTCGGGGTTGAGCTTTCGAATTTTTCATTGAAATCAACAACAAATTCAGCAAAACGAAGTGCTTCATCGTCTGCTACAGCTATATTTCCTGTGGTTTGATAAGCCACATGCACATCATGTCCTTGGTCATGCAAACGCTGGAAGGTACCTCCCATGGAAATAATGTCATCATCAGGGTGTGGACTAAAAATAATGACCTTCTTTTTGGCAGGAAATGCTCTTTCCGGACGGTGCGTATCGTCGGCATTGGGTTTTCCTCCTGGCCAACCCGTTATGGTATGTTGTAAGTAATTGAATACCTCGATATTGATGTCATAGGCTTGACCATAGAGAGACAAAAGCTCAGAAAGTCCATGTTCATTATAATCCTTACTAGTTAGTTTTAATACAGGTTTATCTAGTTGTAGGGCTAAATGAGTAACGGCTTTTTTGATCATTTTTCGATCCCAATTTACCGAATCTACAACCCAGGGCGTTTTAATGCGAGTTAAAGCCGCGGCGGCTGTTTCATCTAAAATGAAGGTCGCATTATTATGCTGTTGCAAATAAGAGGCCGGTATATCGGAAGTAACAGGACCCTCTACGGCACGAGCAACACTTTCTGCCTTATGTTCACCCCAGGCTAATAAAATCACACGCTTGGCATGCATGATTTTATCTATACCCATGGTAATGGCTTTTTTATGCACTTTCTCTAAGCCTCCAAAATCAATAGCAGCATCAATTTTAGTGCTTATGTCTAAAGTCATTAAACGCGTTTTGGAATTGATTAAAGAACCAGGTTCATTAAAACCAATGTGCCCATTTCGACCGATTCCCAATAATTGAAAATCTAAACCACCTAGTTTTTCAATTTTATCATCATAATCCCTACAAAATTCAGGTATTTTTTCAATGGATAAAGTGCCATCTGGGATGTTGATATTATTTAATGGGATGTCGACATGATCAAACAATTGTTCTCTCATAAATCGAACATAACTTTGAATGGCATCTGGCTGCATTGGATAATATTCATCCAAGTTAAAGCTAATGACATTTTTAAAGCTTAATCCTTCCTCCTTGTGCATTCGGATTAATTCCTGATACACTTTTTTGGGTGAAGAACCAGTAGCTAATCCTAAGACGGCTGGTTTCTTTTCTTTTGCTCTCTCACGAATCAAAGCCGCAATTTCTTGGGCAACGGCTTTAGAAGCCTTTTCTGAATCGGAATAAATGCGGGTGGGTACCCTCTCAAAACTAATGGCCTGTTCCATGGTAAAAATTTAAGGTTTAGAGGCTATGACAATTAAATCTAGTCCCAGTATATCAAATAATCTAAGAATGGTTTTAATGGCGGGATTTCCTTTTCCTAATTCAATGGAATGAATGGTTTTGATGGCAACACCACTTTTTTCACTCAATTCATCTTGATTAAGTCGAAGTGCACTTCTTTTTTCTCGGATGATTTCCCCAAAAATTTTCAAGTCCATCTCTTTTTCTCTCGATTGTGCTGTAAATGTACTACATAATTTTAAAATAAAAACAAATCGGTAATATGTTACTGATTTGTTTTTAAAATATTCGAACTGATAATTTATTTAGATTATCAGTTTTTGAAACTTTATTATGGTTTTGTGGGTTTATCTTTGCATCAACTGTCGTATTCAAGTGTTCAATAATCTAATTCAATGAAATTTAGACATCTATTAATTACCATATTTAGTCTGTTTTGCAGTACTATTTATGCCCAAAAAGCTACTTTAAGCGGATATATCAAAGATAGTTCAAACGGTGAAGGACTAATTGGAGCCAATGTTTACGTGAAGGAACTTAAAGTAGGAAATCAAAGTAATACCTATGGTTTTTACAGTTTAACGCTAGCTCCAGGAGAGTATACATTGGTTTTTTCTTACACTGGCTACGAAAGGGTGGAGAAAAAAATTCTTTTCTCTAATCAAAACCAGCAGTTTTCCATTGAATTAAAACCAGCCGATAGTGAATTAGCGGAAGTTCGGGTTTCGGCCAAAGCGGTAGACGAAAACGTGAAGAGTATAGAAATGTCTGTCAACAAAATTGATATAAAGACCATTAAAAGAATTCCTGCCTTATTGGGTGAAGTGGATTTAGTTAGAGCCATTCAATTATTACCGGGTGTTAGTACGGTAGGAGAAGGGGCTTCAGGTTTTAATGTTCGAGGGGGTGGGGTTGATCAAAATTTGGTTTTAATGGACGATGCACCTGTTTACAATTCATCGCACCTTTTTGGATTCTTTTCTGTCTTTAATCCTGACGCTGTCAAGGATGTCAAATTATTCAAAGGTGGTATACCTGCACAATATGGGGGGCGCGTTTCTTCCATTTTGGACGTCAAAATGAAAGAAGGTAATACCAAGAAATTAGAAGTGAATGGTGGTATAGGGGTTATTTTTTCCAGACTTTCCATAGAAGCTCCACTAATTAAGGATAAAGCTTCCTTTATTGTAGCTGCGCGCAGGTCATACATAGATATTTTGGCTAAGCCATTCCTTACCGGTAATAATGCCGATGCTCAATTTAATTTTTATGATTTAACAGCCAAGGTTAATTATAACATCAACTCAAAAAATACCGTCTTTTTATCGGGTTATTTCGGAAGGGATGTTTTCGGAACAGGCTTCGGATTTAATTGGGGGAATGGGACATTGTCTGCCAGATGGAATCACGTTTTTTCTAATAAGCTTTTTTTAAATGCGACCAGCTTCTACAGTAATTATGATTATTTATTAGATTCAGACTTAAAGAATAAGCGTCCCAATGATTCCTTTCGTTGGACTTCCAATATTGTTAATCTAAGTTTTAAACCGGATTTTACTTATTATATCTCTCCAGATAATACACTTACTTTTGGTGGTCAAATTCTTTCTTATGAATTTAAGCCTGGGCAGGCGGTAGCATCCTCCATTGGAGAGAAAAGGGAATTTGGGCAAGCTAACAAAAGGGGATTAGAAACATCTTTTTATGTAGGAAATGAATTGAAGTTTTCTCCTAAATTTTCTGCTCAATATGGTTTAAGGTATTCACATTATGATTATCAAAGTTTAGATGGTGAATATTATAATCGTATAGCTGTTCCCATGTCTGCCCAAAATCCTTCAGGATATGTTTTGCAGATCAATAAAGTAAATCCGGAACAGGTGATTGCCTCTTATGGTAATTTTGAACCCCGAATGGCCTTGAATTGGACATTGAATGAAGCAGCGTCCATAAAAGCTAGCTATAACCGTTTGTCGCAATATGTTCACTTAATGTCCAATACTGCTGCTTCTACGCCTTTGGATGTTTGGACAAGTTCAACGAATAATATCAAACCCCAAATTGCGGATCAGGTAGCTTTAGGATTTTTTAAGAACTACGGAGAAAGTGGAAATGATTACGAAGCATCTGTAGAGGTATATTACAAGAAAATGCAAAATCAAATCGATTACGCTGACAGAGCTAATTTATTTTTGAATCCTTATTTTGAAAAAGATTTATTATTTGGTGAAGGTAGAGCTTATGGATTGGAGTTTTTTGTGAAAAAGAACGTCGGAAAACTGACAGGTTGGATGAGTTATACCTTAGCTAGAACAGAAAGAAAGATTGATGGTATAAATAACGATGAATGGTATACCAGTCGATATGATCGTACTCATACCTTAAATTTGATAGGGCAATATGCCTTGAGTGATAAATGGTCCTTTGGGGCAAATTTTGCTTATATAACTGGTGTTCCATATTCCATTCCAGTTCAAAAATATATATATGAGGGCATAGCCTATCCACAGACTTTACCCGGTACCCGTGGAAATATCCGAGTTCCAGATTATCATCGTTTAGATATTTCTGCTACCAAGAAAAATAAAAAGGGCTTATTCGGAAAAGGAACTTCTGAATGGGTATTCTCGGTCTATAACTTATATAATCGCAAGAATCCTTTTTCTGTTTATACCCGTCCTAATGAAACAAATGTAGCTCAAACAGAGGCGGTTCAATTATCCATTATTGGTTCATTCGTTCCAGCGGTAACTTATAACTTCTCGTTCTAATATGAAAAATAAAGCTATTTATATCTTAAGTATTTTATTGACTGTACTACTTAGTTCTTGTGAGGACGTTGTTCAATTAGAAAGTCCAAGGTCCAATAATTACCTGGTAGTAGAAGCAACATTGACTAATCTACCAGGACCTCAAAAAATTATTTTATCTAAGTCGCAAGCTTATTTTGATAATTCTGTGAGTCCAAAAATCAGTGGAGCAGAAGTTAAAGTTAGAGATAACGCAGGTCAAGAATATCAATTCCTGGAGCAAAAAGACCAGGCAGGGACTTATGTTTGGCAACCTAAATCTCCTACGGATATACTAGGTAAAATGGGAATGACCTATCAATTAGCTATCAATTGGTCCAACGAGCAATTTACCGCTTCTGCCACCATGCGACGAGTGCCACCAATTGATTCTTTGTTGTATCAGTTTGATGAGGCTTCAGGAAGACAACGTGGTGATGATAAGCCTAAAGAAGGATATGATGCTCAGTTTTTTGCCAAAGACTTTTTGGGATTAGGTGACTGCTACCGGGTTAAGACCTATAAAAATGGAAAGCTTTTTAATGATCCTTCCAATATTTCTGTCATTTATGATGGTGCATTTCAACAAGGAGCAGCTTCCGATGGATTGGTGTTTAATTTGCCAATTCGTAGATCCATCTCCCCTGAGTTGTATGTTGAGAATGATTCCATTAAAGTGGAGTTGTATTCGATTTCCCAGGATCAATATAATTTCTATTCTCAAGCTAGATTGGAATTGAATAATGCAGGATTATTCTCTCGACCAGCAGCCAATATTCCTACGAATATTCAAAATCTAAAAAGTAATTCATCTATTCAAGGTGCAGGATGGTTCGGAGTTTCTGCTGTTAGTGTTATTGCCACTAAAGTTGATCCCAAAAAGGCTAGAAAAGGTTTGAAATAAGCTACTCGAAATTAATGTACAAGGTGACATTATGGGTGTTCAGTCGACTTACTTTGAAATAAGGATTCGTTGAAACAGACGGAGCTGAATACAGGTTTGCCAAACCATGTGAAAATCTAATTTCAGGGGTAAATTTGAAATACTTAAAAAAACTCTCGAAGCCAAAACCATATTCTAATGCAAAATCTACAGTTTGAGCACTTAAAGCAGCACTATTTTTTTTCACATTAGCCTCAACTCCAAACTTCGATCCAGCCAAAACATACATTCGGTGATTCATTCTTCGAATGGATTTGAATTTTAATAAAACCGGTATTTCGAACCAAGTAGATTCTCTTGTGATGTTCAGTTCCTCTTTAGGTTGTATAAAAGTAACTTCTCTGTCATAAAGTGCAATATTCACTCCAGATTTTAATTCCAAAAATCGATTAAAGGAATAATTGGCCAAGCCTCCAATTTGAAATCCAAAATTTCTAGGGGAAATAGAGGGGGATAGACTAGGATCAGCCTCCATGCTGAAATTGGTTGAGCTTAATCCAAAAAGGAATCCAAAGTGTACTCTTTTATCGTCGTAAAACTCATTATTAATACGGATGTATTTATTCCCTTGTGCTAAGGAAAAAAAGCCAATCATACTGAAAATGAAGAGTAGAAAAGGTTTTTTCAATTTTCTATTTTAATTTTTGGCCTAAATAAATGGAGCAAATACCGCCCGTCATAGGAATCCATTGAGTGTTGGTATAGCCCACCCGTTTATAAATATCTAGGAAGTCTTGACCATCCGGAAAGGCTTGAACAGACTCTGGTAAATAAGTATAAGCTGCAGGGTCTTTGGATATCATTCTCCCTAATAGAGGCAAGATAAATTTCGAATAAAAGGCATATAACTGCTTCATAGGGAATTTTCTAGGATTGGAAAATTCTAGTATTAAACAATATCCACCTGGTTTTAAGACACGCAACATATCACTTAAACCCCTTTCTAGGTTTTCATAATTACGCACCCCAAAACTTACCGTTATGGCATCGAAACTCTGATCAGAGAAAGGTAATTTTTCTGAATCACCTAGTTGTAAATGGATTTTATCCTCCAAACCCATTTTTTTGATTTTCTCAATTCCAAAGTCTAACATTCCTTGAGAAATATCCACCCCAATGATTTTTTCTGGCTGAATTTTTAAGGCTTCAATGGCAAAATCACCCGTTCCAGTGGCGATATCGAGTAAGGATTTGATACCCTTATTCTTTAATAAATTAATCGCTTTTTTCCTCCAAATGATATCGATTCCTCCACTAAGTAAATGATTTAAGAAATCATACTTTGGCGAAATGGAATTAAACATTTCTGCTACTTGTTCCTTTTTTCCTTGCGATTGATTTTTGTAGGGTACTACCATTTTTGATTGATTGCTTTATTTCCAAACGTAATTTAATGCCATTTGTTTCTGCAAATTACCAAAATTATTTGGTTAGGCGGCAGCCATTTTGAATACAGCTACCAATATCCACATGAGAGTAAAGCTTATCAGCATGGAAAAATTCACCAATGCACCTGCAATGGAGGTGTCAAAATTTAATTCATCGGAATAGGTAATGAGTGTCATACCTACGGGTAATATGATGCATATTAACATCATATTTCTAAAGTGGGAATCAAAGGGAAGACTGTAAAACAATAATAAACCAATCGATAGCCCCAATAAATAACGTATTCCTAGCACTTGGAATACTTTTAAAAATGATTTTTTGGGAAGTCTAACACTGAAATAAATCCCCATCAGTAATAGCACCAAGGGTTTATTTCCTTGGGCAATTGTATCAACGATACTGGTTAGGAAAACAGGCAATGGGATTTCAGCTACATTGACAATTAAACCTATCACCATGGCTTGAAAAGGGAAAAGCGACATAATGCGCTTAAAAACATGCTTCCACATATTACCTTTTTTTGCTTGGGCAGAAAGATAATTTCCCATGCCATAGGTAAGGATGAAATTGATAAATGAATTGCCAATATCAAACATGGCCGCATACGTTAAGCCTTTCCAACCCCAAATTCCCTCAATCAATGGATAAGCGAATAAACCTAAATTATAACCCGAGCATCCCATGGTTAAGATTCCTCGATATTCGGGACCTTCTTTTTTGAAAATATGAAATCCAACAAAGGAACAAAGTATGGCAAATAATATACAGATCAGTGGTAACCACAAAAGCTCTGAAGTAAATTCTACTTTGATCATGGTGGTGAAAACCAAAGCAGGGAAAGTGGTGTGCATTAAAAACTTTGATATGTTTTTAGCATCATGGGTAGTAACATATCCTAGACTTTTTAAGGTGTAGCCTATGGAAATGACAACTAATGCTGATCCAAAAACAAAATTGGGGGAATTCATGCTTGAATGGGAGGCTTAGGTAAGGATATCCGGAAAGTACTACCCTTATTAATTTCGGTTGATTTCAAAATAAGTTTTCCCTCATGATAGTTTTCCACAATTCGTTTGGCCAGGGTGAGCCCTAAACCCCATCCTCTTTTTTTAGTACTAAAGCCTGGAGAAAATATTTTGGACATATTTTTATTGGAAATACCTTTCCCACTATCCGTAATATCGATATAGATTAGATTGTTCTTGCCTTCTGATAGTACAATTTGTATATCTCCGCTTCCACTCATGGCATCCACTCCATTTTTGCAAATGTTCTCTATTACCCACTCAAAAAGATAGCGATTGACCTTTGCTAGTTGATCCGGCGCCAGCATACTAATCACTTCAATATGTACTTTACTTGATATTCGGTTTTTTAAATATTGCAGGAAAGTGTTAATTAACTCTTCTAAATTTTCCTCTTTCAAAATAGGAGCTGAGCCTATATTAGAAAAACGCGTGGTAATGGTTTCTAGGCGTTGAATATCCTTACTTAATTCAATAACAATGTTGGGATCCACCTTGGGTTCATTTCTTAAAATTTCAACCCAGGCTGTCAGCGATGAGAGGGGAGTACCTAATTGATGAGCAGTTTCTTTTGCCAAACCTACCCATACTCGGTTTTGTTCCGCTCTTCTTGAATAGGAGAAAAAGATATAGCCTAAGAATCCAATAATCAGGACAACAAGTAATTGAGAGAGGGGATAGTACCGTAATAACTTTAACAATTTTGAATTTCCATAATAGATGTATTCTTTCTGAAAACCCATGTCCATTTCAATGGGTTTATTGTTTTCAGCAATAATTTCAGCTAGTTTTTGCTTAAGCATGAGCTGCTTTGCCTCCGTGGAAAGCTGGTTGGGCATGGAGATATTGATGGAATTTAAATGTCCGGATCCATCTTTCCATATCACGGGAATGGTATTGTTCTCATTAATTTTTTTAATTCTTTCGAAAAAGAAATTAATATCCGCATTCTCATCACTGGTCATGACATAGCGGATAGTCTCTGCATATAATTCAATTTGTTGCTTTTCTCTTTCCTCTAATTTGGTAACTAATCCATCAGTAAAGTACAGTGAAAATCCAGCCATGAATACACAAACAGCAAAAAAAGCCACCTTAAGCCAAGTGTCGCGGTTATAAAAGGCTAGAGGTAAGGAGACTTCTTTGAACATGGTATTTTTTTTCGAACCTAAAAAAGGCTATTCATCACAAAATAGTCACCGTTTATCCAAAAATCAAAAAAAAGTTTCTAAGGTACTATGCAATACAAAGTACCTTACGTAGTTTTGTATCACATTAAAACACAGAAACCGATGGATATTGAAAATGCCAAGGTGCAGATGAGGAAAGGAATTTTGGAATTCTGTATTCTGCAGATTATTTCGCGAGGCGAGGTGTACGCATCCAACATGTTGGAAGAATTAACCTCTGCAAAAATTATGGTCGTGGAGGGAACCTTATATCCTCTGTTAACCCGCTTGAAAAATGCTGGTTTTTTAGATTACAAATGGGTGGAATCCTCCTCAGGCCCGCCGCGTAAATATTACGTATTAACAGAAAAAGGAGGAGAATTTTTAGAAGAACTTCATTTAACATGGGATGAATTACAAGGATCTGTACTTCAGATAACCAATCCCGCCACCCCCAATTCATAAATCTATCATTGTATGAAAAAGACCCTATCAATTAATATCGCAGGGATTATCTTCCACATTGAGGAGGATGCGTTTGCCACATTGGATGCATATATCAAGTCCATCCATGCATACTTCGAGAATTTCGAAGGTTCAAAAGAAATTATTGCTGACATTGAAGCAAGAATAGCCGAGAAATTCTGGGGTATTCGGGAAGATGAAAAAACGGAGGCTATATCCTTGGATCATGTAAATGCCTTAATTGCATCATTAGGTACTGTGGCTGATTTTCAGGCATTGGAAAGCGAAGAGGACAAAAAAGAGAATAGTTCTTCCAGCTCATATTCAAAGCAAACTGAAAACACCATTCCTCAGCAAAAAGTATTTAGAAGAGATTTGTCAAGAAAAATGATTGGTGGTGTAGCTTCAGGTTTGGCTCGCTATCTACATGCTGATCCCATCTGGGTACGTTTGTGTATGATCGTTGGATTTTTTGGACTAATCCCATTGTTTCATGCAGCAAATGTTATTTTCTGGGGCTATATCATTTGTTGGATTGCGATTCCAGGTGAAATAAACCTGGAAGAAGATAAATCCTTTCGCAAATTTTACCGCGACCCAGAAAAGAAGGTAATCGGTGGTGTAATCGCTGGATTTTCAGCTTACACGGGATGGGATTTAGGATTATTGCGAGTTTTAGCTGTTCTATCGGTCTTGTTTTTTGGATCAGGAATTGTGGCCTACCTGGTGATATTAGTGATATCACCAGAGGCTAAAACCCTGACAGATAAAATGGAAATGACCGGTGAGCCGATCACCTTGGAAAACATTGAAAACAACATCAAAAAGAATTTCCAAAAAGAAGGTGAGGCAGAAGAAAGTGCTTTAACTCGTATCTTATTAGTGCCTTTCCGACTAATTGCCGCTTTCTTTGGCGCATTTAAAGGTTTTTTTATTGCCATTCGATGGATTGTTCAAATAGCCTTTGGAATCATTTTAACCGTATTTGGTTTAGGAAGTATCATCGCTTTAATTACGGTTTCGTCGGTAGGATTTTCTGGTTTAGATCATGGACAAGTTCAAATTGCTTTTGGAGAAGCCATTCCCCTATACTTATTAGCAAATGATTTGCCTTCCTGGACTTATTTAGCCTTTATCGCAGCCATTTTGCCTATTTTAGTTTCTATCATTATCTCTGGTATTTCATTATTAGCCAACCGTAAATTTTATAATAGAACCTATAAATACATTGCTACTACTCTTTGCATCATTGGTTGGGTGGGCTTATTTGTAGCCTTGCCTACTGTAGGAAGAAATTTTTCTAGAACAGCTTCTGTGAATCAAGTGAAAGATATTTCCCTTACAGCAAAACCATTTGTCTTTGATGTGAAAAAAGAATCTCAAGAATCTATTTGGGAAAAGATGCTCGGAAGCCGTGAATTGGTTGATGAGATTTTGGATGATGAAGATTTGCATGATTATAACCGTGAAGGTTTTACTCGGGCACAAATCACCATCGAAGGATATTCAGGAACGAGCATTCAAGTCATTGAGTTTTCTAAATCCAACGGAAAAGATCGTTTAGATGCAGAAAAAAATGCTCGAAGTATCAAGTATGATTATGCTGTTCAAGGCGACAAAATTTTGTTCGATAGTCATTTCGGAATTACTAATCAGCGATTTAGAAATCAACGACTTCGTGTGAAGGTATTAATTCCATTTGGTCAAAGTTTTGGAATGACCCGTGATTTTGCCACTTACATTGAAAACGAAATTGATGGTGGATATTTCAACGAAAGTAATGGAGACTTATTTGTAGGTTCCATGTGGAATTTTACTCCAGAAAAGGGATTGACTTGTCTTAATCGTGAGCCTATTGAGGATAATAATGAGTCATTCCAAGATGATCGCTCAAATGATGAGCTAGGAGCTAATTTTTCTATCAGTAAGGATTTGGAAAATTTCCAAAGCATTGAAGCCTTGAATACAGAGGGAGCTAGCATTCAAATTGTTCCAGGAGATAAATATGTTATTCGGTTTGAAGGAAATGATAAACCTAGTTTTGTAACGGAAGCCAAAGTGGTCAATGGTGTTTTGAAATTGGACAAAGTTCAATCAGGAGTACAAATTGAAATACAGTCGCCCAAGCTTTCAAAAGTTGAGTTAGGAGGCAATGCACGAACAGAAATAAAAGGATTCAATCAAGCTAAACTAGAAGTGGTTTTACATGACTTTCATAGTGTGAATGTAGATGGGACTACGGATTTATTGGTGGCATCTACGGACCAAAATGCTGAGCTTATAGCACCTAATTTAATTGTTCAAAAGGCAGTGGTATCACTAAAAGACCAATCTAAAATGGATTTAAATGTCATTAAAAATTTGACGGGTAGTAAATCGGCAGATGCACAATTGGTTTACCCGAACATGAATAATCTAAAGGTGATCTTAAAAACACAAAAATAAAATAATGTACATGCAACCTTTTTACTAAAGCGTTCATCTTATCTACATTCCAAAATAATAAACACATGAAAACAAAATTTCAATTATTCATTTTTCTAGGAGCATTATTTATGTCGGTAGTGGCATTGGCATCTCCAGAGGATTTTTCAAAAAAATTCAAAGTATCGGGTTTTCAAAATTTAGACTTAGGTCATGCTTTTGAAATTAAAGTAAGCAAAGGAAGCGCTTATTCCTTGGCCGCATATGGTCGCCAGGAAGACGTTGAAGACTTAGAAGTAGACATCGATGGAAATACCTTGAAGGTATATTATAAGGATAGAAATTGGGGATTTAATTGGGGTAAAAACCGTAAGAGAGTCAAAATCGTAATCACTATGCCTCGTTTAGCTAATGCTGAGTTTTCTGGAGCCTGTAAAGTTGATGTAGAGGGATTTTCAAATGAAGAACAAATGAATTTGGTATTTACGGGTGCCTCCAAAGGTCAATTAACCCAGATTAATGCCGATAAATTAAACCTTGAATTATCCGGTGCATCTAAGCTTAATGTGAGTGGTCGTGCGGGTAAATTAAATGTAGACGCATCTGGTGCAAGTCACTTAGAAGGTAGCAATTTAATGGCTCGTGATACGGATGTAGAGGCCAGTGGAGCAAGTCACGTTAGTATTCAAAGTCAAAAAACCTTACGAGTTGAAGCCTCTGGTGCTTCCAAAGTATCTTACAGGGGTGTACCCAACATTTCAAAAGATTTGTCAGGAGCAGCCTCGATTAACCAAGTAAACTAGTTTTTTTCCCCAGCGGGTATTCTAAAATTCAGTTGATTGCTCGCTGGTGGAACAGGACATGCATATTCCGGGTTGTACGCACAAAACGGAAAGTAAGCCAAATTAAAATCCGCCTTAAGTATTTTACCGTTTAGATTTATTAGGGGTATATCTAAGTACCTACCGCCTCCATAGGTTTCTGTGGGGGCGGTTTTGTCTTTAAACGGAAGAAAAAAGTCCCCATTATCATGTTGATATAATTTCAATCGGACATTTTGCCCATTTATTTGAGCTTTAATATCTCCTATATATATGATTTCTTCCTTCGTACCGTCGCTCATCGGCATGGAAATTTTTTCAACCTGCTTATTTTTTTCTAATTCAAATTCAATTTTCCAAGCGCTCTCGTATGGGAAATAATGTAAACCTATAAAGGATTCTTTATCCTTTATAGGCGAATCTTCTTGTTCTTTCATGGAAATATCTTTTTCTTTTCGATATTTCACGAGGGCCAAAGAATCCTCTTGAGACTTAGTGACCTTATTGGTTTCATTTTTTGGAAGACTGATGAACACCAAGACGATGGCGCCAAGTATAAGAATCAAAATCCATTTATTGAATTTCATAAGATTGGGTGTAATTTTGAATTTAGGCAAAAATATAAAAATTAATTCGATGTTTACAGGCATAGTGGAGGCCATGGGTACCTTAGAGAATCGCTTCGTTCAAGGAACTAATATTGATTTTTGGTTTAGTTCTCCTTTTACTCATGAATTGAAAATAGATCAATCCTTGGCCCATAATGGGGTTTGTCTAACAGTTGTTGAAATCAAAGACAAGCAATATCGAGTAACAGCCATTGAAGAGACCTTGAATAAAACTAATTTAGGAGATTTGACTTTAGGTCAAAAAGTTAATTTGGAACGTTGTCTTGCTGCTACAGGCCGATTTGATGGTCATATCGTACAAGGACATGTAGATACGAAAGGTATTTGTACCCAAATTATTGCCAAAGAAGGTTCTTGGGAATACTATTTTGATTACCCTCCATCCACAGCGCACATGACGGTTAGCAAAGGTTCAATTTGTGTTAATGGAACTAGTTTAACGGTTGTTCATTCAGGCCAACATGATTTTTCTGTTGCCATCATTCCTTATACCTATGAACATACCGTCTTTCATCAATTGAAGGTAGGCGATTCCGTTAATTTAGAATTTGATATTGTCGGAAAATATGTTCAAAAAATGTTAGCTAGCCAATAATCGAGCTATGGCATGATTGACTTTATCAAATCCAAAACGTTGATATGCCGTATCTTTTTGAGCTTGAATTAAATCAAGGCCTAAATTTCCAATACTTCCTAAATGCGTATGGTTGAGATTTCGTTGGCTACCATCAAACTGTTTTTCTTCAATCATTTTACCAATTTGCTGGTATGCTTCCCGGAAAGGAACACCTTGTACCACCAAGCGATTTACTTCTTCCACACTAAAAAGTAAATCGTATTTATCATGATTTAGTAAATCCGATTTCACCTTCATGTGCTCTACTAGGTAATGGGTAATTTCCAAGCCATCTAAGATTTCTTCGATAGCCGGCATTAATAATTCTTTCGTCAATTGAAACTCCCTGTGATAGCCTGAAGGTAAGTTGCTTGTCAATAAGTGTAATTGATTAGGTAGGGCTTTTAATTTATTGGCTTTTCCTCTTAGAAGCTCAGCTACATCTGGATTCTTTTTATGCGGCATGATGGAGCTGCCGGTAGTAAGTGAATCCGGGAGTTCTATAAATCCAAAATTTTGTGAGTTGTATAGGCAAACGTCCATGGCCAATTTACTTAAGGTACTGGCTATTTGGCTAATGGCAGTTAGAAGGTAAAATTCTGTTTTACCTCTAGACAATTGGGCATTGACCACATTGACATGCGGGCTTTCAAAACCTAATAAATCAGTTGTTAATTGGCGATCTAAAGGGAAAGAAGAGCCATATCCAGCGCCAGAACCAAGTGGGTTTTTATTGGCTAGGCGGAAGGCGGCTTCTAACAATTCAACATCTTCCACTAAACTCTCCGCATAAGCGCCAAACCATAATCCAAAGGAAGAGGGCATGGCGATTTGCAAATGGGTATAGCCTGGAAGTAAATCTTTTTTATGCGCTTCACTTTTTTGAAGTAGAAGATTAAAGAGCTTTTCTACTGCTTCGGCAATTTCTTGGATTTCAGCGCGCATGAATAATTTCAGGTCAACCAAAACTTGGTCATTTCTGGAACGTCCCGCATGAATTTTCTTACCTAAATCACCTAGTTTTTTGGTCAATAAGTATTCAATTTGTGAATGAACATCCT
Organism: Aquirufa sp. OSTEICH-129A; assembly: GCF_054558355.1. NCBI lineage: Bacteria > Pseudomonadati > Bacteroidota > Cytophagia > Cytophagales > Flectobacillaceae > Aquirufa > Aquirufa sp. OSTEICH-129A. The sequence goes on along the minus strand of NZ_JBPXKC010000003.1, from coordinate 175,906 downwards.
CCATTCCTGGTTCAATTTCAAAGTCGCCAACCTCAATGGAAGCTAAAATGACTTTCAACTCACGACATAAGGGACTTAATTCTTCCTTTTTTAAAAGGCCTACCTCTGCCAACATGGTAATATGGGCCAATGAACCCAATACATCATAACGAGCTAATTGTAAATCATAAATAGGATCATTCCCTATTGTAAATTTTTCAATTTTAGCATCTGTCGTCTGATTTGCTTTTTGCCAAAGTTTTGCCACGTTTCTTATGATTTATGTTGGTATTGAATACTGGTTTCTACTAATAAATTTTGGTAGGTTTGGATACCTTGTTTGATTTCATCCAAGTAAATAAATTCATCAGCCGTATGTGATCTGCCCGAATGCCCCGGTCCGATTTTCACTGATGGACATGCCAATAGTGATTGATCAGAAAGGGTAGGAGAGCCAAAGCTTACAATGCCCAATTTCTTGGCTGCTAGGCAAACAACATGATCTTCATCGATTCGACTAGGTTGTAATCGGATGGATCTTGGAGTTAAATCGGAGCTTAATTCATTTTGTAATATCTTCAAAATTTCCTCTAAGGTATAACATTCATTCACCCGGCAGTCGATGGTAAATTCACAGGAGTCTGGAATGACATTATGCTGCTTACCCGCATGAATGATAGTAACCGTCGATTTTACAGGTCCTAATACCGGAGATACTTTTTCAAATTGAAAATTTTCAATTTTCTCAATGTCTTTCATTGCCACATAAATGGCATTAATGCCCTCATTTCTAGCCGCATGGCCAGCTTTTCCATGCGCCACTGCATCAATGACCATAAGTCCTTTTTCCGCAATGGCTAGCTGGCAATCCGTAGGTTCACCCACGACGGCCCAATCAATTTGAGGGAAGTCGGGGGAATTGATTAATGCTTCAATGCCATTTTTACCTGAAATTTCCTCTTCAGCTGTAGCAGCCATTAGAAGGTTGAAAGGTAAATTTTTCTCTTGATAAAAGGAACAGAATGTTTGAATTAAACATACTAAACTAGCACCTGCATCATTAGCACCTAGTCCAATTAGTTTACCATCTATTTCTGTAGCCTTCCAAGGGTCAAATGTCCAAGAGGCATTTGCCTTCACTGTATCGTGATGAGAATTTAGTAAAACAGTTGGCTTATTTGGGTCAAAATGGGCATTTTTTGCCCAAACATTATTTAAAAATAAATGGGATTCAATGCCTTTACGCGTGAAAAAATCTTGGATAATTTTAGCCGTACCGGCTTCTTCTTTGCTCAATGATGGACAAGCAATCAATTGAGAAAGTAGCGATTTAGCTTCTAAAAAATCCGATTCTTTATACATTTATGCGCTAATTAAAGTGCCACCGCCAGGGTTTAATACTTGACTGGCATGGCAAAGTTTGACGGTATGGACACCTTGTGAAATGGCTTTTAAAGCATTTTCTAGTTTGGGTATCATACCCGCAGTCACGATTCCACTCTCTTTTAATTCCAAAAAAGAGTTTTGGTTAATATGGGAGATGACAGAATTATCATCATCAGGATTACTTAAAACCCCATTTTTTTCGAAGCAATAGGTTAACGTAACCTCGAAAAAATCGCTTAATGCTATGGAAATAGCTTGTGCCATGGTGTCTGCATTGGTATTCAATAAATGCCCTTGTTTATCTGCTGTAATGGGGGCAAAAACGGGGCAATAGCCTTGATGTATAAAAGTACTCAAAGCCTGTGCATTGACATGTTCAATATCTCCTACCCAACCATAGTCAATAGGTGTAGGATTTCTTTTTTTACTTATCACTAATCCAGCATCTGGTCCCGTAAAACCGATGGCGTTCTTATGTTTAGCTTGCAATTGGGCTACCATGGATTTATTGATCCATCCTGCGTACACCATGGTGACTACCCGTAAACTGGCAGAATCTGTGACACGGCGCCCATCAATCATTTGACTGTTAATACCCAATTCTTTAGCCATTTCAGTCGCAATCTTACCTCCACCATGAATCAGTACAATTGCTTCTGGAATGCTTGCTATGTCCGCTAAAAACGCTTCTAATAGGCTAGGGTTATCAATCACATTACCCCCAATTTTAATTACTTGAAGCTTTGGTAAAATATGACTCATAGCATTAGAATAAATAAGGGCTTTCTTTTTTCGCAAGAGATAATAACATCTCTTTTAAAACAGTTTGAGCGGCCCAAACGCGATTTCCCGCCTGCTGAATTACAATTGAATGATCTGAATCTAATACGGCATCTTCTACCACCACATTTCTGCGAACGGGTAGGCAATGCATGAATTTGGCTTGATTGGTCAATTTCATTTTTTCCATCGTTACCATCCAAGCAGGATCCGAGTTCAAAATTTTTCCATATTCTTGGTAGGAAGACCAGTTCTTGGCATAGATGAAATCAGCTCCTTCAAAGGCCTCTTTTGGATCATGGCAAATACGAGCGTTACCACTAAATTCGGGTGCCAATTCGTATCCTTTGGGATGTGCGATGGTAAAATCAACATCTGAATGATTCATCCATTCAGCAAAAGAATTAGGCACACACTGAGGTAAGGCTTTCACATGTGGGGCCCAGGTTAAGACAACTTTTGGTCTTGCTGTTTTTTTATGTTCTTGAATCGTAATTAAATCCGTTAAAGACTGTAATGGATGTCGGGTGGCCGACTCCAAACTTAAAATGGGTCTACCTGTATATTTCATGAATTGATTCAATACCAATTCAGAGTAGTCTTCCTCACGGTTTACTAAGCTAGGGAAGCTTCGCAAACCTACGATGTCACAGTATTGACCAATAACTGCCGCAGCCTCTGACACATGTTCTGCTTTATCACCATTCATGATGACCCCTTCGTTCATTTCTAATTGCCATGAATCAGCTCCTACGTTCATGACCATAACATTCATTCCTAAATTTTGGGCAGCCTTTTGGGTAGATAATCTGGTTCTTAAACTTGAATTAAAGAACAGCAATCCGATGGTTTTATTCTTGCCGATGAAACAATCAGAATGGGGAGCTCTTTTCATTAATAGCGCTTCATTGACCAATTGAGGAATGTTGTAAGCGTCATGGATGGAGGTGAAATGATGCATATGATAGGGTCCTTTGGGACTTTAAGCATTTATAATTCAGTAAAATTACCGAAAAATGCTCGAAAGGAAATAAAATAGGAGAATTATGTTCGATTGACCTGAATGAGCCGTTTCCAAGTGAAAACTTCCATCCCTTCAGGTTGCATTAATTTCTTTTGTCCTGTTTTTACAAAATCATTTTTTAATAGGACGGATTGAGAAGCTAGGTTATCTATGGGAGTCTCGGCGACGAGATAGTGAAGTCCTTGATCCTGACTGGCCCATTGTATGAGGTATTGTAAGGCTTCACTGGCATAGCCATGACCCCTGAATTTTTTATCCAAACAATATCCAACCTCAGTGAAGCCCTGATCGTTAGGAAGTCCAGCCATACCAATTCCCCCTATAGAGCAGGACTTTTCTGTTAGGATTATTTCCCAATTTGTGTACCAAATAAAATCGAAGGGAAATTTTTTAGTCATCGGAAGCCAATAGTCTTGTAAGGCCATTTGGGCTTCTTCTTGAAAAAAAGCTTCTATTTCCCAGGTATTATGTTGTAAACCTATTTGAATTTCTAGGGCATCACGGCCCTGGTCTGCCCAAATTGTCAATAAGGAATGGTCAAGCGGAATTAATTGTAAACGTGGTGTTTTAATAGCAATCATGTTTTATTGACGTTTTGCATCAGTGAAATTGACCTACAAATTATGACTATTGGTCGCAAAAAAGAAATTACTCAATGGAATTACTTCAGTTTTGCATTCGATTTTACAGGTATAAAATCAAAAGCCAATACGTAAAAAAATTATGAAAAAATTATTCGCCCTTATTGCCTTAGTAGTATGTGCTTTACAGCTTAACGCACAGGTTCCTGCTGGAGGACCTGGTGCACCAGCTCGAAGAGAAGCAGCAGCTCCAACTGGAGGAGCATCAGGCGCACCAGTTCGAAGAGATGCAGCAGCAGCTCCAGTGGTAGCAACTCCCAAAGGTTCAGCTAAAATTGTGGGTTATGCCTTAGATTCAACAGACAACAAACCAGTAGAATTTGCCTCAGTGGCTTTAATCAATAAAGCGACCAATAGACCAGTAGATGGTACGGTGGCCGATCAGGTGGGTAAATTTACTTTGACTAAAGTTGCGGTAGGCAGCTATAAAATAGTGATTTCTTTCTTGGGTTATGAAAGCAAGACCATTTTTATGGACATAACCGCCAAAAAAGATGATCATGATTTGGGAGTAATCAAAATGCAGTCTTCTACTAAGATGTTACAGGAAGTAACTGTTGAAGGCCAAAGAGCTATGATTGAAGAAAAAGTTGACCGTACGGTTTACAATGCCGAGCGTGATCAAACTAATCGTGGTGGTGATGCGACAGATGTATTAAAAAAGGTGCCGATGTTATCTGTCGACTTAGACGGAAATCCTTCGCTCCGTGGTTCTACTAATATTAGGGTATTAATTAATAACAAGCCTTCTTCCATCATGGCATCCAATGTGGCTGATGCTTTGAAGCAGATTCCGGCCGATATGATTAAAACGGTTGAGGTTATTACTTCACCTTCCGCTAAATATGATGCTGAAGGATCGGCAGGTATCATCAATATTGTTACTAAGAAAAATACCTTACAAGGTTTAACCTTGGGTTTTGATAGTAGTGTGGGAGTTCGTGGTTCCAATTTATCTTTGAACGGTAATTTCCGCAATAAGACTTGGGGTATGTCATTGGGAGGCTTTGGTCGTTCTCAGTATAATGTGACAGGAAAGTATGAAAATATGCAAACCACTAGAAGCCAAGGAGCAGAAACAATCAATGTTCAAACAGCAGAAAGTAGAACTAATAATTTATTTGGTAATTATCAGATAGGTTTTGATTGGGACATCAATAAGCACAATTCCATCACGGCTTCATCCAGATTTGGAGTAAGAAATGGAAATAACTACCAAGATAACTTACAGCAGATTCGCAATGGTGTTTTAACTAGTTTGAGAAATACGAATTCATCGGATATGTCAGGTAATGTGGATTTGAATATTGACTATTCTCATACCTATGATACTCCACAAAAAGAGTTTAGCATTTTGTCCATGTATAGCCGTAGTAATCGTACAAGTGATTTCTATAACGATATCATGAATCCAAATGCCACAATGAGTCAAATCATGAGTTCGATTAAAAATGAGAACTTGGCATATAATGAAGAGGCTACTTTCCAATTGGATTACCAGACACCTATCCTTAAAAATCAAATGATTGAATTTGGAGGAAAAGGTATCATAAGAAATGCATCTTCTGATTACAAGTCATTTATTAACCCAACAGGTAATAATCTAGCGGGTTATAACCAAGTGAATTTGGCTACTTTACCAACCAACGTTTTTGATTATAATCAAAATATTTGGGGTACTTACGCTTCTTATACCTTAACCACTAAAAACAAATGGAGTGTTAAAGCTGGAGCTCGTTATGAGCATACAGATATTTCGGCTAGTTTCTTGAAGAAAGAAGGTCAAAACTTGTCTATTCCTCCTTATGGGGTTTTTGTACCAAGTTTTAATATGTCTAAGACTTTTAAATCAGGAACGTGGAGATTTAGTTATAATAAACGAATTCAGCGTCCATCGGTTCAATTCTTGAATCCAAACGTGAATTCTACTAACCCATTGAACATTTCAACGGGTAATCCAAATTTGGCTCCGGAGTTTACTAATAACTTTGAAATAGGTTATAGTAAGTATATCAAGTCATTTTATATTTCATCTGCAGTATTCGTAAGAAATACGACGGGTGCCATTAACCAAATTCGCCAGGTAATTGGAGATACGGTGAAGACACGTTCGGTGAACATTGGAAATGAAGATGCTTATGGATTGAACTTAAATATCAATGCTAATTTAACCAACCGATTGATGATTGGTGGAGGTGCTGATTTTTCTTATTTGAAATTGGCTAACAATGTACCTGATCCATTATTGAATGCTAAGAATGAAGGCTTAGTTTCTAACTTCCGTATTTTCGGTAACTACAATTTAGGCGGAGGCTGGGGAGCTCAATTGTTCTCTTTCTACCGTGCTAATGAAATACAGTTACAGGGTAAGCGTGGTGGATTTGGAATTTACAGCTTAAGTTTCAAAAAGGATTTCAAGAACAAAAAGGGTAGCGTAGGATTCGGTGCTGAAAACTTCTTCACATCTGAAATGGTCATTCGTAGTGAAACAAATACCCCAGTTATCTCACAAGTAGGATTCAACACCATGCGCAACATGAACTTCAAAGTTAATTTCTCCTACAGAATTGGAAAAATGACATTTGGAGGAACAAAAAGAAAGAAATCCGTAAATAATGATGATCAGAAAGACGGAGGCGGAGATGCTACACCACAGCCAGTACAAGCTCAGCCAATGGGAATGCCAGGTGGAGGAAGAATGGGCGGCGGCGGAGGCGGCGGAATGGGTGGCGGAGGACCTAGATAAGATTTTGTTTTAAAGTAGTTTAGTGCTTAAAGCTGGAAACCGATGGTTTCCAGCTTTTTATGCTTTTATAAATTGAGGTAGTTTATTATACTCGGCTTACTTATTTCTTTCAATGGTATATCCCAATAAATCATGAAGAGAATTCCGATACGGTGATTCTGGGAATTTATGTAAGATATCTCTGGCTTCTTGAGCAAACTCGTGCATTCGTTGGGTGGCATATTCTAATCCACCGGTATTTTTGACAAATTCAATGACTTCACGAATGCTTTTTGGGTTTTCAGAATCGTTTTTGATTAAATGAATAATCCTCTTTTTGGTACTGGAGGTAGTGTGTTGTAAAGAATAAATTAATGGTAAGGTCATTTTTTTCTCCTTGATATCAATACCTAGTGGTTTACCTATTTCGGCGTCACCATAATCAAAAAGGTCATCCTTAATTTGAAAGGCTACCCCTACACGATCACCAAAGTCACGCGCTATTTGAACATATTCCTCACTAGCCCCCACGGATTGTACACCTACGGCACAACATGCGGAAATGAGTGTGGCTGTTTTTTTTCGAATAATATCAAAATAGATATCCTCCGTAATGTCAAGTTTCCGAGCTTTTTCTATTTGGAGTAATTCCCCTTCAGACATTTCCCTTACCGCTGTTGAAACAGATTTAAGTAGATCAAAATCATCATTTTCAATGGAAAGAAGTAATCCTTTGGAAAGTAAATAATCACCTACTAAAACAGCAATTTTATTTTTCCAAATGGCATTGATGGAAAAAAAACCACGGCGGTAATTAGAATCATCTACTACATCATCGTGCACTAACGTGGCTGTATGTAATAATTCGATTAGTGCTGCTCCTCGATGTGTTTTTTCATTAATTTCACCCATAACTCCCGCAGAAAGAAATACGAACATAGGTCGCATTTGTTTTCCTTTACGTTGGATGATATAATTCATGATGGTATCCAAAAGCATCACTTTGGAACGCATGAATTGGCGAAACTTACCTTCGAAAGCTTTCATCGGTTCCGCTATGGGTACTTGAATGGATGAAAGCGAATAGGACATATTATGTATAGTAGAAGCTTTAGGCTGATTAATTGTGTAAATTTATAACAATTTGGGACAAATAGTCCTTTCAATATTCAAATTTATGAGTAAGATACTGGCATTATCTGGAGGCTCTGTTAAAGGTGCTTTTCAGGCGGGTGTAATTCGGGCATTATTTGAGAGAGGATATAAACCTGAATTGATTTATGGAATTTCAGCGGGAAGTTTAAATGCGGCTTATTTGGTTAATCAATTAGGTCGACAAAAATTGAATGGTGAGCCATTAAATTTTCCTCAAGCTGGCCAGGATTTATGGGATTTTTGGGAAACTAGAATCACTCATCCTGAATGTTTATCTAAACCCTTTAGCTTATGGGAATTGGGATGGACAGCATTGACCAAAAAATTCAGAGGTTTAGTGAGTACCAAGCCTTTGAGAGAATTAGTAGAGTCCGTTCTGGATATCCGTAATTTGAAAGCTAGTCCTATCGAAATGCGTATTGGGGCAGTTAATATTATTGATGGGGGCATTCATTATGTAGACCCTAGTTACGAGCATTTTTATGATTATTTATTGGCTTCCTCAGCCGTACCAATTCTGATGCCTGTTGTCCAAATTAATCAAGAAAAGCGTCGTAGTTTTTTAGACGGAGGATTACGTGATGTGGCACCATTACAAAAGGCGATAAAAGACGGGGGAAAGCATATTGTTTGTATCAGTTGTCATACTCAAACCATCGAAGGAGGCATATTCGAAACAGGAGATTTATTGGCATTGGTAGACCGAGTTATGGACATTGCGGTGAATGAAATTTTGAATGCAGATTTGAAGGAAGCATTATTAATTCAAAATCAGCGTAGTGATTTATCTATTCATTCGATAAGGCCAATTCAACCCATTGCCATTGATATTCAAAACTTTAATAAATTGGATATTCGTCGGATGTTGGAGATTGGTTATGCCATGGGTAAATCAGAAGCGTATTTTTAGGGAAATTTAAATCAGCAAAGTCCTTGAAATAAAAAAAGCTGAACCTAAGGTTCAGCTTTTTTATGCAATAGTTCAGAGATTATACCGACATGATATCTTTCTCTTTATCTAAAAATATTTGATCAATTTTGGCTACAAAGGCATCTGTTAACTTTTGGATGCGTTCTTCTGAGGCTTTGATATCATCTTCAGCCACGCCTTCTCCTTTCATTTTTTTGATGCTATTATTGGCATCTTGGCGAGCATTACGAATATTGATTTTAGCTGTTTCAATTTCTTGTTTTACTCTTTTTACCAAATCTCTTCTACGCTCTTCAGTTAATGGCGGGATAGATAAACGAATCAATTCTCCATCATTCATGGGATTTAAACCAAGGTTTGAGTTACGAATTGCTTTTTCAATTTCCCCAAAAATTCCTTTCTCGAATGGTTTGATGGCGATGGTTCTAGCATCAGGCGTAGTGATGGATGCAGCTCCTGTGATCGGGGTAGGCACACCATAGTACTCAATCATTAATCCATCTAACATACTGGTACTCGCTTTACCGGCTCTAATTTTAGAAAGTTCAATGTTTAAGTGCTTGATTGCACCTTCCATTGTTTCTTGTCCAGCATCTATATAAAATTCTAACTCCTCCATTTAATTTGATTGCTTATTAACTGATTAAGGTTCCTACATCTTTTCCAGAAACGAGGTCACATAAGTTCCCGTTTTTGTTCATGTTAAATACGATGATCGGTAATTTATTTTCTTGGCATAAGGTGAACGCCGTAGTATCCATGATTTTTAAGCCTTTTGAAATAGCTTCAGAAAAACTTAATTGGGTATATCTGGTGGCTGTTGGGTCTTTCTCAGGATCCGCTGTATAGACTCCATCGACGCGCGTTCCTTTTAATACGACATCTGCTTCAATTTCAATAGCACGAAGAGATGCTGTGGAATCTGTGGTGAAATAAGGATTACCTGTTCCAGCTCCAAAAATAACGATTCTACCTTTTTCAAGATGGCGCATGGCTCTTCTTCGGATGAACGGTTCGCACACAGCTTCCACCTTAATGGCTGTCATCATGCGGGTGTACAATCCATGTTTTTCTAAAGAGGCTTGGACAGCCATACCATTGATGACAGTGGCTAGCATTCCCATGTAATCACCTTGAACACGGTCAATACCAGCTTTAGCGGCACTAGCACCACGGAAAATATTTCCTCCTCCAATAACGATGGCTACTTCAACTCCCAAATCGTGGACTTTTTTGATTTCTGCTGCGTATTGATCTAAAATGCTTGGATCAATGACTTCCGTAGGAGTGGAAAGGGCTTCACCAGAAAGTTTTAATAAAATTCGCTTGTATTTGGGTTCTGACATTGGAATATTCGGGTCGATTTAGTGCGCTGCAAATTTAGAAAAAATATTCATCTATCTAGTAGAAATTTGGCTGTTTTGCTCCTTTGCTTCTGCTAATTTCCACCAGGGTAAATAGGGTTTATCGTGATGCTCATAATGGTAGCCAAAGTTATAGCAAGAAATGAATGCCCAAATATGATTTTTGGCTTGGCTTCTGGACTGATGTTTATTCCCAGGATCATGTTCACCACGATGGGGTAAATAGGTACCAAAATAGAATAATTGCAAAGTGGCTAATATAGCAGGGACCTCCCAGATAAGTATGATATTATTCATGGGAAACCAAATTTTCAAGACATTGTAGGTGATCGCCATGGCTAGAATCTGCGTCCAATGCACGTATTGAAACATAAATTTGAACCACCAAATAAAGAAGTTTCCTTGATGTACATCTGGGTCTTCCTTGGTATTCACATAAGCATGATGATGGTGGTGTTTTTTGCGTAAAATCGTATAATTATTGAAGGCAAAAAGAGTCGCACAAAGTCGGCCTATGGCGTGGTTAAGCCGGGGATGTTCTTTAGAAACCACCCCATGAATGGCATCATGGGAACAAATGAAAAGACCTGTATATAAATGGGTTTGGACTAAAATAGCCAAGTAAAACCAAGGGTTTTTGAAATCGAATGGATCTTGAATCCAAAAACCAAGATGTAAACCCCAGAGTAGAATGATCAAGCCTGCACTCATTAGACCAGTATATTTTTTCATAGGGGCATTAAAGACTTTGTCGATGTAAAATTGGTATTTTTATCGAGATCAATGTGTATTTTGGTCAATATTTTCTACAAGTAAACATGAAATCTAGATACTTAACATTGATATTGGCCTTTTGTTTGGCCTATTATTCATATCCAGTATTGGCTCAAAGTACCTATTGTAATCCGATGAATTTAGATTATGGATTCACTCCAATTCCTAATTTTTCGGAAGCCGGCCGTCATAGGGCTACGGCAGATCCAGTTATTACTTATTTTAAGAATAAATATTATTTGTTTTCAACGAATCAGTGGGGTTATTGGTGGAGTCAAGACATGTTGAAATGGAATTTTGTGTCAAGGCGTTTCCTACAACCTTACCATAAAGTTTATGATGAGCTTTGTGCTCCAGCCACCTTTGTTATGGGGGATAGTTTGTATGTGATTGGGTCCACCTATGCCAAAGATTTTACACTTTGGTCGAGTCATTCACCCGAAACAGATACGTGGCGGGAGTCGGTGCATGCTTTTACCGCTGGGGCATGGGATCCAGCCTTTTTTTTAGATGATGATGGTCGGCTTTATTTATACCATGGTTCTAGTAATTTTTATCCCATGTATGGGCAAGAGATTGACCGAAAGACCTTACAGCCGATTGGAGAAAGAAAAGATTTAATCCGATTGAATGATGAATTACATGGTTGGGAAAGGTTCGGGGAATATCAGGATAATACCTTTTTGAAACCCTTTATGGAGGGAGCTTGGATGAATAAATACAAGGGTAAATATTACCTACAATATGGAGCACCTGGTACAGAGTTTTCAGCCTATGGTGATGGGGTTTATACATCGGATAAACCCATGGGACCTTTTACTTATCAATCTCATAATCCATTTTCATTTAAACCAGGGGGATTTACCCGAGGTGCTGGCCACGGGGCAACTTTTGAAGGTCAATATGGTAACTGGTGGCATGTTTCCACCATTACCATTGCAGTAAAAAATAGCTTCGAGCGTCGGTTAGGACTATGGCCTAGCAAATTTGATCAAGATGGGATTATATATACGGAAACAGCATATGGAGATTATCCGTATAGTATGCCAAAGTCTACATTTGATAAACCTTCCGATTTATTTACTGGCTGGATGCTGTTGAATTATAATAAACCCGTTAAGGTATCTTCTAGCCTAGCAGGTTATGGACCCAATTATGCCGTTGATGAGCAGATGAAGACATATTGGTCTGCCAAAACAGCCAACAAAGGAGAATATATTCAGTCGGATTTAGGCGAAATATCCACCATTAGAGCTATTCAAATTAATTATGCTGATCAAGATGTGGACTCAAGTTTTTTGGGGAAAATACAAGGTATATATCATCAGTATCGTGTTTTTGCCAGTAAGGATGGCAAGACTTGGCAATTAATCATTGACAAATCAAAGAATAAAACGGATGTTCCACATGATTATGTGGAACTAGCTAAACCTTTGGAAGCAAGGTATGTCAAATTGGTAAATGAACATATGGCGGCGGGGAAATTTGCTATTAGTGGTTTGAGGGTATTTGGTAAAGGGCATGGCGCCTTGGCTAAAGAGGTAAAAGATTTTGTGGTTTTACGTGGAGAACATGATAAAAGGTCGGCTTGGTTGAAATGGCGACATGATCCACAGGCAACAGGTTATGTAATTTATTCGGGGATTTCTCCTGATAAATTGTATACCTCGGTACAGGTATTTGGTGCCAATGAATATTATTTTAAATCCATGGATAAAGACAAAACCTATTATTTTCAGATCGAGGCATTCAATGAAAATGGGATTGGAAAACGTGGACCTATCATTAAGTCAGAGTAGAATTTCCTGGCCTACGGAACAGCTAAGGCATTTTTTTGTTTGGCAATAGTGTTTGTGCCAATGAAGGCAGGCTTGAGAGTCGTGCGCATTGTTAATGGCTAAACCTAGCTGAGCATATATGCGCGTGATCAAATTATTTTCTGCTTCCATTTCAAATAACCACCGATAAGCCTTATCGGTATATTTCTTGTCATTCTTGACAAAGGAATAAGCTAGTAATATGGGAATTAGGGCATTGATACAAAGAGAATAAAAGGCAGATTTTCCTAATTGAATACTTCCTTTTTTACTCACTTTACCAAAGTGATAATGTTTTTGCCAATAAGGCGAGGGGCTAATTTCAAATAGGTTTTGAATGACTTTCAAATCTTGAATTTCCAATAATATAGATAATAGGGAACAATTATTTCGAATGATTTCGGCAAATTGAGCCATGCGTATGGTGGGAAAATTTGCAGGCCTTAATCGTAGGAATTTCCAATCGGATGCTTGCAAATATGCCTTCTCCCATTGGTATTTTTTTTTGAGGTGAATGAATTCCCTTCTTAAGTTCCATTGGTATTCATCTTTTATTGGTTCTTCAAGTAGTCCTGCGAGTCCCATCATGGCCGCCTCAATACCTAAAGGTCGATCCCTATTTCTCAAGATCAGTTTTAGCGGTATAGCTTGGGTTAGTCGAAGCATGGGATCCGCATTTAATCCAAATCCAAAGCTTTTCCCCAAGGATTGATAAAATGTTTCTTCCCAATCCTCTTGATTTTTATGCCAAAGTTCCAAAATGGATTCATACTTAATTTGCATGCGTTCTTGAGCACAAAGGTTTAGCATATAGGTTTTTTGTACATGTGAAATTTCAGGGAAAAATTTGTGGCAGGGAATGGAATCAGGTTGATGGATAAAGGATTCTACCATGCTTGTTTCCGGTACACGATGGCATAATTCAAGGGTGGGTATTTCTCGGCCATCTTGGTAATAGATGGCCAGGTCGGCCTTCCAAACCACATGAAGAATGACATTTTCAAATGACGCATCTTGGTCATGCGCATGAGCTAGCCAATCGGAGGCATTGACATGTAATTCTACGGAGCCTATCCAGGCAAAATCATTTAACAGGATGTGTGCTTCTTGGAAATCTGCTCCAGCGTGCTTATTCAAAAATCCTGGATGAATGATTTGAAGGTAGTCTCCTTGTTGGCTTCGTAAATTTTTATGATTAAAAATTTGTTTACTCCAGATTTGACTCAGTATAAGTTCGTTCATAGATTGATTTGGGACAGATGAATAAGTCCGAGCAATCTACATGTCAATTCTAAAAGTTATTTGATAATCAAATCAGCCTTGGTGAATTTGAAAATTTTATCAAGATTTTGAATTATTGACTTGATATACTCCCCAAAGTAAAATGAACATAAACACTATCTGGGACCAATAAATGGTTTCTCCATCAAAAAGTCCCCATGCCACGGCCACTATCGGAATAAGGTAAGTAACCGAACTCGCAACGATGGCACTGGTCCATTTGATTAATTGATTAAACAGCACCATGGCAATGGCCGATCCAAACAAGCCAAGTGCGATAGCTGCTAGTAGAGGCCACATTTGTGCATGATCAGACCAGGGTCTTTGGAAAAAACCCGAGTAGGCTAGCAAGCCTAATGCCAAAGGGCCTATCATCATGAATACTCCAGCAGTAGAAGTCAACGGGTGTAAATCAGCAAATTTTGATTTGACAGTATGCAAATTGATGCCATACAAGAAGGTCGCTAAAATGACCCAAAGGGCATGATAATTAAATTGTAAGGAGAAGCTTTTTCCTGCGACTAATAATCCAATGCATCCAATTAAACCTAAGATGATACCTCCTGTTTGTTTTAAGATGAATTTTTGTTGGAACAATACGATTCCGATGATTAGGGTAAATAAAGGTGTAAAGGCATTTAACATGCCTGATAGAGCACTTGGAAGGTGTTCTCCCGCAATGGAAAAGAGGATGGCAGGTAATAAATTTCCTGTTAGACCAGCTAGCAAGAAGGAAGGCCAATGCTGTTTTTGGATGTATTTTCTTCTTTTGAAAAAGAATGGACAAAAGAACAATGCTGCGGAGGCAATACGTAATGCACCTACCTCCATGGCAGTATAAGTACTAAGGCTTTTTTTTACTAGAATAAAGGAGCTACCCCAAATTAAAGAAATAGCCACGATGGCTAAAATGACCCAAAGGGTAGGTACTTTTTGTGTTGATGTCATGTTTTATGCAGGTGAAATTGCTTGGTAATGTTCCGCAATTTCTTGAAGTGTTAAACTTATTTCCTCGTAAGAATGAGAAGTTACCAATCGACTTCTAAACGGTTTAAAATGGTCCATGCCCCGGAAATAATTGGCATAATGGCGACGCATTTCTACGATACCTCCGTGATTTCCTTTCCATTTGATGGAAAAATCAAGGTGGCTTTGGCATATGCTAATTCGCTCTTCTAAGGTAGGAGGAGCGAGGTGTTCCCCGGTTTTAATAAAATGTTTGATTTCATTAAAAATCCAAGGATAACCAATGGTAGCTCGACCAATCATTACCCCATCAACGCCATATCTATTTTTATATTCCAATGCTTTTTCGGGAGTGTCAATATCTCCATTTCCGAAAATGGGAATTTTTATGCGAGGATTATTTTTGACTTTGGCAATTAATTCCCAATTGGCTTCTCCCTTGTACATTTGAACACGAGTGCGCCCATGAATGCTCAAGGCCTGAATTCCAATGTCTTGAAGTCTTTCAGCTACTTCCTCAATGTTTTTGGTTGATTCATCCCAGCCTAATCGGGTTTTTACGGTCACGGGCAAATGGGTGGCATTTACTACCGCTTTGGTCATAGCGACCATTTTGGGGATATCTTGTAAAAGTGCTGCTCCTGCGCCTTTGCAAGCAACTTGCTTTACAGGACAACCATAATTGATGTCAATTAAATCAGGGCCTGCTTGGGTAGCTATTTCTGTGCAAGAGGCCATGGTTTCAATGGAAGAACCAAAAAGCTGAATACCAATAGGCCGCTCATACTCAAAGATGTCTAGCTTTTGTACGCTTTTTGCAGCATCTCGAATAAGGCCTTCGGAAGAAATAAATTCCGTATACATCAAGTCCGCCCCATTTTCCTTACATACGGCTCGAAACGGTGGGTCTGAAACGTCCTCCATGGGTGCTAAAAGTAGCGGGAAAGAGCTTAATTCGATGTTGCCTATTTTTACCATTCTCATTAAAAATTCAGTAAATTTACGACCATTATGGAAGAAAACTATATTTCTGGGCCAGCACGTTTGTTGGGTCTATTTTCAAAGTTACTTAGCCTATTGGGATTTTTTCTGCTTGGAAGCTTTTTGGGGCAGTTTTTGGGCTTAGTAGCGGTAGTTTTAATTATGGAATTTCCTACTACCAATGTGGTAGAATTTCAAAAGCTGGTATTGAATTTTATGGCTAGTCCCGAGAAATACGATGGTGCATTTAAGGGAATAATGGCCTTACAATGGTTTGTTTCCTTATTTACATTTGTAGGAGGCTCTTGGGCTTATTTGAGATTTATAGAAAAAAAGTCATTATATGAATTAAGTCCACTCGAGGCACCTTCTTGGCGAATATTTTCATGGTCGATTATTGCATTAATTGTTTCTATTCCCATGATGGAGTACATCATTGAATGGAATCAATCGATTATACTTCCGGCAGGTTATGAGGAATTAGAAACATGGATGCGGTCCTCAGAGGATAATATGGCTCGTTTGACCAAGTTTTTATTGCATTTTGAGACACCCATGGATTTTTTGACAGCACTTGCTGTCATAGCTGGTATGGCTGCTATTGGAGAGGAATTGTTTTTTCGTGGTGTTTTACAAAATCTCTTGGAGCGATATGTAGTCAATGTTCATGTGGCCGTGTGGCTTTCAGCGGCTATTTTCAGTTTCATCCATTTTCAATTTTATGGATTCCTTCCTAGGATGCTTTTAGGAGCTTTTTTTGGCTATCTGTACATTTGGTTTAGGAATATTTGGTTGCCTATTCTTGCGCATTTTTTCAATAATGCTTGGACATTAACTTTATCATACCTGCATCAAGAAAAGTTGATTGATTTAGATCCTGAACAAGTAGGGGACGTGATTCCTTGGTGGTCTGCGGCCATTTCATTGATGTTTCTTATTTATTATATTCGTTTAATGTATCAACAAAGAGAGGAAATATGATCAAGGATTGGGTTTTGTTGGGTTCTTCTCAAAATGGCATTGATTTGGAATTGTTGAAGTCGATGCTTGCTGATAGCTATGAAATTCCAGCCGTGGTAATTAACAAGAAAATAAGCCCTTACAATTTAGGGGTATTTGAATTATACGTACACCAAGATCATGTCGATCAGGCTAAATTAGCCATCGCTGAAACCAAGATTTAACATCAACCTATGGGCTTGTCCAATTTGAGTAATTTATGGCAAAGGATTATTGCGGCGGTGATTGCCGTTCCATTTTTGCTATTTTGTATCAATTTTAATGACTATACTTTTTTAGGATTATTCCTGTTGATAGGTGTTTTGGCTCAATTGGAATTTTATAAATTAGTGGGAAGTTTAGAAGGGAATTTACCTTTGACTTTTTATGGAACCTTTTGTGGGGTTATTCTCCATTTACTGACATTTTTTATCGAAAAAGGGATGATAGGCTACCATAATTATTACATTCTATCGCCATTGTTAACCATTATCTTTTTTATCAAGTTGTATAAATCAAATGATGGAAAACCTTTTCAGAATATTGCTTTTACCTTTTTGGGAATAATTTATGTGGCATTGCCCTTTGCCTTATTGACCGTATTGGCTTTTATGAGATCGGGTGCTTATGATGCGAACATTATTATGGGTTGTTTGTTTTTATTGTGGGCGAGTGATTCTGGGGCTTATTTTGCTGGAACTTATTTTGGTAAAACTAAATTGTTTGAAAGGGTTTCTCCCAAAAAGTCTTGGGAAGGTTTGGTAGGAGGATTATTGAGTGCTATGTTGGCAGCATATTTTATTTCCATATATTTTACCAATTACCAAGTATGGGAATGGTTTGCCATTGGAGGCATTATTGTAGTAGCAGGGACTTATGGTGATTTAGTAGAATCTTTATTTAAGCGAAGCATTAATATCAAGGATTCTGCAAATACAATTCCTGGGCATGGTGGTTTTTTAGACCGATTTGATGGTTTATTATTATCCATACCATTTATTATTACTTTTTTGAAATTATTTTAAGCTTCATTCGTTTAGGAATGGATCAATTAAAACATAAAAATATTATTTGCAGCTCAATGAAAATTTGCAAACAAGTCATATTGGGACTTTTCTTTTTAGTTGCAGGCCTCAGTCAAGATCTTATGGCTCAAGGCCAAGATAAGACGGTATTATTTCTAGGAAGGGTAGTTACAGCAACCAAAGCTGAAGACTTACCTTTAGCCTATGTATATAATCCAAAGGCAGGTAGAGGGGCTTTGAGTGATAATTTTGGTATGGTGGAAATGTATGTTTTTCCCGGAGATAGTTTGGTGTTTACTTATGTAGGTTATCAAAAAAAATATTACATCATTCCTAAAAATACGGACCAAGTCCATAGAGCAATTATCTCCTTGTCAGAGGAATCAAAGATACTATCTGAAGTAAAAGTTTTTCCGCATAGTTCTGAGGAGGAATTTAAGCAAGCGTTTCTTAATATGCGTTTAAGGGATGAGAAACAAAGGGGTATTTTGGCCAATAATTTGGAACAATCCAAACTCAATGTTTTTGCCTTACAAGCTGGTATGGGAGCTTCCTCAAATTTCAGGAATTTCTCAGATCAAATGGTTGCTGCACAGGCTAACAGAACATTTTATGCAAGTCCTATTTTATCCTTAACAAATCCTTTTGCTTGGATTAATTTCATTCAATCCATCAAAAATGGGGATTTAAAGAAAAAGGAATGGAAAAAAGCCTACGAGTTTTTGCCCAAAGAAAATATTTCAAGACAACAGTTTTTACGCGACTCGAACGCCAAATAGTATTTCACCATCTCAGTTGAACGCCTAGATAGAAAATTCTTTTCTGGTAAAATTCTTGAAAGGAAAATTGGTAATCTTGGTTGTAATTCATGGCTCTAACATTGTCCTTGTTGACTATATTACCGACAGACAAATAAATGATCCATGAAGATTTATCGGTTTTTTGAATGATTTTACTAATCATGGCATCCATCCTCCAATAGGGAGATAAAGTCTTGTTGGCCACGTTTTCAAATTGTGGAATATGGATATTCAAGTCAGGGTCATATGTAGTAGCTAGTAGGGATTTATAATAATTACCCGATCGGAAGACTTGGCTGATACTTACATCAAACCAAGGCCATTTCCATTGTGATTGGGTACGCAAAAAATAGGGAATTTGGTAGGGGGATTTTTGAATAATAGATCCTGTTTGAATTTCACTCCAATGGCTGCCTATGCCAATTTCATGTTTTGATTTCGCCCTTAAAAGACTGTAGTTTAACTCTGTTCCCCATGCTTTTCCTTCATTTAAGACGGATTTTTCTGTTTTATAAAAAGCATTAAAACTCCATTTGGATAATTCTTTTTCATGAATAATATCCCATGATAATTGCTGGGTATTGACCCAGATGTAGCCTTTTTCGGTATGGAATAGACTGGCTATATGCTTGCTCCATGCTAGGTTGGTATAGGTTTTAGAATCGTGAATATACCATCTTGTGTGAAGCTGATGCGAAAAAAGCGATAAATTTTCAGGACTAGAATGAGTGAGTTTAAGGCCAGCGCCTATCCTAAATGAATTCGATATTGAATAGTTACTGCTGATAAAAAGTTCATGTTGTGATAGTTTAGATTTATTGGAATAGGGTATAAAACGTGATTGTGGTCGATAATCAAAGTTATAAAAGGGAATTTTTATTTGGTAATTGGTTTTGGCTTGTAGCCATTGATAACCCATTTTTATAGTCCAACTTTCTTTTGGAAATAATTGAAAATCGATGCCACTGAAAATGTGAATCGATTTAGGTCGGTATACATAATTCCCTGTGCTATCCTGTTGTTCAGACTCATGTAGTCCAAATTTGAAAGTCCATTGAGCACGTTCAAGCAGTTTCGACAGATTGATCGTTTGAACATGTCTAGTTTTTTGATATGTAAATAAACCCTCATAGGAGGGATGCCGAAATAGACTTGCATATTTTTCCGTCATAAATAAATTAAAGAGCTTAATTCTCCAAAGGTTTTTTGTTTGAAAATGGGCATTTATTCCCCAATCACTTTCATTAAAATAGGGCAAATCAAGAAAAGACTTTGGGTTAAGGTGTTTTAATAAAGTACCAAACTGATGATGCCTAAAAACACTTATTCCATTGTTCCCTTTAACCCAAGGAGTCCAATAAAGACCTGCTTGTCCAAGGCTAAGATCTAGTTCGACTTTTGGCTTATTGAATGATTCAATGGTTTGAATTTGAACGACACCGGTGCTCGCATTCATCAGGTCAATTGGAGGGTTACTTGGGAAAATAAGTAAATCTTTAAGCGTATTGATGGGAATAAGGCTAAAAGTTCCTATGCTCGACATTTGGGTGAACTTGACTGGTTCAGGTATGGGAATATCATTGATATAAATTTGGCTTAATTGGGGATTACTGCCACGAAAACTGATGGTGGCAGATTCTCCATAAGGACTAGCAGCAGTGGAGGATTGTACAGCCAATAGGGGATCTGCTTTTGAGGAAGCATTTAATACCACATCTAAGAAATTTAATTTTTGATTTACAAAATCTTCCGACATAGGAACACTTGCTTTTACTTTAATTTCTGAAAGCGCATTAGGCTTATCTAAGGCAAGTTGAATGTTTTTAAATAGATAATCCGTGATGGGGATTATTCGTTTTTTGTAACCTAGAAGGGATACAATTAATGTATCTGGAAGTCCTTTGTTTAATGGCTTGAATTCAAATGAGCCTGTGGAATCGCTGATTGAGCTGAGTTTATTTTGGATTAAATATATGCTTACATTTTCCAAATAGATTTGGTGGTAGTGGTCAATTATTCTTCCCTTAATTCCAGATTGTGCATTGGTCAGGATTGAAAAAGCTAAAAAACAAAGGAGGAAACTTATTCTTTTCATGGTAGAATACTAATGAAATAGGGAAGGATTATCCAAAGAGCAAGTAGGCAGTAATAGGCTGTAATAAAGCAATAGCTCATTAAGATATAGGCTAGGTAGATATAGTCTTTGGTAAGTAATACTTTAGCTTCCCTTTGAAAGATGGTCGATTTGAATTTTTGAAATGAGCGACTAGCTTCATGAAATAGTGCTGGTTCTTTTAGCCAGTCTGATACTAAAAAATATCCATCTGTTCCGGGGATAAAAGGAATACTATTAAATAGAACACGGAAAGCAATAAAGCCTTGTATGAATTGCCAATGAGATAGCCAGACTTTGTCAAGATTCAAGTTCAAAATAAAATTTATGCCCAAGAATAAGGAAAGGTCTAGTAGGATACCTGCCAATATCACGATTCTTTTATGGGTATTATTTTCCCAGAAATGAAGCGAGTTGGTAGTAATATGAATAAATGGAATGAACCCTAGTACCCAGGAAAATCCTAAATCTGCTACCATTCCACCATATCTCAAGTAGGTGGTATAATGGGCTAGTTCATGTAAAAAGCTTGTAACTAATAAGCCGACAATTAAAAAAGGTAGTAGCATCGAACTTTCACCCCATAATTCGAACGATAGCCATTGCTGAAGAAATTGTGCATTGTTAACTATTGGGTAAATACCCATGGTGAATAGAATTATATTCAGGGAAATAAAGGCATATTGAAAGATAGAATTCTTTGCTAAAACCTCGATCCAAGTATTCTCCAATGGAATTTTGGCAATTTTATAAAATCGTAGATTCCCACTACCAATGAATTCAATGGGTATAGATAGTAGAGAAAATAGTTTAATAACCCCCATTTTCCAAGTTGAAATACCTTGCTTAATCTTCTGATGCTTTTGGTTCAAGTATGCTTCATAGGATTCCTCTGGAATCAGTAATTCGATTTCTAGGGAATACTCTATTAATTGATGTAGGATGTTATTATCTGCCTCATAACTTTGCCTCAAGTAAGCCAATGTTTTATGTTGATCTCGATGCTTGACCAAATGGGATAGTATTTCCCATTCTAATTGACTGATTTGAATAAGACAATCCTTCCAAGAATGCTTAAAAAACAGATCTTCAGAACTTTCCTTCTGATAAATCAGCTTAAAGTCAGGATTAAGTAGGTAGCTCATGTTATTTTCCTAAGGCTAGAGCTAAGAGTGTAATTTGACTTGGATTTTGATAGCCGATTAACTGAGCTAAGGCTTCATCATTGAATCCCCCGATAGCACAACTTCCCAGGTCTAAAGATGCGCTTGCTAAATACATGGCTTGCACTATTTCTCCTGCCTCTAGGATAGCCCAGCGAATGCCTCTGTCTAGGTATTTGAAACAAGATCTCTCTAATTCTGCCCCTAAAACTAAAAATGCACTGGCATGGCTATAATCTATATCATTTTTTTGTTGAGCAAATAGGGTCTTATTTAATGCTTGATTTAGCGATTCTTGATGGTCATAAGCATGCAATAATTTAAGTTTATTGGTAAACAAGTCGTATATAAAGACACCTAAAGGAAGCTCGGTAATATGTTGGTTTATGAGGTACACATCGATAGGGTATAAGCCTCCCCCGGATGGTATATTTCTACGTGGAGGCATTAATAATGATGCGTCAAACCGTTGGGTTATGGTATAGCTCAGCTGAAGAAAATGGGAAAGGTCTTGCAAAGATATTTTGTTGATTTGGTCGTAATTTCTTTGGCTATTTCTTAGGCGATTTAATTGATTCAAGGCTTGCGCCAAAGGAGGTATTTCATCCATTTTCAATAAATCATATTCTTCACAAAATCCCAACTCAATGCTATGCTGACTGATATGGCTCATGAAATAGTCACTGGACATAACCGCATTAAGTCGCTCACTATATTCCTTAGCTTGAAAGCTATAAAGTTTACTTTGTTCCAAAAAATCATAGGAAACATCAGTAATACACGGTTCAAATAATAGGTTTCTGACCTTTGCCATGGTGTTAAAGTTTATACTGAAGAAATAAGGTATTATTCGGAAACTTGGTTTTGGCCTCTTGCAAATAGTGTAATGCTTTAGCCTTTTGATTTTCTTCCTTTAGATATCGAATGAGGAATAAATAGGATTCCGTGATTCCCCATTGTGGTTCCTTCGCGTTTTCAGGTGAGCTTAAAGGGAGTGAAATGGCTTTGCTCAGATTTAATTCTACGATTTTTCTACCTCCATACATTTTTGGGGTATAAAAATCATAAATCGCTAATGCATAATAAGCACGAGGATTTTTGGGATTTAATTCGATGGCTCTTTCGGCTAATTTACCCACCTTTCCGGCTTTAATAGGCAATAAAAAGACATTGGTAAAATTGAGTTTCAAGCCATCTATAAGCGACTGCAAAGCCAGGGTTTCAGAGTTAGATTTGGGTATTTTGCTTAAGTATTTGCTGGCTTCTTCTAGGCATAACTGTGCTTTTTTCTCTTCGGCAGGTATCGATAATTTATAATTGAAATAATCCATATAATGTGCATAGGCATTCCAATACCAATAGTAATAGTCGTTGCTGGGATGGTTATTCATAGAGGATATGATTTTTTGTAAACTATCTTTAGGTGTCTTCCAAGTTATTTTTTGAACATCTTGAATGAAGGATTCTAAATTGCCTTGTGACCAGCAAATGCTTGGTAATAGGAAGGTGAGGAGTAAAAAAATGAATCTTGTTTTCATGATTTATGGGAAAGGATGTGGATAGGTAGTAAATAGGTTTTCACCTACTTGTGGATGTAAATTTTTCAAAAAGGGCTGAGTATGTACTCCGGTGAGTAAATTCCACCCAGGGACAATCACTCGGACTACTTCAAAACCTTGGGATTGTACATCTTCTGTGCTTAAGGGTACGACCAAAATATGACTTAAGCCAAGCTGGTTTACTTCTTCCCAAGCACAAATTTTTTTCTTTGTTTTTTCATTTTTTGGAAAGAAGGTATCCAACAAGGAGGCGGCTTGAAGTATGGGAGATTTTACTCTCCAATGAGGAAAGCGATTATAAAATGCAAAATGCTTGTCAAAACTATTGATGGAAACAAATCCTTCCTGATCTAGTATCCAGTCAGCAGGTTTTTGACTTAATCCAATGGCATATTCAATTCCTTGGTAAGCTTCCAAGCATGCTTTGATGATGGAATCTTCCCGATTAAATCGAGCAGCACAGCCCATGGATTGGAGTATTTGTCCTTTGTACGGGAAAAATAAAACAACCACGTGCGTTTCAATCGGACTAATTGGAGATAAATCAAATAGTTGGATTTGAACTCTCGTATTATCAAATAAATGCTGGATGTTTGGGTTTGGGTAGGCCTTTAATACTGAGCTTTGATTCATTCGTCTAATGCGATGTATCCAATAATCTTGTCGGTACCAAAATTCAGCAAATGCATTTCTTTCAGCGCATTCCAAAAAGCCTCCTATCATGGATTTTTGTAAGTTTTCTCCTGCTGATATTCCTGTGGAAGTTTGAAGAACATAGGACTTTTTTTGATCCCAATCCGTATTATGGGGTAAATGAACAGCGAAGGCTGGTACCAAAATGGACTGTTGGTTCAATATATTTTTACCTTCAATCCAACTAATTTTAGCCTCTTTATTCCAAGGGTGATATGGTAAATCTTCTCCATATTGTTCTGGAAGAAAGGGAATGTAAGATTCAACAGGTAAGAATGATTTGTGCTGACTTTTTAATTCATCTTCCGTGGCAAATACCAAGTCCTTGAAATCTTGATGAGAGGCAGCATATCTTTCTACCCATTCACCTATGGCTGAATTATGAGCCTCAATTTGATTAAAACCAATTCCTGAACCTTGGATCCCATCAGTATTCGAAGCCAATAAATTGAGATGCGAGGCTTCAACATAGCTTTGGAACAAGCCAGTAGGCAAGCACCTTCTTGTTGGAATTTGGTATTGATTTCCATGGATTAAATCACCTTTAACCCAATTTATTGTTGGATTCTTCATCTTAATTATTGAAAGTCATGGATTGATTCTTCTTGCAGCAAATGGTGCAATGAGGCACTTTTAGGATTTTGCTTTTTTGTATTTCTAATGACTGTCCATTTACATAATAGCTTTGACCCAGCAGAGGAGAATTGGACAAGTTGGAGTAGAAAAATTTTTGAATTTCACGACCCAGGAAATTCACGAAGGCAGCATAATATAATTTATGTTTAAGGGATGGCTTGAAAATATATTCGTGGTTTTGCGCTTTTTGTAGGGACGAAAAAGCTTTGGGATTTTTTAACATCACTTGCTTTCTATCGGCAAAACAATTCAAGCATGGGCTTAACAGATCGGAGGAAATAATAGGACCAATCGTGAAGGACGAACGATCAATTTCTGAATACAGCAGTGGGATTTTTGTTTCATAACTAAGTTGGGCTAATTGCTGGATTTTTTTGCGTTGATTTAAAAGTGAACCTACAAAAAGGATTAAATCGGCATTCTTGAGGGAGTCCTCCTGGATGTATTCTATTTGATTTTCATTTACTTGATTTAGGGAATCAATGAGGTAGGCGGATTGATTAGTTGGGAAGGAATCAATTAATACATGAATTTTAATTTTTTGAATTTGGGCTGATTGTTGGATTAGTTGTTTATCCAACATCCAATCTATTAATTCTTGAAATGAGGCATTATCGTTTTCAAATTGATCTTGGTGGATTTCGAAAATACTTTTTAGCGAATGCTCCTGACTAATTTCTTTAAGAATCTCTTTGATAAGGGAGGATGATTCTCCATTGATTTCTATTAAATTTTGGTCACCATCTAAGATGAATAGAGAATCTGGACCACAAAATATGGCTTGGTGGGGTATCGTAGTTTTCATGTGTGGAAAGGTATTTTATAAAAATGGGTGGAGATAAAAATCTCCACCCATATCAATAATTAGGCAGTTGCTTCTGCAGGTGCATCATTGTTTGATTTGCAACAAGTACAAGTACAGGTACAAGTTGATCCAGCAAGGGCAACTTCGTTTGATCCTCCGAAAGAGGCATCTCTGTTTTCTAAAACAGTTAAAGTCAATTTTAACTTTTTCATTGTGTTTAGGGTTAGGTTGATTGAATTATTTCGAAGGCAATTTCAAAAAAATGCCTTAATTACCCAATGCTTGTCAAGGCATGATGAGCACAATATCAGTTTATAGATAATTTGAAAGGTTAGAATCTGTTTGAGGAGCCCCTAAGGAGGCATATTTGGAAAAGTCGAAGCCGAGTAGATTTCAAAAACTTGGTAAAAATTTAGTCTTGAAAACCAGCAAAAGCTAGCATTCGGCCGGTAATACCTTGCTCTTTTCGATGCGAAAAAAAGTGTTCGTTATGTTCAACCGTACACCAAGGAGATACTTCTATGTGGGAAATCCCTAGACCCTCTAATTGATTTACCTGATGTTTTTTTAAATCTACATGCCATTTTAGGCCAGGTTTTTGTTTACAATCATCAGGAAATTGGGCAGCCACTTCATCCCCAACCTCAAAATGAGTTAAACTAATGCATGGTCCAATATAGGCCAAAATATCTTCAGGTTTGCTTTGGTATTTATCTAATAAAACATGGGCCGTTTTTGTAACTATGCCTAATACGGACCCTTTCCATCCTGCATGGATAGCAGCAGTAATTTTTTGAATGGGGTCGACTATTAATATGGGACAGCAATCCGCTATTCCAACAGCTGAAAATATTTGTTTTTTAGTGCTGATGATGGCATCATATCCACTCAGATAATCTGGACTTTGGCATTCCCAAATTTGATCTTGATGAGTTTGATAAGATCTAGCAAAGTCTTGGGGATTGATACCCAATGATTGACATAGAAGCTTTAAATTTTCCTGAATGATGTGAGGGGAGTCGTCAGTATGTACCCCTAGGTTTAGGGAATGATAGGGAGCTTGACTTTTTCCTCCGTGGCGGGTACTTACACCCGCCACTAAATGAGGAATATGTTTGAAAATTTCCGGTTTAAGATATAAATCGGAATGTTTAATCATCGTAAGATAATCCGTATTGCTTTAATACGTCATCAGGAACACCCTTCCATTCGTTTGGTGTGTTGCCTTTATAGGCTAAATCGTCCAATCCGATTCTAGACGTATAGAATCCTGTGGCTGTTAAATTTCTCATCAAAGAAAAGAAACTAACACCTTGAGAAAACTGCGGCTTAATTTTTTCAGGATAGGCGATGTCCTCGACAATCTCAATACGTTGCTTAGGGGTAATTTCAGTGAATACTTTACTGAAACGACGTTTAGATTCACCATCTAACCATCTTAATCCACCTCGCATAGGTGTTTTAAATTCTGGCTTATCCTTAACAATAAACTCGATAAACTTAGTCACTCCTGCTTGAGAAGCGCTTCCTGATTTACCGTCTGCCGGGATAATAATATCTGATAATATGGTGATCGTCGCTAATTCATGCGCATTTAGGAACTTCTCAGCCATTAATTTGGCATCACGTTCCGCTTCATCTAAGGTTCTACCATTGGGTACTTTAATCGGAGCGACTTTTTTAGGATCGGGTGCCCCTTCTAAAGCCTCCATGGCTTTTACTTGAGGATTCAATGCAGCTAAGCCCAATGAACTTAAGCCGATATTTTTTAAATAATCTCTTCTTTTCATTACAAATTGGCTTTTTTACGTTGATCAATAATATATTCGGAAGTACGCATCGATAAAGCTAAGATGGTCCAAGTGGCATTTTTATCCCCTTGAGACACAAATGGTGCAGCATCAGCTAAGAACAAGTTCTTCACATCATGCGCTTGACAGTTAGAGTTTACCACGGATGTACTAGGATTGTTACCCATACGAGCAGTTCCTACTTCGTGGATGATACGTCCTGGATCAGCTAAACCGTAATTGGAATCAGCACCAGGTTTCTTACCCATCGGCTTTCCACCCATCGCATCGATAATTTGTTCAAATGTATCTTGCATGTGCTTAGCTTGCTTGATTTCGTAATCGCTCCACTTATAGTTGAAACGTAGTACTGGTATACCATATTTGTCCACTACGTTTGGATCAATTTCACAGTAGTTGTCTTCTCTTGGTACAGGTTCTCCACGACCAGCAAAGCTGACATAAGAACCATAGAAGCGACGGTAATCTTCCTTCAAGGTCGCTCCATATCCACCGGCTGCTTTTTTCAAACCATCACGGGTGAAGTTTTCACGTCCATTTAATCCTTCAATACCCCAACCAAAACCATAGCTAGGCATACCCATACCACCACCGTATTCAATATGGTATCCACGAGGGAAATCTAATTTACTGTTATCACCCCACCAAGGAGAGTAGATGTGAGATCCACCCACACCATCTTCATTGTATGTTTTACGATCAAATAAAGCCGGTATAATGGCCGAGCGAGAAGCTCCTGTTGAGTCGTTGATGTATTTACCTACCACTCCACTGGAGTTAGCGATGCCATTCGGGAAGCGAGAGCTTTTTGAGTTTAATAATAAACGTGCCGTTTCTCCTGCAGAGGCCGCTAATACAACAATTTTACCTTTTACTGAGTACTCTTGTAAGGTACCTGTGTGTACGTAAGAAACGCCAGTGGCTAATCCTGAAATTGGATCTGTCATGACTTCTCTGGCCATGGCATAAGGCAATAAGGTTAAATTACCTGTTGCTGCAGCGGGTTTAACTAATACCGAAGATGAAGAGAAGTCGGCATAGGCCTGGCAAGCTCTCGAGCATTGTGCACAATAGAAACATTGTCCACGCTCATTATTTATGGGCTTAGTTAAAATAGATAAACGAGAAGGAATGGTTGGAATACCAATGGCCTTATTCGCCTTTTTAATCATTAATTCGTGCAAACGCGCCTTAGGAGGAGGTAAGAAAATACCATCTGGATTATTTCTCATTCCTTCATTGGTTCCAAAAACACCAATTAAACGGTCTACTTTATCGTAATATGGCTTCATGTCATCATAGCCAATAGGCCAGTCATCACCTAAACCATCAATACTTTTTCTTTTAAAATCATCTGGACCAAAACGCAAAGAGATACGTCCCCAGTGGTTGGTTCTACCTCCCACCATACGGGATCTAAACCAATCAAATTTGGTTCCCTCTTTACGCGTATAGGGTTCACCATCAATATCCCAGCCACCATAGGCTGCATCAAAATCACCAAATGGACGAGTGGTGTTTGCACCACGGCGCGGCGATTCATAAGGCCATTTTAATTGGGTAATATTTTTGGGATCAGCTGGGTCATAAGGTTGACCTGCTTCTAATAAACAGACTTTCGCTCCTGCTTTGGTTAACATATGGGCAGCCATACCACCACCAGCACCTGAGCCAACAATCACCACATCAAAAACCTCTTGTTGAGATTTGATGTATATGGAAGAATTAATCATAGTTATGGGTTTCGAAATTATTTGGCAAAATAGGGAAATAATTTTTCAATTTCTAATTTTCTTATCCTGAAAAATAGCTTACCTAGGAATATTGAACGCTAATTTATTTGTCTTCTTTCGGTAGGTTTATTTAACGGAAAATTATCCATTGTTCAGTTTTTGTATTTCGTTAAAAAGCTATTTTTTCTCAACCAAAATACTTTCATTTTTGTTTGGATTTAAGCTTCAAAATTAAGCTGAAGGATGAAATAATTCGGGCAAAATTCTTATTTTTACCTCCCTTATATTATTCTAATTTGGCCAGAAAAGCAGCAGATGGACAAGAGCCTTTAAAAAAAGGTGAAACTCCACTTTCCCGACAATTTAATCAAATCAAAGCCAAGTACCCTGGAGCGATTTTGCTTTTCAGGGTTGGTGATTTTTATGAAACTTTTGGGGAGGATGCAGTCAAGGCTTCAAAAATTTTAGGAATTGTTTTAACGCGTCGTAATAATGGAAATGCGGATGATCATCTGGCAGGTTTTCCTCATCATTCATTAGATGTGTATTTGCCCAAATTGGTTCGGGCAGGACAGCGAGTAGCTATTTGTGATCAACTGGAAAATCCTGCTGAGGCGAAAGGAATAGTCAAACGTGGTGTGACAGAATTAGTTACACCTGGCGTTTCTTTTAATGATCAAGTCTTAGATAACAAAAGAAATAATTACCTGGCCTCCATTGCCTTTCCTTCAACTACCCAAAATCTATTTGGATTGGCCTTACTGGATATTTCCACTGGAGAGTATATGTGCTCTCAGGGGCCATTAGCCTATATTCAAAAGCTGATTCAAAGTTTTTTGCCAGCTGAAATTCTGTATCCCAAAAAATGTAGAAATCAATTTTTGGATTCCTTTGGCGATCAGTTTCATTCTTTCAGTTTAGAAGAATGGATTTTTACACAGGATTTTACCTATCCATTATTAACACAGCATTTTAAAACCCAAAATTTAAAGGGTTTTGGAATTGAAGATATGCCCTTGGGTATCATAGCTGCTGGGGTAATTCTCCATTATTTGGCAGAAACGGAACATAAACAAGTAGCTCATATTTCTTCCATTCAACGCATTGAGGAAGATAAATATGTCTGGCTAGATCGGTTTACCATTCGTAATTTGGAGTTAATTCATCCCTCCCAAGAAGGGGGTGTTCCTTTGATATCCTTAATGGATCAAACGCTGACAGCTATGGGAGCTCGCCTACTACGCAAGTGGATGGTGCTACCCCTTAAACAGCTGGCTGAGATTCAAGATCGGCAATCTGGGGTTGCTGAACTGGTTCAAAACAAGGATTTACTGGATTTATTGCTCAGTTATTTGAAACCAATAGGTGATTTAGAGCGATTGATTTCAAAGGTGGCAGCTAGCAGGATTAATCCCCGAGAGTTGGTTCAATTAAAAAGGGCATTGCAACAAATTCCCTTAATCAAGGAATTATTATGGGATAATAGCCAAGGAAGTTTGAAAAAATGGGCCGAACGGTTAAATCCTTGTACCCTTTTAGTAGAAAAAATTGAAAACGCCTTGCGTGATGATGCCCCAATGTTAGCACATCAAGGGGGAATAATTAAAACAGGATTTTTGGCAGAATTGGACGAGCTACATTTACTCTCGTCCAACGGGAAAGGATATTTACAAGATTTACAAAAAAGAGAAATAGAACGTACCGGGATATCATCCTTGAAAGTGGCATATAATAAGGTTTTTGGTTATTACCTAGAAGTAACCAATTCCCATAAAGACCGTGTACCACCTGAGTGGATTCGAAAGCAGACGCTAGTCAATGCTGAGCGATACATTACGGATGAACTAAAAATTTACGAAGAGAAAATTCTGACCGCAGAGGATCGTATTTCGCAAATTGAATATGGAATATTTCAAGATTTGATTCGTGAAGCTTTGGATTATCTGGAACTTATTCAAGTGAATGCTCAAGGAATAGCAACCCTGGATGTGTTACAAAGTTTTGCTAATATAGCCATAAAGCATCAGTATGTGCAACCTGAATTGTTGGAAAATGATACGATTGATATCAAAGAAGGTCGTCATCCTGTCATAGAACAGCAATTACCCGTAGGGGAAAATTATGTTCCCAATGATGTTTATTTGGATAATGAATCTCAGCAAATCATGATGATCACAGGTCCCAATATGGCTGGTAAATCTGCTTTGTTGCGCCAGACCGCATTGATTGTTTTGATGGCACAAATGGGTTCCTTTGTACCTGCCCAGGCAGCTAGCATTGGTTTGGTAGATAAGGTGTTTACACGAGTAGGTGCCTCAGATAATTTATCCAAAGGGGAGTCTACCTTTATGGTCGAAATGACAGAGACGGCAGCTATTTTAAATAATTTATCGAGCAAGTCTTTGGTCCTTTTAGATGAGATAGGAAGGGGTACGTCTACTTACGATGGGGTATCAATGGCTTGGGCCATTGCTGAGCATTTACATAACCATCCAAAGAGTCGGGCTAAAACCCTTTTTGCAACCCACTATCACGAATTGAATCAGTTGTCGGATGATTTTCCTAGAATCAAAAATTTCCATGTTTCTGTCAAGGAAATGGGGAATAAAATCATTTTTCTAAGAAAATTATTACCAGGAGGTTCAGCGCATAGCTTTGGTATTCATGTGGCTCAAATGGCTGGTATGCCTACGGCATTGGTACTTAGGGCCCATGAAATTTTACAACATTTAGAAAAAGATCATATCAAAGAGGATCATGACCAAAAGTTAAAAGATATGCCCAAAGCTAATTATCAATTAAGTCTTTTTGGTGCCGAAATACCAGCAGGCCTAAAAGAGGTTAATGATCAATTGGAAAAATTAGATGTCAACTCGCTATCTCCAATCGAGGCATTATTGAAGTTAAATGAACTCAAGAAAATGATTCATTAGGAATTGTTTATTGAGGTGATTGAATCAATCAAAAATACCTTGATTCCATTAGTTTCTAACGTCCAATCCCCAATTTAATTTATTTCTTAGGGTTTGAAGGAAATCATCACCTGGGATTTTAATTAATCTAGCCGGGAAAGGTGCTTTTTGAACTTCAATACTAAATTGGCTATCCACTACTTTGGATCGCGAATCTATGGAGATAAGGAAATTTTGACTTCGACTACTCACTTCGAATCGTAAATGCGTGTCACTAGAAACTACCAATGGTCGCACATTCAGGTTATGCGGACTCATGGGGGCAATAATAAAAATATCGGAAGTAGGCATGACCAAAGGCCCTCCTACGGAAAGCGAATAGCCAGTAGAGCCTGTTGCCGTGGACACAATTAAACCATCTGCCCAATAAGAATTCAAGTAATTGCCATCTACATAGGCCTTTATAACAATCATGGAGGAAGTATCCGTTTTCATGATTCCTACTTCATTGAGGCCAAAGGACTTGTTTTCAAAAAGATCAATCTCGGTTTTTACCGCAACTAGTCCTCGTTCTTCTACCCGATAATTTCCTTCTAATAAAAAGTCTAGCGCTTGAGAAACTTCTTGGGGTGAAATGGTAGCTAAAAACCCTAGCCTACCTGTGTTGATACCTAAAATGGGTATCATTTTGTCTCCAATGTGTGTCAAGGTTTCTAGCAAAGTGCCATCCCCTCCAATACTCCAGGCCATATCTACATGGCTAGGACCTTCCATAGATGAGTAGGAAGGAATATGCTCCACATCAAAGGAATGTGTTAGTAAGTGTGCTTTAAATACATCTGAAAGGGTAATCTGACAATTTTTAGCAATAATGTCAGCCCATAAGTCTACCATTAGGTTTTTGGTATCACCTGTAAAGGATTTTCCATGAATGGCGATTTTTAGACTCAAAACTATGGATTTAAATATTTCAAAAGTAAATCAAATCGAGCTTGATCCACATCCTCTTGATGGCCAAAAGTAAAGGCTTTTTCAACGGCGACCTCATGTCGTTCCAAGCTTTTTACCAATTGAGAAAATTGGTCAGTTTGAACTTGAATAACCCACTCAGGCAAGGCTTGTGGATTTTTCTCAGAGCGATGAAAAAAACTACGCACCATTAGGCCTTTATTTTCTTCAATGATACGGAGTATTACACTCATGGAATCCCGCTGAGCGTGAAAGGAGATGCGTAAAATCCCTCCATTTTTACCAGTAAATCCAGATTGAATAAACATGGTTGAAATTACATCTTGATGAATATAGCCCATCCAATTGCCTTCTTCATTTACTACTGGCAATAAACTAAATCCGGTATTTTCAAAAAGGGGCAAACTAGCTAAAATATCTTCTTCTAATTCTAATTTATCCTGTTGGAAATCTGCTTGAATATCTTTCAATTTAGCCGCTGAGGAAAGGTTTTGGGCTACTTGTAGGGCAGTTATAGTCCCCACCCATTTTTTCCCATCCAATACACTTAGTGCAGGTACTTTATGTGCTTCTATTACCTTTAAAGCCTTTTGAAGGCTATCTTGCAGAGAAAGCGTAGGATAGTCAAAGGACAAATAGGATAGGACTAACATGGTTAAACTTTCGTTTTTTGCAACCATTTATCTAAAATGGCATTGAATTCATCAGGTCTTTCCATCATAGGGGCATGACAACATTTATCAATGAATTGAAGTTCTGAACCTTGAATTAATTGATTGAATTCATGACCTACATGAGGAGGCGTAATCGTATCATTCAATCCCCAAATTAATAGGGTAGGGGTTTTAATACGGACAATATCTTTAGCCATATTATTCCTTTGCGCAGACTTAGCAATGGCAATGATGCGCATTACTTTAGGTATACTATTGGTGATTTCAAAAACCTCATCAACCAACTCTTTGCTAGCTGTTTTAGGGTCATAAAATGTATATTCGACCCTTTCTTTGATGTATTCGTAATTTCCACGTTTGGGATAAGATCCCCCCATGGAATTTTCAAATAATCCAGACGAACCAGTTAGAATCAATCTTTGAACTTTCTCTGGGTGTCTTAGGGTATAAATTAAGGCAACGTGTCCTCCCAAAGAATTGCCAATTAGGCTAAATTTTTCTAACTGTTTGAACTCAACAAATTCTTCTATAAAAACAGTTAAACCCTCACAACCTGCCTCTTTTATAGGCATGTCATGTATGGGCATTAATGGAATTATGATCCTGTAATTGGATTTAAAATGAGATATCACACCTTCCCAGTTACTTAAAGCTCCAAAAAGCCCATGTAACATCAATAATGTTTCCCCTTTACCCTCGTCGATATAGTGATAACCGTTTTCCTCCTTAATTTTGTAATTCATTCCAGGGAATCATTTAATATGCAAAGTAATAAAAAAGACTTTAAACTTTTGTAAGTTCCAAGAGTTTGTTTAAATATAAATTTATCATGAAACCAATCGTTATAATCGGAGCTGGTATTGCAGGCTTACAAGCAGCTAATGTGTTGCATGAAGGTGGAATTCCGTTTGTCTTGCTTGAAAAACAAGCTCATGTAGGGGGTAGGGTACAAAGTGAGCATTTTCAAGGATTTACTTTGGATCATGGCTTTCAAGTTTTACAAACTTCTTACTCGGAGGTGCAGCAAAGTTTACGATTGGCCGATTTGGATTTATCTTATTTTGATTCTGGGGCTTATTTATGGAAAGATAAATCTTGGCTGAGCTTTTTTAGTCCATGGCAACAAACCTTTTCTTTATTCAGAGCCTTAGGTGATGGAATCATTAGCTTGAGTGATTTGGTTAAGTTGGCTCAACTTTGGCTGAAAATTCAATTGGATGCGAAGCCTATGTCTAACAATCCGTTGACAACCCAAGAATACATTGATTCCTTACGTTTTTCGCCGACTTTCCAAGACGGATTTTTGAAGCCTTTTTTCTATGGTATTTTCTTGGATGAATCATTAACTCAGCCTGCTTCATTATTTGTTTTCTATTTGAAACAATTTTTAGAAGGGAGGGCAGCGCTTCCAAAAGGTGGTATGGGCGCTATTTCCAATCAATTGCTACAATCTTTGCCTGCCAGTTCGGTTCGATTGAATACCGAGGTGGAAAGTATAGAAGAAGGAAAGGTCGTTTTGAAAAATGGTGAAACTTTGGAATGTGCAAAGGTTATTTTGGCTGCTAATCCTACGGCTGCTAGCCACCTTTTAGATATTCCAGTAGATAAGGGGGCTATTCTTCAAAGTAAAACATGCTATTTTTCTGCCGACGAATTTCCTAATGAGGGGAAATTATTACATCTAATACCTAAGGCTGAGGAATCAAACATATTGCATTTTGCTTGTCTCAGTAAGGTGAACCCAAGCTATGCACCAGCAGGAAAAGAATTGATTTCTGTTACTACCCTAAAAACAGAGCTAAGCGAGGAAGAGATTAGAAAAGAAATGGCTCGCTTTCTTGGGCAGGAAAAATTAAATTGGAAATTTTTAAAAGCATACTCAATTCCGGAATCTTTGCCTAAACAAGGTTTTTGGAATTTGATTAAGCAGAAAGCCCTTGAAAAGGGAATCGTACTTTCGGGAGATTACACACAATACCCATCTTTGCAAGCGGCATTTGCATCGGGTCGCTTAGCCGCAGAGTCAGCGATTAGCTGATTTTTGTCAATGTTTCCATTCTAAATAGAAGTATTGGTATATTTGTTATTCCAAAAATCAAACCCAATGAAGAGATATTTTATTTTGTTTGTTGCAATATGCTTTGCTGCCTGCAAATCAGATAACCCTAATTATCAAGAGGAAGCTGCTAATCCTGAGTTTTTGATTCGCTCTGAGGTAATGCTGACAGAAAGTATCATTCATGATATTTTTGCACCGCCGGTTTCTTCAAGAATTTACATGTATGCCAGCATTGCAGGATATGAGGCTGCTTTACATGGGAATAAAGGGTATAAATCTTTAGTTGGTCAACTGAATGGATTTGAAAAAGTAGCGCAACCGAAAGCTGGAGAGGAATACTGTTTTCCAGTGGCCTCTGTTCGAGCTTATTTGGCAGTAGGAAAGAAGTTGACCTTTGCCCAAGAACTTTATGAAGAATTTGATAAGAAATTAGAAGCTGATTATAAGAAAATAGGTATTCCAGAAGATGTGTATGCGCGTTCCATTGCTTTTGGTGATTCTGTAGCCGAATCCATCATGAAATACGCGGCAAAAGATAATTACAAACAAACGAGGGGGTTCAGATTTACCGTGACAAATTTACCTGGGACTTGGACGCCAACACCTCCAGCCTACATTGATGCCGTAGAGCCTTTTTGGACCAAAATTAGACCGGCAGTTTTGGATTCATCTTCTCAATTTAGGGCTCCTGAACCTAGTAAATTTGATATGACTAAGGGTAGCCCTTATTACAAAGAGGTGATGCAATCTTATGAAACAGTGAAGAATTTAACGAATGAACAAAGAGACATTGCTAATTTTTGGGATTGTAATCCTTTCAAAATGAATATCACCGGCCATGCCATGTTTGCTACCAAAAAGATGTCACCCGGAGGCCACTGGTTGGGAATAACGGGTCAGGTTTCTAGGCAGTTGAAAAAGAATTATATAGAAACAGCAGAGGCTTTCGCCTTAACTTCCATTGCTATTTTTGATGGTTTTATTTCTTGTTGGGACGAAAAATATCGATCCATTCGTATTCGACCTGAAACGATTATCAATGCTAGTATAGATAAAACATGGATGCCTGTTTTGCAGACACCTCCATTTCCTGAATACACCTCTGGTCATAGCACCATTTCGCGTTCGGCGGCGGTTGTTTTAACCAAGTTGTTTGGGGAAAATGTAGCCTTTAATGATTCAACTGAGATTCCTTATGGCTTACCACCTAGAAAATTTACTTCTTTCATTCAAGCCGCTGACGAAGCATCCATCAGTCGATTATACGGAGGCATTCACTTTTTACCAGCCTTAGATGAAGGTGCGAAACAAGGACAAAAAGTAGCTACTTGGCTGACACAAAAAATAAAAACCCATTAATGAAAAGCGACATCACATCGAAAGAAGATATTCAAGTTTTTGTCAATGCTTTTTATAAAAGTATGACCTCAGATGATTTGGTAGGGCATATTTTTCTTGATGTGATGCATGTGGATTGGGATCATCATTTGCCCAAAATGTATGATTTTTGGGAGATGCTTTTGTTGGATGGCCATGCCTACAAAGGGGCACCCATGCAACCCCATTTGTTAGTGAATCAAATTGTCCCACTTACCAAAGCCCATTTCGAGCATTGGATAGAATTATTTACCAAAACGATAGATTCCTTATTTGAAGGACCCAAGGCAGAGGAAGCTAAAACGAAAGCCTTCAATATCGCTCAAACCTGGGCATATAAATTTGATTATATGAACAAATTGGATAAATAGATAGATTATCAATTTATTTGAGTGATAAATCAGGATTTTTTTGCTTTTTCGGGAGGGGTTTAAACAACGTTGTCAAGGTTTAAAACCTTGACAACGTTGTTCTTGCCTACAATGAAATGTAGATTTTATGCTTATCTAGCCAAACGGCAATAAAACCAATGATTCCAAGTACCACCAAGGAGTTAATTAGTTCAGCAATATTTTCAGTAATATGAATTTTCTCTAAAAAACCACCCACAAATACAAAGGAGGCTTTATTTAGCCATTGTGGTCCGACGGATTCAAAAAACAAATAAATAAAAATAGAATTTTTGCCAAAAGAAAGTATGTAGTTTGGCGCGGGAATGATGGCCTGACTTCTCTCCCAATTTACATAAAAGGCTGCCATCATTAAGGATATCCATCCCCCAGATGCTAGCGTAAAGGAAAGGGTAGCTGTTCTTTTGATAATGGGGATTCCAGCAAAATCAAGTCCATAACCCACTAAGATTCCTAATAAGCCCAATCCAAATAGGGTTCTAATTACTATTTGATGTGATGAACTTCGGTGGATGATTCGTCCAATTAATGCCCCCCAAATGGTATGTGCAGCCGTAGGAATGCAATTGATGGCAATCCAATGCCCACCACTTAATTTCCCCATGAAGAGCATATCCATATAAGAACCAAAGTTTTTATCAGGGGTATAGGGCTCATTGTAACCGGGAATATCACTAAATACGTATAAGCTGTGTGAAAGCAATAATAACAGCAATGAAGCAGCTATTTGTAAAGGAATTGAAAAACGTAGTAAGAAAAATGCTATGATGGTGGTGACAGATAGCTGTGTTAGCACATTCCACAATTCAAAAACGAGTCTCTCTTTTCCAAGGCAATGTAATCCTGTTCCAAATAAAAATAAAAGTAAAGAACGTTTTAGAACTTTTGGCCATAGAGTTAAATAGGTATCCCCACTGTCTAACCTTTTATAGGTAGAAAAGTACAGGGCTGCCCCAGCTATCATCATAAATCCAGGTTGGATTAAGTCCCAAAAGTGTAAACCCTGCCATTTGACAT
Organism: Aquirufa sp. OSTEICH-129A; assembly: GCF_054558355.1. NCBI lineage: Bacteria > Pseudomonadati > Bacteroidota > Cytophagia > Cytophagales > Flectobacillaceae > Aquirufa > Aquirufa sp. OSTEICH-129A. The sequence goes on along the minus strand of NZ_JBPXKC010000003.1, from coordinate 137,347 downwards.
GGAAAAATTGGGTGATGATAAAATTGTCAGGAAATAGATTGTCCAGATTATGATACAAATCTGTGCTTTCCGCAGCAAGAAGAAAGAGGATAAAGCCTCGGAAATAATCGACGGATGGGATGCGCTTCGTAATCATCGATAGTATTTAAGTGTTTCAAAGGTAAGGTATTTTTTTAAATCTAATTTGTACTTTTGTTATACATTAAATTTTAGCATGATTGTTTCTACTCCCGGTCGGATTTGCTTGTTTGGCGAACATCAAGATTATTTAGGATTACCTGTCATTGCAGCCGCAATTTCGAAACGCATACAAATGAAAGGCCAATTTCGGGCCGACAAAACCGTTCGATTTTCCCTTCCAGACATCCAAGCTGTTGAAGAATTTGAATTAGAATTTCCATTAGTTTACACCAAAGAAAGAGATTATTTCAAAAGTGTTTGCAATGTTCTTCATCGTAAAGGACATTCACTAGCAAAAGGTTTAGAAATAGAAGTTCGGGGCAATATTCCAATTAATTCAGGGACCTCAAGTTCATCTGCACTGATCGTATCATGGGTTAAGTTTCTTTGTGAAATGTATCAAATTCCTGCCACACAGAAGGAAATTGGTGAAATTACCTATGAAGCAGAAGTGTTGGAATTTACAGAGCCAGGAGGAATGATGGACCAGTATTCTACAGCCGTAGGGAATGTGATATTTTTAGAAAGTAGACCCAAGATAGCTATTGAAACCTATTCCCGCGATTTAGGCACTTTCGTGTTAGGAGATTCTCTTGAAGCCAAGGATACACTAAAAATATTAGCCCATGTGAAGTTTGGCATGTTGAGTGGCTTGGAAAAAATTCAGCAGGTGAATCCTGACTTTGATTTGGAAAAAGCTCAGTTGGAGGACTGTTTAGCATATCAAGCCATTTTGACGGAAGCAGAATGGGTTTTACTTCAAGCCAATATCTCAGATCGAGATATTTTATTGGAAGCTAAGGCTATGTTCGAGGGAAAGTCAGAGTGGAGCGATGAAAAATTAGGCGACTTGTTGAATCGACATCAGGTAAACTTACGTGAACATAAAAAAATATCGACTACTAAAATCGATCGAATGATTCAAGCATCGCTAGATGCCGGTGCCTTAGGAGCAAAAATCAATGGTTCTGGGGGAGGAGGCTGTATGTTTGCGTATGCACCCAAACATCCAGAGAAAGTGGTAGAAGCCATTGAAAAGGAGGGAGGAAAGGCCTACATTATTCGTGTAGACGAAGGTACTAAAGTGGAAAAAGAAAGTTTGTTTTATTAATTCAGGAAATGAAAAAAAGATTATTGATTTTAGCTGGAGGCATGGCTTCTCGTATGAAAAAGGCGCTTTCCGAAGGAAGTGATTTGGATCCTAGCTTGGTAGCCCAAGCAAATTCTGTTACCAAAGGAATGATTCAAGTGGGTAAAAATGGGAAGACATTAATCGATTATCAATTATACAATGCTCATTTAGCTGGTATAGAAGAGGTTATGCTGTTGTTGCACCCCACCGATCAAGTAACTCAAGCTTATTGTGAAGATTTGATGTCGCGGGATGCTTGCTGGGGTTTGAAAATCGTGTTTGCTCGTCAGCAAATACCTGCCGATCGAGAAAAACCAGCAGGAACAGCTGATGCAGTGTATCAAGCCTTGATGCAACATGCGGATTGGCAGCAGGGCAGGGTGATCGTATGCAATTCAGATAACTTATACTCGGTTAATGCCTTAAAAACACTTTGGTCAACTGATCATGCGCAAGCTTTGATTTCGTATCATCGAGATAGCCTTTTATATCCAGCAGAAAGAATTTCGGCCTTTGCTTTAATTCGTACTGATGCAGAAGGATACTTATTAGAGATTATTGAGAAACCTACTGCCCAACAGGCTGATGAGTTAATGGCTCAACAAGGTCGTTTGGGAGTAAGTATGAATATTTTTGTTTTCGAAGCAGCTACCTTTCTGCCATATTTGGCCAAAACGCCTTTCCATCCTGTGAGAAATGAAAAAGAATTACCGACCTCGGTAGCATTATTTGGAGAAGGAACGGGTAAAGGATTTTTCGCGATTCCATTGGCTGAAAATGTCCCTGATTTAACATCTAAAGAAGATATTTTAGTGATGCAAAAGTATCTTGAAGATACTTATGGTGATTTTTAATAGAGATTATAGGTGTAAATAGCGTTGATTTGCTGGCATTCTAACTTAGGATGCTGAAATGTTCAAAGCATTCTATATATTTGGAATTAAATGGAGTATTTTAAAGAAAAAATAAGCTTTTGCTAATAAACTTTGATGCTTCATTTAATTCACTCTATCAAATGACCTCATGACTATTGCTATTGTCGTTTTATGTATTTGTCTTTTAGTTTTTTTAATTACATATCAAAAGGTTAATGCTTTTATTGCCTTTTTAATCATCAGTTTAACGACAGGGTATTTACTGGGTTTACCTTTGGGTGATTTGGCAAAATCCGTTCAAAAAGGAATTGGCGACACGCTTGGCTCATTGGTCACCATCATTGTTTTAGGTGCCATGTTAGGGAAGTTGGTGGCGAGCAGTGGAGCAGCACAGCAAATATCAAGTAGCTTGATTCAGGCATTTGGCCAGAAAAATATGGCATGGGGACTCATGCTGACGGGATTTATCATAGGAATACCTCTTTTTTATAATGTTGGTTTTGTTTTGATGATTCCACTTATTTTTTCTTTGGTTCATCAATTTAAATTACACCCTTTGGTTACCGGAATTCCAATGATGGCCTCCTTATCAGTGGCACATGGTTTTCTTCCTCCACATCCATCTCCAGCAGCTTTAGTTGCTCAGTTTGGAGCAAACATGGGGACCACCCTGTTTTATGGAATCATTGTATCCATTCCGGCTATTGTTTTTGCAGGCCCTATATTTTCCAAAACCTTAACTCATTTACCCATTCGTTCGCTAAAAGCATTTCAAGGGGAACCAATCCCTGAATCAAATTTGCCAAGTAGAACTTCTAGCTTCATTACCGCCTTATTTCCTGTATTCCTTTTGGTATTAACCACTTTGGCAGATTTAAAAATCGATAAAAATTCTTCTTTAACTCCATTGATTCATTTGATTGCAGATCCTTCCATGGTGATGCTGATTGCTATTTGTGTAGCCACTTATACCTTAGGTTTACGTATGGGTAAAAAAATGGAAGAAGTTATGCTCATATATACGGATGCGGTAAAGGATGTGGCAATGATTCTGTTAATTATTGCTGGTGCCGGATCATTGAAAGAAGTATTATTAGTTTCAGGGGTAAGTAAGGAGATTGCGAGCTACCTACAAACATTACCATTTCCGCCTTTAGTCTTAGGATGGTTGATGGCAGCCATCATACGTGTATGTGTGGGTTCTGCCACCATTGCAGGATTAACCGCAGCTGGAATGATTTATCCGATAGTATCTACAGGTTTAGTTAACCCTAACTTAATGGTTTTGAGTATTGGAGCAGGAAGCCTGATGTTTTCCCATGTCAATGATACTGGGTTTTGGTTATTTAAGGAATATTTTAACTTATCTGTTAAAGAAACCATTCGTTCATGGTCTCTCATGGAAAGTATCGTGTCCATTGTTGGGCTAATCGGGGTGCTTGTCCTCAATCAATTTATTTAATGGAAAATTTGCAATTTTTTAATAATAAATTGAGTAGATTCTAGTTAACTCGGAAAAATTCAAAAACAAATTTTGCCATATAGCTCTTACAGGCGTTTTTTCGCTTGTAGACTTGTCTTTATACATAATTTTCTTTGGTATCTATTGGAAAATTTATAATTTGCCAACGTTTTCAAATTATTTTTTCATTAAATAAACTAATCAACATGAAAAAACTCTTACTAGTGATGGCACTAGTAACGACTGCGTGCAGTTCGTTACTAGCCCAATCAAGGGTGGTTACCGGTAAAGTAACTGCTTCCGAGGATGGCGCTGCGCTTCCAGGCGTTAGTGTTAGCCTTAAAGGTACCTCGCGTGGTGTAACTACCACAGCTGATGGTTCTTACAAAATCAGTGTTGACAATGGAGCGGCTCTTCAGTTCTCCTTTGTTGGTTACAAAGCTCAAACAATTTCTGTAGGAAGTCAAAGCACGATCAATGTGGTGTTAGTGGCTGATGCAGCTGAATTAAGCGAGGTAGTTGTAACGGCCTTAGGTTTAACACGTACGAAAAACTCATTACCTTATGCTGCACAGCAGGTTAAAGGAGATGAATTGACTCGTGTTAGAACAGGTAATGCATTTTCTGCTTTATCAGGTAGAGTAGCAGGACTTCAAATTATTCAGGGAAATGCGATTGGTGGTTCTACCAACGTCGTTATTCGTGGAAATAAGTCCTTAACTGGTAACAACCAGGCTTTATTTGTAGTAGATGGTGTACCAGTAGATAACACTAACAAAAACACGGGTAACCAACAAACGGGTCGTGGTGGTTATGACTATGGTAATGCGGCAGCAGATATTAACCCAGATGATATCGAGTCTATGACGGTATTGAAAGGTGCAGCTGCAACAGCTCTTTATGGTTCTCGTGCTTCCAATGGTGTCATCATGATTACTTCTAAAAAAGCGAAAAAAGGATTAGGTTTGACAATTAATGCTGGTTTAACAGTAGGAACAATTGATAAATCTACCTTTGCCACTTACCAAAACCAATATGGTGCTGGTTATTCTGATCCATATCAAAAAGATGGTTTCTTATATTTTGACGCCAATGGTGATGGAGTAAAAGATTTAGTTATCAATACAGCAGAAGATGCTTCTTATGGTACTAAGTTCAATCCATCTTTAATGGTTTATCAGTGGGACGCTTTTGATCCAGCTGGTCCAAACTACTTGAAAGCTAGACCATATGTAGCAGCTACTAATACGCCATCTAAATTTTATGAGACGGCTATTTCTAATAACGTTAACGTTCAATTAGATGGAGCTACGGATCAAGGTACTTTCAAATTAGGTTATACACGCAACGATGAGCGTGGTACTTTACCTAACTCTAACGTAACTAAGAACATCATGAATTTAGCTGGTTCTTATAATATCTCTAAAAAAGTTACAGCATCTGCTGCAGCTAACTTCTCAGTGATTGAAGGTAAAGGGCGTTATGGTTCTGGTTATAGTGGTTTGAACGTTAACCAAAACTTCCGTCAGTGGTATCAAACTAACGTTGATATCTTAGAGCAAAAAGAAGCTTATTTCAGAAATCAACAAAACGTAACTTGGAACTGGTCTGATCCATCATCAGCGGCAGGTTTGAAGCCAATCTATACAGATAACTACTATTGGACTCGTTACCAAAACTACCAGAACGATACACGTTCTCGTCTTTTTGGAAATGCGATGGTTAACTACAAAGCAGCTGATTTCTTGAATTTCATGGGTCGTGTGACTGTGGATACTTATAATGAGTTCCAAGAAGAGCGTATTGCGGTTGGTAGCCAAGGCGTTCCAGGATATACCCGTTTTGATCGTACCTTCCAAGAGCTTAACTACGATTTAATGGCAAATTTTGACAAAGAAATCGTAAAAGATTTAAACCTAAAAGCATTAGCTGGTTTGAACTTACGTAAATCTTATATACGTTCGATTTCTGCTGGAACCAATGGCGGTTTAATTGTACCAGGATTATATTCAATTGCCAATTCAAGAGGTACTGTTTCTGCTCCGGGAGAAAGTTATCAACCACGTGAGGTATTTGGTATCTTTGGAGGTTTAACTTTGACATACAAGGATTTCTTAACCTTAGATGGTACTATCCGTCAGGATAAGTCGTCTACTTTGCCAGTGGCAAACAATGCTTACTTATACTATGCTGGTTCAGCTAGCTGGTTATTCTCTCACCACATTGAAGATCTTCCTTGGTTGACTTCAGGTAAATTGAGAATGAACTATGCAACAGTAGGTAATGATGCTCCTTGGGGATCAATCAAGAACGTATATGACAAACCAGATCCATTTGGTTCAACCATTTTGTTCTCTGCTCCATCGACTCAGAACAACCCATTCTTAAAGCCTGAGCAAACTCAAAGTAAGGAGATCGGTTTAGAGATGGCTTTCTTACAGAACCGTTTAGGTTTTGACTTAACGTATTACCACACGAATACATTAGATCAGATCTTACCTGCATCTGTTTCTTCTGCAACAGGTTTCTCAAGTACTTTTGTGAACGCTGGTAATATTGAGAACAAAGGTTTTGAAGTTAGCTTATATGCTAGCCCAATCAAAACAGCTGATTTCTCATGGAATGTTAACGTAAACTGGACTAAGAATACAAGTTTAGTATTGAGCTTGTACAATGATAGCAAGAACTTACAGTTAGCTACTTTCCAAGGTGGTGTTAGCCTAAATGCTTCAGTAGGTCAACCATATGGTATCTTACAAGGCAGAACTTGGAAGACCTTAAATGGTCAGAAATTGGTTAAAGCTAATGGTCGTTATGACTTGACTTCTACTACAACAAACAATATCGGAAACGTAAATCCTGATTGGATTGGTGGTATCAACAACTCATTCAAGTATAAGAATGTGACATTGAACTTCTTGATTGATATGAAGCGTGGTGGTAGTGTATTCTCTTTAGATCAATACTATGGTCAAGCTACGGGTGTTTATCCTGAGTCAGTTGGTAATAATGATAAAGGTAATCCTTCTCGTTCTCCAGTTGCTGAAGGTGGTGGTGTAATCATGCCAGGAGTTTTAGCGGATGGTTCTGCTAATACAATTCGTGTGGAAAATGATTATGGTACATATGGTTATGCTTATAACCCAGCTGCAGCTTTCGTTTACGATGCTAGTTACATCAAGTTAAGAGAAGCAAACATTGTTTACTCTTTACCAGGTTCAGTTGTACGTAAATTAGGAGGTGTTAAAGGAGTTGATCTTTCTATTTTCGGAAGAAACTTGTGGATTATCCAGAAATATGTTCCTTATGCTGATCCAGAGGAAAACCTTTCTGCTGGTAACATCCAAGGAAATCAATCGGGTGCTTATCCAACTACTCGTTCGATTGGATTTAACATCAAATTATTATTCTAATTATCCTAAAATTTGATAAAGATGAAAAAAATATTTTTAGTTTTTGTACCACTTTTGCTCCTTGCATCGGCTTGTACAGAAGATATTTCTCAATTAAATATTGAGACTAAAAGGCCAGCTGCAGTACCTGCACCTACCTTGTTCTCGAACGCAGTTAAGACCATCTCTGGTTCTTTAGCTTCTCCTAGTGTGAATACTAACGTATTCCGTTTTACCGTGAGTCATTGGGCTATGTCAACATATCAAGATGAGGCTCAATATGATTTTGCAACACGTAACATTCCTCAAGGATGGTGGACTACCATGTACCGTGACGTTATCGCGGATTTACGTGAGTCAGCAAAATTGATCAGTGCAGACGCTGCTTTAACTCCAGGTGAGAAAGCGAATAAATTAGCGATTATTGATATCATGGAGGTTTATACCTACAGTATTTTGGTTAATACTTTTGGTAATATTCCTTACTCTGAGTCTTTAAATGCTGCTATTTTATTTCCAAAATACGATGATGCTAAAACCATTTCTACGGATTTAATCAATCGTTTGAATGCAGACATCTCTAAAATCAATACATCGGCTGCTGGTTTTGCATCGGCTGAGGACTTGATTTACAAAGGTTCAGTTTCAAAATGGTTGAAGTTTGCTAATACCCTTCGTATGAAGATTGGTATGATTCAAGCAGATGTAGATGCTAATTTGGCTAAATCTGCGGTGGAAGCTTCTGATGCAGGTGCTATCTCAGCAGCAGCTGACAATGGTTTATTTACCTACATGGCTGCTTCTCCTAACCAAAACCCATTATATGTGGATATCGTTTTGGGAGGTCGTTCAGACTATATCGCTGGTAAAGATTTGATGGATAAATTATTAGGATGGAATGATCCACGTACAAGTGCTTACTTTACTCCAAACAATGCTGGTGTTTATGCTGGTGGAATTGTGGGAAAAGGTAATACTTACGTAGATTTCTCTCGTGCTGGTACCAAAATCATTGATGCTTCTGCTCCATGTGTATTGGCTGATTATGTTGAAACTGAATTCTTACGTGCTGAAGCAAAAGAAAGAGGATTTAATGTAGCTGGTACTGCAGAATCACACTACAACAATGCGATTCGTGCTTCGATCATCTATTGGGGTGGTTCTGCTGCTGATGCTGATGCTTATTTAGCTCAGCCTTCTGTAGCTTATGCTACTGCTGCTGGTGATTGGAAACAAAAAATCGGTACTCAAAAGTGGATTGCTTTGTATAATAGACCATATGATGGATGGGTTGAATTGCGTCGTTTAGACCAACCTAAGATTTCTGCTCCAGTTGGTGCTAAGTCTGGTTTCCCAACTCGTTTAACTTATGCTGCTAATGAGCAAACATTGAACGGAACTAATTATACAGCTGCTGCTTCTGCCATTGGTGGTGACGTAGTTACAACTAAATTGTATTGGGATAAATTCTAGTATAATTTAGATTTTTTCAATAAAAAAAGAGGGCTTTGAAAAAAGCCCTCTTTTTTTTGTTATAAAATTCCTAAAACATTTTTCTTTATAAACGTGTTTAACTAATTTATGAGCGGATTTTTATGCTTTTGAGCGGAAAGTCTTTAACTTATTACTCATTTATCAAACTAAAAAAAATGAAAAAACTACTACTCGTTGGGGTATTAGTGATGACTGTATTCAGTTCACTAATGGCTCAAAACAAACAAGTTACGGGGAAGGTAACCTCATCAGATGATGGGAGTGGATTACCCGGAGTAAGTGTGAGTGCGAAAGGCTCCACTCGTGGAACCACCACCGCTGCCGATGGTTCCTACAGCATTCAAGTGGCAGACGGAGCTTCTCTCGTTTTTAGTTTTGTTGGTTACACTAGCCAAACTATCGCCATCGGAAATCGTTCAGTTGTTGATGTTGCCTTAGCTTCTGACACCAAGCAATTAAGCGAGGTTGTTGTAGTGGGTTATGGTACCAAGAAAAGAACTGAGTTTACTGGTTCTGCTTCTACCATTAAAGCAGCTACCATCGCAGAAAGACCCGTTCAAAGTTTTTCACAAGGATTAACGGGACAGGCTGCTGGTGTGAATATCACACAGCCTAACGGTTTATTAAATAACCCTCCTGTAATTCGTGTACGTGGTCTTAGCTCATTGTCTCTAAGCTCATTCCCATTAGTTGTTATTGACGGTATACCTATCAGTACTGACAACGTTTCGGCTAACTCCACTACGAATAACCCATTGGCGGATATTAACCCATCTGATATTGAGTCCATTGACGTGTTAAAAGATGCGGCATCTGCAGCTATATATGGTTCACGTGCTGGTGCTGGAGTTTTATTGATTACGACTAAGCGTGGTAAATCAGGAAAAGCAAAAGTATCAATTGATTCTTGGGCAGGTGTAAGTGAAGCTGTTCGTTTACCTGACGTTTTAAACGCTCAGCAATATATGGATCATAAGAACATGGCTATCGCCAATGCGTTATTATTGAATCCAAATGCAGTTACTTCCACTCAACGTAACTCAGAAAATAAATCATTTTTACCAAATTACAATCCAGACGGCAGTTTGATTGATACAGATTGGTATAAGGAAGTATATCAAAGAGGTTTTTCTCAAAATCACAATATGACTATTACTGGAGGAAATGATAAGACTACTTATTATTTCTCTGGTGGATACTCAGATCAAGAAGGATTCTTGAGAAGCAACAGTTTCCAACGTCGTTCTGGTCGTTTCAATATGGATCACCAAGCAACAAAATGGTTGAAGTTAACTACTAATTTCAACTACTCGAATACGTATAACAAGGCACCAATGTCAGGTTCAAATGCTGGAGGAGCCTTCAATACATCGGGTTTGGGTCGTATTGCTGTGGCTCAAGTGCCTAACTTACCAGCTTATTTACCAGATGGTTCATATAACTTAGAAAACAATACGGTTGGTCGTTTAAACAATTTATTACCTGCCCAGTTTCCTAATGCAGCTGTGGTTCGTGATTTAGATAAAATTTCATCTGAAAATACGCGTTTAATCGCCAATTTAGGTGCAGAGATTCGTTTGTTAGAAGGTTTAACGGCTAAGACAAACTATTCTTGGGATCGTAGAAATACAGAGAATATCCGTTTCTTTAACCCATACAATGGTGATGGTTGGTCTACTTCGGGAGATGCCTACAACAACACGGCTCGTTCAGACAACTGGAACTGGATCAATACTTTACAATACAACGTTACTTTAGCAGAAAAGCATAATATCTCAGCCATTGTAGGTTCAGACGTTCAAAAAACCCGTGTCCTAAACTGGGGTGCGCAACGTCAAACATTAGCTGATTTCTTCTTTACTGATTTCCAAGGAAACTTTGGTACTAACTTGGCAGCAGGTAATGGAATTTCTCAAGTATCTTATGAGGCATACTTCGCTAACGTGAGTTATAACTTCAAAGGAAAGTATTTCTTAAGCGGTAACCTTCGTCGTGATGGAAACTCAGCTTTATCTGCTGAGAACCGTTGGGGAGATTTTGGTGGTGTGTCTTTAGGTTGGACTGTTTCTGAGGAAGAGTTCTTCAAAAATATGGACTTAGGAAACACTATTTCTTCTTTCCGTTTAAAGGCAAGTTATGGTAAAGTAGGTAACGGTAATGTTCCGAATGCCTATGGTTCTTATTCTACCTTTGGATCAGGTTTATACGGATCTATTCCAACCTTATCATTTAACCAAGCAGGTAATAAGGATTTGAAATGGGAGACATCAGCTCAAACCAACGTAGGTTTGGATGTTAGTTTCTTAAACGATCGTATTACATTAGAAGCGAACTACTATTATAAGGATATCAACAATTTGATCTTGAACGTGCCTCAAGCACCTTCTAAAGGTATTCCAGGTAACTCGATCTTAGCTAACGTTGGTTCGATGTATAATAAAGGTTTTGAATTTGCTCTAACGGCAACGCCTATCAATACAGGTAAATTCAGCTGGAATACCAACATAAATTTTGCTACCAACGAAAACATGGTAACATCATTGGTAGATGCTAACACACCTATTTTGACGAATACTTCCGGTCTAGAGGCTACTTCTATTACCAAAGTAGGTTACTCAGCAGCTCAAATTTATGGTGTTAAAACGGATGGTGTTAATCCAGCAAATGGTCGCCGTATTTATATTAAGAGAGATGGAACTAAGGTACAATACCAGCATTTAGGAGGTGCATTGGCTTGGACTACCTTAGATGGTAAGGCTACAACTTCTCCATCCTCTGAGCAACAAATCTTAGGAAATACACTTCCTACTTTCTATGGTGGTTTTAATAATACCTTTAAGTATGGAGGTTTCGACTTAGCTTTGAACTTTACATTCTCAGGAGGAAACTACATTTACAATGGTTCTCAAGCGGGTCTACGTGACCAACGTGTATGGAATAACTCAGTTGATGTGTTGAAATCTTGGAAAAAAGAAGGAGATATTACTGAGATTCCACGCGCTGTTTACGGAGATAACGTATCGAATGGATCTTCATTCTTGATTGATGCTAACATCCAAAAAGGAGATTTCTTACGTTTACAAACAGCTACTTTAGGTTATAAAATCCCAGCTGATTTAAGTCGTTTAGGAATTACTAGCTTACGTCTATACGCTCAGGCTACGAACTTATTCCTATTAACACCATACAAAGGTGTTGACCCAGAAATCTCATCCAATGGAGATTCTAACCTAGCTTCTGGTATTGAAAGAAACTCAATCCCTCAAGCTAGAGCGTTCACATTTGGTATTAACATCGGTTTATAATTTTAAAGGATAGATAAAATGAAATTATTCACAAATAAAATTGGATATCTGACCATCGCTTTGGCTTTGACAGTTTCCTCTTGCAGTAAGGATTTTCTTAGTGCAGTTCCTGAATTAGACTTGTCTGATGCGACAGTCTTTAATTCCCCAGCTCGCGTGCTTTCTCAAGTAAATGGTTTATATGGATCAGCTAAAAGTGGTAGCTTATTCGGTGGTCGTTACTTGATCTATAATGATATTCGTGCGGAAGAATTTGTTAACCGTACGACTAACTCCGTAACAGGTTATTCCACGTATCAAGGTAACCAAGATCCATCAGATACTTATTTAGCTGGTTTTTGGATTCAAGGTTACTTGACTATCAACCGTGCTAATTTGTTTTTGGAAGGTCTTGCGGCGAATCCAAATGCAGTATCTTCTACACTGGCGGCTAATTACCGTGGTGAAGCGAAGTTCATTCGTGCTTTGACTTACTTCTCTTTGGTACAATTCTTCGCGAAGCCTTATATCTTAGATAAGGGTGCTTCTTCGGGCTTGCCTTTGCGTCTGAAAGGACAGACTTCCTCTGCGGATAATAATTTAGCTAGAAGTACTGTTGCTCAAGTATATGACCAAATCTTGAAAGATTTGAATGAGGCTGAGACGGAGCTACCTGATAGCTATGCATCGGCTTTATTGAACACAACTCGTGCACATAAAAACACGGCTATTGCTTTGAAAACTCGTGTTTTGTTAGCTAAAGGAGATTATGCAGGTGTAATTACTGAAGCAAATAAAATTGTTTCACCAACAGCTCCATATAGATCTAATACTCGTGTAGCGCATACTTTGCAAGCAGACGTATCTGCTGTGTTCAAAGCACCATACACTACTACTGAGTCGATTTTCTCATTCCCAATGGATGCGACAAACCCTCCGGGTACCCAAAACCAATTGGGCTTCTATTTTAATGCAGGAAACGTGGAGTATTATTTAAATCAAGGTCCAACAGGTATCTATAGTAATCCTCAATTTACTGCTACGGATGATCGTAAGACTAAGTTGACAGTGCCTACTACTACCATTGCGAAGTTTCCTTCGTCAACTAAGTTTAGTGGCGTGTCTCCATTCATCGATTTTGTGCCAAACATCCGTTATGCTGAGGTATTATTGAACCTTGCGGAAGCTGAAGCAGAAGGTGGAAACATCAATCGTGCGATTGATATCTTGAATGCTGTACACAAGCGTTCTGATCCTACTTATGTATTCACTGGATTAGATTCTAAAGCTAATGTGGTAAGGGCAATCTTGACAGAACGTCGTATCGAATTCCTTGCAGAAGGTTTCCGTACTAATGATGTTTTGCGTAGAGGTGACTCAATAAATTCATTCGGTGCTGGAGCGATCATCCCTCCAACGGATCCACGTTATATTTATGGAATTCCATTGATTGAAACTCAAACCAACCCTGGTATTGGTAAGTAATTCATGTGATTTCTACATAAAAGGGCTTGTCATCGACAAGCCCTTTTTTTATACCTCTCCTAAGGTAGTATAATCTTTTAATGAAGTGATTTTTTTTGATATTAAATAGGTCAATAGATGTTTCTGTAATTTTGATGATAATAATTACACCCTTTAAGGTTTTAATAACCTATTGGTTAAATTAATTTAAATGATTTGATAAGAAGTTATTTGAAGATGTTTCTAGGATTTAATTTATACCAAAGATTCAGAATATATTTATTTAAAAGGCCGAGCCTTTTCCCTGTAGGTATAAAAAAACGCCCCCGATTATTCGGAGGCGTTTGGATTTTAATTTATAAATCAGTCGAATTACCAGATCTTGATTCGATCTTCTGGTTTTTTATACAATTTATCTCCAGGTTTAATGTTAAATGCATTATACCAAGCATCCATATTCACTGGTGCACCAATTGTTCTGTATTGGTTGGGAGAGTGTGGATCAGTTATAATCAGTTGTGCAGCTGTTTCGGGTAGGGTAGTTCCACGCCAAACTTGCGCCCAGGATAAAAAGAATCGCTGATCTGGTGTAAATCCATCAATTTTCTTCTTCGATTGTCCTTGCTCCGTCATTTTGAAGGCTTCATAAGCCATATTTAGCCCACCTAAATCACCAATATTTTCACCCATGGTCAATTTGCCATTGACATGTATGGTATCTAAAATGGTATAGGCATCAAATTGAGCGCCTAAAAGAGCCGTTTTTGCTTTGAACTTATTCAAATCCTCGTCTGTCCACCAATTTCGTAAAGTTCCGTCTTTATCATATTTACTTCCTGAATCATCAAAACCGTGCGACATTTCATGGCCTATAACCGCACCAATACCTCCATAATTTACTGCGTCGTCTGCATTCGGGTCAAAGAATGGGAATTGTAATATACCTGCTGGGAAAACAATCTCATTCATCACCGGACTATAATACGCATTTACAGTAGGAGGGGTCATGCCCCAACGGCTACGATCAACTTTTTTTCCAACTTGACTAACATTTTCTTTAAAGCCCCAAGCGCTGGCATTTCTAAGATTTTGAAAATACTGATCTCCAGAAATTTCTAAACCTTCATAATTTTTCCATTTGTCAGGATAACCAATTTTAGGGGTGAAAGCATGTAATTTATCCAATGCTTTCTGTTTAGTTACATCACTCATCCAATCCAACTTTTGAATTCGGATTTCAAATGCCTTTCTTAGATTCTCAATCAAAACCTTCATACGCTCTTTAGCTTCAGGCTTGAAATATTTTTTAACATACAATTGTCCGAGTAATTCACCAACGGTGCCATCCGTAAGGCTTGACATACGCTGCCAACGGGGTGTTTGTACCTTTTGGCCAGTCAATAATTGACTGAAACTAAAACTTGCTTTTACGAAAGGACTACTCAAATTGGGGGCAGAACCTTTTAAAATAGACCATTGTAAATAAACTTTCCATTGATTAATGGGAGTTTCTTTAACTAGTCGGTTGACCTCTTCAAAAAACTTTGGAGCCGAAACTAGAATAGAGTCTTGTTTAGGAACATTCATTTGAGCAAATAAATCTGTCCAATCGATTTCATTTGTCTTTTGCTGAAATTCATTCCAAGCAAACTTGTTATAGGTTTTATATGGGTCACGCATTTCCACTCTTGACATTTGTGCGTTGGCCAATTGCTTCTCTAAACCAAAAACTATCTCAGCGTTTGCTTTAGCTTGTTCAGACGGATTCCCTACTAATTCAAATAAAGTTTTGATGTAGTTTTTATACACCTCTTTAACTTTAGCACTACGAACATCAGATTTCAGGTAAAAATCACGATCTGGAAGGGTAGTCCCACCTTGGGCCAGTTGAGGTACCATTTTTTCCACATTTTTTCGATCTTGTCCTATTCCAAAACCAAATAATGGAGAACCAATACCTGAAACTCTAAATTGAGCAAGGGCATCTAGCACTTCTTTTTTTGTTGAAATGGCACTTACCTTATCTAAATCCGCTTTAATGGGTGTATAGCCTAATTTTTCTATAATCAGGCTGTCCATGGCCGCCGTATAAAAGTCAGCTACTCGTCTTTCTATACTGCCCAGTGGAAAGCTCTTTTGATTTGACTTTAGGTCCTCTAGTATGGATTTAACAGCATTGATATTAAAATCCCTTAGCTCATTAAAGCTTCCCCACCTAGTTTCTTTAGCAGGGATTGGGTTATTCTTAACCCAAGTACCATTGGCATACTCAGCAAAATCATCACCAGGTTTAACCTTGGTATTCATGTTAGCTTTGTCAATGAATTTGGCTGGGCTTTGAGCTAACAAATGTGCTGAACTCAGCATCATTCCTGATAAAACAATGTATCGGTAAATTGTCTTCATAAGTTGTTTAGTTTGTTTTTAGTTTGTTGATTTTTTTATAAATTCAAGATAAACTCATATAACTTCATCGATGAACAAATTGTTATCATTCTCTTTCATCCTAATTCTTTCAATAGGCTCTACATTGGCTCAACAGCCTATTTTGAAAACCATGAGTCATGAAGCCATGACCTCGCTCAAGCGGGTAGGGGCTCCCAAAATAAGTCCAGATGGTCAATGGGTCATTTATTCCCAACAGGCAGTTTCTTATGAGGCAGAATCCAATACCAGTGACTTGTGGATTGCCTCAACAGATGGAACGCAAGCTCCTAGAAAAATCACCCAAACAAAGGCCGGTGAAGACAATTACTTTTGGCATCCCACGGAGAAGAAAATTTTCTTTACCGCTAAACGTGAAGGAGATGAATCTGCTCAATTATATAGTTTAGATTTTGCGGGCGGAGATGCCCAAAGAGTAAGCAATTTCTCTTTAGGGATTGGAAGTCCACAAATAAGCTCGGATGGAAGTAAAATTTTGTTTTCTTCTCGGTTTTTTCCTGGAGTTTTTAGTGATTCTTTGAATAAAAAACAGTCAGAGGAAAAAAAGAAATTGAAATACAAAGCCAGGGTTTATACTTCTTTCCCCATTCGTTATTGGGATAGCTGGCTAGATGAAAAACAAACCCATGTCTTTTTGTTGGATTTGAAAACCAAAGAGGTTCGTAATTTATTTAGCGAGCTAAGTTTGGTTCAATCCCCAGGATTTCAATTAGGGGCATTTAAATGGTCTCCTGATAACCAATCGGTAGTTTTTATTGCCAGCACCGATTATAATACCACTGCGTATCAATTTTCAACATCTAAGATTTATCAGCTTAATATACAGGGTGGAAAGGAGTCCTTATTAGTAAAGGATTCATGGGATTATTCAAATATCTACTTTTCAAAGGATGGGAAATATGCTTTAGCCACCGGAAGTGTGCATCAGGATAAGATATATCAACTAGACCATTTATTTCGATTCAATTGGCCTGATATGTCAAATAAAACGGAGTTGTTAAGTTCCCTAGATCGTCCCATTAATCAACTAGAAGTATCCACAAAACATTTGATTGCGAGCATTGAGGATCAGGGCGTAGATCGCTTGATTCGAGTGAATTTACAAGATGGGACTTTTCAGCCTGTTTTGGGCGGTCAAAAAGGTTCATTCAATCAGGTTTCCTTATCCCAACAGGAAAATGTTTTTGCATATGCTTACGAGAGTATGGCAAATCCTTCCGAGGTTTTTGTACATCATGTTGATAAAGAAATAGCCATCTCAAAAGCCAATCAAGCATTCCTTAAAAATTATGATCTGAAAGATGCCGAAGTTTTTTGGACAACAAGTCGAGGAAAGAAAATCAGAAGCTTTTTATTAAAACCAGCCTCCTTTGATCCGAATAAAAAGTATCCTCTTTTCGTATTAATGCACGGTGGCCCAGCCATTTCATTTAAAGATACGTATGGGTATCGATGGAATCCATATATCCTGGCAGGTACCGAGTATGTCATTGTCATGACCGATTATACCGGCTCGGTGGGCTATGGCGAAAAATTTACGCAGGATATCCAGTTTGATCCCTTCAAAGGACCTGGCCAAGAGATATTGGATGCAGCAAATGATGCTATCAAGCGATTTTCATTTATAGATGGAAGTAGACAAGCCGCCGGAGGAGCAAGTTATGGTGGCCATTTAGCTAATTGGATGCAGGCTACAACTAGTCATTTTAAATGTTTGATTGCACATGCTGGTTTAGTCAATTCTGAAGCGCAATGGGGAACATCTGATGTCATTTGGGGAAGGGAATTGATGAATGGAGGAGCACCTTGGGTACCTACTAAAACTTGGAAGGAACAGAATCCCATGCGATTTGCGGCTAATTTTAAAACGCCTATCCTCTTGACAGTCGGGGAAAATGATTTCCGGGTGCCGATTAATAATACACTTGAAAACTGGAGTATATTGCAGCGACAAAAAGTGCCTAGTAAATTGATTGTTTTTCCAGAAGAAAACCACTGGATTTTAAAGGCTGAAAACTCTCGGTTTCATTATCAAGAAATACGAAATTGGTTAGCTACTTATTTGAAATAAAAACAAAAAGCCCAAGCCATTAATTCAGCTTGGGCTTTTGTTTTGTATATGGAATTCATTAATCAAGCTCAATCATTTTGCCTGTTTTTACTGAATCATCGCAAGCAAATGCAATTTTCAAACTGTTTACGGCATCTGCCACATGGTCTGTTAAGTCCCAGTTATGGGTGATGGCATCGTAGAAATACGCTTGCTCTCGATCACATAGACCTTGGTGATCAGGTTCATCCAATAGATTAATCCATTCGTCTTCTTGGGTAAATTCATTTTGAGCATTGATGTCAGCCTTGTGTACCCGCAGTGATTCTGTTTTGGTATGCGATTCTACCGAATCTGATTTTCCTTCTCCTCCCGCCTCCTTAGCCACGATGGAAACAGAACCTTGGGGTCCAAACACATCTTTGACGAAATAGGCCGTTTGGGAAATCATGGGTCCCCAGCCTGCTTCATACCAACCTACTGAACCATCTTCAAAATGAATTTGCAGCTGGCCATAATTGTAATTACCCGCTGGAATATCGTTGGTTAATCTAGCACCAATAGCCGCTACGCGAACTGGTTTTGAACGAGTCATTTGGCACATCACATCTATATAATGAACCCCACAATCCACAATTGGGCTTAAACTCTTCATCAAATTACGATGGACATCCCACATGTATCCATGACTTTGTTGGTTTAGGTTCATGCGCATAACCAAAGGTTTTCCTAAACCTTTGGCTATATCAATGAATTTAATCCAAGATGGATGATGACGAAGGATATAACCAACCACCAGCTTTTTACCCGTTTGGCGAACTACTTCGGCAACCCTTTCGGCCCCAGCTAATGAATCCGCAATAGGTTTTTCTAAAAAAACATGGCAGCCAGACTCTAAAGCAGCAATGGAATAAGCCTCGTGTGTATCTGGATAGGTAGAAATACAAACAGCATCCGGTTTAGTGATAGCTAAGGCTTCCAAATAGTCGGAGTACAAATCGTATGCACCGCCTAATTCTTGATTTAATTTTTCTTTGCTGGCTCCCGTAGAAACTAATCCACAAATCTCAAAACCCTCATGCGTATGAAAAGACATGGCATGAGAGGCTCCCATATTTCCACAGCCTACTACTAAAACGCGTAATTTATTTTTTGAACTCATTGCTCTTCCATTTTTTGATAAGTGAAATTAAAAAGAAAGGGGGATAAATAGAAAAGGCCTGTATGCTTTTGTGATTTTCTTACATTTTATTAAAGCGATAACTTGAATTCTGGTCGAACATATTTTATTGTATCAAAATAATACATTAAACTTGTAGCATTAAAACCCGAAAATCATGAAAAGAAGACAGTTTATTCAGCAATCAAGCACCCTGTTTGCCTCATCTTTATTTTTATCAAAATCAGGAGCCTTGGATAAGATGCTGACATCCAAGCCTCTAGGCCTTCAATTGTTCACTTTATTCAATGTGATTGATCAAGATGTTCCTGGGAATTTGAAGAAAGTAGCTGATTTAGGAATAAAGGAATTGGAATCTGCCTTTAGTTTTAAGCCTATGTTTTATGGTTATACGGGGAAAGAATTTCGTTCATTGACCAATAATTTAGGATTGAATTGGGTTTCACACCATGTTTTGGGAGCACCCTTCAAACCTCGTCCAGGTTTTGATTCAAGTAAAATGCCGAAATTACTTACCTTGAAAACAGATGCAAGTCAAATTGTTGACAATGCAGCTGAGGCAGGATTGAGCTATTTAGTATGTGCCAATATACCGATAGAGTCTAAATCTGAAGTTTCGGAATCGGTGGATATATTAGGTAAATCAGCGGAATTAGCCAAGAAAGCGGGCTTAACATTCTGTTATCACAACCACGATGCGGAGTTCAAAGTGATTGATGGCCAAAGGGCTTTTGATGTATTTTCTAGTCAAATCTCAGCAGATTTATTAAAATTTGAATTGGATTTGGGTTGGGCTACCAAAGCTGGAGAGAATATCATTGAATTATTCAAAAAACAGCCAGGTCGTTTCCCTCTTTGTCACATTAAAGACTTTGATACGGATTATAAAAACATTGTTCCGGTAGGACAAGGAATTGTGAACTATGAACCTATCTTTAAAGCTGCTTCCATAGGCGGACTTAAACACTATTTCTTGGAGCATGATATGCCAAAAGATGCATTTGAGAGCATTCGTTTGGGTAAAAGTGCTTTGGATAAAATTTTATAAATACCTAAATATCCCCTAAGAATCCGCCATGATATAAAACTGGTGCGCTTGAAAAATAAACTGCCTTTTTCTAATGAAATGTATTTCTTGGACCAATGGCAGTTTTTTTATTTCTAAGGTAATCTACTGGCACCAGCAATTAATCAAAGATATTGGAATTCAAATGTCGGAATGCTTCCATGGCCCCCATATATTCACACGTTCTTGCCCCAGCTTTGTTAGCATTTAATATAATTTTGGTCCAATCTGCCTGACTTAATTGGCCTAGGTTTTTTACTCCTCCTTCATTTAATTGGAATAATACAGCCCCTACAAAGGCATCTCCTGCACCGGTTGTATCTGTGGGTTTAATGGGAATACTGGGAACAATAAAAGTTTCACCGGCTAAGCCTAACAGGGTGCCTTCCTTACCCAATGTAATGGCAAAAACACCCCTGCACCATTGAAGCAACTGCTGGGTAGCTTTTTCTAAGGAATCTGTCTTGGTAATTAGCATGGCTTCTTCATCGCTTAACTTAATAAAGTCGGCCTTTTGAAGGAAAAACAAGGATTGCTCAATAAAACTTTCTTGTTTATCAGAAAATAATAGGTGTCGGTAATTGGGATCAAAACTGATAATTTTCCCTAGTGCCTTGGCCTCTTGAAGTAAATGATAATAGGAGGCTTTCAAGTTTCCATCCAAAAAAGCGGTAGCTGAACCAAAATGAATGATATCTTGCTTATTTAAATCAATCAATTTTATTTCTTCTACCGTCAATTGTGCGTCTGCCCCACGGTTAAAAACAAAGTCCCGCTCTCCATCCAACATAAGCGATACAAAAGCAAATGTGGTAAAATATTGATGGTCTAAATGCACATGCTGGGTATTTACGCCAAAGCTGTCCATGACATCTTGCAATTGCTTTCCAAAGGGATCATTGCCTACTTTGGCACTTAAATAGACTTCTCCACCAAGTGCCGCAATGGCCGCCGCTACATTCGTGGGAGCACCTCCAGGTTTTTTAAGAAAATTTTCTCCAGCCGCTAAAGTGGATCCTTTATCGGTACAAATCATATCAATCAAGGCTTCGCCAATACAGAGTACACTCATAGGGAAATCAGGTTAAGGACTTTCAAAACGAAAAACAATGGATAAGTTTCACTCAATAACAATGACTATGATCGATTGAATAATCTTCCAATGCCAGAACTTGGAAATTGTATCTGTCAAAATCGTCCCAAAGCTTCACTTTTTTTATCGAATGTTAGGTATGCTTATTTAATATTCTTGTGACAAAGGGTGGATCATTAACTCATCGATAACCACGTTCGCAGGCTGATTCATTATAAAATAAATACTGTCTGCCATGTTTTCGCATGTTAACCAAGCTTGATGGCTAGCATCTCCCTGAGGCTCTGGGTGAAACATGGTATCAACCAATCCGGAGTATACGGTGGACACTTTGATTCCGTCTTTTCTCACCTCTTTTCTCAATGCTTCCGTAAAAGCGTGCTGAGCATATTTAGAGGAGCAATAAAGAGATCCACCATCAAACACACGCTTAGCAACGTCCGATGCAATGGAAATGATATGACCTTTTTTGGCAGTTTTCATGCTTGATAATACCGCCTTAGAAAATAGAAATGTTCCTTTTACATTGGTATTGTAAATTTGGTCCCAGTTTTCTACTGTATAACTTTCAGTAGGGCCGAAAACCCCAGAACCGGCATTGTTAATTAGGAAATCAATGCCTTGAAACGTATGCGCTGTTTTTTCTACCGCATAATTTACAAAGCTTTCGTCGGCCACATCGCCCACAAAATATAAAGGCCGGTGACCAATCTCAGCAATGCTTTCTGCAAGATCTTTTAGTTCTCCTTTGCTTCGAGCAATAAGACTTAATTGGAAATTATGTTCTGCCAATAAGAGTGCTAAGGCTTTCCCTATTCCTTTGGAGGCACCCGTGATAATGGCAACAGGAGGTTTTTGTGACATGTTTCTATTTTTTTTCTAAGATAAGGATTTGAAATGATATGCAAATCGCCAAGATTCTTGATTTCGACTTTTTGTTTTGGGCTTATACCGATTGTTGAAATTTATTTGTGAATGTTTTCTTTATTTCAACGAATAGTTACCCGCCACCTTAAATGGATAAGACATTGAAAAGAAAAGATTTTATATGGAAAGCTGGGGCCTCTGTTTTGATGGGACCTGCAGCTATGATAGCTTGTAAATCAGAAGAAACGCTAAGTCCTGCTAGTTCTTCAAATTCTACAAGTAGTTCCAGCTCAAGTTCATCTACCAGTGCATGTAAAGTAGGAGATACTGAAACTGATGGTCCATTTCCCTTGTATAATAAAAGAGACGCTAGTATAACCCATGCGGATATTACGGAAGGGAAAACAGGAATTCCTTTGAATATGACAATTGCCATTAAAAATGTCAACGCTAATTGCGCATTACTTCCTAATGCCAGAGTAGACATTTGGCATTGTGATAAGGATGGATATTATTCTGGATATATAAATTCGGGATATCTCGGAACACAAGATAATACAGCTAAAACATTTTGTAGGGGTATAGCCACCACGGATGCTAATGGAATTGCTAAATTCACAACGATCTACCCAGGTTGGTACCAAGGGCGAGTTACCCATATTCATGCTCAAATTTATGTGAATAATGTGTTAAAACTAACCACGCAAATTGCCTTTCCTGAAGAGATTAATACAGCCGTATATGCTACAGATTTATACAAATTACATGGGCAAAATTCCACTAAAAACACAACGGATTCAATCATAAAGGATTCTTTGTCAAATGAATTGGCCAGTGTAAGTGCCAATTCATCGGGCGGATATGATCTGAATCATACCATTTTTATAGCTGTATAATTTAGCAAATGTAAAAATGAGAGGCTACGGCCTCTTTTTTATGTTCAAAGCTTTTTGTTTGTAATATTTTTGTTTTAACTTGAATTATTCCAACACAAAATTAAAGCTATGAAAAAGGTCAATGACATTTTATCGCAAAGAAAAAGGGACACGATTTCCGTAGGTCCTGATACGCATGTAATTGAAGCATTGAAAATAATGCAAGACCAAAACATTGGTTCCGTAGTTGTGATGGATGGAAACCAGTATTTGGGCATAATGACTGAAAGGGATTATGCACGTAAGGTAATTCTGTTGGGTAAAAGCTCCATTGACGCATCTGTCAAGGAGATTATGTCGACCGATTTACCTCATATTAACCGGGAAACCACCTTGGAAATGTGTATGATTATCGTTTCCGAAAAAAATATTCGTTACCTACCCGTATTGGAAGGCGGACATTTTATTGGAATCATTTCGGTGAATGATTTGATCACAGCCACAATTCAAGACCATTTGGATACGATTGAGCATCTAAAAAATTATATTCAGATGTAAAACTTGGATGTGTGGAGATAAAGCAAGTCGCCTTTTTGATTAATCCTTTTTGTTCCCCAAAAACAAAAGCTTATGCACATTGGGTAGAGGATCAAGTTAATCTGAAAGCTCAAAATTCGCTTACATTAACTTTGTTTTTCCAAGATTGGCCTGCTCAATTAGCTGGTTTTGATCAAGTATGGGTGCTTGGGGGCGATGGTACCTATAACTATTTCGCGAATGCCTATTCGGATTGTCAAATTCCCATAGCTTTTTTTAAAGGAGGTACAGGCAATGATTTTTACTGGAAGTTATATGGCGATATTTCCAAAGAGCAGCATTTAGAGGTCATTTTAGGTGCACATATTCAATCCGTGGATGCGGGTACCTGCAATGAACAATTATTTCTAAATGGTGTGGGGATGGGCTTGGAAGGGGAAGTGCTGGAATCGATGAATACCATTCGGGCAATAGGCGGTTTGATAGGTTATTTTTTAGCTGCTATACCCCAGTTGTTTCTTTTTAAATCATTTCATGTTCGGATGAATTTAGATCATGAATGGATAGAGAAACAAGTATTTTTATGCATGGTTTTTAATTCCTCCCGAGCGGGTGGAGGCTTTCATTTTGTACCCAATGCCTCGATCTGGGATAATCAACTGGATGTCTTACTTTGTGAGCCCTTATCCATTTTTAAACGAATTTGGTATCTGCCAAAGATCCAAAAAGGAAAACACGAGGGTATTTCATTTTTACGCTTTGAGAAAGCTAAACAAATTTCCATTTTCGCTGATCGTAAATTAAAAGCCCAAATCGATGGGGAATTAATCATATCAGATCAGTTTGAGTTTCGGATCTTGGCAAATCATTTTCAAGTTATTGTTCCTTGATTTTTATCCCAGATTGCTGAACTCCTTGCTAAATCGTAATATTGCGATGTGATTTATTTTTTACCCATGTTTACAGCCTTAGAAACAACCATTCAAGCAATCCGACAAAGACCTATATCGCAGGAGAGGAAAGAGCAGATTGCTGTTTTAGTGGCATATTTGAGAGATTGCCTAGATCAAGGTAAGCCATTGCGATTAAATTTCATTTGTACCCATAATTCCAGGAGGAGTCAATTTTCACAGATATGGGCTCAAACGGCTGCTGATTATTTTGGTATTCCCTTACAAGCCTATTCTGGCGGCGTGGAGGAAACGGCATTCAATGAACGAGCAGTGGCTTCATTGCAACGATTTGGATTCCAGGTACATCAACAAGGACAAGTGAATCCCGTTTATTTTGTTTTTCATTCAGAGGATAGCCAGCCCATGATGGCATTTTCCAAAATCTTTGACAATCCCATCAATCCCCATCAGCAATTTGCGGCGGTGATGACCTGCTCGCATGCGGATGAAAATTGCCCTTTTATCCCAGGGGCTACAGCTCGCATTCCATTGAGGTATGAAGACCCGAAGCATTATGATGATAGCCCAGACGAAGCTTATCAATACGACGAGCGTTCTGCGCAAATAGCATCTGAATTGTTTTATGCTTTGGAATGTATTAGCTAGTGTGGTCCCTAAAAATGACCCACTTACCCTTTACTTTTTTAAGAAGTAGGGTAAAATGACCACCCACATCACCCAATTTCGGCCTTGATAAATGCCATTTTCCAATTACCCAAGCGGTTTTCGAGGCAGTCACATCCACTTCTAAAATATCAAAGGTTAGTTGGCCCATGGCTTCTTGATTGGGATAGCTTTTATGATATCGAGCTAAGGTGGCATCCCAGCCCTGAGTAATGCCATTTTTCCCAATGAATTTTAAATCTTCTGAGTGATTATAATAGGCCATAAAGCCCGGAATATCTCCTTGGTTCCAAAGTTTATTTTGTGTAGCTAAAACTTCACGGATAGCTTGTTCATCCGTTTTGGATTGAGCAAAACTGCTAAATGAAAGTAAAAGTAGAATAAGTATTCGGCCCATTAGCTTGATTGTTTTTTTTTTGAAAATTAGGAATTTTTAGGAGAATTATGCTTGATTTCTTAGGCTATTTCGGCCTTTGTCTACAAATAGTGCGGGTTGGTAGCAAAAGCACCCTTCCATTTTTTTCATTCGACTTATTGTATCATTTTTGTAAAATGAACAACCTTACATATATGAAACACTTTACTACTGTCAAGTTAGTCCGCCTTTTAATGCTCTCTTGCGTTTCTCTTTGGTCAATCCAAGGAAATGCTCAGGCTCCAGATGAAAACCGATTTGTTAAGTCTGTCTTAACGGAAAAATTAGATGAACCCATGGAAATGGTTTTTTTACCTGATGGTCGAATCTTGTTTGTGGAAAGAAAAGGAGATGTAAAACAATTTAATCCTAGTACCAAGGAAACTAAGGTAATTGGTCATATTATCGTCAATACCAAATACAAGAATCGTGTGGGCGTGGTACGTGAAGCGGAAGAAGGATTAATGGGCATTGCAGTTGATCCAAATTTTAAGGTAAATCATTGGTTGTATTTATACTATGCTCATCCAACTGAAAGCAAGCACATTTTAGCACGTGTGGAATTAAAGGGTGAGGAATTATTGATAGACCAACAAAAAGTAATTTTAGAGGTACCTACCCAGCGTGAAGAGTGCTGCCACACAGGTGGAGGTATGGCTTTTGATAAATCAGGAAATTTATTCTTGACAGTGGGTAATAATACAAGTAATAGTAATTCAGATGGTTATGCACCAATCGATGAGCGTCCAGGTCAAGCCTATTGGGATGATCAGCGTGGAGCGGCTAATACCAATAACTTATTGGGTAAAATTTTACGAATTCACCCAGAAAAAGATGGGACATATACGATTCCAAAAGGAAATTTATTTCCAGTAGGAACGCCTAAGACTCGCCCAGAAATTTATACCATGGGACATCGTAACCCTTGGAGAGTTAGTGTAGATTCAAAAACAGGATATATTTATTGGGGTGAAGTTGGTCCAGATGCTTCAGTGGATTCTGAAAAAGGGCCACGTGGTTATGATGAATTTAACCAAGCTAAAGGCCCAGGATTTTTTGGTTGGCCTTATTTTATTGGGGATAATAAAGCCTATGCTGACTATAATTTCGAAAATTCTACAGTAGGGCCTCGTTTTAATCCAGCTAAGCCTTTGAACGAATCTCCTAATAACGATGGTTTAAAGGAATTACCTGCAGCACAGAAAGCCTTTATTTGGTATCCATATGGTACATCTGAGGAATTTCCTTTAGTAGGTGCTTCTGGTAGAAGTGCTACCGGTGGTCCAGTTTATCATCGTTCAGATTTTCCTACTACGGCAAAACGCGCATTTCCTTCATATTATGAAGGCAAATGGTTAATTGTTGAGTTCATGCGTGGCTGGATTATGTCAGTTACTTTAGATGAAAATGGAAACTACAAGTCCATGGAGCGTTTCTTGCCAAACCAAAGTTTTGGTAGTGCCATTGATATGAAATTTAGTCCAGATGGCGATTTATATGTATTAGAATATGGTTCTGCTTGGTTCAGAGGAAATGATAATGCTCGATTGGTGAAGATTGAATACCAAGGTGGAAATAGAAAACCATCAGTAGAGGTTAGTGCTGGTAAATTAAGCGGTGCATTACCTTTCAAAACGAAGTTATCTGCTGAAGGTACCAAAGATTATGATGGAGACAAGCTTACTTATACTTGGACAGTTAAAAAACAAGGTAAGTTAGTTAAGACTCTAGCTGGAGAATCACCAGAATTAGCTTTAAATCAGGCTGGTAAGTATCAAGTGACATTAAAAGCAACGGATCCCAAAGGCTTGAGCAATACGGCTTCTTTAGAAGTTCAAGTGGGAAATGAGTCTCCTAATATAGATATCGTTGTTCCGAATGGTAACAAATCATTCTATTTCCCTGGGAAAAAATTAGCTTATCAAGTTCAAGTTGAAGATAAAGAAGATGGTGTTTTAGGCAAAGGCATTGCTCCTGAATCAGTGGCCGCAACGATAGACTATATTGCTTCGGGCTATGATCCTATTGAGATGTCTCAAAGTCACCGTAAGGCAGATAGTGATTTATTTGCTTCTGCAGGTTTGAAATTAATTAACCAAAGTGACTGTAAGTCATGCCACCTTCCTAACGTTCGTTCAGTAGGACCTAGCTACCAAGAAGTGGCAGCTAAATACAAAGGACAAAACGTGGTTGAGCAATTATCTGCTAAAGTGATTTCTGGAGGAATGGGGGTTTGGGGAGAACATGCCATGAGCGCTCACCCACAGATTTCTAAAGCAGATGCTAAATCAATGGTTAATTACATCCTTAGTTTAGGAGACAAGAAGGCAGATAATAATATTCCTTTGGCTGGTGAAATTGATGCGGTAGTTCCAAAGGAGCAGGTGGGTACTAAAGGAGTATTTGTTGTACGTGCTACTTACGTAGATAAGGGAAATAATAAAATTGCTCCGGCTCAATCAGAGAAATGGTTATTATTACGTCATCCTGCATTAGATCCTGAAAAGGCAGATTTACGTTTTGGTATTCAGCAATTAATCACTCCAGCCCGTGCTACCAACATGGTTGGGCAAAATCCTTACATTGCTTACAAGCAATTGGATTTGACGGGTATTAAATCCATGGATATAAGTGCATCTGCTCAAGCACGTACCAATGCATCTGGTGGTGTGATTGAAATTCGTTTAGATTCTCCAACGGGTACTTTAATTGGAAAAACTACTCCAATTGCTGTCTCACAAGCCACTGGATTTGGACCTCCTCCTGCAGCTGCCAATCCACAGCAAAAAGGTGCTCCATTAGGTACTCCAACTACAGCCCCTGCACCAGTAGCGGGTGCTCCTGCTGGACAAGGTGGTGGACAAAGAAGAATGGGAGGCCCTGCTCCAATCAAAGTAGATATCCAACCAGTCTCTGGAACACACGATGTCTATTTTGTGGCAGTAAATCCTCAAACAGCTCCACAACAAATTGTGGTTCAGATCTCTGGAATAGAAGTGAAGCAATAAGTTCACAATAAATACCACTTAAAGGAGTTTTCTATACGTTAACAGCGCAAGAAAACTCCTTTTTTATGAGTTTATGCGTAGATTTGTCGGCACTTTGTCTTTATTCTTTGTGTAATTATCCGATTATGAAAAAATACATCTTGACTTGGGGAGTGATCATTTTTTGCATCTTTCCTAGCTTAGCTCAAAAAAACATTACAGCAGCCTCGGATGCAAACGCCCCCTTGCATGCTCTTCAACCGGATTACCCTACACCATATATTATTCCTAATGAAGCTCAAATCAAAGCAACCGTAGATAAGGTTTATACCTATTTAGAAAAGGCTACACCTGCTAACTTAATACACAAAGCATCCGGTGAGGCTTGGAATCCATACCAGATTTATTCTGATCAATTAACTTTTGCCAAAGGGGACTTTAGGCCTGTTTCGTATGAATTCGGAGTGACTTACAGTGGTATGCTAGCTTTGGAAAAGGTAAGTGGAGATGCTAAGTTCAAGGAATACGTATTTAAGCGTTTGAGATTTATTTTAGAAACATTACCCAAGGCTTATCAATATACACAGCAAAATCCTGCCAAATCACATGTTTTGAGTGGCTTAATTAATCCCAAAGCTTTGGATGATATTGGAGCCATGTCCATGGCATTTCTGAAAGCTAAACGTGCTGGTTTTGACGGTGATGACTCCTTAATTACGCAAAAAGCATTGAATTTTATTTTGAAGGAAGAACATCGTTTGCCTGATAAAACCTTAGCTCGTATGCGCCCATTACCTAATACCATTTGGTTGGATGATTTGTATATGGCGATACCGGCTTTACTTCAATTTGGAAAAGATTCCGTCAATGTAAAATGCTTTAACGAAGCTGTTTTTCAGTTTGAATCGTATCAAAAAAGAATGTTCAATCCTAACTTAGGTATGTTTATGCATGGCTATTTAGAAGGAGCAGAGGAGCACCCTGAATTTCACTGGGCTAGGGCCAATGGTTGGGCTTTATTAACAAACGCTGAATTGTTGGAACACTTACCGGCCAATCATCCGGCTCGTCCAGCTTTATTAATTCAATTGAAAAAGCATTTGAAGGGCCTATTAGCTCATCAAGATGGGACTGGTTTTTGGCATCAATTATTAGATCGTCCTGATTCATATTTAGAAACTTCAGCAACAGCTATTTATACCTATGTCATAGCAAAAGGAATCAACCAGGGTTGGTTAGATCCAAGAACCTATGGCCCAGCTGCTATTTTAGGATGGCAGGCCGTTAGTTCAAAAGTGAATGCTCAAGGTCAAGTAGATGGTACTTGTGTTGGTACTGGACTGGCTTGGGATCCTGCCTTTTATTTCAATCGTCCTATATCTCCTTTTGCAGCGCATGGATATGGCCCTTTATTGTTAGCCGGAGCAGCCATGTGGGAAATGATGAAAAATCATCCTTTTGAAATCAAAGATTCAGCGATTCATTTGCGGTAGATCTGATGCATGCATGACAATCTGATGCTTGCCTGAAAATCTGATGCATGCATCAGATATACCCCAGCAGTTTTTTTCCTAGGTCGCTTAACTCTGCCACAGCTTGTGTTTTTTCTTTTTCTCTCGGATCGCCAGGAAAGGCATAACCTTCTGGAGCAATTTTATTTTTCCAAGAGTTGATCCTCCAATCTACTAACATGTGATTACTAGGTTCGGCGGGCATCATAGAAATGTATTGTGCTACTCGAACTTTATCTTGGGTTAAATTAGGTCTAATACCATGTGCCAACAAACTGTTGAAAATAAGTAAATCCCCTGATTCCATTTTCACTTTGGTCATTTGAAAGCCAGAAGTATCTGGTTTAAAACGGTCTCTATTTTCAGGTTGGCTTAATTTCCAAGTATCATAGGTGCGGTATAGTTCAGGAATACATTGAAAACCTCCCATGTCTTCATCGGTTTGGTCTACTAAAGCTAAGACCCCTTGTACGTTAACTGGTTTAGTTTCTGGATCATAATCCCAATGAATGAAACCTTTAAATGGTTTATCTGGCTGAACTGGAAAATTGAGATTGCATCGATCTATGGTAACCCACAAATCTTCCGTTCCCCAAACGTCCACAAATGCATCATAAACACGTTGGCTTTGTCGATTGGCCCACAATAAGGGATGATTATACATTTCCACCATCCCGGATCCAATCAATTCCTTCATTTGCATGTCTGCCCTTGGTGGAGTATACCAGGTACTTTTATCATTTGGGTCTTTTTCCTCAAACTCCCAAATAGCCTGGGCTGTCTGTGCTGCTTGTTCTTTTGAAATGGCATTTTTGACTACGATATATCCTTCTCTTTTCCAGAAATCAAATTCTTCTTGGCTTAAAGCGCGCAAGGGCTTACCTGATTTTCCATCATTCAATTGACTAATGCTGCTTTTGGCTAGGGAAGGATTTCCAGGAATGTCCAAATGGGCATTCATAGTGGCCATGGATTGGGTGCTTTGGGAATTTGTTTTCATGCTTTGGTTTGCTTTTGTTGTGGCAAGTTAGTTAGATGAATTTCCTGATTTTTAAATGGAATTAACCAATTTTATAACAATATTGATATTTATTGAGTAGTATAGTATTTAATATATCAATTTTGATAAAATGAAAGTACAATTCGAGGCGGTTCAAATCAAGGAGGAAAGTTCATTTAGAATTTTGCAGACTCCTCATCTTCAGGATTTTTACTTATGGCATTCTCATCCTGAATATGAATTACTTTATATAGAGGCAGAATCGGGGCCAAGAAGGGTAGGGAGTCATGTGAGTCAATATCAACAAAGTGATTTGGTATTTATTGGTCCTCATGTGCCTCATTTAAATTTCGATTATGGACTAAAAGTGCCTTATCGGAAAATAGTGGTGCAAATGAAGGAAGACTTTTTAGGAAGGACTTGGTCAGAGGTGCCAGAATTACACGCCATTAAAACATTGTTTGAAATGGCAAAAACAGGGATTGTTTTTGAGGGGGACAAGAAAGAAGCATTGGGTCAACGCTTGATGGCTTTGCCAGATAAATCGCATTTTGATCAGTTCATGGAGATTTTATCCGTTTTTCAGGTATTGGCAAAAGAAATGCGTTGGGTTTATTTGAATGAAACTGCGACCTGGGAAAACCCCACGCAGCGAGACCAACAACGCTGGAGATTGGTTAAAGATTGGGTTGAAAGTCATTATATGAGGCCCATTTCATTGCAGGAAATTTCTGAGCAATGCCATTTATCAAAGGAAGCATTTTGTCGGTATTTTAAAACAAAAACCCAGTTGAGTTTTACGAATTACCTCAATCAGTATCGAATCACTCAGGCAAAAAAAATGTTAGTTAAAGATCTTAGCATCGGAGATATTGCCTTTGCTTGTGGTTTTGATTCCTTATCTTACTTTACTAAAATATTTAAAAGGACTATTGGAGTAAGTCCGAATATGTATAGGAAGATGATGTTTAAGAAGATTAATTGATTTCAGATTTCATTTTTAAAATCAAATTGACCTTTTATTTCCTGAATATATTCAGGGATTGTGATATGCTGGATGTAATCCAAGGCTAAGGTTTCATCTTGTAGTTGATCTAGTTTTTCATCCAATAATCTTGAATTGAATTCCATGAACTCATCAAATATTTTCCCAGGTGGGTCTTGTTTGTTTATTTTTAATGTTTCACTAAACCATGAATAGAGGCATTTGAAGAGTTCTTTTGTTTCATTCTTATGAGCCTTGGTGTCAAACCCACTAATATCTGACAATGCAGGCATGTATTCGTATTTTTCCGCTTCCAAAATCAAAAATTGCTTTGTTTCGAATGTTTTTTTTCCCGAATACCTGAGACCATAATCAATACCAAGTTCAAATGGCATATTCATTCGAGCAAATTCATTTATCGCTCTAGATTTTACTTTTGAAATATCATGAATACTGTATTGGCACTGTTTGATGATTTCAGTAATTTTTAAAATTCTTGATTGACCTGAATCAAAAAATTCAAGAGAAATCCTTGGATTAAATCCATTTTTAAGAATGATAAATAAAGTTGGTTTTAAAAGATTATCAATAAATTCAGCGTCAAACGGACAATTGATAAATATATTCTTTTCATAACCCATACCTATAAATGGGTTTTATAGGAGATTTTTTTCTCTACAATGCCATTTATTTTATGGACATAAAAATCATTTTTTTCAGATTTACTTAATTCTTGGCCAAACTGAATTGCTTTTTCTCGGCTATCGAAATTTCTGACGGCTTTGGATGATCCTAATTTTTTAACTGACCAAGCTCCCGAAAGAGTAGGAACTACATGATTTGGTTTTTTAGTCATATGCTTATCCATTTGAGTCTTAAAATTGCACGTTTTATTTTAATATAAACTTGCGTTAAATCAATAATTGAATCATTATCAAATAATTGATGAGATTCCAACCACCATGTTTTACAACATGTATTTTAGGCTTAAAGAGTAATTTTATCTATAATTAGGCTTTTGAAAGTAAAATAGAGAAATAGATGTTTGATTTAAGTGGAAAGCTTGCATTGGTAACGGGATGCAAAAGAGGTATAGGAAAGGCTATGGCCATCGGCTTAGCTGAGGCTGGTGCGGACATCATTGGTGTTTCAGCCAATTTGGAATTGCAGGGCTCGGAAATAGAGAAAGAAGTGCTTGCTTTAGGTCGTAAATTTAAAGCCTATCAAGCTGATTTTTCTAACCGTGAGTCTTTGTATCAACTTATAAAAAATGTCAGTTTCGACTTCCCAAGAATCGATATTTTAGTTAATAATGCGGGGACTATTTTACGTGATCCTGCTGCCGAACATTCCGATGAATATTGGGATGAAGTATTGGAAGTCAACTTAAGCTCCCAGTTTATTTTAAGTCGAGAAATTGGTCGAATCATGCTGAAACAAGGTTCCGGAAAAATCATTTTTACTGCTTCTTTATTAAGTTTTCAGGGAGGCATCAATGTGCCAGGTTATGCCGCAAGTAAAGGAGGTATAGCCCGTTTGACCATGGCCTTAGCTAACGAGTGGGCCTCCAAAGGTATTAATGTGAATGCCATTGCTCCGGGCTATATTGCCACTGACAATACTGCTGCTCTTAGGGACGATCCTGACCGTAGCACTTCCATCCTTAGTCGAATTCCCGCGGGAAGATGGGGGAGCCCTGATGATTTCAAAGGCCCCTTGGTATTCTTGGCCTCCGAAGCATCAAACTATGTTCATGGAACTATTTTGACAGTAGACGGAGGATGGATGGGAAGATAACATTATATTGTATTTGCTAAATTGTCTTATTCAATTTTAACTCCTTGAAACAAATTACAAACCTATGAGATATGTCTATTTAATTTTGTGTTTCATCAGTACTGGGCTCATGGCTCAGAAAATTGATGTAAACAAACAGTTTGCCTTGGCTGGTCAACAGTACCAACGTATGTTGGCCGATCACCCAGATACGAGTACTACGGTTCATTCAGCCCGTCCGGATGGAACCTATCGAAATATGCCATCCAGCTGGTGGTGTTCTGGTTTCTTTCCAGGAAGCCTTTGGTTTTTATATGAAAAAACGAAAGATCCTCAATGGGAGAAAGCGGCTAGGTTATGGACGGCAGCTGTTAAAAAGGAGCAATTCAATAAAGGAACACATGATTTAGGTTTTATGATGTTTGATTCCTTTGGAAATCAATTACGTTTGACCAAGGATCCTCAGGCCAAGCAGGTTTTGATTCAATCAGCTAAATCCTTGGCAACTCGTTTCGACCCTAAAGTTGGACTGATAAAATCATGGAATAGCTTTAAAGGTGGATTTAAATACCCTGTTATCATTGATAATATGATGAACCTGGAATTGCTTTTTTGGGCTTCACGCGAAACAGGCGATAAGCGATTTCATGACATAGCCATTACCCATGCTGAAAACACAATCAAGCATCATTTCCGACCGGATTACTCCAGCTATCACGTGATTTTATATGATGAAGAGGGAAAGGTACTAGCCAAGAAGCAACATCAAGGTTACCAAGATGAATCTACATGGACCCGTGGACATGCTTGGGCGATTTACGGATTTACCACCATGTACCGAGAGACGAAGAATAAGAAGTACTTGGAATTTGCTCAAAATATTGCAGATTACTATTTGAACCATCCCAATTTACCTGCAGATAAAATTCCATATTGGGATTTCTATGCACCTAATATTCCCAACGAGGAACGAGATGCCTCAGCAGGAGCCATTACAGCTTCGGCATTGTTCGAGTTGAGTACCTATGCTGGTGCCAAGGGTAAACGGTATTTCCAAGATGCTGTCACCATGTTAAGCGCCTTATCTAGCCCGGCTTATAGGGCGGCTTTGGGAGAGAATAATAATTTCTTAATTAAACATTGTGTAGGGGCTAAGTCTCTTAATTCTGAGATAGATGTGCCATTGGTGTATGCCGACTATTATTTTTTAGAAAGTCTTTTACGTTATGAAGCCTTGACTAAAAAAGGTAGAAAATAAACAGCTTGAAGTGAAATCTAGGGAATCCAATGTAAGAATTGGATTCCCTTTTTATTGAAAGTCATTCAGACTTGGTTTTTGTTAGCAATTCTCCCTAAAACCCGATTAAGCAATCGCATTAAGATTAGTCGGTTTTTGTTTTAATTCGTACCTTTGTGGCTTCATTTATTTCCAAGCCCCATGTCGATTAAAAAAATTCAATCAGCCTTAATTTCTGTTTATTACAAAGATGGTTTAGCACCGATCATTCAAAAGCTTCATGAAGAAGGAGTGACCTTATATTCAACCGGAGGAACTCAATCCTTTATTGAAGATTTGGGAATTCCCGTGATTGCGGTGGAGGATTTAACCGGATATCCATCCATATTTGGAGGACGTGTGAAAACTTTACACCCTAAGGTTTTTGGAGGTATTTTATACCGTCGTGATAATGCTTCTGATGTGGAAGTAGCTAAACAATACGAGATTCCTGCTTTGGATTTGGTCATGGTGGATTTATATCCATTTGAAGAAACGGTAGCTTCAGGAGCTTCTGATGAAGATATTATTGAGAAAATTGATATTGGAGGAATCTCCTTAATCCGTGGTGCGGCGAAAAATTTTGCCGATGTGTTAATTGTGTCATCAAGAGATCAATATGCTGAGGTTTCTTCCATTTTTGAAGTGAATGGAGCAGGCACTACCTTGGAACAAAGAAGAAGTTTTGCTCAAAAGGCATTTGCTGTTTCCTCCCATTATGATGGTGCCATTCAGCGTTATTTCGCTGGAGAATCTGCTGACTTAGCCAATTATACTACTTTGCCCTCCCATTCCTTGCGTTATGGAGAAAACCCTCACCAGCAAGGTAAATTTTATGGAGATTTAGCGGCTTTGTTTGACAAATTGCATGGTAAAGAATTGTCATACAATAACTTAGTTGACGTAGACGCTTGTTTATCTTTATTAGATGAATTTGAAGAAACAGCCTTTGTTATCATCAAACATATGAATGCTTGTGGCGTGGCAACAGGTAATTCGGTCAAAGAGGCTTATGATAAAGCCTTGGCATGCGATCCGGTATCGGCATTTGGTGGTGTTTTAGCGACTAACCAAGAAGTAGATAAGGCTGCTGCTGAATCCATCAATCCATTGTTTTGTGAAATACTAATTGCTCCATCGTTTACAGAAGAGGCTTTGGCCATATTAAAAACAAAAAAGAATCGAATTCTTTTAAAAAGAAATCAAGTTGAGTTTCCCAAGGTAATGTTTAAGACCCTGTTGAATGGGGTATTGGAACAAGATAAAGATTTAGTGATGGAAGGGGTAGCTGATTTTAAAACGGTTACCACGGTAGCGCCAACGGAGGAGCAAAAAAGAGCTTTGGCTTTTGCCTTGAAAATCTGTAAGCATACCAAATCCAATACCATTGTTTTAGCAAAAGAAGGGCAATTATTGGCCTCTGGAGTGGGTCAAACCTCTCGTGTGGATGCTTTGAAGCAGGCCATAGAAAAAGCCAAAGAATTTGGTTTTGATTTACAGGGTTCGGTGATGGCATCTGATGCTTTTTTCCCATTCCCAGACTGTGTGGAGATTGCTAGTAAAGCAGGTGTGGTGGCTGTTACTCAGCCAGGAGGATCTATCAAGGATCAAGATTCCATTGATTTCTGTAATGCTCATCAAATGGCGATGGTCATGACGGGAATTCGTCATTTCAAACACTAATATCATGTGGATTTTTTCCCTGAAGTATTGCTAGTTTTTCAGGGAAAAAATCCTTATTTTTAAAAAATTAATTCAAGAATTTTTAGAGGACTGTCCTATGGAAATAGGGAGTTCTTCATTTAACCCTTTTACACATCATTATGTCAGAAGCACAAGATTCGGCGGCTCAAGATAGAGCAAATTACGGTGCAGATAATATCCAAGTTTTAGAAGGTTTAGAGGCGGTTCGTAAGCGTCCTTCCATGTACATCGGTGATACCGGATTTAAAGGTCTTCATCACTTGATTTGGGAGGTTGTAGATAACTCCATTGATGAGGCTTTGGCAGGTCATTGTGATTTAATCAAGGTTACGATCAATACAGATAATTCCATCTTGGTAGAAGATAATGGTCGGGGTATTCCTACAGGCATGCACACTAAGGAGAAACGCTCTGCTTTGGAGGTGGTTATGACGGTGTTGCACGCTGGAGGAAAGTTTGATAAGGATACCTACAAAGTTTCTGGTGGTCTCCACGGAGTTGGTGTATCCTGTGTTAATGCTTTGTCTACGGATTTAAAAGTAACAGTTCAAAGAGAGGGAAAGATTTTCCAACAAGAATACAAGATAGGAGTTCCTCAGTATCCAGTAAAGGAAGTGGGAACAACGGACAAAACAGGTACATCTGTATTGTTTAAGCCGGATGCAAGTATTTTTACCGTTACTGAATACAAATATGAAACCGTAGCTGGCCGCTTACGTGAATTGTCCTTTTTAAATGCTGGAATTCGGGTATTTTTAACGGATTTACGTGAATTAGATGAAAATGGCGAGCCAAAATCTGAGGAATTTTTCTCAGAAGGCGGTTTGCGTGAATTTGTGACTTATTTAGATGCTACGCGTGAGCCATTATTTGCTGAGCCTATCTACATGGAAGGTGATAAAAATGGTGTTCCGGTTCAAGTAGCCATGTTATACAATACGTCTTATTCTGAAAATGTGGTTTCATATGTGAACAACATTAATACGATTGAAGGCGGTACTCACGTTGCTGGTTTTAGAGGAGCTTTAACACGCACCTTGAAAAACTATGCCGATAAATCGGGCGCATTAGAAAAGCTTAAGATAGATATTGCCGGAGACGATTTTAGAGAAGGACTAACAGCTGTTATTTCGGTGAAGGTTGCAGAGCCTCAGTTTGAGGGTCAAACAAAAACAAAACTGGGTAATGGAGAGGTGTCTGGTGCTGTTTCTGCAGCCATGTCAGATATGTTGGAATCTTGGTTGGAGGAGCATCCTAAAGAGGCTCGCCAGATTGTAGCCAAGGTGATTTTGGCAGCTCAAGCAAGGCATGCAGCTCGCAAAGCTCGTGAAATGGTTCAAAGAAAAACCGTGCTTGGATCTAACTCTTTGCCTGGTAAATTAGCTGACTGCTCGGACTCGGATCCTGAGATTTGTGAGTTATACTTGGTCGAGGGAGACTCCGCGGGTGGAACCGCCAAGCAAGGGCGTAATCGTGCTTTCCAAGCTATTTTACCTTTACGTGGAAAGATTTTGAACGTAGAAAAAGCCCAAGAATACCGTATTTATGAGAATGAGGAAATCAAAAACATGATGACCGCTCTTGGGGTATTTTTTGGTAAAGATGGGGATGAGAAAGCCCTGAATATTGATAAATTACGTTACCACAAAATCATCATTATGACGGATGCCGACGTGGACGGAAGCCACATCAGGACTTTGATTTTGACATTCTTCTTCCGTTACATGCGTCCATTGGTGGATAATGGTTATATCTACATTGCTCAACCTCCTTTATACCAAGTGAAAAAAGGACAAAATGTACGTTACGTCTGGACTGAAAATCAACGT
This sequence comes from Aquirufa sp. OSTEICH-129A, assembly GCF_054558355.1. Taxonomy (NCBI): domain Bacteria; kingdom Pseudomonadati; phylum Bacteroidota; class Cytophagia; order Cytophagales; family Flectobacillaceae; genus Aquirufa; species Aquirufa sp. OSTEICH-129A. The sequence continues at coordinate 98,891 of NZ_JBPXKC010000003.1, read as the reverse complement.
GATCAAGCAGTACAAGAATTAGCTGGTGGAGGTAAAGAAGATAATGTCGGAGTTCAACGTTATAAAGGTTTAGGAGAGATGAATGCGGAACAATTGTGGGAAACTACCATGAACCCAGAATCTAGAACCTTAAAGCAAGTAACCATTGATTCAGCGATTGAAGCAGATTTATTGTTCTCCATGTTGATGGGCGATGAAGTAGCTCCACGTAGAGATTTTATTGAAAAGAATGCTAAATACGCCAAAGTCGACGTTTAGGTTATGAAGTTTGATTTTAAGTCTTACCATGTCAGAGCCATTAATGCGGCAGACGAAACTGAGAAGAAAGCCATCAACCAAGAATTAAAGGACTTTTATGCCAGTTTGGACGAGGAGGAAAAGAAAGTTTTTAATGCCGAGCTTCAACGATACCTGCTTCATGAGGTAGGTAGATTAGGCTCAGATTATGAAGCAATTAAGCAATCAAATGCCTAAATTAATAATGGATCATTCGAATAAAGCAACTAAACATAGCGATACAAAAGATTCCTCCACAGGGAATCTTTTGTCATTACTAAAGCCTAAGAATTGGAAGATCAATTTAGTGGCTCCTAGGGATTCTTCTCGCCGCGTTGAGAAGGCCATGCAGAAGTCGAAAGACATTATTGCAAAATCTAAATTTATTTCGAGGGATTTATCTTGGTTGAAATTTGATGAACGAGTTTTAGATCAAGCAAGGGATAATCAAAGGACTTTATTTGACCGACTAAAGTTCTTAGCAATTACGGCTTCTAATTTAGATGAGTTTTTTACCATTCGTATTGGTTCATTATATAATTACATTGATTTTGGTAAGGAGCGAACCGACTACTCTGGATTGAGGGAAATTCCTTTCAAACAGACCTTGATTGCAGCTGCACAAGAATTTAGTCTAGAAAAGCATCGTTTATTTATTGAGGAAATACTGCCTCTTTTTCCTGAAAATGGACTTTTGATGGCTAATTTGGATGACCTTAGTTTGGAGGAAATGCAAGAAGTGGAAACCTATTTCCATCGGACCATTTATCCAATGCTCACTCCCATGGTTTTTGACCATACGCATACATTTCCAAGCTTATTGGCCAAAACTTTAATTTTTGGAGTAGTTACCATAGGAAATTCCGACAAGAAAAATCTCGGAAAGCATAAGTCAGAGAAAGATAAAAAGATTTCTTTCGTTCAAATTCCTTTGAATTTGGCCAGATTCTATGTGATTGAACGAGATGACAAAGTGCTTTTTTTGCCGATAGAACAATTAATTCGTCATCATTTACAGGTGCTTTACCGAAATGTTGAAATTGAATCTACTACCTTATTTCGTATCACAAGAAATGGTGATTTTGATGTGGTAGAGCATGAAGATGCAGAAATTGATTTTGTAGATGAGATAAAAAAGAAAATAAAAGATCGTCGTTTGGGCCGTGTGACCAGGGTAGAAGTAGAGAAAGAGCATTCTGAGTATCTTCTTGAAGAAATGTTGAAACGATGGTCCCTAGAGAAATCTGATATATTCATCAAGTCATCCATTTTGGATTTTACCGCATTTTGGCAAATAGTCAAACATCCTGAATTCAAGGGTAAAATGGCTTCCAATCCTTCAGTGGTTCCAGCCTTAGGCTTAAAATCGGTGAAGATTGATGATATTTTTGAGACCATGAAGCGTGGTGATATTTTACTTCATCACCCGTATAATAATTTTGACCCCGTGGTTCAATTACTAGACCAAGCGGCAGATGATCCCAATGTATTGGCCATCAAAATTACCTTGTATCGTATTTCTAAGAATTCTAGAATTTCTCATGCCTTATTACGCGCGGCTGAGCAAGGGAAACACGTATCGGTTTTATTTGAGGTAAAAGCTCGCTTTGATGAGGAAAATAACATTCGTGAAGCGACTAAATTACAAAAGGCGGGTTGTTTTGTGATCTATGGTATTCCTGGGTTAAAAACGCATACTAAACTCTTACAAGTAATTCGTAATGAGGGAAATTACGTGATGAGTTATGCACACCTTTCCTCAGGAAATTATAATGAAGATACCGCCAAGCTTTATACCGATATCGGTTTATTAACTACGGATAGTCGGATTACCCAGGACATCTCTGAGTTTTTCAATGTTATTACAGGACATTCCATGCCAACGCATTACGAGCATTTAATTACGGCTCCTCGTGATATGCGTAATCGTTTATTGGAAATGATTCGAACAGAAATGGAAAACCATCAAAATGGTTTACCTTCTGGTATTTGTTTGAAAATCAATTCATTGCAAGATACGCATACCATGGAAATGCTTTATGAAGCATCCCGGGTGGGAGTTCCTGTATTATTGATTGTCCGAGGAATCTGTTGTTTAAGACCTCAAAGAAAAGGATTGTCAGAGAACATTTATATTAAATCCATTGTAGGTAATTATCTAGAGCATACTCGTATTTACTATTTTCATAATGCAGGCGAACCTAAAGTATATGGAGGTTCGGCTGATGTGATGGTTCGAAGTTTCGATCGTCGAATTGAATCTTTATTTGAATTAGTTAATCCAAGGGCTAAAAATATGGCCATTACCATTTTACTTTGGAATTTAAGAGATACGGTTAATTCTTATGAAATGCAGGAAGATGGATCCTATTGGAAAGTGGAAAGCAACGATCCATTTAATATCCATCAGGCGTTTTATGAAATAAAAGAAGATGATTTGGTGAGCCAATTGCCATTTGATCAATTTACAGTTACATTGGAAGGTAAAATTTAGGCATACATCAACATCAATATATCATTATGGAAAGATTTACGGGGCTATTGGGGATTGTTTTAATTCTAGGAGTTTCATTTTTAATGTCCAATAACCGCAAGGCGATTAATTATCGGACGGTGGGTGTAGGTTTACTATTACAGATTTTTTTAGCGGTTTTTATCCTGAAGACAGATACTGGTCAAGCCATTTTCCAATGGTTAGGTGATTCCATCAATACCTTATTAGGTCAAGCAGACAAGGGTGCACAATTTGTCTTTGGATCATTGGTGAATCGAGATTTGATGTCAAAAGCTTTTGGTTCAGGAAATGATTATATCTTCTTTTTTAAAGTGGTTCCCACCATCATTTTTGTGGCGGTGTTGGTCAATATGTTTTACCATTTAGGAATTTTACAACGCGTGGTAGCCGCCATAGGTAAAGTTGTTCATTGGCTGATGGGTGTTAGTGGTGCGGAAGCTTTGTCAAACGTGGCATCTACTTTTGTAGGTCAAGTGGAGGCACAAATTATGATTAAGCCTTATTTGAAAAATATGACGAATAGTGAGCTTATGGCTTCCATGACGGGTAGTTTTGCCTGTATTGCTGGTGGGGTTATGGCGGTATATATTTCTTTGGGTGTTCCTGCAGCCTATTTATTAGCTGCTAGTTTAATGGCAGCCCCAGGAGCATTGGTGATTTCTAAAATTATATTCCCTGAAACAGAAAAATCTGAAACGGAGGGAGCGGTTAAATTAGAAAAACAAAAATCCCATGCCAATTTAGTGGATGCTATTGCCGCGGGAGCTAGTGAAGGATTGAAAGTAGGATTGAATGTGATAGCCATGTTAATCGGTTTTATTGCATTAATTGCCCTAGTGGATTTAGGATTGGGACATATTGGGAATTGGGTTGGTATGCCCACCTTGTCGATGAATTTATTGCTTGGAAAATTATTTTCTGTTTTTGCCTTTGCCATGGGAGTACCTTCGGCTGATATCGAAGTTGCTGGTGCATTAATGGGGAAGAAGATGGTGGTAAATGAGTTTGTGGCCTATTTAGATATGATGAAGGTAAAAGATACCTTGGATCCTAAAACCATAGCGATTACCAGTTTTGCATTATGTGGTTTTGCAAATTTTAGCTCAGTCGCAATTCAAATAGGTGGAATCGGTGAATTGGCTCCATCCCGCAGAAGTGATTTAGCAAAACTAGGTTTTAAAGCATTGATTGCCGGAACCCTAGCTAGTTATTTGTCCGCTACCCTAGCAGGTTTATTATTATAGTAAGATGCGCATTGATCCGGAAACCGTCGAACGAATCAAACAAGCGGCCGCAGTTGCGGACGTGGTGGGAGATTATGTGACAGTTAAAAAGAAAGGTGCGAATTATTGGGCTTGTTGTCCATTTCATGGCGAAAAGACTCCATCATTTTCCATTTCTCCTAGCAAAGGAATTTATAAATGTTTTGGTTGTGGTAAGGCAGGTGATTCGGTACGTTTCATCATGGATATTGAGGGTTTAGGTTATGGCGAAGCCTTACGTCATTTGGCCAAAAAATATGGTATCGATATCCAGGAGGAAGAATTGACCGATGATCAAATCCTTCGTCAAAATGAGCGAGAGAGTCTCTTAATTATTTTGGAATATGCCAAAGAGTTTTTCAAAAAGCAGTTATTCGAAACGCCTGAAGGTAAATCAATTGCTATTCCTTATTTCAAGGAAAGAGGATTTTCTGATTCAACTTTACAAACATTTGATTTAGGCTATAGTCCCGAATCATGGGATATATTTTATAAAACGGCTATTAAGCAAGGCTTTAGTCAAGAAATCATTGAAAAAGCGGGTTTAGTTACTCAAAAAAATGACGAGGGTAAAGTATATGATCGCTTTCGAAATCGAGTAATATTCCCCATCCATAGTGTAGCCGGAAAAGTGATTGCTTTTGGGGCTCGAATTTTAAAATCCGATACCAAGAACCAAGCCAAATACCTAAACTCTCCTGAGACAGAAGTTTACCATAAATCAGCTACACTGTATGGTATTTCTCAAGCCAAAAATGAAATTCGAGCTAAAGATATTTGTTATTTAGTTGAAGGATATACCGATGTTATTTCTTTGCATCAAGCCGGGATTAAAAATGTGGTAGCTTCTTCTGGTACTTCGTTGACTGTGGAACAAATCCGACTGATTGGTCGATTTACCCAACATGTAACTGTTTTATATGACGGAGATGCAGCGGGTATAAAAGCAGCCCTGCGAGGAATGGATTTGATTTTGGAAGAAGGATTGCAAGTAAATTTAGTGGTTTTTCCGGAAGGCCAAGATCCAGATAGTTATGTGAGAAAAGTGGGTTTTGAGGCATTTTTGGATTATATCAAATCAGAATCTAAAGATATTATATCCTTTCAAGCCAATTTGTTTTTGAAGGAAGCTGGAGATGATCCATTTAAGCGTGCGGAATTAATAAAAGAAATGGTTCAGAGTATTTCTAAGATTCCAGACGCCATTCAACGCAGTTTATTCGTTCAGAAAACGGCTTCATTGATGCGCTTGGATGAGGATGTATTGTTGGCTGAATTAAATAAAATCCATTTAAAAAATCTGAAACAAAGGGGGGCAGCTGGAGCTTCATCATCGGAATCGATTTCCAACCAACAATGGCAAGAGATTCAGGAAATCATAGAGCCAACAGGTCAAGTTGCTACAGAAACCCAAACCAATTTAGCCTATTATCAAGAATCAGAGTGCATTCGCCTCTTGGTAAGTTTTGGTCATTTGGAGATCAGTCCAACCAAGGCACCGGGTGTAACACTGATGCAGTATTTGATAGAAGAGTTGGAAGGAACGCATTTTCAAACCCCTTTATTTGAGGAGATACTTGAAATTTGTAAAAGTGAGTTTAATCAACATAGATTCCCTGGTCCTGAGTTTTACCTACATCATCAAAATGAAGATATTCAAAAGTTTGCCATCGATATCAGTGCGGGTAAACATAGTTTATCAGATGTTTGGAAAGACAAACATGATATTCGGGTTAAGTCGGAAGATGAAATGCTGGAAGATTTAGCTTTCAAAAATGTATTGCGCTTGCGTAAGGTTTATAATGATCAGCATTTACATGAAACCTTAGCTAAAATGGAATCATTTCAAGGGGACCCTGAAGATATGAATGCCTTATTGCTGGATTTTATACATTATAAAGAAATACAAAAAAATATTTCCCAGGAATTGGGAACGGTTATTGAAAAATAGCCTTTTCCCCCTTAAGGCTGTCAGCGTTTCAAACGCTGACAGCCTTGCCGAAAGCTAGGGAATTTAGATCAAAAAAGACTTCTTGGAATTGATAATTAACTGTGAAAATCAGTTAGTTGGTAATTCTTGGAATAAGATAATTTAATTGTATTTAAAATCGTTCATGCTTTTACAACGCTGTCAAGGTTTGGAACCTTGACAGCGTTAAGCAAAAAAGCTGGTAAAAGCATGAATGGATATTATTCTTATAATCCTAATACACGCTTGTTGAATTCTACATCAGCACCACCACCTGCAAAATCATCAAATACTTTTTCAGTAGCTTTGATAATGTGGTTAGCAATGAATGGAGCACCTTCTGTAGCGCCTTGTACTGGATCTTTGATGCAGCATTCCCATTCTAAAACAGCCCAACCTTCGTATCCGTATTGAGTTAATTTAGAGAATATGCTTTTGAAATCAACTTGGCCATCTCCTAATGAACGGAATCTACCTGCACGGTTTACCCATGACTGATATCCTCCATAAACTCCTTGTTTACCTGTTGGGTTAAACTCAGCATCCTTTACATGGAACATTTTGATACGTTCATGATAAAAATCAATGTATTGTTTATAATCCATGGCTTGTAATACAAAGTGAGATGGATCATACAATAAATTGGCACGCTTATGTCCTTTAACTGCCTCTAAAAACATTTCATAGGAAACACCGTCATGTAAATCTTCGCCAGGATGAATTTCGTAACAAAGATCAACCCCACACTCATCAAATTTATTTAGGATAGGTGTCCAGCGACGGGCCAATTCTGCAAATCCTTGCTCTACTAATCCAGCAGGACGCTGCGGCCAAGGATAAACGGTATGCCACATCAATGCGCCAGAGAAAGTAGCATGTGCATGTAAACCTAAATTTTCAGATGCTTTAGCGGCATACATCAATTGTTGAACGGCCCATTCCGTTCTAGCTTTTGGATTACCTTTGACAGAATCAGGAGCAAATCCATCAAACATGATGTCATAAGCCGGATTTACAGCTACTAATTGTCCCTGTAAATGCGTCGAAAGTTCTGTTATTTGCAAGCCCTTGGCGGCTAACATGCCTTTCAATTCGTCGCAATATGTTTTTGATTCAGCTGCTTTCTGTAAATCAATACAGCGTGGATCCCAAGAAGGAATTTGAACTCCTTTATATCCTAATCCCGCAGCCCAGGTGCTTATTCCGTCTAAGGAATTGAATGGAGCCTGGTCACCCATGAATTGGGCTAAAAATATAGCTGGTCCTTTAATGGTTTGCATAGTTATTAAATTTTAACCCACGCTTGTTTGCGGGTACTTTCAAGAATTTTTTCACAAATTAATAATTCACGATACCCATCCGCAAAAGTTGGATAGCTAGGCTTTTCAGGTTGCTTACCTTGCTCAATAGCCGCATAAACTTCCTTGAATAATTGCTTAGAAGTATCTGGGAATCCTTCATTATGTCCTCCAGGGAAAGTCATAATCGCAGATGCTTCTGGATAGGCTAGGGATGGATCTCGCATTAATACTTGATTTGCTTGGTCTCTATTACCTAACCAAACTTCATTGGGCGCTTCTGAATTCCAAGCAAAGGTTTTCTTTGAACCAGAGATCTCTAATTTCAATTGGTTTTTACGTCCAGCCGAAACCTGAGAAACCGTAATGGAACCACGATTTCCATTGTCAAAACGTAAAAGTACGTTGGCATGGTCTTCTGTAGTAATATTCACATCCGCATAATCTTCTGGCTGAAGCATCTTACCTGAATATGTTTCAATAGCTTTCAACGGTTTTTTACGTGTAGTATGTACCGTATTAAAATCGGCCATCACTTCTACCGTCTTCAAACCTGTAATGTACTCAATGATATCCATGAGGTGTGAACCAATATCGGCAATGGCTCTAGAATCTCCTGATTTATCTGGTTCCAAACGCCAGTTGTAATCTGTTTCATAAAACAACCAATCTTGTAAATAAGAACCAATGATAGAATAAACCTCACCAAGATCACCTTTTTCACGCATGGTTTTCATTTGACGTACCAAAGGATAGTAACGTAAATTGAAATGAACAGCATTCACCTTACCTGACTTGGTAGCTAACTCCACTAACTCCTCTGCCTCATGAAGGTCTTTTGCCAAAGGTTTTTCACAAACCACATGTTTTCCAGCTAATAAGGCTGCTTTCGACTGAGAATAGTGTAAGAAGTTTGGTGTACAAATGTGTACACAAGCTATGTCATCCTGCTTCATTAATTCGTCGAATGTATACCAACGGGGAATACCCAATTGTTTTGCCTTAGCTTCAGCTAATTCAATGGTAACTTCACAAAGCGCAGCTACCTCCACATTCGGTAATCGTCTTAATGCCTCAATATGAGCAGGTCCAATAAAACCCGTTCCTACGATTCCAACTTTAATTTTTGTCATGTTATTCTATATTAAATTTCAAATTTGGTCCACTTATTTGTATTGTCTTTAGACGATCTAACTACATTTTCTATGAATGCCATTCCCTTGATTCCCTCATCAATTCCTGGGAAATCATATAAGGGATCTTGTTCTTTACCTTCCCAATGAGCACGAAGTGCAAAAGCGAAATTCCGGTAAATATTAGCAAAGGTTTCTACGTAACCCTCCGGGTGTCCTGCTGGCTGACGGGTATGTGCTTGGGCTTGTGCAGATAAACTACCCACATTGGTCCTTATGGTTCTACTACCTCCATCTCTAGACTTAATGATTAAGGTATTAGGGTCCATTTGATGCCAAACGATACCAGCTTTGGAGCCATATACACGAATGTTTAAATCGTTTTCTTCACCATTGCAAATTTGACTGCAATGTAAAACACCGCGGGCACCATTATTGTAATGAATTAAGATATTTCCATCATCATCTAATTGTCTGCCTTCCACAAAAATGGTTAAATCCGCACATAATTCTTCAATATGTAATCCGGTAATGTATTCAGCTAAATTTTCGGCATGTGTACCAATGTCGCCAATTGCTCCGGCAGCTCCACAACGAGCCGGATCAGTTCTCCAAGCCGCTTGTTTTTGCCCCGTCGCTTCTACCAAATCAATTAACCAACCTTGTGGATATTCCACAATCACTTTGCGGATTTCTCCTAATTCCCCAGAATCGACTAAGTGCTTGGCTTCTTTAATCATCGGATATCCCGTATAATTATGGGTCAATGCAAAAATCAATCCAGTAGCATCTATAATTTTCTTTAACTCCTTAGCTTCTGCCAAGTTTAAGGTAGCAGGCTTATCACAAACCACATGAAATCCATTTTCTAAGGCCATTTTAGCAGCCGGGAAATGTAAGTGGTTGGGCGTTACGATGGATACAAAATCCATGCGTTCACCTTCTGGTAATGTTTTTTCCTTGAGGATCATTTCTTCATATGACCCATAAACTCGACTAGCATCTAAGTATAATGCCTCACCTGTGGCTTTGGACTTTTCAGCACTAGAACTGAATGCTCCACAAACCAATTCTATTTCTCCATCTAATTGAGAACCACGACGGTGCACAGCTCCAATAAATGCTTCTAGACTACCGCCAATCATCCCCATGCGGATTTTTCTGCCTTGACGGTTTTTTGCCTGTGTAGAAGAACCTCCCTGAATCATATTTATATTGATTTAGATTTTTTTAAAAAATTGACTCTAAATATACTAATTTGAGCCAATAGCGCTGTAGAATTAATGAAATATTAAAAATATTTTCAATTTAATAGGAAACTTTGAAAATCTTTTCGTTTTTTTGACATGATTTTTCTAATGTTAATTTTTAATTTTTCAAGAAAAAACGTTGTTTCACCCTTTAACTAAATCTAAACAACTATGAGTCAAACCATTAATGCAAATCGCTTGTTCTATGCTAGTTGCTTTGCGCTTATCACAACGGCCTTCTCTTTTAGCATTAGAGCAGGTATTCTAACTCAGTTAGGAGCAGAATTAAACTTAGATACTGTCCAATTAGGACATATCAATCAAATGTGGTTCTTAGGTTTCCCAATATCCATGATTCTTGGTGGGGTTTTCTATTCAGCCATTGGTCCTAAATTGATCATGCAAATTGCTTTGATCGCTCACGCTATTGGTATTTTATTAACTATTTATGCGGTTGATTACAATACCTTATTAATTTCAACTCTTTTAATTGGTTTAGGAAACGGTTGTACAGAAGCCGCTTGTAATCCAATGATCGCCGATTCTTATTCTGGATTGGACTTCAATAGCAAATTGAACCGTTTCCACATGTGGTTCCCAGGTGGTATTGTGATTGGTTCATTGATTTCTAAATTTATGACAGATGCGTCAATGTCATGGCAGGCGCAAATCTGGGTAATCTTAATACCTACAGCTATTTATGCGATATTATTCTACGGTCAAGCTTTCCCTAAGCCACGTGCTGGTGCTGAAAATGCCTTAGATAGTTTCAAAGCAATGCTAAATCCATTGTATTTATTCATGGCTGCTTGTATGGCATTAACTGCTATTTCTGAATTTGGTCCTCAGCAATGGGTAGGTCCAATCTTGGCGAAAGCTGGTGCAAGCCCAATGCTAATTTTAGCACTTGTAACTGGATTAATGGCTGTTGGTCGTTATTTCGCAGGTCCTATCATTCATAAGTTAAATACAGTAGGGGTACTTTTAGGTTCAGCCATCTTCGGAGTAATTGGTTTATACATGATGTCTACCATGGATGGTTCTATGCTTTATGTAGCAGCTGTATTCTTTGCATTAGGTATTTGCTATTTCTGGCCAAACATGTTAGGCTATGTTAGTGAAACTATGCCTCAAACTGGTGCCCTAGGATTATCTATTTTAGGTGGTATCGGAATGTTCTCTTCTTCTATGTTCCAACCAATCATCGGAGCTTGGATTCAAGAAAATAAGATTGCAGCAGAAGCTACAGGTTTAGCGGGTGATGCTGCTGATTTAGCCGCTGGTCAAGCGACTCTTTCTAATATGTTGATCTTCCCAGCTATTTTAATTGTAGCTTTTGTGGGATTATACTTCTTTGGAAAGAAAGTAAACCATTCTGCATAAATCAGATATTTGAATTAAATTAGGGGGCTTTTATGCCCCCTTTTTTTATGCGTCTACTTTTATTATTGTTTATTGTAGGTCTGTTTTCCTGCCAATCAAATTGGAATTTGGATCCCGTTCATGTCAAAGAATCTTTACAAAAAGGGGCTGACCAATGGACAGAAAATAAAGTACTAGTCTCAACCCGATTGGGGGACTTTGAAATGGAGCTCGATGCCCGTACTCCTTTACATCGCTTGAATTTTATTCGTTTGGTTAAAATGGGCTATTTCGAAGATCGGTATTTTTACCGTATCGTGTATGTGACAGGTATACAAGGAGGAGGGGAGTATCGTGACCGATTGAATTATTTAGTTCCTGCAGAATACATCGATGACCTTAAGCCCGTTCGTGGTAGTTTAGCCATGGCGCGCTATGATGAAGGAAATCCTGAGCAAGCCTCTTCACCAAGTGAATTTTTTATCGTTACTGATACCGAACAAGCAGCAAGGTTTTATAAGAAATACGTGGTATTTGGCAAAGTAACCAAAGGTATGGCGGTGGTTGATTCCATCTTCAATGCCAAATCCTACGATGAAAAACCTGTCATCCCTGTCAAATTTGACATCAAGGTTTTGCCTTAGTCCATTGCCCTAGCGTTTGAAAAATGAAGGCTAAGGCTACCACCATTACACATCCAAGCACATTCAGCCACAAGAATGCCATGAGGTCGATTTTCCAGGCATAGATTACAAAGGCCTCAGCAATAATGGCTGCCCAAAAAACATGAGAACCTTGGGTTTTAGGTAAGTAAAAGGCACATAAAAATACGCCTAATATGGTTCCATAAAACCAAGACCCGAGGATATTCACCACTTCAATCAAGCTACCCATATTGACAGAAAATTGGGCAACTACTAGGCAGAAAATTCCCCAGGCTAGCGTAACTATTTTGGAAGACCACCAATAATGTTCATTGCTAGCATGTTGGTTAATGAATCGTTGGTATATGTCCACCATAACCGTGGAGGTTAAAGAACCAAAGGCGGAGGCCATAGAGCCCATGGAGGCTAATAATATCATGGCAATAAGAAAACCCACCAAACCAATGGGCAAGTGGTCTACAATGAAACGAAGGAAGATGTAATTGGTATCCTGACTTTCGGCTTTCAAGTTTTGTGATTTTAGTAATTCTACCGCCTTCTCTTTGACTTGCTTTTGTTTTTCGTGCAAATCCATGATTTGCGATTTCAGTACTGGGATTTTTTCAGCATCTTCTTGAGAAATGGCCTGAATCAAAGCACTTTCTGTTTGCTTTTTTTGGATGAAAATCTGCTTGTTTTCTTGATCAATAGCTTCATGCCCTTTGGCGGAATTCCAATTCAGTTCTGTAGTTTTATTGAAAAATATAGGAGCTTGGTTGAATTGATAGAACACAAATACCAATATGCCCACCAATAAAATAAAAAACTGCATGGGGATTTTCAGAAATCCATTCAGTAATAATCCTTTTTTACTCTCATTGGCAGTATGCCCCGTTAAATAACGTCCAACCTGGCTTTGATCTGTACCAAAATAAGAAAGTTGCAGAAAGAACCCGCCGATGATTCCCGACCAGATTGTATAGCGATTATTGATATCAAATTTCCAATCGATTAGATTGATTTTACCCATTTTGCCTGCTAGCTGCAAGGATTCTTTCATACCTATTTCCTGAGGTAATGCCTGAATGATGTAAATGGCAGCAATGACCATACCGGCTAGGACAACTCCCATTTGTAGTAATTGCGTGTAGGAAATGGTTTTTGAGCCACCGAAAATGCAATAAAAAGTCACAACTGCCGCTGTGATACAATTGGTCCAAGTTAAATCCCAGCCAAGCAGGGTTGAAAGGATAATGGATGGAGCGGCAATGGTGACACCGGTAGAAAGTGCTCTCGGGATAAGGAAGAGAAAACTCGTTAATATGCGAGTTTTGGAATCAAAGCGTTCTTCCAAGAATTGATAAGCAGTGAATATTTTTAATTGATAATACTGAGGAATAAAGGTGACAGATAAGACAATCATGGCAATGGGTAAGCCCAAATAAAATTGCACAAAACGCATGCCGTCTGTGTAAGCTTGACCCGGTACGGATAAAAATGTGATAGCAGAAGCTTGTGTAGCCATCACAGACAATAATATATGGTACCAAGGCAGTTCACGATCTGCCAGCAAAAAGCCCTTTAGTGAGTGCTTAGCCTCCCTACCTTTCCAACTCCCATAGAGCACAATTCCGCCAATGGTCAATAGTAAAACTATCCAGTCTAATTGATGCATATTTATTGGAATATGGCGCTAAAAATCTCGAAAAACAGAATGATAAAAACCACGAATAGGCCAAGTAATATATACCAAATTTTCCAATGGCTTGGATGGTGATGTGTTTCTTGTTTCATGGATGAATTGAATTGTTAAAAATAGAACAGAAAAGCTTACAATACTCACAATTTATCTTAAAAGCTGTTAAAATATGCGATTTCCTATTTAAATCTTGAGACGAAATTTTTGACCAAATATAAATTTTCCAAGTGTTTTGGAATACTTAATTTTGCTAATTACCTTTGCACCTCCAAATGCAAGCGGGCGTGGTGGAATTGGTAGACATACCAGACTTAGGATCTGGCGCCGCGAGGCATGGGGGTTCGAGTCCCTCCGCCCGTACCATCGGCAAGCCCTCAAGACCAAAAGGTATTGGGGGCTTTTTTTAATTAAAAAATTTAAATACTTCCATATGAATATTTCGCTCAACCATTCAAATGATTTAGAAGGTCGTTTGACTGTTGTCGTTTCAGCTGCTGATTACCAAGATAAGGTAGAAACTAAATTAAAAGATTACCGCAAGAAAGCGAGTATCAAGGGCTTTCGTCCTGGTATGGTGCCCATGCCATTAATTAAAAAATTGGCAGGACAATCCATTTTAGTGGAAGAAATTAATCATTTGCTTGGCCATGCCGTGAGTGATTACATCAAAGAAAATAAATTAAACCTGGTTGGAGAGCCTATGCCAGCTGTTGATGAAGCAGATGCGATCGACTGGGAAAAAGATACAGAATTTACTTTCCATTATGATTTAGGTTTCCACGGAGAATTTTCAGTTGATTTGGAAAAAATCAAAACGGTAAACTCCTATGAAATCAAAGCCGATAAAAAGGAAATCGAAGAAACGATTGAGAACTTAAAGAAGCAATTTGGAGAGCAGACTCACCCAGAGTCAGTGGAAGATCGTGATTTAGTATTTGGAACTTTTACTCAAGGAGATTGGGTAGAAAAATCAGCTATACCTTTGCATTCCATCAATGATAAATCTAAAAAGATTTTCATTGGAGCTAAAGTAGGTGATACCTTAAAGTTTGCCATAGATAAAGTTTTCAATGATGCTAAATCATTGGCTTTGGCTACTGGTAAGAAAGAAGAAGAAGTAGGTGATTTGACAGGTGAGGTTTCCTATGTAGTGGAAGACATTACTCGTTCTGTTCCAGCCAATTTAGACCAAGCATTTTTTGATAAGGTTCTAGGTGCAGGTAAAGCTACAGATGAAGCTAGTTTCCGTGAGCAGTTAATTGAAATTGTTCAAGATAATTACAAGCGTGAAGCAAATTATTTATTGCGTATAGACGCTGAAAAAGCATTATTAGACCAAGTGAAAATTGATTTACCTGAGGCTTTTTTACGTAATTGGTTAGTACGTATCAACGAAGGTAAATTTACTCCAGAACAAATTGATCAAGATTTTGATAATGTGAAAAAGGATATCCGTTGGAACTTAATCAAGAACGAAATCGCTGAGAAGTTTGAAGTAAAAGTAGAATACGCAGAGGTAGTTGAAAAAGCAAAAGATATGGTACGTCAGCAATTCGGCGGTTACTTATCGGCTGATCAACCGGGTATTGAAGAAATGATTGAGAAAATTGCCATGGGTTATTTGAGTGATAAATCAAAGTCAGATAATTTCATGAACTTATATAACCAGGCATTTGCAGATAAGGTATCCGCAGTGATTGTTGAAAAAATTCCACATAAAGTTTCTAAAATTGATGTGGATAAATTTAAAGAAATCGCAGCAGCCTTGTAGTCAAGCGTATTTGTTGGAATTTTCAAAGCCCCGTTTTTACGGGGTTTTGTGTGAACTAAGCATTCCAAAATTTGGTTTACCAGCTAATTGCTCGCAATTAATCCGACATTTATTTTAAATTTGAATCTTAAACTAAAAATTATGTATCCCAAGGAATTATCAGGAGACGAGTTTCGCAAATATGCGGTACACCATAAAGGCTTAAACGGTTTAGCAGTAGATCAATACATGAATCAAATGGGAAGCCAAGTGAATCATCGTATTGACGACATGACCCAATACATCATTGAGGAGCGCCCGATGCGTTTTGCTCAAATCGACGTGTTTTCACGCTTGATTATGGATCGTATTATTTTCATGGGTGTTCCGGTAGATGATTACATGGCCAACATCATAGTGGCTCAGTTATTATTTATGGAATCGACCGATGCGAAAAAAGATATAGTGATGTACATCAATAGTCCAGGCGGCTCGGTATATGCAGGTTTAGGTATCTATGATACTATGAATTACATCCGTCCGGAAGTGGCCACTGTTTGTACCTCTTTAGCAGCATCTATGGGAGCTGTTTTATTGGCTGGTGGAGCAGCAGGAAAACGTTCTGCCTTAGAACATGCCCGTATCATGATTCACCAACCTTCTGGTGGAGCACAAGGTCAAAGTCGTGATATCGAAATTACAGCTCGTGAAATCGTTAAAATCCGTCAAGAATTGTATGATATTTTGGCAAAGCATTCAGGTAAATCATTTGAAGAGATTGAGCGTGATTCTGACCGCGACTATTGGATGAAGGCAGATGAGGCGAAGGAGTATGGTTTGATTGATGAAATTTTAACTCGTAACGTGTAAGGATGGCAAATCCCAAAAAGAATAATAATTGTTCATTTTGTGGCCGAAATAAAGCGGAGGTGGGTATTTTGTTGTCGGGAATCGACGGACAAATATGCGACCAATGTTTGCAACAAGGCTATGAGGTAATTAAAGAGGAATTAGGTGCTCCTGTTGCTAATAAAAAGAAGGCTAATCAGCAGTTTGAGTTGGTTAAACCCAAGGATTTAAAGGAACACTTGGACCTTTATGTGATTGGTCAAGAAGAGGCTAAAAAGCACCTTTCCGTAGCGGTTTATAATCACTACAAACGTTTAATGCAGCCAAGTAATGAGGAAGATGTAAAAATCGAAAAGTCAAATATTTTGATGGTAGGTGAAACCGGTACGGGTAAAACCTATTTGGCCCGAACCTTAGCCCAAAAACTTCAAGTTCCTTTTTGTATAGCTGATGCTACCGTGATTACTGAAGCTGGTTATGTTGGAGAGGACGTGGAAACTATTTTGACCCGCTTGCTACAAGCTGCGAATTACGATGTAGCCAAGGCTGAGTGTGGAATTGTATTCATTGATGAAATTGATAAGATTGCCCGTAAATCAGACAATCCCTCCATCACACGAGATGTGTCAGGGGAAGGGGTTCAACAGGCATTATTGAAATTGTTGGAAGGATCCATCGTGAATGTACCCCCTCAAGGAGGGAGAAAACACCCAGATCAAAAAATGATTGCCGTAAATACAGAAAACATTCTTTTCATTTGCGGTGGGGCTTTTGATGGTATCGGTCGACATATCTCCAAGCGTTTGAATGCGCGGCCTATCGGTTTTTCTGGGGATGACACTTTCCATGATTCCTTTGAGAAGGATCAAATCATGAAATATGTGACAGCTCAAGATTTAAAATCATTTGGCTTAATACCCGAACTATTAGGTCGTCTGCCAGTGATTACTTACCTTAACCCACTGGATCAAACAGCCTTATTGGCAATTTTGACAAAGCCAAAAAATGCCCTAGTTAAACAATATGAAAAATTGTTTGATATGGAGGGAGTGAAGTTACATTTCACCGATGAAGCATTGACATACATGGTTGAACAAGCCATGCAGTATAAATTGGGTGCGCGTGGTTTGAGATCCATTATGGAAGCTATCATGACAGATGCCATGTTTGATATTCCTTCTCAAACAAACATTTCAAGTTTTGAAGTGGATTTGGCATATGCAAAATTGAAATTCGAAAAAACGGTGTTCCATCAAATGAAAGTAGTAGCCTAATTATGAAAAGAAGTCTAATCGTTCTCACCTTAACTTTATTCATTGCCTCTTGTTCCCATAAAGGCGCGTATTTTGCTGTATATCAGCAAGTCCAGCCCTCGAATAAGGCCATTGTTAACCCTGTTCAAACAGAAGAACCAACTTTGTTGGTTAGCCAATCCAATCAACTTTCAGAAGAAATTGTACCAGTTACAGCAAATACTTCTGAAGAAGCAAAGCTAGTGACTGAATTAAATTCTTTGAATCAGGAAGTGAAATCCATGAAGCACATGGAGAAAAAAGAGTTGGTTCAACATAAAAAAGCGTTCAAAGCGCAGCTTAAGGCTCAAATTAAAGCGTATAAAGCTCAAGCGAAGAAACAAAAGCAAGCCTCTAGTCCATCATCTTGGGATTCCAAAGTGAAGATTGGGGTTATATTATTGATTATAGGTATCATACTTTCCATTTTTGGATTGGGCACAATTGGGGCTGTTTCAGCTTTCATTGGATTGATATTTGTCCTGTTAGGTCTTTTGCATACGTTTTAATATGAAGGGAATCATCGTCTGTTTACACGGTTTTGGTGAAGATCAACGTGTTTGGGATGATTTCATGCCTTCTTATTCGTGGCCATTTGATTTGATAACACCTGCTTATGCAGGATGGAGCGATTGTCAAAGTATGGCCGATTATGCTCAAAAAATCGCCTTAGGATTACCCAAGAATCAATCTTGGTTTTTAATAGGTCATTCCATGGGAGGCTACATAGCTTTAGCCTTGGCAGATTTATTTCCCAATCAAGTAAAAGCTGTGGTTATGCTTAATTCCACAGCTATGAATGATTCCATGGAGAAAAAAATAAACCGAAATAAAACCATTGACTTTTTAAATAGAATGGGAACAAAAGCCTTCATTGGGCCTTTTGTTCCCAATTTATTTTCAGCGGATTTTGCCAAGGATAATCCCCTTTTGATTCAAAGTTTAATAGCACGCTACCAAGATATACCTACCTCAGGTCTCGTGTCAGCTTCTGAAGCCATGCGTGACCGCCAGGCTGGTTTGGACCTTTTGGCTTCTACCTCGATTCCATTTTTATTCATTCATGGTGACCAGGATGGTTTAGTTCCTTTGGTGGATGTGGAGCAAGCCGTAAATCTATCTTCCATTCATCATTTAGTTCGCATACCCCATGCTGGGCATCAAGCAGCCTATGAAGCTCCAGATTTAGTACATTTGGCTATTGTATCGTTTATTAACTCCATTCATGTCTAAAATTATCATTGCCCTTGATGGCTTTTCTTCTTGTGGAAAAAGTACTACTGCTAAGCGTGTAGCTGCCCAATTGCATTATGCATTTGTGGATACTGGTGCTATGTATCGAGCAGTTGCACTCTATTTTCACCGAAATCAAGTAGATTGTGCGGATTTAAATGCTGTTGCAAAAGCCTTAGATGAGGTGCATATCACATTTGAATTTAATCCAGAGCGACAAGCGTCAGATACCTATTTGAATGGGGAAAATGTGGAAAATGAGATTCGTAAAATGTACATTTCTGATATTGTAAGCCAGGTAAGTGCCATTCCGGCAGTTCGACATGCCATGGTGGCTCAGCAACAAAAAATGGGGAAGAAAAAAGGGGTAGTGATGGATGGCAGGGATGTAGGTACCGTTGTATTTCCTGATGCGGAGGTGAAAATTTTTATGACAGCTGATCCAAAGATTCGGGCACAAAGACGTAAATTGGAATTGATGCAAAAAGGAGAGGATTTACCCATTGAACAAATAATCGAAAACTTGAAAATACGGGATGAAATCGATTCCAATCGGAGTGAGGGTCCTTTAAAACGGGCCGATGATGCCATTGATTTAGATACTTCCTTTAAATCCATGGATGAGCAAGTAGCATTTGTTTTGGAGCAGGTTCGACGTGTTCAGCATGCAGGAAAATAGGCAAAATCTTCCTGTTTTAATTGTTGGTCAAGGTCTAGCCGGCACCATTTTAGCTCATACCCTAGACCAAGCTTCGGTAAATTATTGGGTGATTGATGCGCCCCAAGCTTATTTTACCTCATCTTATGCTGCAGGCGGCATTTTCAATCCTGTAACTGGTCGAAAATTAGAGAAATCTTGGTTGGTAGATGAGCTTTTTGGCTACCTGTTTCCTTTTTATTCGGCATTAGAAAAAAAACTAGGTGTTTCTTTTTTTCATCCTATGCCTTTGTTTCGTCCATTCGCAAACAAAGAAATGAAAACTTGGCTCTTGGATAGAAAAGAGCAAATTCATAATGCGTATTTACGCTGGGAAGAAGCGGGTGTTTGGGTGGAAAAAGCGGGTTGGTTAGATGTAGAAAGTTTATTAATCTGTTCTAAGCAATATTTTCAGTCTAAAAATGTCATTCAAGAAATCACATTAGATCCGGTAAATGATCTGGAATTTACCTCCGAGGGAGTATTTTTTCAGGGTCAAACCTTTGCTTGTGTCATTTTTTGCGAGGGTTTTCATGCCCAGCAACATAATCCATACTTTGGTCATTTAAATTTTTTGCCTGCCAAGGGGGAATTAATGAAAATAAAATCTACAGAGCCTTCTGAGGATTACATTTTGAATAAAAATGGTTTTCTCCTGCCTTTGGGAAATCAAGAATTTAAAGTTGGGGCCACCTACCGTTGGGATGATTTCTCCAACCAAGCGAGTATTTCAGCTCAAATAGACCTTAGGGCTAAGCTAGAAACGTTTGGAATTCAACATTTTGAGGAATTAAATATGTCTACCGGTGTAAGACCGGCTACACAAGATCGTCGGCCATTGGTTGGATTTCATCCGCATTTACCCTTGGCCATATTCAATGGTTTTGGTTCCAAAGGTGTTTCTTTGAGTCCTTATTTCTCGCAAGAGTGGCTAAGGGAATGGAAAGGAGAGGGAGAGATAAATTCAGAAGCATCAATTCGTAGATTTTACCATTTATTTTCCACATAAATCATTAAATTTGGTTTTATTGAATTTGCCTATTAATCTTAAAATTGAATGAAAAGAATATTGCTATTGATTTTGCTGCTTTTTTCCTTCATGCTGCCAGGGCAAGACTTCTATCCAAGTCAAAAGAAATTCGATAAAACGCGTATTCAATATCAAAAATTTGTTTGGAAATTCTTTACCAGTCAAAATTTTGAGGTATACTATTTCGGCAAGAATGAAGCATTAGCCCGAAACACCATTCAAATTTTGGAATCTGAGTTCCCAAGGATTACAGACATTTTAGGCTATAGTCCATTCAATAAAATCAAACTCTTTGTTTATCCTTCTCATCAAGATTGGATTCAATCGAATACCGGCATTAGTTTAGATAATGCTGAGGAAGCCAAGGCAGAAAACTTTGCCAAATTTAAAGTTGAGATTGCTTTTCAAAATAACACCTCGGAGTACAAAAAGGAATTGGTTCGAGAAGTTACCAAGGTGTATGTAAATGATATGCTCTTTGGTGGAAGTATTAAAGATGCGCTGCAAAATTCCCTATTGCTTTCAGTTCCAGAATGGTTTTCAGAGGGGATCGCATCTTATATCGCTGAGGGAGATTCTCCTGAGATGAATCAATTTATGTATCAGGTGGTACTTAACAACCGAGTGCGTAAACCCAATTTAGCACAAGGAAAAGAATCCATTTGGTTAGGTCATTCCATTTGGGCTTATTTGGTTAAAACCTATGGAAAACAACCTGTAAGTAATATTTTAAACTTGACCCGCATCATTCGAAACGAACAATCAAGTATTTCAAGTACCATCAAAAAGCCATTCAGTAAGTTTTTGAGGGAGTGGTTTGAGTATTATTTGAACCAATCTAAGCAAGAAGAAGTAAATACGGTGGCATTGAATGGTTTGAAAAATTTGACATCTGTTGATATGTTGAAGGATCAAACTTTAGGTGATTTTAAAATTAGTCCGGATGGGAAATGGCTGGCTTATGTGGTAGGGGAATCAGGTAAATTTCAAGTGACTTTGATGAATTTGAGTAATCAGAAATCACAGAATATCTTTCAAACAGGTTTAAAGGATTCAGAGCGAATTTCAACGGATCGTGGACCATTATTGTCTTGGTCAAAAGCCAATGGTTTATCCATACTTTACAGTGCGGAAGGTAATTCATATCTACAGACGTTTTCAGCTTTAACTGCTAATAAATTTAATCTGCGAGTAGAGTCCAAAAAGAAATTGGTGGATTTAAATTGCTTGGATTTTGAGATGGCGGCAAACGGCCAGCGGATGTTGGTGAGGGCGCTTCGAAACGGGCAGGTAGATGTGGGAATATATGATTTAAGAAGGAATCGATATACGGCTGTAACGCAGGATGCCAATGATGAGATTGAGGCTCATTGGTGGAATAATGGCAATGATGTAGCCTACATTACGGAGAAATATGTTGATACCACCTGGAAGGCAAGCGCTTCCAAAGAAGGGATATATTCCTTGTATCATTGGAAGGCTGATGAACCATCTAATCCGAGCCGTATTTTTGCTCATCGTGGATACATTCATAATCTAAGGCAAGTATCAGATTCTGTTTGGAATTTCCTCAGTGAAGAAACCTCTGGAACCAATCTGATTAGTTTACGCTGGGCAGATACTACTTTCTATCAAAATTCTGCCCGTTCTGGCCCATGGAGGTCAGCTGAATGGGCGAAAGAGCAGGTCATTATTCGTCAAAACGAAATGCTTACCCAAATGATCAGTAGCTATCCGATCGGTAGTTTACAAAGTTCAGGACAGAGCCGGTGGTATCCCCAATTAAATGAAATATCCAATCTAGATGCGGCCAATCAGGCGGCTAAAGATAGTATAGACAAACCTTTACTTCGTCGGGCAGACCAGCGTCGGGCAAGAATTGAACTGCGTCAACAAAATCAACGCTTGAGAAGAGATCCGGGTAAGTTGACCGGTCCCGTGAATTATCAAAATTCTTTTGTGGTTAACAAATCAGAAGGGAGTTTTATGGTAGATCCCATTCGGGGATTGGGATATTCATTTGAGGTGAAGATGAATGATCTGTTGGAAAACCATTTAGTTCGAACCGGGATTTTTGTTACATCAAATTTAAGAAATGCAGATTTATGGGCTGAATATGGTTATTTAGCCAATAAAGTTGATTGGTTTGTGCGTTTTGATCGAAAGGTATTAGACCAAGAAAATGAAAGTTTATCTCAGAAGGTACGTTATAATCGTATCGAGGTAAAAGGTGTTTATCCATTTAATTTATTGAGTAAATTAAGCTTTACAGGATCATTTACGTCCAATCGGGCAATTGACCAATTCAGCTTAAGTACACCGGAAAATTTGGCGACCTACGCTGGAGCTAAATTGGAATATACCTTTGATAATACGGTTCATTTAGATGAAAATCTTCGTACCGGTTTTAGGATGAATCTCTCCGCTGAGTACCAAGCAGGCCTAGCTTTACCACAGAATTTTAGTCGGATTCGTTTGGATATGCGTCGTTATGTGAAGTTGACCAATAGTTTCATTTTAGCTGCCCGTCTTTCTGCCTCCAATGCACTTGGTACTGCAGCCCCACAAACCATGCTGGGGGGGGTGGATAATTGGTTATTTATTCAAAGGGAAGGAAGAAACAAAGAGAACCCTATGGGTACTGCCGGGATTGCTGAGCGCGATGTGTTTATGAGTGATGTAGCTAGTCCATTAAGGGGCTTCAATGTCAATAAATTATCTGGCCAAAGCCATATCTTATTAAATTTAGAATTGCGTGTACCATTGAAATCCTTGATGGGTCCTGATTTTTCTAAGTCAAGATTTATGAATTCATTCCAATTTGCTGGTTTTACGGATATTGGAAGCGCTTGGACAGGATCTAATCCTTTTGCCAGAACAAATGGATTTAATACCAATACGTATGGAGGTAATACCAATCCGTTTTTAGCCACGGTAACTGATTTTAGAAACCCATTCTTGATGGGATATGGATTAGGCGCTAGGGCTTATTTATTAGGCTATTTCATCAAACTGGATTATGCCTTTGGTATGGATAATAAAGAAATAAAAGCACCAGTAACCTATTTATCATTTGGTTACGATTTTTAGTAGATCTTAATTCATGGAAAATTCGAGTGAACTATTGGCTTCCTTAGCTGCTACCCGTCATGCTGCCATCTCTTTGGCCATGTCAAGCAGTGAACAAAAAAATACTATTTTATCAGATTTAGCTCTTTTATTGGAAGAAAATAAATTGGGTGTCATACAAGCCAATGCGCAGGATTTGGCAAATTATGATGCCAACAATCCCATGCGTGATCGTCTTTTATTGACTGAGGAGCGAATTCAATCCTTGGCGGATAGCTTACGTGATATCATGTTATTGCCTGATCCATCAGGTCAGGTTATTCTAGAAAAGCAGTTAAAAAACGGTTTGCATTTACGTAAGTTAGCTGTGCCTTTAGGTGTAGTGGGGGTGATTTATGAATCTAGGCCTAATGTCACGATTGATGTGGCCGCTCTGTGTATTCGCTCGGGTAATGCGGCTGTGTTGAGGGGAGGAACAGATGCCTGGCACAGTAATTCCTTTTTAGTTTCCTTGATTCACCAAGCACTGGAAAAAAATGGTTTTTCCACAGATTTAGTTCGCTTATTGCCAACAGATCGTGCTCATGTAAGTACTTTGTTAACGGCCACTAAATACATTGATGTAATTATCCCAAGAGGTTCTGATGCCCTAATTCAGCGGGTGCGCAGAGAGTCTTTGGTACCCACGATTGAAACCGGGGCTGGTGTGTGTCATACCTACGTAGCCGAATCAGCTGATTTAGCGAAGGCTGTACCCGTGGTCATTAATGCCAAAGTCACTAGACCTTCGGTTTGTAATTCTTTGGATACCATTGTGATTCATGCGAGTAAATTGACCCGTTTTTTAAGTTTGATTCAAGATGATTTCATTCGCTATCAGGTTAAAATTCATGCCGATGCTCGTTCCTATGCCTTATTAAAAGCCCAGGCTTATCCTTATTTATTCGAAGCTACGGATGAGGATTTTGGTCGTGAGTTTTTGGATTTTGCCTGTTCCATAAAAGTGGTGGATAGCATGGAGGAGGCCATTTTACATATTTCTACTTTTTCATCTCGACATTCTGAGGCCATTATTTCAGAAGATGCGAAAGAGGCCAATTACTTTTTGCAGGCCATTGATGCCGCAGCTGTCTATTGGAATGCATCCACTCGATTTACGGACGGTGGAGTTTTTGAATTGGGAGCTGAGATTGGTATTTCTACTCAAAAATTACATGCCCGTGGCCCGTTTGCGTTGGAGAAATTAGTTACAGAAAAGTGGGTATTAGTGGGAAATGGTCAGGTGAGGTAAACACGACCAAGTCATTTTTTGATTTCTATTCACTAAAATATATGTCCGTGAAGACCTTACTTGTTTTATTGATATCTAGTCTGTTTTTTCTATCATGCCAAAGTGAAACATCCCAAGTAGAACAGGCGAATAAGGAACTGATCAACCAGTATTTCAGCTTATTTAATCAGCATGATTGGAAGGCCTTGTCGGAGATGTATGCTGATTCAGCTGAGTTTAAAGACCCTACTTCAGGGATGAAAGTCATCAAGAAATCCAAGGCTCAATTCATCGAGGAATATTCAGGTTTACAAGAGCAATTTCCGGATGTACATGATCAGGTAGTGAATGTTTATCCATCGGGTGAGCATCATGTGGTAGTTGAGTTTATTTCTACGGGAACAGGTGCTGATCAAAAGAAATTTGAATTGCCGATCGTCGTCATTTTCCGTCTAGAAAATGGAAAAATCGTAGAGGATTTTACCTATTATGATAATTTTTAATGCCTTCATACATCGCTTTATTTAGGGGAATCAATGTTTCTGGTCAAAAAATGATCAAGATGCTTGATTTGAAGGCGATGTTGGAATCCTTGGGCTTGGACGCAGTTCAGACGTATATCCAAAGTGGTAATGTGGTATTTCAAGTTGACCGATATTCAACTTCAGAATTAGTTGAACAGATTCAATCTAAGCTATTCGAAACCTTTGGTTTTGAAGTGGATGTACAAGTATTTAGTGCCTCTGCATGGAAACGGATAGTCTCCAATAATCCATTTATTGGCCAAGAAATGGATGAAAGCCAGTTATATGTCAGTTTATTAGCCTCTGAACCAATGGTAGAGAATATTGAAAAACTCGCCAGCTTTGTTTTTCAGGAGGAAAGGTATCAGCTCATAGATCAAACCCTTTATTTATACGTTCCTAATGGCTATGGTAAAGCCAAATTGAATAATAATTTTTTAGAAAGTAAATTGAAAGTACCTATCACGACAAGGAATTGGAGGACCATGTTGGCCTTGGCTAACATGATTTAACTCGATCTAATTTATGGCTTGTTATTAATGTAGCAATTATCAGTTTCTTGATAATATTCCCTTCCTGCTTATCCATGCAGGTTTTTGTCTCCCTTTATTTATTTTTTTGAATTCAAATAATTTTTAACATCAAAAAAAGTTTCACTTTAGTGAAACTTTTTGTCTAAATTTGTGACGAATCAATGAAGAAATATCGGAGTGTTAAAATTTTCTCCATTGAATTTCAATTTTTTTTCAAAATCAATCTGATGAAGTAAAAAAAAAGATTTTATGGACTTTTAGATTAATAGAAGAATTGGAGTGGATACCAATTGAGTATTTTAAAAAATTAGTTACATCTGATGGGATTTATGAAATCAGGATTCAAGTTGGCTCTGATATTTTTAGAATATTTTGTTTTCAAGATGGTTTTTTCATTGTGGTGACACATGCCATTCAAAAGAAATCTCAAAAAATTCATCGAAAGGAAATAATGAAAGCAATTAAAATAAAAGGAATTTATGAAAACGAAAAAGAGTGAATTTATCAGCCTAGATCACTTGGTCGAAACTGAATATGGAAAGTCGGGTCAGGCTAGTAGAGATGAATTTGAGGTAGGATATCAGGATTTTAAACTTGGGTTTTTACTGCATGAGGCTAGAAAGCAACAAGGTTTAACCCAAGAAGAATTAGCGCTGAAAGTTGGTACAACAAAATCCTATATTTCAAAAATTGAAAACGACGTAAAAGAGGTACGGTTATCTACCTTGAAAAAGATTGTGGAAATAGGCTTAGGAGGCCGTCTTCACATTTCCATTGACATTTAAAATTCGTAATCCAATCCCATTCTTTGTTTCATCTCAACTAATATAGGATGTTTCTCAGAAAGGTATTCGTATTTGTCTGATTGGGTGTACAATACTTTTTTATCACTTTTTTCTTGAATCAGGATATCTAAGACAATGTCAATTTCAAAGTTTTGTAAAGAAGTCCGTAATTGATTTAGAACTTCCATGCGGATGGATTCATTAAACTGTTGAATTTGTAATTCATTTTCAACTTTTAGATGCAATACCGTGCCAATCAATTCAATCGGGCGATTCATCATCACAAACTTATTGATATCTTGATTAGTCTCATACGCTTTGGCAATGCGCATCCATTCGCGACTGATATCAGCTAATTCAAATGCTTTGTTTTCTGCTCCTGTGGTACTAGCAGTCAATAAGGTAGCTTCTTTTTGTTCCGTTTGCTTTGTTTCAACTAGCTTTTTGGCACTACGTAATCCGGTCGCTTGTATGCTTAGTCGGGATGGATTTGTAGAAGGTCCTGCATGGCTGCTCTCGCTTACTTCTGCGGTTTTTTGGGGTATTTCTTGTTGAATAAGCTCCTCTTTGACAGGAACCATATTTTCCTCCTGTGAAATGGGCTCCTCGGTTAATTTAGTGGCATTCTCAATGGGGGGATTGGCCGAAGCCTCAAGCTTTTTTCCAGCACTGTCCTCCACCACAGGTGTTTGCTTAGGCTTGAATACGGAATTTAAGTAGTTGATTTTCAACAAACTTAAATCCAAATGCAATCTTGGATTCTTGGCCCCTTTGTAATTTACTTCACATTGTGCACAGATATTCATGGCTGAAAGTAAAAATGAGGTGCTTGTCAATTCGGCTTGTTTTTTGAACTTTGCCTTACTTTCCTCACTCATTTCCATCAAAGTCAAAGTCTTCGGGTCCTTAGCGTAAAGTAGTAAACGCAAGTGTTCCATCAGTCCTGAAATGAATTGTAATCCATCAAATCCTTTGCGCATAATCTCTTCTATCAGAAGAAGCACGGCAGTATGATTTTGCTCTAATAAATGATCTGTTAGGCTGAAATAATAGTCGCTATCGAGAATATGTAAATTTTCTAAAACAGCTTTATGACGTAAGGTATTGTCCGTTGAAAAGGTGACATTGAGATCAAACATGGACAAGGCGTCACGCAAACCTCCATCTGCCTTGATGGAAATCAATTCCAAGGCGGCTGGTTCCGCCGTGATTTGCTCTTTTTCGGCAATAGATGCTAAGTGCAAAGCCATATCTTGCCATTTGATGCGGTTGAAATCAAAGATTTGACAACGCGATAAAATAGTTGGCAAGATTTTATGCTTTTCCGTCGTAGCCAAGATGAAAATAGCATAGGAGGGAGGTTCTTCTAAGGTTTTTAGAAAGGCATTAAATGCTTGAGCAGAAAGCATATGTACCTCATCTATGATATAGACCTTATACCGGCCACTTTGAGGAGGATAGCGTACTTGATCAATCAAGCTGCGTATGTCATCTACCGAGTTATTGGAAGCCGCATCTAATTCATGAATGGTCAACGAAGTATTTTCCTGAAATGATTGGCAAGAAGAACAGGTTCCGCAAGCTTCACCCTCAGGAGTTTGATTTTCGCAATTGATTGTTTTGGCTAAAATACGAGCACAGGTAGTTTTACCAACGCCCCTTGGGCCACAAAATAAGAAAGCTTGGGCTAAGTGATTAGACTTTATCGCATTCTTTAATGTAGTGGTAATATGGTTCTGACCAACCACTGAATCAAACAGGGTGGGACGGTATTTTCGCGCAGAAACAATAAAATTTTCCATACTGCAAGTTACAATTTGAGGTCATAAAACCCAAATCGATTTAAGGGATTCGGAGGGTAGCACTTACCGGGAAATGGTCAGTTGGAAAACGGTTAGCCCAGGTCTCTGAATGCGTTGCATGTTGCTCGCATGTCACGCCATTCTTTACAAAAATATAATCAATTTGGCTATTCTCTCTTTCCTCTTTGAAAGCATTGAAGGTATTCTTGGGCCCATAATGACCTAGCTTACTGATACTTTCCGAATTCGTTAATCTATCTGGGTTCTTCGCATCCAGAAGAATTTGGATAGGTTCATCATCGGGTTTGGCAATGAAGTCTCCCAATAAAATAACGGGGCTATTCTGTGCTATTTCTTTGATTTTGGCTAAGACCAATTTGGCACTTTCTCGGCGTGCTACTTTTCCTAAATGGTCAAAATGCGTATTAAAAACGTAGAATTTCTTTTTTGTTTTTAAGTCCTGAAAATGTCCCCAAGTAACCACCCGTCGACATGCTGCATCCCAACCAAAACCTACTTTATCGCAGGAATCAGATAACCAAAAAGTCTTTTGTTCTAATACTTTAAATTTCTTGGTATTATAGAATAAAGGAGAAAATTCACCTTCTTCCTTGCCATCATCACGCCCACGGCCAAACCAAGCAAAACCAGGTAACCTTTCGGCAAAATCCTTGATTTGATGAATAAAAGCTTCTT
Source organism: Aquirufa sp. OSTEICH-129A (assembly GCF_054558355.1). Lineage (NCBI taxonomy): Bacteria > Pseudomonadati > Bacteroidota > Cytophagia > Cytophagales > Flectobacillaceae > Aquirufa > Aquirufa sp. OSTEICH-129A. The sequence goes on along the minus strand of NZ_JBPXKC010000003.1, from coordinate 69,953 downwards.
GCATGCCAATAATATCGGCTTGGTGATAGCTAACAAGTTCCGCACAATGATCTTTGCGATTAGCCCATTGATTGACACCATCTGACTTGGTATCCATCCGTATATTAAAGGTCATGGCTTTGATTTGTCCTAAACTACTCTGACTAAAAAGTGCCAAAGTAATTAACACAATAGAAAGCTTTTTGAAAATAGACGCTACTTGAGGCCATACACGGTCGTTTTTCCCATTTTTGATTATTAAATCGGCTCCTTCAAGGTATTGTTCTTGACTAGGTTGGTTTTTTACTAATTTCATATTGTCTTCAAAAGTTAATTGGTTTCGTTTTTGTAGTCGTTCCATGCGCTCTTCTAAAGGGCAATCAACAGCTATTATTTTTGAAATATAGGAAGGTTTATTTTTATTCGTCAACAAAGCAGCCTCGTATAATTTAAAAGGAGCCGCACTGGGTTCTTGAGCCCAAACTTGTAATGCTTCACGAACGGCGGGGTGAATAATATGGTTTAAAGCCGCCAATAAATCATTATTTGATTTTACTTGGCTACGAATATGGTCTCGGTTATAGTTTCCTTGAGGATCAAAACTTTTTGGGCCAAAAATACCGATGATTTTTTGTTGAATGGCCGGATTTGTTTCTATTAAGTGATGAGCAACTTTGTCGGCTTCGAATATGGGAATGCCTAGACATGAAAAAATCCGACAAATGATTGATTTGCCGGATCCCATTCCGCCTGTGATCCCTAATAAAGGTCGTAGGCTTTTATTCATGAGTTTATTCTTCTGTTAAGCGAGAAGAAGCATCTTTTGAAATAGCTGATTTTTCAAAAACCACGCGTACTCCTTTGCTTGAGTCAATTTCTACTACCAAAGTTTTTTCGCGGATGGAAACGACGGTTCCATGTACTCCACCAATGGTTACTACTTTATCACCTGTTTTTAATTCATCAATGAATTTTTTTGCTTCTTTCGCCTTTTTTTGTTGTGGGCGAATCATGAAAAAATAAAACACGACAAAGATTCCACCAAAAAGGAAGATTTGCATGATTTGAGGATTGTTAGCCATAGTTATTAGTTTATTAATTATTTTTTTCTCTGAATTTCTACTTTAAATGCCACCATATTATCTGATGGCATGGTGTTGCAATAGGCAGTCACCGTTTTTTGAACTTTACCTTCCTTCCCTTTGGAATCAAAACTTACTTTGATAAATCCTTTTTTGCCCGGCATGACTAATTCTTTGCTCCACTTGGGGGTTGTACAGCCACAAGAAGCATTAACTGTCAAAATTTTCAAGGGCATATTTCCCTCATTTTTAAAATGAAAGGTATAAGATATACTATCGCCTTCGGTTATTTTTCCTAAGTAAACCATAGGCTGGTCAAATTTCATAACAGGGTGCTTTTCAATGGATGGTCTTAATTCCATTGGAATAGATTCCTCCGTTGAATTTCTAGCCTCTTTTTGCTTATTAGTACAAGCTAGGAGGCTACATAAGCACAGGGCAATGAAATACTTCATCTTAAGGCTTTGCTTTAATCTGACTCATCATTTTCTCCACATCCTCCAACAATTTTTCGGCTTTTACTTTGGTGTCATTAACAACCTTTTTGCCTTCAGATTTAGCTAATGTTTCAGGAACTTCTTTCCCTTCCACAATATCATTGATCAATTGTCTCAATTGCTCTCTGTATTTGTTAAGCTGAAAATATAATTTGTTTCTTGTATTCTCACCTTTATCAGGGGCATATAAAATTCCGATAATAGCACCTGTGGCAGCTCCTACGACAAATGCCCAAAAGGATTTTGATGATCTACTCATATTATTTGCTAGCTATGTCGATTAATCCTCGACCTGATTTAGTAATTATTTTCTCGTTGATCAACCTCAGTGAAATTACATCTAATATACCATTGATGAATTGACCTGATTTAGGGGTTGAGTAATTTTTAGCTAATTCAATGTACTCGTTAATACTTACTTTAACGGGTATGCTGGAAAATTTAATCATCTCAGTTAAGGCCATTTTCAATAAAATGAAATCAGCCATGGCAAGACGATCAGACTCCCAATTTTTTGTTTGATCCCCAATCCAATGAACCAAATCTTTGTCGTTTTGGATTGTACTTTCAAACAACTCTTCGAAGAAAATTTTATCATCTTCCCACTGAAGAGCTAAGGGCTGTAAACTTAAATCTTCTAAAGCATCCACTTTGAAAGTTTTAGTCGATAAGCTTTTAACTACATCCTTATTAAGATGCCAATTTAAATCTTTTTCTTCAAAATACTCGGTCATACTCGAGTGTTTTAGAATAAATGTTTTTAAAATATAGCGAATCATTTCGATGTCATCATCAAAGCTTTTACCGGCATTGGGTAGGTAGTCAACAAATGTTTGATCCAATAAAATGACATCCAAAAATAATTTCTTGATTCTATTTTCTTCATCTTCGGACCATCCAATATGTTGGTCTTCAAAAGCTTGTTGTAGAGCTTTCCATTTTGGCATGATGGCTAAAACCTTATTTTTACTTAACTGTGAGGTCTTGATTGGATTCTCTAATAAACGTCGGTTTTCATCCCAAACGGCTATGTCAGACAAATGTTGGAGATAAAAAAGGATTTTTAAGTATTGTTTGTAGATGGACTCGACCTCCTTTACCATGTCCTTTTTTAACTTCTCAGCAATTTTCTTAGTATTGTTGAGGTAGGTCTTATAAACCGACTTCGCCGCGGCCATGGATTCAGGTGGGATGCTTTCTTCGCTGGGGATTTCTTGGAAAAACTCGTTTAATTGGATCTCAGCCAATTTTTTTAGGCCTTCTAGTCGGGGAGCTTGTTCTTCCTTTGCGACCATAAGTGATAAATCTGGCTGAAAAATTACAGCTAATTCGTCAAAAGCCAATTGATATTGGGCACGTTCTTGCGTGTTGTAAGCATACAGTTGCTGAAATGCTTTCACCCGAAGTAATCTCCTGTTTACCATCCGAAAATAAAGAGCGTTCTTGTTGTTTGAAACACAAAATTAAGGATTTTAATTGATAAAGATTCTATCTTTGTTAGAAGTATATTAAGCATGGGCGCACTAAGTCACCTCAATCAATATTTTTGGAAGTATAAATGGCTGCTATTCCTTGGTATCCTGTTTACTTTTTGTTCCAATTTTTTCGGGGTAGTTCCAGCACAATTGGTTCGCTATGCATTGGATTTAGTGACAGAGACCATAGACGTTTATTTTCTATTTAAACAATTCTCCCTTCAAGGCGCCTTTTATGAGGTTTTTGCAGCTACTTTATTCTTTTATGGTGGACTTATTATCTTAATGGCCTTTATCAAAGGGGTCTTTTTGTTCATGGTCCGCCAAACACTCATTGTGATGTCTCGACATATCGAATACGATATGAAGAATGAAATTTACGCCCATTATCAAACCTTACCTTTGTCCTTTTATAGAAAGCAGAACACAGGAGATTTAATGGCCCGTATCTCTGAGGATGTCAGTAAAGTACGTATGTACGTAGGTCCCAGTGTGATGTATGGTTTGAACCTTATTTGTGTGTTTGTTTTGGTAATTTATTATATGTGGCATGTCAATCAAACCTTGATGTGGTACGTGTTATTACCTCTACCGATACTTTCTTTGAGTATATATTATGTCAATTCCTTGGTCTTAAGAAAATCAGAAGAAATTCAAGCAGGCTTGTCCACGATATCAACCTTTGCCCAGGAGGCCTTTTCAGGGATTCGGGTTTTGAAGTCATTTGTTCGAGAAAAGGAGTCGGTTCAAGCATTTGCTGAGGCATCAGCCAATTACCGCAAGAAGTCTTTGGACCTAGTTCAAGTTGATTCATTATTTACCCCATTAATCTCTTTATTGGTGGGTTTTTCCACGCTGTTAGTGGTTTATGTGGGCTCACAAGAAGTGATGGCAGGCAGAATTTCAGTGGGGAATATTACCGAGTTTATCATGTACGTATTTATGCTGACTTGGCCCGTGACAGCCTTGGGCTGGACTAGTTCTCAAATTCAGCGAGCTGCTGCTTCACAGGCTCGGATCAATGAATTTTTACAGGTTAAATCAGAATTGGTAACAGGTAAACAAATTCGCCAAAAAATTCAAGGTCGTTGGACCTTTGAGCATGTAGATTTTATGTATCCCGGTACAGATCGACTTGTTTTGAAAGACATTCATCTTGAAATTGAACCAGGGGAGTCGGTAGCTTTATTGGGTACCACTGGATCAGGAAAAAGTACGATAGCCGCATTAATGGCTCGGTTTTATGATCCTTCGGCGGGTCGAATCTTGTTGGATGGTATCGATTTGAAAGATTGGGATATGGAATGGGTTCGAACTGACTTAGGTTTTGTGCCTCAAGATGTCTTTTTGTTCTCCACAAGCATTGCCGAGAATATTCGTTTTGGGAAGTCGGATTTAAGTCAAGATCAATTGGAGCAAGCCGCCAAATATGCTGATGTCTATGAAAACATCATGGAATTTCCTGATCGTTTTGAAACGGTTTTGGGAGAAAGGGGAGTGACTTTATCGGGTGGACAAAAACAACGGGTATCTTTGGCTAGGGCTTTGGCCAAAAATCCAGGAATGCTGGTGCTAGATGATTGCTTATCGGCCGTAGACACGCAAACAGAGCATAAAATATTAAATCACCTGAAACACATCATGGAAGGTAAAACGTGCGTGATTATTTCACACCGGGTGTCTTCTGCCAAATTAGCGAAAAGGGTTTTTGTTTTGCATGATGGACAAATCGTAGAACAAGGAACCCACACAACTTTAATGAAGAAGAAGGGTAGTTATTACGAATTATACCAGCAACAATTAAATCAGAAAAAGCAGGAATTAGAGCAAGTTACCACTCAATCGAATTAATTCAATTTCAGCAGTTTTTGCAGCAAATTTAGCTTCAATTAATCGGGTTTCAGCCGCAACTGCATTTCTTTGCACTTCTCTTAATTCATAGGAAGTAGCTATACCTACTTTAAAACGGTCAAAGGCAATATCGATGTTTTGCTTAGCAATGCTGTAATTTTCTGTTTCTAGGTTAATTAAATTCAAAGCATTTTCATAATTCCCATAGGCTCTCTCAATATTCGAAATCAAGTTGTTTTTTAAATCAGCAATTTGCAAATCTGCGATTTCGGCATTGATTTTGGCATTTTGAATTCGACGCTTTTGGTTACTACCATCAAATATGTTGATGGTGGCACGAATACCGTAATTCATGACATCACTACTTCCTTTCGCAACCCCAAATCCAGCTCCGTTATTAACCGTATTGTAGTTGTAGCCTGCTAATAAATCTACCACGGGTTGTTGTTGGCTTTGTAGGCTTTTGATGTCTAATTCCGCTACTTTTTTGTTGAGCAAAGCAGAAATCAAACTAGGGTTTTGTTGAAGAGCTTGATTTTTCAATTCTTCTAATTTCAATTTAGGTAGTAAATCTATCGCCGGAATAACATTGAAATCAGCTAGGTGATCCCTCACTAAAAGCGTATTGAAATTAATTTTAGTACTTAGGAATGATTGCTCCTGAGCTAATAAAAGAGCTTTATCTTCATTGAAATCTACCTGAGCTGAGTAAAAATCTACTTTTGAACCTTGACCAACCTCAAAACGATCCTTTGCAAGTTTAAGTCGGTCATTCGATATTTCTAATCCTTTTTTGAAATTGTTTACTCGTAAATCTTGACGAATGATGTCATAATATGAAGAGCTTATTAAGGCGATTAAATTTTCAATAGTGGCTTCAGTTTGTTTGGCACCCAAGTTTTGTAATTCCTTGAATCGATCTCTCAGGATGAACATGCCTTTTCCATCATATAAGGTCCAAACCATTGCAAGACCTGTATTGGATGAATTTGAATTAACACCTGATTGAACCAAAGGAGGTCGAATTCCACCAAAAAATTCCTGATTTAGGCCCGAAACCGTATAGTTTTTATTGAAGTTACCGGTTATGGTTGGTAAAAATCCAGCATTACCGAGGGTATTGTCGTTAAGAGCTTGTTTTTCTCTTTTCTTGGCAACTTGTATCGAAAAGTGGTTCTGTAATCCTTGTTGAATGGCATCTTCCAAACTCAAGTTTTTTTGAGCTTGGGTTGGAAAAATACTCACGGAAAGTACAAAAAGGAGGCTAAAGCTTAGGCCTGATATCTTCATAGGTAATCTATTTGGCATATATAATTAACAAACATAGTGATTTTGACGCATTTTCCGATACTTATACCACACAAGTACCCATAGCTATTTTGCTCTGTTTTTCCCTATTTTTGTTTTATGCCTACACTCGAAATATCTCAAATCTATATTTATCCCATTAAATCCTTGGGAGCCATATCCCTAAGGGAGGCCCAGGTAGAAATTCAAGGCTTAGTAGGAGATCGCCGATTTATGTTGGTTTCTGCCGATGGAAAGTTTATCACCCAACGCACACGTCCAGATTTAACTCGCTTTCAGTTGAGACTTCGGGATGAAGGTTTTTTAGTTGAGGACAAGCTGACGGGTATAAGTAAATTATTACATCCAAGCGTTGAACTTGGAAATTCAATGTTGGTGGAAATTTGGGAGGATCAATTGGAGGCAAGAATTGTTTTGGAAGATTGGTCAGAATGGTTTAGTCAACTACTGCAAGAGAAAGTCTATTTAGTTCATTTAAGCCATGACTCTCCTCGCCTGATGAAGGAGAAATACCAAACAAGCTTAGCGAAGGATAGTTCATTTGCTGATGCTTTACCCATTTTACTTTGCTCCGAAGCCTCATTTGAGGCATTAGAGAAGAAAATGGGGCAATCTGTAGACCGATTGCGTTTTCGAGCGAATATCATTGTAAAAGGAGCTGCTGCATTTGAGGAAGATACTTGGAGACAAATACGCATTCAAGATATTCAATTATTCGGAGCTAAGCCCTGTGCAAGATGTCAATTGATCACAGTAGATCCGAAAAAGGGCACAATTCAAAAAGAGGTCATGGGGGCACTTTCTCAAATTCGAAAAATAGGCAATAAGGTATATTTTGGTCAGCAATTTGTTCCTGAAAGTTTAGGGAAAATCGCAGTGGGAGAACATATTCAAGTCCTTACCTATCAAGATGCGGCTTATTAAACTTGTTCACTTTTTAAGTTTAGATGTTGTTTTGGGCAGTCTTGCTTTTCAAGCACTTTTGCATCAAATTTTATTGGGAGAAATGCCTACCTGGGCAGAACAAATTTCTTTGGCTTGTTCTGTTTGGGGAATTTACCTCATTGATCGAATGATCGATCGTAAAAAAGAAGCTTCATCTGATGAAAGGCATGTTTTTCAAACTCAACATATTCCCATGATTAAAATTATATTGTTGTTTTTAGGACTGTTGGGTGTTTTTAGCCTTCGAGAATTACCTGTTGGGTTGATTTATTTTGGAATATGTTTGTGCTTAGCCATGTTGATTTATTGGCTTTTGTGGTATTATGGGGTATGGAATAGGATTTTGGGCAGTAAAGAGCTGGCTACAGCTTTCCTCTATACCTTGGGAGTGGGTGCAAGTACGTTTTATAGGATACCAGGCACTATGTGGGCACTTTTCCTTGGGCTGGGCTTATTTCTGCTCGTATTTCAAAATTTAGCGATGTTTACGATGTGGGAACTTAGTCAAAATAATCAAGCTTTGGCCAGCGTATTTTCATGGAAAAGAACTTTAATAGGAGTGGAGGTGCTTTTTTTAGTACTATTACTAGTTGTGTTATTTTATGGAGATAAAAAAATCGCTTTTTTGCCATTTGCCATTACATTTGCCATACAAACTTGGATTCATTATTTTTCAAAAGACAAGCAAGGTTCCCGTATGTGGGGAGAACTAGCTTATTGTAGCCCCATTTTGTATTTCGCCTATGAGTTTTTTTCAAAATAAGGACGCTTACAGCGCATTAAAGTTTCCTGAGTTTCGTGCCTTTATTGTGGGCAATACCTTATTTACGATGGCCCTGTTAATGCAGGAGGTTATTGTATCGTATGAAATATACAAGATTACCCACAACCCTTTGGCCCTGGGTTTAATAGGTCTAGCAGAAGTGATACCTTACATTTCTTTAGCACTTTTTGGGGGCCATTATGCGGATAACCGAGATAAGCGAAAGATTATGCAAATTTCCTTATCGGTCATCATCTTAGGCTCATTTCTTTTGTTGTATTCTAGCCTTCAATTAGACTCTCAAAGTCCTGATGTTCATATCTATACTATTTATTTTGTGATTTTTCTGATTGGACTTTCAAAAGGATTTTTTAGTCCAGCGGCTTCTTCCTTAAATCCCTTTTTGGTTCCCAAAGAAGTATTTGCTAACGCGGCAACTTGGAATAGTTCTTTTTGGCAATTGGGGGCAATTTTAGGGCCTGGTATGGCTGGTTTTCTTTATGCTTATTTAGGTTTAGCCGGTTCTTTGGAAACAGTGATTGTATTTTTATTGGGGGTAATGACTTGTTTGTTTTTTATCAAGAAAAGGCCCGTTCCTCCCAAGGCAAAAACGCATGAATCTATTTGGCAAAGTTTAAAAGAGGGTATCGTTTATGTATTTAAAACAAAGATTATCCTGTATGCCATTTCCTTAGATTTGTTCTCCGTTCTATTTGGAGGAGTGATTGCCATATTACCCATTTTTGCAGAGGATATTTTGAAAGTGGGAGCGGAGGGATTAGGTATTTTGAGAGCCGCCCCCTCCATAGGTGCCTTATTATCCATGGCTTTTATGATTTATTATCCTCCGCTGGAAAAAGCTTGGCGTAATTTACTGATAGCTATTGCCGGATTTGGGGTGGCCACCCTTGTGTTTGGCATTTCCACCAATTTTTGGTTATCTGTTTTGGCTTTGTTTTTTACCGGCGCATTTGATTCGGTGAGTGTCGTCATCCGACAAACCGTGCTACGTTTTTATACTCCTGATGAAATGCGGGGAAGAGTTTCCTCGGTTAACGGAATATTTGTAAGCTCTTCCAATGAATTGGGTGCTTTTGAATCCGGTTTGATGGCTAAATTATTGGGTACAGTTCCTTCTGTCTTGCTTGGTGCTACAGCTACGCTAGTAATAGTCAGCTTGGTGGCCATCAATTCCAAAGACTTACTGAAATTGAAAGTGGCTAAAAAGATAGAATCTGAGGATTAGCTTATATGGGCTTCTTGGGCTAATCTAGCTTTTTCTTCAGCTTCCTCTTTATCTTTTCTAGCTTTGATTTGCTCTGGCCAATGCTTTAATACTTCTGCAATTTGTTTTTTGCTGTTCTGTGCCCATTGAATGTCTTCAATTTTACGAATGGGTTCCGCATTTTCGCCCAATAAAGCAGGCATGATTTTGAGAAAATAGTCCTTTAATTTTAAATCACCTTTTTTGCTTTTGGAAACTATCAAACTCGCTTCGCAATTGAAGAGAGAAACTAGGCCGTCAGATGTGTTTCCTTCCGAGAAATAAAAATGATCTAAATTATGTATATCAATCAATTCGGTTGAAATTAATTGAGCTCCTTGGTAATGTAATGTTTTGAGTGACCCCTCATTCACCACGACAAATGAAATACGCTGTTTTCCTGATTTCTCGGCAAAGTAATCACCAATGGATTGAAAAATATTACGCTTAGGTAATTGAATCACTCCTATACCAACCCAATGGGAAGGAAGTTCTGAACGAAGAAAAGATAAAGATGTAGGAAGAGAATGGTTCATAGGTATGGCAATTTGAAAACGAAATTAAAGAAAGATTGGCTTTTGTCAAACCTAAATTAAAGTCGGATTTTCGGCTTAGGTAATTCGAAAAACATAGTAAATGGCTGAAACCAAGCATGTATGGTTTCAAAGCCAGATTTATTAAGAGTATAGACAAGGAATTGTCCATTCTTACTGAAATCGATAAGCTGAGCTTGTTTCAATAAATCCAAATGATGAGAAATACTAGGCTTCGTCATGTTGAATTGCTGCGCAATTGTCCCTGCATTTTGAGGGCCATGGGTCAAAAAGCGAAGTATTTCTCTTCGAGTTGGATCATTGATTGCCTTGAATACAATATCCATAATATTTTAAATAATTAAACAAATATTTAAATATAAAGGTAGTATTCCAAATTTTCGATGGAATTATCCTTTGTCTTCCTTTCGATAAGCCTCAATTAATTTTACCTCACCGTCCTTACCAGGATAGAAATTTCCGTGTTCCATTCCCAATACACCAGTATAACCTTTCTTTCTTAGGTGCTTAAAAATGTTGGCATGGTTTACCTCACCTGTGGTAGGTTCTTTTCTGCCTGGATTATCCCCAATCTGCATGTAGGCGATTTCTTCCCAGCATAAATCCATATTTGCAATCATGTTTCCTTCATTGCGCTGCATGTGATACATGTCAAATAAAATCTTACAAGCAGGACTGCCTACAGCTCTGCAAATCATATACGTTTGATCTGAATAGCGTAAGAATAAATCGGGATTATCACTTAATGGCTCTAAAACCATTGTTAAATTATGGGGTTCAAAAATTTCGGCTCCACGTTTTAGGTTATCAATCACATGGCCAGTTTGAATACCTAGTGGTAGTTTACGGCTGAAATTTCCTGGGACAACAGTCATCCATTTGGCATTACAGCGTTTGGCTGTTTCAACCGCCGTTTTACATGCTTTCAAAAACATTTCCGTAGCTTCTTTTTTGCCAGTGGTCATGTGTTGGGTATCAAAAAAGCCATCAAATTTAACCACAAAAACACCCATGGTCATACCTAGTTTAGTCAATGTATCACCGATTTTCGCTTGAAGCTCAGGGCTTTTAGCCATCATATCATTGTCTTCCAAGGCACGAAATCCCATTTCATGCATGAATTTTAATTGGTCTATTTCATCATTTCCAGCATGATTTTTAAACATGCCAAAATGGGGGGCATACTTTAAACTAAAAGGAGGTTCTGCAGCTAGGCTGTGTAATTGACTCGATGAAGCAGCTAAAGTAGGCTGGCTACTTGTAATACCTGCTCCTAATAAGCTTCCGCCCATCATTTGGGCAAAGGAACGACGATCCATGTTTATTTCTTTTTTAAGGTAGTTAAATATTCGACAAGGTTGACTAAATCTGTGGTGCTCATAGCATCAGCTAATCCTTCTGGCATCATGGAATTAGGTAATTGTTTGACTGATTTCAAAGCGGAGGTTTTGAAATTCTGAATGGTACCTCCTGGTAATTTTAAAATGATATCTGTTTCATTTTTTGAACTGATTATTCCTTGATGGCTTTCTCCTGATTTGGTTAAAATTTCATAGGTTTCATAGCCAAAGTTTATTCCTGCATTTGGATGTAAAATCGAAACATACATGCCATCGCGAGATAATTTTGAACCAATCTCAGTCAGTTTAGGGCCAAAATCAATACCTTCTTGGTATACTTGGTGACACATCGAGCATTGGTTTACAAAGACCTTAATTCCTGCTTGCGCATTTCCTTTTTGACTCAATAAGGTATTTAAATCAGGATGTTTGGTTTTGGTATTTGTACTACTTCCACCTAGGTAAGAATTAGCTTCCATCCGAACCGCTTTTTTCCAGGTTCTACTTACGCTTTCCACCACGGATGGAATGAATTCAGCACTTACTTTTTTATTTTTTAAGATATCCAGCACAAAATTCTCCCCATTGGCAGAATTGCCTAAACTCCTTGCGGCTTCTTTTCTAATGCTCATAGGCAGGTTTTTCTGATTCATGGCATCAAATAATAGCGATAAAGTACTTGGTTGTCCAATCCAACGAATGGATTCAATGATGGCTTTTTGTTGGTCTTCATTACCTTTTTGGAATGTTTGGGTAATTAGCTCAGCACCACCTGCTAATTTATACATGATGGAGCCCGCTTTTCTGCTTTGTTTGCCAGCCAAAATCATTTGAAGGACTTTTCCTTTCTCTTCCTGCAGCTCATATTTTTCTACTAATTCCAAGTACTCATTTTCTGAGGTCTTAGGAAGTAAATCACGTAATACCTTTTTGGCATCAGCGTTGGAAGCTATGAAAGACGGGTTGATATGCCTTAAGCCAACTAGCTGAGCCTCTGTTTGTCCCTGAAAGTTTTTAGCAATTAAATCAATCAGCATGCCTGATTTTTTATCGCTTGGAATAAAATCGAGTGCTCTGAAATAGCGAAGTTTTTGAGATAAATCCTGATTGCTTTTTAATTCATTAAAAATATAGGATAAAGCTATTTCAGTTCTTGACCTCCATATGACATCTTGGAATGCCAGCGAATTGGCATTAGGAGATGTGGCCAAATAAGCTTGTAATCGGGTATTCCAATGTCCATCTGCTCCTATGCCTAAAGCTTCTAAATACCAACGATCTTGACCTTGGTGCTGTTGAGCTAAGAGTGCCCAAATCGCATCTGCTTGTGGATCATGGATATGGCGTAAGGCAATGGCCAGTTCTCTACGAACTTGTGGATTTTCATCTTTAGCCCAAATGGAAGCCCATTCTTTCCATTGATTAAAATTTGACCTTTTGGCCTGACGAATTGCCATCATTCGAATATCTGAATTGGCATCTTTGGCCGCTAAAGTCAAATATTTTTGAGCTTGACTAGTTTTCATTAGCGCCCAGAAAGCACGCGCTTTCATGCGTGGATTCGGATTGTTTTGATAAGAATTTTCTAAGGCAGCTTCAGCGGATTTGCCCCAGCTCATTAATTTTTTAAAAGCTAAGTACCTTTGAGCCAAATTGGGGTTTTCTAAGGCTTTGATGGCATTTTCAGGAGAACTTAGGCTCATGGCTTTTACCTGATAGGCATGTCCTTTGGGAGCAACTCGATAAATTCTACCACGCGTTTGATCCCCAGCTTGATGTCCCCCGACACCCGGATCGTACCAATCTGCTATAAATAAAGATCCATCTGGAGCGGCCGTCACATCTGCTGGTCTAAACCATTGGTCATTTACACCTTCTACCAGGGGCAAGATACTAGCTTCAAAACCAGCACCTTGGGCCTTGACAGGATAACTTCGCACCACATTAGGGCCAGCGTCACAATGTATCATTTGATTTTGGAATGCTTTGGGTAAAAGATTTCCTTCATATAAAATCATTCCTGTTGGCGAGCCTGAGCCTGTTTGCAATAAATTGGGAACCACACCTGGGTCATTTAAGTGCCAATGTCTTCTCGGAATTTCAGGTTCAATATTGGTTCGATTAGCCGACCAGCCTGCGTCACTTATTTCATCGCGATATCCATAGTTCCCATGCTCCATTACAAAATTGATGCGCACTCCTTTGTTCCCGTCATCATCATTATCAGATTGCCAAAGTCCTCCATAAGAATCAACGGCCACTTCGTAATTGTTTCTGAAATTATGACCTAATACTTCTACTTGGGAACCATCTATATTGCAGCGGAAGACCATGCCTTGTTTGTATTTTTTGGGTCCAATGGGGTCTCCATCCTGATCCAATACAGCTTTACCTTGAGCGTCTAATAATTGTCCACCTTCATTTCCAAAGTTGAAATACAGTTTTCCGTCGGGGCCAAAAGTAAAAGCATGGGCTCCATGGTCATGTTGCTCTCCTCCAATTCCTTGAAACATCACTTCTTTACGATCCGCTTTTCCATCTCGGTTATCATCAAACATTTTCCAGATGTAGGGACTTTGCGATACAATGACCATGGAATCCAATACGGCAATGCCCAAAGGAGCATTTAATTCGGGTGATTGGTAGAAAATTTTTCTGGAATCTGCTTTCCCATCACCATTGGTATCTTCTAAAATCAATACCCGGTCTCCGAGTGAATTCGTAGGGTTTCCATTGATATTAGGGCGATAGTTATAAGCTTCTACTACCCATACACGACCTTGTGCATCCACATCGATATTGGTGGGATTTTGAAGCATCGGTTCAGAGGCAAATAAGGTGATCTCTAATTCAGGATGTATTTTTAAGCCTTTTAGGGCATTTTCAGTCTGTCTTTTTTGTGATTCAGTTAAGGAATCTAATAAGGTTTGTCCCCAGCGGGCCGATTGGTTTTTGTAAAAAGAGGATGCAAATAATAAGGCAAAAAGGGAAATTGCCGTTAAAAAAATAGGCTTTTTAGAAGATGTCCAATTCATGAGTTTATGGTTTTCCGTAGAATACCCATAAATTTCAATTAAAACCCTGTAAAATCCTAATGGCCTTATCCTGATTTATGAACGAATTCCCAAAAATTGGTTAATTTTTTTTCGGAAAGCCAAATAAGCTAAAAAGGAATCAGCCGTAAAAACGTGCTCTTTAAAAAGTCTTTTCCAGTCATCTAGACTCAGTTTTTTAGGTGAATGAGCGCTGGCTTTCCATAAATAGTAACTTCTTTTAAGGAAAGAGTTTTCATTTTCCGTAATTCTAGTTAGCAGCAAATGGTATTCAAATAAAATTGGCTGAATTAAATGTTGGTATTTAGCATGGGTATATTCATTGATTTTGGAATACATGAATATACGGTTATGTATAAATGCAGCTGATTTATTGCTATCTGTATAACTCATTCCCCCTTCGTTTTTTCGATATACGGACATTGTTTGAGGAAGGTAGGCGATGGGACCTTCCTCCGCAAGAATGACGTATAATGGAATGTCACCACTTTTAGAGTGAAAAAACCAATCGGGAAGAGTTTGTACTAATTTTTTCCTCATCATGACACTGGCGGTTGCCATAAACCAAGCCTCTCTTTCTTTCAATAAATCTGTGGAGTAGATCCAAGGGGCTTGGTCTTCCGGATTAATTAATGTGGGTTTTCTTCCGCTACCATCTTCATAGATGATTTGAGCATTGTGAAAACAGGCAGATGCCTCCGGATGACTATCTAAAAAATCTACTTGCTTTTGGAGTTTATCAGGCGAAGTCCAATAATCGTCACCTTCAATGTGAACGATATATTCCCCTTGGCAATCAAAAAAACAATGAAGAAAATTCACTTTCGCTCCTACATTTTCTGGGCGAATGTAGGCTTTGATTTTATCCGGAAAGCGGTCCGCATAGGATTTAACCAGTGAAGCGGTTTGGTCAGGTGAATGATCTTCACCGATGATAATTTCAAATTCAAAATTGGTTTTTTGCTGTAGAATATTATCCAAACAAGTTTGGATAAAGTCTTCATGCTTGTAGGTAATTAGGCAAACAGAAACTTTGGGATGTTTCGGCGTTTGCGGCTTGCCATAAAGCTGATGGTTCAAATAGCTAAAATCCATTATTTTTCCTCTAAAATGGCATAACCTACCCCGGTTTGACCGAAATGATTTCCATTGTAAAATAGAATAGTTTTTTCTTGATGACGAATCACAAGTGGGTATTCAATCATTTCATAGTCCCAATCTTGTTCATTGTCACTGACATCTATACCCGCCAAACCTTCTTGTCTTTCCCAATGGATTCCATCCTTTGATTCCGCATAATATATTCGATAGGAACGATCACGATTGCTGCGGTAGTCGGTACATGCCCGAGCTGAAAACCACATTTTGAAAACCCCATTTTCAATAAGTACGGTAGGTCTTGAAATTCCCCCTTCTACCTCATCTCGGTAATCGATGGCCACTTGACCTTTTCTATCCCAGTTGATACCATCAATGGATTCGGCATATTTAATATGGTAGCATGGCTCCATTAAACTACCATCAGGAAGCCAATGGGTACAATTTAAGTACCATACTTTATATTTACCTTGATCATATAGAAAACAAGCTGAACCATTGAAAAAGGGTTCAGTAGCAGTTGTACTTATGATTGGCCCTTCGAATTTTTTTTGGAAATGAACACCATCCGAGGAATATGCTAAGCCTAAGGCATTGTGGTAGGGAATGGTATTTCTGACGGTCCATCCAATGTAATATAGCCATTTTTCATCCCCATTTTGCAAAAACCAAGTAGGCATGATGCCGCAATCATCAAAAGTTCCAGGAGCCCCTAAGCTTAATATAGGCTCGGGATGAACATAAAGTACATTGGATAAATTTTGAGAATCTAGATCAATGAAAGAGGCTTGGCAACGCCCCTTAGAATCTCGGGCGGAATAATACAAACGGATGCGGTCCGAGTAATTGGTATCAGCACATACAACATGTGCATATTTTTTTTGATTCCATTCAGATTGCCCGTCTGGACAAAAGATGAGTCCTTGTTTATTCCAACGCATATTATTTCTTTGTTGTCCCGAATTTTCGGGACAACAAAGATACAAAGCTTTATCGGATAGTTGAAAAAGTCGTTGGATGCATGTAGATAGATTCTACTTTATCTACAATTTTTCCGTTCTTTTCTGATTCGTCACGTACTTTAATCCAATTGGGATCTTTTCTGAATTCATCGAAAGAAGCTTTTCCGGCAGCTTCACTATCATGGGCCAACAAGTACACTAATCGAGGTTGTACATTTGGATCTTTTTCAATGGTCTTGAAGTAAGCAATGTTTGTCATACCATGCTTCTTGAACAATTTAGTTGTATGGTTTCTAAAACGAGCCAAGATGTCTTCAATGTGGTTGGGTGTCGCCGTGTAAGTTCTTAATTCAATTGCACGATCTACACTTTTGTGAGAAGGCTTAATTTTTGGACTAAAGTCCGTAGCCATCATAAAAGTACTTTCTACTTTAGCTACGATTTTACCCGATTCTTCTGATTTTTTTGCTACTTCTTTCCACTCTGGATCACGGCCAAAACGCTTCCATGAACTATCACGCTCTACTTGATTTGGGTATGATAAAATGTAATAAAGTGCATTTTTCTCATTGTTATTTGGAATCCAATAGCCCACGTTGGTCATACCATGTTTTTCGAAAATTTTGGTCGTGTGATTGGTGAATCGTTGGATCAAAGCATCTAATCTACCTGGGTGGCAATAGTATACGCGTAATTCGTAATAACGACTATCGGGTTTTTTGGCAATCATCTGTGTGGATACGAATAATAGGAGGAGGGTTAATAATTTTTTCATAGGTAATGATGGGGTAAAATGGATATTGTTTTTGTTTATGTATGGGCTTGGTACTTGGATTTATTAACTTTTCGCGACTCAGATTTGTTAACTTTTCACGACTCAGGGGACTCAGATTTGTCAACTCTTGAAGAGTTGACAAATCTAAACCAAAATCTAAACCAAATTCAAACCCAAATAATTTTATAGAGATTATTCTTTAGGCAAAGGTATGATTTGAATTAAGTTTTTTATCCTGCTTTCTGATTATTTTAATCAATGTTCTGGTTTTTAGGCACCTAATCGATTTGAAAGGATTTTATGGACCAAAAGAAAAAGCATTTCTGGTTTGGCAGTTCGCCAATTGGGTATTTGTAATGTTCCTCCAAAATTGATGTAATAATCGATTTTGTATTTATTCCATTCTTTTTCAATGAATTCAGGGAAACACAGTCCCGCAATCCAACCGTCTTCTATTTCCTCAAACCATTCTGCATAATAATCATCTTCCCAAGAACCATGAAAATTAAATACATTTTCACCTACCAAAATAAAATATTTTATTCCAGCGGCCAATAAATGATCGATTACCCCTCGCTTGAGCAACATGATGTCATTGTGCAAGGTGTCATTCCATTCTCCCATTAATTCAATAATACTATACTGTAATCCGTAATCCGTAAATAGTATTTTACAATAAAGCGTTTCCGAATCTATATCATCCCAAAGAGGATGTATGTAATAGCTGTAGATGGTATGGACATATTCTGTACTTGAGTATGTTCTCCCATAAAATGGCGACTTAGGGTCATGGGAAGCATTGTATATCGATTCCCATTGATAGGAAGGTTCTATTTCTTGCATAGCACTCGAAATAACAAAAAAAGGCTTGCGAGAGCAAGCCTTTTTAAACAATCAACCTAATAATTAAAGTTTACGTGCACTCTTGAAATTTCCAGAGAGGTCAAATTCAACTTTATACTTTTTATCAGCCAAACTAATAATGACTTCAATTTCATAGGCTGCACCATCTTTACTAACAGAAACAGCTTTTGTCAAGACCCATCCAGCATATGTTTTATCTAAGTAGGCGATGGCTGCCGAAGGGATTTTGTCTTTAGTGATTTCCGTTACCTGGAAATTTGCAGGGTTTGGATTATCCTTTGGTCCTTTACCTGCATTTGCTACATATTTGAAATCTTTGTCAAACATATATGCCTGAGATACTCCGGCTACACTAACAACTACATGGTAGTGTATGGTTACATTATCTTTTTGCACTGAAATGGCATTTTTTAATGTCCATCCAGCAGCATTTTTATTTAAATAATCTACAATGGCTTGGGGAAGTGTCGTCAGTTCGGTTTTAACAATTTTGACATCATCTTTACTTTCTTCTTCACTAGAAAGTATTTTTCCTGAGGCATCTATTTTTAAATCCCACACTTTACCATCTTTTTCAGCATGAATATGGTAAGTAGCTACTCCGCTTCCATCCAAACGAAGTACCGCATTTTTAAATGTATAAGAACTAATGGCTGATTGAACGGCAGCTGGAAGTTCTGTTAGCGCTAATTTGCTGACAGCCGCTCCCATACCTTTTCCTCCTTTTTCACCTTTTTTACCTTCAATGGTGGAAATCATGGCACCCGTTTCATCAAATAAAATAGAATAAACCGTGGATTCCACTTTAATTTCTACTCGGTAAGTAATAGGAGTACCTGAAGTCTTTTTACCAGCATGTAGGAATGTATAGGTGCTATACTTTTGTTTCAAGTAAGTAGTAATGGCGGCTGGTAATTCAGCTTCGGTAATTTTGGTGAAAGCTTCTTTGATTTCACCCGTTTTATTTAAAACGACTTGCGATTCAGTATTGCTGACAACAATGTTGGCACCATACAGTGAATTACTTTGTAATACATAATAATCTACCTGAGCAGAGGGATAGGTGTTGGTGATAGTTGTTTTAACAGCAGTGGGAATAACATTCTGGCTAACAAAGCCAGTGGCATCTGAGCTAGGATTTAATGCATCCTCTTTTGAGCAGCTTGCTAAACCAAGGCTAGCTACTAGGGCGATTGTAAGCAATTGATTTTTCATAAGTATAAAATTTAATTTGACTGTTAAACGCCTATTGTTTTTGTTTTCGTATCAAAAATATAGCATGTATCGTTACGCTCATGCAACCAATCGACCAATGGGCGCATCTTGACTACCAATCATCACAAATAAATAAATAATTATAGTACCTTGTATTGCAAAGTACTATATGTTTACTACATTTGTCTATCAATCAATAAACATATGAAAAAGAAAGTTGCTGTTCTATTAATACTAGGTGTACTTTTTGCCTCAGATTCTTTTGCTTTAGGTTTCCCACATCGTTTATTTCCTGCCAAAGTGTTAAAGAAGGCAGTAAGTTTCGTTATCCCTAAGGTTCAAAAATAATTTTCGCTTACAGGACGTTTGGCAATTATCCTAAATTTTATCTTAAATTTGGATTGCTATATTTAACGTCAATCCCCATGATTTTATCGTTTATTGATTGGAATCCCGATCCAACTATTTTTGAATTGTTCGGATTTCCAGTTCGTTGGTACGGACTTTGTTTTGCCATGGCTTTTTTAGCGGGCTTTCAAGTATTAAGTTATATTTTTAAAAAGGAGGGGAGACCTGTCGAACAAGCTGATCATTTGTTGATTTATGCCATGGTAGCTACGGTAATCGGTGCACGGGTAGGGCATTATTTCTTCTATGAATTTCCCCTATTACAATCTGACCCCATTCGCTTTTTTACTCAAATGATTATTCCTCCCTATTCAGGTTTGGCATCCCATGGCGCAGGAATTGGATTATTCACAGCATTTTATTTGTATACCAAAAAATATCCAGGTCAGTCTTATTTGTATGTAACCGACCGCGTGGTGCCTACAGTGGCCTTGGGTGGTTTCTTTATACGTATGGGAAACTTAATGAATTCCGAAATTGTGGGAAAGCCTACATCATTGCCTTGGGGTTTTAAATTTTATCGAGATACTGAATTCAATTCCATGGGAAATGCCGAAGTACTTGCAAGGCATCCTTCACAACTCTATGAGGCACTTTCTTGCCTTGTACTTTTCTTTATAATTATGTGGTTTTGGTCCCGAAAAAAGGAAAAAACTCCAGAAGGCCTTATCACGGGTTGGTTTATGATCGTTCTTTTTGCTTTACGTTTCCTTTATGAATTTTTAAAAGAAAACCAGAGCGAATTTGAAAATTACATGACTTTAAATATGGGTCAAATTTTATCTATTCCAGCCATGTTATTTGGTCTAAGCGTTTTACTTTATGCCAAGAAAAAGAATGCGAGCCTGAACTAATTTATCGACTATTCTTGAAGAAGCTGACTTAATTCCATTATGTCAGCTTTTTTTAATGTCGCATGAATCGATGCTCTTCCTATGGCCGGGTCATTCCATTGTGGATAAGAAAACTGATTCATTTTAAATCCATGATTTTCTAATTTCTGTATGATTTTTTCATTCGTGGTACAGAAGGATGGATGGCCTGGCGCCCAAATCACAGAGGATGCAGATAAACTAGATTGAAATAGTATCACGTTTTCAGTCAATATTTCCCTTTGTTCTTCATAGGCTTTATGGGCGTGCAAACATGCATAACAAAAGGCCAAATTCGGAGGAGAACTACCAATCCATAAGGAATCTTTCTTGATTTCATCTATCAAAGATTGGGAACCCATAATTATGCCCGCAGGTATACCATAAGCCTTGGATAAAGAGGCTGTTTGAAGTAATTGAGCTAAACTATTTATTTGAATATCTTGGACACCAATGCGGTGGGATTCATCGATCAATAGGAATTGCTCTTGATGTAGGTCTTCGGTCCAATTAAAATCAAATAACTCAACAAAAGGCGTTCTGATGCCATCTGTACCTATAATTTTTATCTTTTCCTTGATTCCATGTTGAATCCATGATGTTCGACTTCCATCAAATGGGGAATGTTGAAATGTGGAAATGGCAGGATGGGAATAGGGAGCCAAAGAATAACGGGCACTTGGGTATTGTTTCAATAAAAATTGAAGAGCTATTTGACCAGCTGCAAATCCAGAGGAGCAAAGAGCTGCCGCTTCATGACCTTGTTTTTCAGCCAAAGTATTTTCTAAATCATTCCAAACGGAAAACTGAATATTGTTTTTTCTTGAGCTGCCCCAGTTTTGAGGGAATAGGTCTATCCCTTTTTTTAGTTTCTCATTAAACAAAGGATGTTCCCCAATTCCCAAATAATTTGTGCCTCCTAACCATCGATACGGTTTTCCTTCTACCTCAATGATTCGTCCAGGAATGGAATGCGCAAAATGTCTAAAATTAGTCATGCTTTATCAGTTTTGCCCCAGTTCCTCCACCTTTGGCATAGATAACTTGACCATAATCAATGCGTATGCCTTGGGAAATAGTATCTTCCACTAATAAACATCCATCCATATCTACATAATCCAACATAGGTAGTAATTGGGCAATGGCCGAACAGCCAATCGTGGATTCAGTCATACAACCCACCATGATTTTTAAACCTAATTTTCGACCTTGCTGAATCATCCTCAAAGCGGGGGTAATTCCTCCGCATTTCATGAGTTTGATATTGATGCCGTGGAAATAGTCAGCGCAGCGAGAAACATCTGTTTCAACGATGCAGCTTTCATCAGCTATAATGGGCAATACTGATTCTTTTTTCAATATTTTCATACCTTCCCAATCAGTAGCTGGTAGTGGTTGTTCAATAAATTCCACGCCTAATACCTTTAATTTCGGGGCAAATTCCAAAGTCTGCTCGACTGTCCAAGCGGTATTCGCATCAACTCGAAAAACCGCATCGGTTTCTTTTCTTAAGGCTTCGATAATTTCAATATCCTGCTTGGTACCAAGTTTGATTTTATACAGGGGGAATGGCATTTCTTTCATTTTAGAGACCATTACTTCGATACTATCCATGCCTATCGTATAATCGGTGATTGGATTTTTTGAAATATCTAGTCCCCATAATTGGTACAAAGCTTTATCATGCGTTTTTCCCCATAAATCCCAATATGCTACGTCCAATGCACATAAAGCAAAGGGGTGGTCGTCCAACAAATATTGGGACATCATTTTCCAGAAATCATTTGGATGCGGAAGAATATCACTGGGTAAAAAGGATCGAATAAGCTCCAGTTGCTGCTTCATTTTTTCCATGGTCACCCCATAGTAAGGAGTTTCCGTAGCTTCCCCAAAACCACTTTTCCCATGCCAGCTTAATTCTACAATCAGGGTAGGTTGTACATCCCTCGATTCATGCGTAATCGTGAAAGTATGTTTCAAAGGCAAGTCGAAAGTATGTACATGCAATTCCATAGCTACAAAGGGAAATAGATTAATTCATCACTGGGATCGTTTGCTTTTTGCCAAGCCAAAGCATTGGCATGCTGCCAATGCACCAAATCTCCAGAACCATTATGTTTCAATACCACAGCTTCACTCTCCGTGGTCCACTGAATCGGAATCCAATGATCTAAATTGGCCAATGGAGGCTGTAAACCTTTTATTTTAACTTGAGGGAATGGAGTAGTTTGATCTTGTATCCAAGATAAAAAATAAATAGAAAAACACACCAAGGTTGAGATAGGATTTCCTGGAAATGCAAAAATCACTTTTCCATCTTCTCTACTTCCTACCCAAAGCGGCTTACCTGGTTTTTGAGCAATTTTATGAAATTTAGCTTCAAACCCCAATTCCTTTAAAATACCGGGTATATAATCTTTTTTACCTGCCGAAACTCCTCCAGAAAGTAAAATGATATCATTTTTTGTTAGGCTGGCTAGCAAAGAATTTTTAATCAGATTGGGGTCATCTGGTAAATGATGATGTTCCGATGCTATTCCCAAATTTTGTAAGGACGATTGCATCATGATGGAATTAGAACATCTAATCTGATGTTCTAAGGGTTTTGATTCAATAGGAACTAACTCATCACCTGTTGAAAAAACACTAATTTCTCCTAGGCTTTTTATCCACAAATGGGAATATCCGACACTTGCCGCAATGGCAATGTGATTGGCTTTTAACCGGGTTCCTTTCTTTAATATGACTTGTCCTTGTCGGATGTCGCTTCCTTGCTGATGAATGAAACTGCCTTTCTCGATGGTTTCATGTTGACAGGAAACCCATTTTTGACCCTCTTTTTCAAAGAATGTTAAATCCTCTACTTTAATGACTGCCACACAGTTTTTAGGTAGCGGGGAACCTGTCATAATTTCCCAGGCACCATCTGCATGCATCAGACTTTTCTGGGGTTCACCTGCATAGGCTGTACCTTCCAATACCCATTCCCTTCGGTTTATATTTCCCAGGGCAATACCGTCCATCATGACGCGGTCAAAAGGAGGGAAGTCGCGATCTGCCAATAAATCTTCCATTAAAATACCTCCCAAGCATTGAATTAATGGGCGGTGATTTTTTTGGCGAGGGATTGGTATTTCTTTGAGTATTTGAAAGGCTTCTTGTGGCTTAATCATATCTTTTCTTGTGGCTTAATCTATAAATTTCTAAAAAAATCGCTGAAATGACTCAATAGATGTATTTTTGTTTTCAATTAGCATCATTATGGCAGCAGAATTTTCACATTTGGACTCGCAAAATCAACCTGGTATGGTGGATGTTGGAGCTAAAATAAGTACTACTAGAGAAGCCAAAGCTCAATCCATCGTGTATTTAGGGGCTGAAATCATTCAGCATTTCGAAGCGGCTGGTTGGCAAAATAAAAAAGGAAGTATTCTACAAACGGCCATCATTGCAGGTACTATGGCGGCCAAAAAAACGGGTGATTTAATTCCTCTTTGTCATCCGCTAGGACTTGATGCTTGTAGCTTTGAGATGGATGTTCAATCAGAAGAAATCATCATAACATGTACTTGTCGATTGCATGCCAAAACAGGAGTTGAAATGGAAGCCATGGTAGGAGCTAGTGTGGCTGCATTAACCATTTATGATATGTGTAAATCGGTCTCAAAGGGGCTCGTGATACGTGAAACTAAATTATTGTCGAAGTCTGGCGGCAAATCAGATTTTCAAGCTTAATATGTCATCTCATCACATCATTCGAGATAAGCAAGAACCTGCTTTAATCATAGCCAATGGAGAGGCATGTTCCATAGAAATACTTGAGCAATTACTCGAGTGGTCTCCTACGGTGATTGTCTTGGACGGAGCCTTGGAGCGGGTGATTGAACTGGGTATAAAAGTGGATGTTTGGTTGGGTGATTTTGATCGCTCATTCGCTTCAGGGAAAAATTATGATGATTACCCTTTGAAAAAAATCCATACCCCAGACCAAAATAAAACGGATTTAGAAAAAGCTTTTGATTATTTATTGGAAGAGGGATACCCTGGTGTCAATGTAGTTTGGGCGACAGGAAAACGCATGGATCATACGCTTAATAATTTTCACTCAATGGCTAGTTATGGTCGAAAATTGAAAATTGTCATGATAGATGATTACTCAGTGAGCTATTTGTTACCACCCGTATTTGAAAAGTGGTATCCAGCTGGTACTTCCATTTCCTTGATGCCCATGGCTGAAGCCAAACAAATCTCTAGTTCAGGATTATTGTATGAATTAGATGGCATGGATTTGTGCATCGGCCTTAGAACGGGCTCAAGTAATGTGACCAAAGCAGATGGAATGGTGAAAATAAGCTATGAGAGTGGTCAATTACTCTTGATGGAATGTCACGATTAATCTTCCTTTTTTGAATTTTTTTGCCTCATTTTTTCCTCAGCCGCATTTTGGGCAGCTTGATAAAATACCGGATTAACCTCCAATTCGGGCATGTAATTTTGCGCCACCCAATGTCCTGGATAATTGTGAGGATATTTATATGCTACCCCATAATTCATTTCCTTCATGAGTTTGGTTGGGGCATTTCTCAAGTGCAAGGGAACAGGTAGATTACCCGTTTTTTCCACAAAGGCCAAGGCCTCATCGATTGCCAAATAAGCTGAATTACTTTTGGGCGAATTAGCTAAATAGATCACGGTTTGAGAAAGAATGATACGGGATTCAGGGTTACCTATGACCCGAATGGATTCAAAACAAGCTTGAGCCAATAATAGGGCATTCGGATTGGCTAATCCAATATCCTCTGAGGCTAGGATTAGCAGTCGCCTGCCAATGAATTCCAAAGATTCTCCCCCTTGGAGCATCCTGGCCAACCAATAAATGGCTGCATTGGCATCGGAGCCTCGAATCGACTTGATGAATGCCGAAATAATATCATAATGTTGCTCTCCGTCTTTGTCGTAAAGCGCTAAGTTTTTTTGTAACCTTTCCGTAACTAAGGCATTAGTAATGTTAAGTTCATTGGAATTAGCCGAGCTAACGAGTAATTCAAACAAATTATACAACTTTCTGCCATCCCCTCCCGAAAAATGATAGAGTGCATCTGTCTCTTCCAAGGTGATTTTTTTCCCCTTAAATAGTGGATCTATCTGGATGGCCTTTTCCAACATTTGGACCATGTGTGATTCCAAAAGAGGTTGAAGTACATATACTTGGCAACGGGAAAGTAAAGCGGATATAACTTCAAAAGAGGGATTTTCTGTGGTGGCCCCGATTAAAGTAACGATTCCTTTTTCTACAGCACCTAATAAAGAGTCTTGTTGGGATTTAGAAAAACGGTGAATCTCATCAATAAAAAGGATGGGCGAATTGGCCTCAAACATCCTATTTTTTTTCGCTAATTCTAAGGTTTCCCTGACCTCTTTCACTCCGGAAGAAACCGCCGATAGCGTGTATATGGTTCTTTTTAAAGCTGTTGCTAACAGAGTAGCTAGGGTAGTTTTTCCCACACCCGGAGGCCCCCAAAGGATACAGGAGGGTAAATGTCCTGCATCAATAGCTCTTCGAAGTGGACCTTGAGGTCCCATCAAATGTTCTTGTCCAATATAATCCTCCAACAAAGAAGGACGCATTCGTTCGGCGAGCGGTTGCATAGTCTTCGAAGTTACGCTTTTTCTATAAAATCGTGGATGACAATTAAGTCACTTCAGATAAATAATCTCAGAAAAGGATAAAAAATTCAATTAGAATTCTAATTTTGAAAGATAAATAAATCTAAATAATTATGAATTCATCGCGTAGAT
Organism: Aquirufa sp. OSTEICH-129A; assembly: GCF_054558355.1. Classification (NCBI taxonomy): domain Bacteria; kingdom Pseudomonadati; phylum Bacteroidota; class Cytophagia; order Cytophagales; family Flectobacillaceae; genus Aquirufa; species Aquirufa sp. OSTEICH-129A. Next base: position 43,849 of record NZ_JBPXKC010000003.1, on the reverse strand, counting down.
CATTTTTACAGAAAGGAGCTATTGCTTTAGGAGCAGCAGCCTTCACTTCTTCGACATGGGAAGCTTTAGCCAATGCCAAAGCAAAGAAAATAGTAGGTGTTCAATTATACTCCATTCGGGAGGATATGAAAACAGACCCAATGGGTACTTTAACAAAATTGGCCGAAATGGGTTACAAATATGTTGAACATGCCAATTACGTCAACCGTAAGTTTTATGGTTGGTCTGCACAAGAATTTAGAAAGCGATTGGACGGTTTAGGATTAAAAATGCCGAGTGGTCATACTGTTATGGGTAAGCAACACTGGGATGAGTCTAAAAAGGAGTTTACGGATTTGTGGAAATATACAGTAGAAGATGCGGCGGTTTGCGGCCAAGAGATTGTCATCAGCCCATCTTTGGATAAGTCGATACGTACCTCATCGAGTTTATTCAAAACCTACATGGATGTTTTCAATAAGTCGGGTGAGTTATGCCAAAAGTCAGGCATGCGTTTTGGATACCACAACCATGATTTTGAATTTTCTGAGAAATTGGATGGAGTGACTTTGTTTGATTTAATCATGGAGAATACCGATTCAAAATTGGTAGCCCAGCAGCTGGATATAGGTAATATGATCAATGGCGGTGGAGTTCCTGCTGACATTTTAAAGAAATATCCTGGTCGTTTCGTATCCATGCACGTGAAAGATGAGATAGCCGCTGCAGCTGGTCATGGAGAAAAATATGAAAGTACCATTTTGGGTACGGGCATCATTTCTGTTTTGGAGATGGTGAAATTAGGCGAAAAGAAAGGCGGAACGAAGCATTTCATCATTGAGCAGGAATCTTATCAGGGCAAAAAGCCGATTGATTGCGTTAGAGAAGATTTGGAAATTATGAAGAAGTGGGGATACGCATCCTAAAGTAAGAAACATTAAGCTAAGTGATTTTATCATGAAGCTTAGTGATGTTTTTTTGTAAATTGCATCAACTCAATAATCAAGGAAAGAGCCCAGCTCTTTCCTTTTGTTTGCTATAAAAACTCGTATATGAAATCATTATTTACTTTACCAGCCTTATTGCTGATGGGTCCATGGGCTCTAGCGCAAGCTTCTCTGAAGCCCAGTATTAACCAGAAAGCTCAAGTCATTGAATCTAAAACCATTGCTTGGAGAAGGGATTTTCATGAACATCCTGAACTGGGAAATAATGAGGTTCGTACAGCGGGTATTATTGCGGCACATTTAAAATCCTTGGGGATAGAGGTACTAGAAAAAGTAGCAAAAACAGGTGTGGTTGGGATACTCAAAGGAGGAAAACCTGGACCGGTAGTTGCCTTACGGGCAGATATGGATGGTTTACCTGTCACTGAGCGCGGAGACTTAGCATTTAAGTCGAAGGTTACCACAGAATATAATGGCCAAAAAACAGGCATCATGCATGCTTGTGGGCATGATAGTCATATGGCCATATTGATGTCAGTAGCAGAAATTTTAGCCTCGGAAAAGGCTAATTTAGCTGGAACGGTCAAATTTATTTTTCAACCGGCTGAAGAAGGAGTGTATGGAGCGAGAGGAGAGAAAATTGTTTCCGGAGCTGAATTGATGGTTCAAGAGGGTGTCTTAGAAAATCCTAAAGTAGATGCCATATTTGGATTACATATCATGGCAGAAGCAGCTGCAGGAACGATTCAGTATCGTCCAGGAGCCACGATGGCTGCTGTGGACGAGTTGGATATTCAAGTAAAAGGAAAGCAAGCACATGGAGCCTATCCTTGGCAAGGCATAGACCCCATTGTTATTTCTTCCCAGATTATTATGGGATTGCAGACGATAGTTAGTCGGAATGTCAATTTGCCGGAGGACCCGGCCATCGTCACGGTAGGAGCTATTCATAGTGGTATTCGGTATAACATTATACCAGAGAATGCTAGTATGATTGGAACCATTAGGACTTTTGGTACGGAACAAAGAAAATTAGTGCACCAGCGGATTAAGGATATTGCTACGAACATTGCCAAGAGTGGCGGTGCGGAGGCAGATGTGCATATTGGAACGGGATACCCAGCTACAATAAATGATGTAAACTTGGTGGATAAAATGCTTCCTTCACTCATCGCCTTGAATGGTCGTGATAAGGTCTTATTAAAACCTGCTCATACAGGGGCAGAAGATTTTAGTTTTTTTCAAGAAAAGGTACCTGGATTCTTTTTCTTTTTAGGAGGAAGACCTTTGGATAAACTAAATGTGCCCGTAGCAAGTCATCATACCCCTGATTTTCAAATAGATGAGTCAGGTTTTGAGCTTGGAGTAAAGGCTTTGAGCCATTTGGTGGTCGATTATTTTGACCAAGCCATGCCTGCCACTAAAAAGAGTAAGAAATAAAAAATAGGACTGTCCTTATAAAGACTAGGACGGTTTTAACTTGACAAGGTTTAATTTTACTGAAAAAAAGGAGATATGTCCCAAAATTATCAGCATGTATCCTACCTATGGGAGGATTCAAAAGCAGCATCTTTATCTGGAAACGAGGTAGATTTATTTATTTATAGGTCCAATATACTTGGGGCAGATTTAAGAATTACGAACTATGGAGGTGGTAATACCTCGGTTAAAATAAAAGATAAAGATCCTTTAACTGGACAAGAGACGGAGGTAATGTGGATTAAAGGTTCTGGTGGAGACATCGGTACTCTGAAAAAATCGGGATGTGCGGCCTTGTATTTAGATCGTTTATTGAGTTTAGAAAATGTATATCGTGGCTTAGAGCATGAAGATGAGATGGTGGAGTTATTCAACCATTGTATTTTTGACTTAGCTTCTAAGGCACCTTCTATTGATACTCCTTTGCATGGTTTCTTACCATTCAAACACATAGATCACTTACATCCCGATGCGGCAATTGCCATTGCAGCAGCTAAAGATGGTAAGAAAATTACGGAAGAATTATTTGGCGGACAGATTGGATGGGTTGGCTGGCAGCGTCCGGGATTTGATTTAGGTTTACAGTTGCGTGCTTGTTTACAAGAGGCAGCAGCCAAAGGCATTCAGCTTCGTGGAATTATGTTAGGATCCCACGGATTATTTACTTGGGCAGATACCTCATATGATTGTTATTTAAATACACTTGACGTTATTGAAAAGTGTGCTGAATACATTAAGCAAAATGAAGGAAAGACCAGACCTGTTTTTGGAGGGCCAAAAATTTCCTCTTTAGATACAGAAAAGCGTATTTCTCAAGCTAAGGCCATTGCGCCAGTATTGAGAGGCTTCTGCTCTTCTTATGTTCAAATGATTGGACATTTTTCGGATGATGAGCGCGTCCTTCAATTCATTAATTCCAATGATTTGGATGTACTAGCTCCTCTGGGAACATCTTGTCCAGATCACTTCTTGCGTACTAAAATTTCGCCATTGGTTTTGAATTTGAAACCAGATCAAGATTTATCTGATGTAGACGGAATTAAGGCACAAATTCAACCTTTGTTTGAAGCTTATCGTGCCATGTACGCAGAATACCATGCCACATGTGCTCGTCCGAATAGTCCAGCCATGCGTGACCCAAATCCAGTGGTTATTTTATACCCGGGCGTAGGTATGTTTACCTTTGCAAAAGATAAGCAAACTGCTCGTGTGGCCGCTGAATTCTACACCAATGCCATCAATGTGATGCGTGGAGCGGAGGCTATTTCTAAGTATACCTCTTTACCGCGTCAAGAGGCATTTGATATTGAGTATTGGTTATTGGAAGAAGCTAAATTGCAGCGTATGCCAAAACCTAAGAGCATGTCTGGCCGAGTGGCTTTTGTGACAGGTTCAGCAGGTGGAATTGGTAAGGCTATAGCTAAGAAAATGGCTCAAGAAGGAGCATGCGTGGTTATTAACGACGTTAATGCTGAGCGCATGGAAGAGGCAAAGAAAGAATTCACTTCTTTATTTGGTAAAGATTCTGTATCGACTGTCCTGGCAGATGTTACTAGTCAAGAATCCATTGAAAAAGCCTTCGGGGAAGCTTGTTTAGCTTTTGGTGGGGTTGATGTGATTGTCAATAATGCAGGTATCAGTATCTCAAAAGGAATTTTAGAGCATACTCAACAAGATTGGGATCGCTTATTTGATATTTTAGTGAAAGGGCAGTTCTTGGTAAGCCAAGCAGCTGTAGCCATCATGCGTAAGCAAAATTTAGGAGGGGATATTGTTAATATTGTTTCTAAAAATGCATTTGTTGCTGGACCAAATAACGCTGGTTATGGTTCGGCAAAAGCGGCTCAGGCTCATATGACTCGCTTATTGGCAGCGGAATTGGGGCCAGATCGTATTCGTGTGAATACCGTTAATCCAGATGCTGTTATTGCGGATTCTAATATTTGGGCCGGAGGTTGGGCAGAAGGACGTGCCAAGGCTTATGGAATTAAGGTAGAAGAATTACCTGCTTTCTATGCGAAGCGTACGTTATTAAATCAATCTATTTTGCCAGAAGATATTGCCAATGCTTGTTACGCATTTGTTGGCGGATTGTTGCATAAATCTACCGGAAATGCATTGAATGTTGATGGAGGTGTAGCTGCAGGATTTTTACGTTAAATCGGAAAGAATTAGATGTTTGTTGGAGAAAAATTACATGACCACAATGCGCTTCGTTTAGCTGCGCACGAAAGAAGATATACATTTATTAAATCAGAGGTAGCTATTCCATCTGATTTGATATCCAAATTGAAAGATTTTCAGATCGCGATTCCATCTTGGGCCTTAGGCACAGGTGGGACGCGATTTGGTCGTTTTTCAGGGGGTGGTGAACCTCGTAATCTCGAAGAAAAAATTGCTGATGTAGGTTTGCTGCATGCTTTAAACCAAAGCTCAGGCGCTATTTCCTTGCATATTCCATGGGATAGTACCACGAATCCTGCGGCTGTTAAAGCTTTAGCGGCCCAACATGGTTTGGCATTTGATGCAGTTAACTCCAATACTTTTCAAGATCAAGCTAATCAAGCCTTAAGTTATAAATATGGCTCCTTGCAACATGTAGATGCAGCGGTAAGAAAACAGGCTGTTCAGCATAATATTGAGGTGATCCAACAAGGTATTGAATTAGGATCAAAATCTTTGACCGTGTGGTTATCTGATGGTTCTTGCTTTCCAGGACAGTTGAACTTTAGAAAAGCATACGAACGTACCGTCGATAGTTTAAAAGAAATTTATGCCGCATTACCAAGTGATTGGAAGTTGTTTTTAGAATACAAAGCCTATGAGCCTAATTTCTATTCTACTACCGTGGGAGATTGGGGACAATCCTATTCCATGGTGAATAAATTGGGTGAAAAAGCATTTACCTTAGTGGATTTGGGCCATCATTTACCCAATGCCAACATTGAGCAAATAGTTGCTTTACTGTTGATGGAAGGTAAATTGGGTGGTTTTCACTTCAATGATTCTAAATATGGAGATGATGATTTGACCGCAGGCTCTATCAAGCCTTACCAATTGTTCTTGATTTTCAATGAATTAGTGGATGGAATGGATGCCAAAGGTATGAATCATGCCAAAGATTTAGGATGGATGATTGACGCATCGCATAACGTTAAAGATCCTTTGGAGGATTTACTTCAATCGGTGGAAGCCATTCAAATGGCCTATGCACAAGCATTATTGGTAGATCGTTCTGCATTAGAAAAAGCTAGAAATGAAAACGATGTGGTGGCATGCCAGGAAATCTTGCAAACAGCTTTCCGTACGGATGTACGAGCCTTAGTAGCACAAGCTCGATTAGAATTAGGAGGGGCCTTAGATCCTTTGGCTTTATTCCGTGAATTAGGTATTAGAAATCAATTGATACAAAAAAGAGGCGCAAAAACCCAAGCTACGGGATTATAAGATGTCAGTGCTGGAGAAACTTCCCGTTATTGCAATTTTCGATATTGGCAAAACCAATAAGAAGCTATTTCTTTGGGATAAAAACTACCAAATAGTCTTTGAGAAAAGTCAAAATTTTCTAGAAATTCCCGATGAAGATGGTTTCATGGGGGAGGATTTAGCCGCGGTTCAATCCTGGGTATTATCCTCATTTGCTGAAGTTCAGCAAGATTCTCGCTTTGAAATTTTAGCTTTGAATTTTTCTGGATACGGAGCTTCTGTGGTTTTTGTAGATGATCAAGGCAATTCAGTATTGCCATTATATAATTATTTAAAGCCATTTCCCGCAGAGTTAGCGAATCAATTCTATGCTAAATACGGAGGAGAGTCAGAAGTAGCCCGGGCTACGGCTTCGCCCATTTTAGGTAGTTTAAATTCCGGAATGATGGCCTATTGGATGGCTAAGGCTGCCAAAAATCAACATAAAGGAATTCGTTGGGTATTGCATTGGCCCAATTATTTATCCAGTTTATTTACTCATCAATTTTACACGGAATTGACCTCAGTGGGTTGCCATACCCATTTGTGGGATTTTGACCATCAGCGCTACCATACCTGGGTAGAACAAGAAGGTTTGGTGGATATGTTACCACCCACTGTTTTAGCCAATCAGACTTTTCCAATGAGTTCATCCAATCTGCCAGTCGGGGTAGGATTGCATGATTCTTCATCGGCATTGATTCCTTATTTGAAACAATTTAAAGAACCATTTTTATTACTTTCAACGGGTACTTGGTGTATTTCCATGCATCCTTTCAATGCCCAACCATTGACGCCTGTCGAGCTTAAAAATGATGTCTTATCATTTTTACAATATAATGGAAAGCCGGTAAAAGCTGCACGCCTATTTGCTGGCAATGAGCATGAAATTCAATTGAAAAGATTGCAAGCTCATTTTGGAGTAGATAAAAAGGCCCATTTACAGATTCCATATTCGACGCATTTGAATGCTCGATTGAAGTCTCAAATACAAAACAATATGCCTTCCTTGCAGGAAGCCAATGCTGCTTTTTTAGCTAATTCTGGATTCGATGGGCGTGATTTGTCAAGTTTTGAAAATTTTGAACAAGCATACCAGCAGTTTATGGTAGATTTGGTAGTTCAACAAATCTATTCTTTACGATTGTTATTGGACTCTTCCCCAGTAGACCGTATATTGGTAGACGGTGGATTTAGTAAAAATGAAATTTATATGCAGCTTTTGGCCTTTGCCTTTCCTAATGTTGCCATTTATGGAGCTGAAGTAGCTCAGGCGAGTTCATTAGGGGCAGCCTTAGCGATACATTCGTCGTGGAATGATCAAGAAATACCCATTAATTTGGTAAGCCTAAAAAGATATGAAGCATGCGAGTAGCCTTATTTGTTCCCTGTTACATTGATCAATTCTATCCACAAGTTGCTATTGCTAGCTTAGAATTATTGGAGAAATTAGGTTGTGAGGTTGTTGTTCCTGTGAATCAAACTTGCTGCGGACAACCCATGGCTAATTCAGGTTTCGCAAATATTACGGGAGGTTGTGATACCAATTTCTCTGATAATTTTTCCGGATTTGATTACATCGTAGGGCCTTCTGGCTCCTGTGTATTGCATTTGAAGGAGCACCATCCAGATCCAAAAATTAGATCTAGTGTATATGAGATTTGTGAATTTTTGGTGGATGTCTTGCAAGTAAAATCTTTGCCTGCTTATTTTCCTCATAAAGTCGGTTTACATCAAAGTTGCCATGGACAAAGAGGTTTAGGTATTTCTTCCATGACAGAATTAAATGAGAAGCCATTTTCTAAATTGACCTATTTATTAGATTTGGTAAAAGGTTGTGAGTGGAAATATCCGGAGCGCCAGGATGAATGCTGTGGTTTTGGAGGCACATTTTGTGTGACAGAGGAAGCAGTTTCTGTTAAAATGGGGCAAGATAGAATACAAGAGCATCAAGCAAATGAGGTGGAATACATTGTAGGAGCTGATACTTCTTGTTTAATGCACATGGAAGGAATTTTGAAACGTTCCGGATCGAAAGTTGGAGTAAAACACATCGTAGAAATATTGAATGCACATGCTTAGTCACGCGGAAGCTTCTGAGAAATTCATTGCCAATCAGGAAAGAACCGATTGGCATGACGATACCTTGTGGTTTGTGAGATCCAAACGGGATAAGGCAAGTAAATTGCTTCCTGAATGGGAAGCCTTAAGGGAACAAGCTTCCCAGATTAAAGAGCACTTGCTTAGTCATTTGCCTCAATATTTATTGGAGTTTGAAGCCAATGCCCAGGCGAACGGCATTCAGGTTCATTGGGCCAAAGATGCTCATGAACATAATGAAATCGTGTATTCCATCATTCAAAAACATGGAGATAAAGCTTTAGTCAAAAGCAAATCGATGTTGACGGAAGAATGCCATTTAAATGACTTTCTAGAAAAAAAGGGAATAGATGTAGTGGATACTGATTTAGGAGAAAGGATTGTTCAGTTTAGAAATGAGGTTCCTAGTCATATCGTTTTACCCGCCATTCACTTGAAAAAGGAGGATGTTGGAGAAACATTTCATCAGCATTTAGGGACACCCAAAGGAAATAAAGATCCTCAGTTCTTAACGGAAGCGGCTAGAATTCACCTCAGAGAAAAGTTCTTGGGAGCTAAGGTCGCTATAACCGGTGTGAATTTTGCGGTAGCTGAAACAGGTGAATTTGTGGTTTGTACCAATGAGGGTAATGCCGACATGGGCGCACATTTATCTGATGTACATATTGCCTGTATGGGAATTGAAAAAATTATTCCCAAAAGACAAGATTTGGGTGTTTTTCTTCGATTATTGGCACGCAGCGCCACGGGGCAATTGATTACTACGTATTCTAGTCATTTTGCCAAACCCCGGGAAGGACAAGAAATGCACATTGTTTTGGTGGATAATGGACGCTCAAGACAATTGGCTCGTGATGAATTTAGGAATTCCTTGAAGTGTATTCGTTGCGCAGCCTGTTTTAATACCTGTCCTGTCTATCGCCGTAGTGGTGGACATAGTTATCATCAGCCAGTTGCTGGGCCAATCGGTTCAATTTTAGCACCTAATTTTGATAAAAAGTCGAATGCAGACTTACCTTTTGCTAGTACATTGTGTGGTAGCTGTTCCAATGTTTGTCCGGTTAAAATTAATATCCATGAGCAATTATGGTTTTGGCGACAGGATTTAATGAAAGAAGGATTGGCACCTGCAGGAAAAGTTATTGGAATGAAATTGATGGCTTGGTTGATGTCAAGTCCTGCCGTTTTTAGAATGGCTGGGGGAATAGGCAGAAAGGTAATGAGTTGGTTCCCTTTTATGGTGAATAATGGTTTGAATCCTTGGTATAAACAAAGAGAAATGCCAGCTCCACCAAAACAAAGTTTTCAGGAATGGTATAAATCGAATCGATCATGAGCAGTCGGGAAGAAATATTAAAGGCATTACAAGAAGTGCAAGTACCTACCAAAGACTATCCTGGGGCTTTTAGTGCTCAGGTGCATGGAGAGGATACTCTAGCAGATTTTTTGCATTCCATGCAGGTAGTTAGTACCAGCGTAATTCAGGTTGCCAAAGCTGAGGATGCCAGTGTAAAACTAGATGAATATTTCCCCAACATGCAACGTGTCCGTTTACATCCATTAGCTGATGGTTTAAGTTTGGCTGAAATAGACGTCTTGGAAATTGACGGCGATTTTGGCGTGGCAGAAAATGGGGCCATTTGGCTCGATGATTCTATTTTACCTCACCGAGTGGCACCTTTTATTTGTCAGCATTTAGTGATTTATCTTTCTAAAAATAATCTTTTACCTACCCTACAAGAAGCCTATATCAGATTAGGTGATAAGCAAACAGGCTTTGGCGTCTTTTTATCTGGACCATCCAAAACAGCAGATATCGAACAATCCTTGGTGATTGGCGCCCATGGAGCAAGAAGTTTGGTAGTGGTGTTGACCGAATGCTAAACGCTGTCAAGGTTCCGAACCTTGCCAGCGTTGCGTGAAGAAGGAAAATCGAAGTAAAGATCCTTCGGTCAACGATTTTTTTTCCGCATTATTTCATCTATTTATTGATAATCCTTTCAATTGAGGATTATTTTAAATCATATTTTTTCATGATTTCTAATTTTTTGGCATTTGCATTTGGTGCAGCCATTAGGCCGAATTTTTCTTGTAATGCTCTTATTTGCTTGCCTTTTGCCTCTGAGCCATTGGGATATCCATTTTCTGCAGTCAGTTGATGGAATACAATTTCCAGATATTCCTCAAATGGTTGATTAAAATACATATCATAGAACAATAATGGTTTGTCACTGGCATTCCAAAAGGTGTGTTCAATCATTCGTGGTCTTAAATGCCAGCCTCCAGCCTTTATTTGAACTATTTCATCTCCTACAATTACACTTGCTGTTCCATCAATAACATACATTAACTCATCTAATTCTTTGTGAATATGGGGCGCAGGCCCCATTGTTTTGGGAGCCACAGCACACTCTACATTAGAATATGTTCCGTTAGTCATGGAAGACTTAACTCTAACTCTAATATCCATGGAACCTTTATGATCTAAGGGTGGTAATGGATTCAAAAGAAATGGTTTTAATGGGTCTGTGTAACTTGGATTGTGGTCCGAAGATGACCTTGGGATACCAGTTAATGCAGTCAGTATGCCTGATTGAAGGAGGAATTCTTGTCTATTCATGAGATATAAATTATAGAACGTATTTTTCAAATGTAGACAATTTTAGCATTTTTTAATTGATGCTATAAAGTATTTATTATCAAGTGATTAGCTAATTGTTGACCGAATGCTAAACGCTGTCAAGGTTCCGAACCTTGCCAGCGTTGTATGAAGAAGGCAAATCGAAGTAAAGATCCTTCGGTCAACGATTTTTTTTCCGCATTATTTCATCTATTTATTGATATTGTGCTTGCCATGATTATTGGTTAGGCTAGGCTTTCCATTTTCTTCTTGATAAATTTTCAAAATTCTTATTTCAGCCAAGGAAAAGTAAAATTTCTTCCTCAGGATAAATCCATGATAGTAAAGTCCAAGAAAAAGCTTTTTTTTTTCTATCTTGTCCCAATAAGCTTATTTATCATATGAAAGTCTCTCGGAGAAAATTTATTGGGCAATCCGCATTAGGATTTGCTGCTTTTAGTATTGTTCCACGTCATGTTTTGGGTAAGGGTTATTTAGCCCCAAGCGATCAATTGACCAAGGCCATTGTTGGTACAGGAGGAATGGGTCGTGGGCATATTCCTTATGCAGGCACTAGGGTAGTAGCTCTATGTGATGTGGATAAAAAGAATTTACAATTAGGTTTAAATGAGGTAGAGAAAGGAGTGAAGTCCTTTAGCGACTACCGTGAATTAATTCAATTGCCAGAAGTGGATATCGTCCATGTAGCAACACCTCCACATTGGCATGGTATTATTGCTGCCGATGCTGCCAAAGCCGGTAAAGACGTTTGGTGTGAGAAACCGATGACGCGTACCATAGGCGAAGGAAAAAGATTAACAGAAGCAGTTCAGCAACATGGAAGAATCTTCCGACTAAATACCTGGTTCCGTTTTGAGGGTAATTTTTATGGGATGAACACCACCATCAAGCCAATCAAGAAATTAGTTGATTCAGGTTTATTGGGTTGGCCTTTGAAAGTGACTATTTCTAGGCATACAGGTTTTGATTGGAAATTTTATTGGGTTGGGAAAACTGGTTTAACCCAACAGCCAGTTCCAGCTGAATTGGATTACGATATGTGGTTAGGGCCAGCTCCTTACAAACCATATAATGTTCATCGTACCCACCAGACTTTCCGTGGATATTGGGATTATGATGGAGGTGCATTAGGCGATATGGGACAGCATTATATTGACCCCGTGCAATATTTATTAGGAAAAGATGATACGAGTCCGATTTATGTCGAAGTAGATGCTCCTGTTCAGGATGCTGATGCTGTGGGCACTTTCCGCCGTATTACCTATACTTTCGCTGATGGTTGTCAAATCGTATTAGATGGTGAAGGTAGAGATGAGAATGTGGCTTATATTGAAGGCCCAAAAGGAAAGGTATTCCGTGGTTTTAAGACGGATATTCCTGATTTGGAACGTAAGTTGGCAGAATTCCCTGAGCCTCCTGCTCAGCAAACAGATTTTGTTGATGCCGTGAAAGGAAGAAAAACCTTTGCTTTAAATGATCAAAATGGTCACCGTTCTTGTACCATCGTCAATATGGGTTTAATCGCGATGAGATTAAACAGAAACTTGAAATTCGATCCAATAAAACAAGAGTTTGTTGGAGATGAAGAGGCCAATCGTTTGATTGATCAACCAATGCGTGCACCATTTACTATGTAATCAAAATGAAAAAATATACTACTTCAATACTTAATTTATTGCTGATTGGTGCACTGGCTCAGGTACCCATGTTAGCGCAAAAACAGCCCACGGCCATTTCCGTAAAGACGGGAGGCAATGAAGCGGATCGTGCGGCTCGAGTACAAGCGAATTTGAAAATTGTTCAAGAATCAACGGATGTAAATGCGCAGGCTATTGCCATGTTAGCCTTACAACCTATTGCTCGTGCTGAATCCATTCCTGTCATTATTCCATTCTTGCAAAAGAATCATTTGGCTGGACCCGCTGCCCGTTTATTAGTTAAACTGGCACCATTTGGTCAAGATCAAGTGGGCAAAGCACTGATTGCCGCCCTCCAGCAAGGTAATGCGGCTTTTCAAAAAGACATGATTCAGGCTTTGACCGATATCAATTATAAAGCTGCAGGACCAGCCATCGAAGCCTTATGGCCCTCGACAGATCAACGTACTAATCAATTGATTTTAAAGTCGATATCGACCTTAGGCTCAGCCAATGCTGCTAAAATTTTAAAAGAGCAAGCGACCAAGGCTAATGGAGCTTATGAGCCAACTCAAGCATTAGAAGCCTATTTGTCTTTTGTTAAAGCTTCCAAAGATGCTAGTGCATTAAGTCAGTTAAATGTAACTTCTTGGCCTGCAGGCTCTCAAATTAAAGTGAGTGAGGTTTTATTGTCGAAATCCAAGGCACCCGTTCCTTATTTATTAGGAGCATTTGCCAAAGCAAACAATAATGAGCTAGAGGCTTATTTGGTCAAGCATTTGATTAAGCATGCCAAAACTAGTGATGCTGGAATTATAGCCGCTGCCTTTGGAAAGTTTTCCGATGCCAAGAAAACTTCTTTTGTACAAGCAGCAGGAAATGCTAAAGTTGCTTGGGCATTAACTCAAATTTCAACCGCTGAAGCATCTAAAAATGCTTCTCTTCGTACAGCAGCATCCATTGCTCGATTGAAAATCCAAGGCAATGCAGGTTTAGCTAAAGTTTGGGCTACCGCTGCTGCAACAGAAGTAGATGGAATTGCCGTAGGAGAGGTGGCTAGCAATTTAGCAGCCAATAGCTTTTTTGAAAAAATGCTGGGTTCTTATGCTACACTCAGTGCATCTCAACAAACCATGTTGATTATTTATGCGTCTTACCGTCAATGGCCGGCCATAAAATCACATGTTTGGAATGCAGTTCAGTCAAATGAGGCTACCCGCGCTGCAGCTTATCAAGTATTATATCGATGGGTAAGTGCAGCAGATTTTGATATTATTGCTCAAAAACTTTCGAGTGCTAGTAATGAAAGCGAGGTAAAGCATTTGCAAAATTGCATTACTCAAATTCAAAAGTTAGATCCAAGCGTGGCTACGAAAGTAAATTCTTATGCCCTGAAAGCTAAAAATCAATTGAACTGGGTACCTTTTGTTTCAGAAGCAGAATCATTAGTTTGGTTAGGCGACTTGGTCAAAAAAACCAAGAATTTGGAAGCAATCAAGGCATACGTGAAAAGTAATGGTAAAGCCACGCAGAATGTTACCCAGCAAATTTTACGTTATCGTAAGGTGTTGGATTTGACTCAAGATATGGACACGCGTGCTTTGGTGTTTAGAGGTTTGGGTCGTTGCCCAAGTTTATCTGCCATGAGAACCTTGCAAATAGGTTTACAAGAAGCCAATGCCCGTTCAGTCGCTGCCGATGGTTTAGCTACTTTATTTGTTGGGAATCCAGCATTACAAGGTCAAATGACAAAGGCTTGGGTCTTGGAAGCTATGCCTTTCATCTCTTCAGCTGAATTACGAGCTTCTACTCAAAAGGCCATAGATGCCTTAGGAAATAAAGTTGGTTTCTATTCTATGTTCAATGGTAAAGATTTATCTGGCTGGAAAGGATTAGTTGAAAATCCAGTTAAGCGCCGTGCTATGTCAGCTGATAGTTTAGCGATTAAGCAGGTGAAAGCCGATGAAAATATGCGCAAAGGATGGTATGCCAAAGATGATGAATTGCATTTCACAGGTCATGGAGATAACCTATGTTCGGTAAAAGATTACCAGGATTTTGAAATGTATGTAGATTGGAAAATCGAAAAAGCTGGTGATGCGGGTATTTATTTACGTGGAGCCCCTCAGGTTCAAATTTGGGATATTTCTCTTTTAAAAGTAGGAGCCAATGTAGGTTCAGGAGGATTGTATAACAATCAAATCAATGCGAAAAATCCATTAATGGTGGCCGATAACCCAGTGGAAGAATGGAATACATTCTACATCAAAATGGTGGGTGAGCGTGTAACTGTTTATTTAAACGGTGAACTGGTAGTGGATAATACTATTTTAGAAAACTATTGGGATCGTAAAATCCCGATTTTTGTGAAGGATGCGATTGAATTACAGGCTCATGGTAATCACATTGTTTACCGTAATATCTATGTCAAAGAATTAGAGCCTCAACCTTTACAAACTCTTTCTGAAGAGGAAAAAGCACAAGGTTTTGAGCTTTTGTTTGATGGTTCCTCTTTGTTTAAGTGGACAGGAAACACCACGGATTACGTACCAGAAAATGGCAATTTGGTGATCTATCCAAAGCGTGGCGGTAAAGGTAATTTGTTCACCAAAAATGAATATGCCAATTTCCATTTTAAATTTGAATTCCAATTAACTCCTGGAGCAAACAATGGTTTGGGGATTCGTGCCCCATTGACAGGAGATGCTGCCTATGTGGGTATGGAATTACAAATTTTGGATAATACTGCTCCTGTATATGCCAACTTACAGCCATATCAATATCATGGTTCAGTGTATGGCATTATCCCAGCCAAAAAAGGATTCTTAAAACCGGTAGGCGAGTGGAATCAACAAGAAGTAATTGCCGAGGGAAATCACATTAAGGTGATTTTAAATGGTGAGGTAATTTTAGATGGGGATATTGCTGAGGCAACCAAAGGTGGAACCCCAGATCATAAAGAACATCCAGGATTATTTAATCCCAAAGGGCATATTGGCTTTTTAGGTCATGGAAATGAACTGAAATTCCGAAACATTCGAGTGAAAGAGCTTGTTCCAGTAGAAACAAAATCAAAAAAACGTAAATAATATTTCGTTTATCTTTTTAAACCAATTAACAATGGAGTCGATCGAATTACAGATTAATCGTAAAAAGGTGAAAGTGGAGGTAGATCCCAATACACCTTTGCTATGGGTTCTGAGAGATCATTTATCTCTAGTAGGAACCAAGTATGGTTGTGGTATAGCTCAATGTGGCGCTTGCACCGTATGGATTGATGGAGAACCTATGCGTTCTTGCGTGTTGCCTGTTTCTGCCGTTGGGAAATCAGCGGTTACGACCATTGAAGGTTTAAATGAAAAGGCAGAACACCCTGTTCAAGTTGCCTGGGATGAATTAGATGTTCCTCAATGTGGATATTGCCAAGCAGGTCAAATTATGACTGCAGCTGCCCTTTTGAAGAAAAATCCAAAACCTAGCCATGACGATATCGTGGCTGGAATGTCTGGGAATATTTGTCGCTGCGGTACCTACCACCGCATTCATAATGCAGTGAAACGCGCTGCTGAAATTGCTTCTACGTCCACTTCAACCAAAAAGAAATAAAGATGAAAACGACAAGAAGATCATTTATTCAAAAAACGGCTTTATTAAGTGGCGTTTTTTCTTTAGGATTTGACTGGTTTGAATCCAAGGCAAATACAGGGGTCATTCAACAAATGAATCCGGTATTAGATGCCAATCGCTTTAATGCTTTTCTTTCCATCGAAAACACAGGAAAAATTATTTTGTATTCCCCAAACCCAGAGATTGGACAAGGAATCAAAACGGCATTTCCTATCGTGGTGGCAGAAGAACTTGATGTGGATTGGAAGCAAGTGGAAGTGCGTCAAGCAAATTTAGATACTCAATTATTTGAGCGTCAGTTGACTGGAGGAAGTGGGGCTTTGAAGCATTCCTGGGAGCGTTTGCGCAAAGCAGGAGCCACAGCCAGACACATGTTAATTCAAGCTGCAGCTCAGCAATGGGGTGTGGAGGCTAGTACTTGTAAAACCTCCAAAGGATTTATAATAGGACCCAATAAAGGTCAAAAATTGGCCTATGGAGCATTGGTTGATGCTGCATCTAAATTAGCGGTTCCAGCCGAGGTTAGTTATAAAAGCCGTGCGGATTACCAAATTATTGGAAGCTTTGTCAAAGGTGTCGATAATTACAAAGTCGTAACAGGTAAACCACAATATGGGTTAGACACACAGAAATCGGGGATGGTGGTCGCGCAAATCGTACGCCCTCCGGCTTTTGGTTCTACGCTGGTTTCTTTTGATGCCGCAGAAGTTAAAAAAATGCCAGGAATCATTGATGTGGTTTCTTTCAAAAATAAAGTGGCTGTAGTAGGTAAATCTACTTGGGAGGTCATGCAAGCCAGAAAAAAATTGGCCTGTACCTATTCAGATACGAGTAATTTAGAGAGTGACAGTACGCATAAAAAGTGGTTTGATGAAGGTATGAAGACCGACAAAGCCAAGGTTGAGCGGAAGGACGGTGATTTTCATGCAGCCATAGCTAAAGCAGCTAAAGTAATTGAAGCTACCTATGAATGTCCGTTCTTGTCACATACACCTATGGAGCCTATGAACTTCTTTGCGGATGTTCGCCCGGGTTCTGTTTTATTGGCTGGACCCACTCAAGTTCCTCAATCTGCGCAGAAAGCTGTAGCAACACTTTTGGGTGTACCGGAAAATACTGTTCAGGTAGAATTGACTAAAATGGGAGGTGGTTTCGGTCGCCGATTAAATAATGATTATGCCTTAGAAGCTGCCGAGCTCTCAAGTATCATTAAAATGCCTGTTAAAGTCATGTGGACGCGCGAAGATGATATGACTGGAGGTATTTATCGTCCGGCAGTAAGATATCATTTCAAGGCGGGTTTAAATGAGAAAGGTGAAATGACGGCCTTCTACCTACGTGGAGTTGGTTTAAATGCGGGTAATAGTACTAGACAAGATAATTTCCCTGTGGGGGCCATTGACAATGTTCTAATTGAGTCATTCAATTATAATTCTGCCATAACCACGGGTCCTTGGCGTGCACCCATTACCAACTTTTTGGCATCAGCTGAGCAATCATTTTTAGACGAAGTAGCCTTAGCAGCTGGAAAAGATCCAATTCAAATGCGTTTAGAGTGGCTTCAAAAAGTGAAAACGAATCCAGTTGGAAAAATTACCTACGAACCCGATCGTTTCATTGAAGTGATTAAGCAAGTAGCTGAAAAGGCTAAATGGGGTAAGAAAGGTCCGAATGTCCACCAAGGATTCAGTGTGTATTTCTCACATCTTTCCTATGTGGCACAAGTTGCAGAGGCCAAAATAGTGGATGGAGAAGCGAAGGTAACACACGTTACTGCCGTGACAGATTGCGGAGAAGTGATCAACCGTTCGGGTGCTGAAAACCAAGTGATTGGGGGAATCATAGATGGTTATGGTCATGCTATGTACAGCAAATTGAGTTTTGATAAGGGAGTTCCTCAGCAAAAGAACTTTGATACATATAAATTGATTCGTGGAAATGAAATTCCAACTGTGGAGGCTCATTTTGTGAATAATGGTATTGCACCTACTGGATTAGGTGAGCCAGCTTTACCTCCTACGGGTGGAGCGGTAGCCAATGCCTTGTTTGCAGCTACCAAGAAACGCTTGTATCGTCAACCTTTTGCAGGTCCCGACAATGCAAATCTCTAAGGCCAGTGGCCCCATTATTTGGTTAACAAATTTACGTGTCATTGCGACTCTAGCAGTGATTTTGATACACTCAGCAGCAAATTTGCTGCTGAGTTTTCATCGTGTTCCTGATGCTTTATGGTGGAATGCCAATGTCTACAATGGCTGCATGCGTTTTGCTGTGCCCATTTTTGTTATGTTAACAGGTGCTTTGGTGCTTGGGAAAGAAGAACCCTACGGGTCTTTTATCGCTAAGTCCTTTCAGAGAATAGTTGTTCCTTTCTTATTTTGGAATATCTTTTTTGTGTATTTCAATTGGGCGGTTCGGTTAAGAGGAAAAGCTTTTCATTCCTTGGAGGAATTAATTCGTTGGATAGGTCAACAATACTTTACCGGAGGTTCATATCACTTTTGGTATGTGTACATGGTCATAGGTTTGTATTTATTTATTCCTATTATCGGAACTTGGATTCGACAGGCTTCAGAACGTCAAATTCAATACTTTTTAGGAATATGGTTGTTGACCATAGTTTTCAATAACCCTCATTTTCCAATTTTAGAATCTCCTGTGCCTTTGCCTTATTTTACTGGCTACCTAGGTTATTTGGTTTTGGGTTATTATTTGCGCCATAAAGACTTTGATCATCTAGTTCAAATACGTTTCTGGGCCATTGCCTTATTCGTTTTTGGAACAGCTTGGACCTTGTTGGGCACTTATCAATTATCGCTGCGTGATGGGAAATTTTACGGATTGCTTTATGCCAATTTTTCACCTTCCGTAGTATTGTCTACTGCGGGATTATTCTTGTTATGTAAGTATTTTCCCTTTGAGATTCGTAGGTTAGTTCCTTTGCGAGAATGGATTAGTTCGCATAGCTATGGAATATATTTGGTCCATATTTTGGTCTTATTCTATATCGCTAAAATTGGAATACATTATAAATTGGTACATCCTAGTATAGGAATTCCATTGACAGCCTTTAGTTGTTTGTTGATTTCGGGTACAATTGTTTGGCTACTTAGAAAGATTCCTGGGGGATCAAGGCTAGCTGGATAATCACATACGGAGAATTGCTCCATCTTGCATTTCTATGATGCGTTCTGTCCTAGAAGCGAACTCGTTGTCGTGGGTTACTATGAGCAAAGATTGACCGTAGACATCCGCTAATTCTTTAAAAATATCAAAGACTATTTCACTGTTTTTTTTGTCCAAATTCCCTGTTGGCTCATCACCCATGATGATTAATGGATCATTGATTAATGCTCTAGCAATAGCTACACGTTGCTTTTGACCGCCCGATAATTGGTTGGGCTTTTTTAAAGCTTCGTTTTCGATACCTAGAATTTTCAACTTTTGGTATGCTCTTTCTTTGATTTCCTTAGGAGAATATTTTCCCAATTTTTGCCCGGGTAGCATTACATTTTCCAATACGGAGAACTCATTGAGTAGGTAATGAAATTGGAAAACAAAGCCAATTTTTTCATTCCTTACTACGGCCAATTCCCCTTCATTTTTTCCTTGCATGGAAACCTCGTCGATGATGAGATTTCCCTCATAATCTGTGTCCATCGTGGAAAGGATGTACAAAAGAGTAGATTTTCCACATCCTGACTTACCAATAATCGAGGCAAATTCGCCCTTCATTAAAGTAAATGAAATGTCCTTTAGTACCGGTATGGTGACAGGATCATGAAAGCTTTTGCTTATTCCCTGGGCTTCTAAAATGATTTGGCTCATGCTACTTTCCTCTTATGATGATGACAGGGTCTATTTTACTCGCTTTCCTGGATGGAAAATAACCAGCTAGGTAGGTTGTGATGATAGCAAAAACAGTTCCAATCAAATAATACCTCGGGTTATAGTTTATCGGATAGGTTTTAACTGTCGGCAATGAACTAGTATTGAATGGAATCTGATCAATGATGGCAGATAGGCCAAAGCCTCCTAAAAGGCCTAGTATTCCACCAAATATGCCAATACTTAAGGCTATTAAGATGAAAATACGGTTGACATCTTTTCCTGAAAATCCGATGGCTTTCAAAATGGCGATGGAATCCATTTTTTCGTAAATCATCATATTTAGGATGTTGTATATTCCAAAGCCTGCCACTATCAATAATGTAATCCCAACCGCGTAGGAAATTAGGCTTCTGACTGAGCTACCTGTTTCAAATTGAGAATTGGCTGTTTGAATATCAATGGCCTGAATTTCATAAATGCGCTGGTATTCTTTGGCTACATCCGGCGCCATTAAAATATCATTTAACTTCACTTGTAAGTCGGTGATGTAATTATTGGATTCTCCCAATAGTTTTTGCGTGGTTGAGATGGAGGCATAGCTTTGAACATTATCCAAATCCTGTAAGCCAGATTGAAAAAAACCGACGACTTTCAGGGAAATTCTTTCTCCTTTGCTGGAGGTGATTTGGACTACATCCCCTATTTGAGCCAACATTTTTTCTGCAGCGCCTTTGCCTAAAATGATGCTGTTGGGTATGTTTTTGAGGTCCATGAAATTGCCTTCTGTGACATAATCATTGAAGAAAAAAAGTTTGTTTTCAGCCTCTGGATCTATTCCATTAATAACTCCAGTAATCTCAATGACCCCCACATTATAAAATACCTGAGCAGTTACTTTAGGAGCTATACCTAGTACCCGTGGATCCGTCTTTAAGTTTTTTATGATGGCGGCACTATTTTGTATTTCTAGCCTTTCGGATTTAGGCTTGATGGAACGAATGAAATTGTATTGATTGGTGTTTTTTGAATGTACATCAATGGGTTGTTGATCAGAAGCTTTGATTTCTTTGTATAATCTCACATGCGGAGTACGGTTCAAAATTAGGCCATCCAATAAATCATTTAGACCCGACATGAAACTTAGGAGTGTAATAAACATGGTGATACTAAAAGTAACCCCAATAGCCGCAACTAAAGTTTGCCTCCATCGTGCTAAAAGTAAAGAAATGGCAATATTTTGAATTAATTTAATGTTCATTTGCCAGGCTTTTTGATTTCATCCTGTGCGCTAAGGCCACCCAATATTTCCACCTTTTTAAAATCTTTTAATCCCGTTTTTACTAAAATGGTATCTCCTGAGGCTTTGATCACTAAGCTGTCTTTGATGAGGTAATTTCTTGGAATTAAAAGCGATTTTTCTTTTTTGAAAAGTATGATATTGGCTTCAAAGGTGACATTCGGAAATAAATTCGCTGGTTTTTGAGTGAATTGAGCTTCCACTAAAAAAGTCTTGCTCCTTTCATTCATGATGGGATAAATTTTACTGACCTTCGCCTCAAATACCTGTCCCTTGTAGGCATCTAATGTTAATAGGACTGGTAATCCCAATTTGACTTTGAATATATCTTCCTCATCCACTTGCATCTGCAAAACAAATTGAGCAGGATTTCCTACTATGGCCAATGGAGTTTGAGGACTAACGATTTCTCCTTTGGATTTTAAAACATCATATACGATACCATTAACTTTACTTTTGACGGTAAAATCCTCACTCTGTTGTTTAGAAATGGATAAATTCTTTTTGGATTGATTGGCAGTAAACTGAATTTGACGCTTTAATTCTTTCAATTTTAAAATCGAGGACAAATAAGCTGCTTTGGAGTTTTCATACGCTAATTCCCTTTGTTCTAATTCTACTTGAGTGCCTATTTGTTGTTTCCACAAATTCCTTTGACGCACCAAAAGAGTAGAGTCTGTTCTCCATTTATTTTTGGCTAAATCTATAAATAATTCAGCATCATATATCTTGCTTTGATTATTCTTGGAATCAGCAAAATTGGCTGCTAAGGCAGCATTTTCTTGGTTCAATTGCTGAGTTACGTGAGAAATTGCAAGGATGGGATCTCCTATCTTGACGCTATCGCCTTCTTGTACAAATACTTGTTCAATAATTCCATTGACTGGGGCAAAGGCCTGGTATTGGTCCTGACTTTTTAATGTTCCCGAAGCGTAAACAGACTCGGAAATCGGTCCTTCACTGGGAAAAGTAGTTTCTTCATTTTTCTTACAAGCACTTATTGTAAGAAGGAATAGCGATAGATAAATCCATTTCATTCCACAATTTACTAAATAGTTACGGGCTAATTTATGAGAATCATCATAAAAAAAGAGCTTAGTGTTGGCTAAGCTCTTTTCAATGCGGGGTATTAAATGGTCTTCATATCGATAACAAATCGATACTTGACATCTGACTTAATGATTCGCTCATAAGCTTCGTTGATTTGATTCATCGGTATCAATTCGATGTCAGACAAGATGTTATGTTCTGCACAGTAATTCAACATTTCTTGAGTCTCAGCAATGCCACCAATGTTGGAGCCTATGATGCTTCTTCTTTTGGAAATCAAACTGGCAGCCGCAATTCGATGATCTTCTGGAGGAATGCCTACTATCAGCATTTTACCTTCTAATTTCAATAAGTTTAGGAAGGCATTCATGTTGTGGTGCGCTGCCACGGTATTCAATATAAAATCAAAAGAATTGTTAAGCTTTTTCATTTCTTCTTTGTCGGTTGACAAAACAAAATGATGAGCTCCTAATCTTTTGGCATCTGCTTCTTTGGAAGGGGAAGTACTTAACATGGTCACTTCTGCACCCATGGCTACGGCAAATTTTACGCCCATGTGTCCAAGGCCCCCTAAACCTAAAACGGCTATTTTATGTCCTTTTCCTACCCCCGCAAATTTAAGTGGAGAATAGGTCGTGATGCCGGCACATAATAATGGGGCCACTTGAGCTAAATGATCCGTAAATGGGATGTGCAAGGTGTATTTTTCATCGACCACGATGTTGGATGAATAGCCACCAAAGGTGGGCGTTTTACCATCTCTTTCAAACCCATTGTAGGTAGGAGTAAAGTTGTTGTCACAATATTGTTCTTGACCGCCTTGGCAAGAAGGACAGGTTCTACAGGAGTCTACGAATACACCCACTCCAGCCGTTTGACCTACTTTAAATTGAGTAACCTCAGCTCCTACAGCCTTGACTATGCCTACAATTTCATGGCCAGGAACAATCGGGTATACCGATGGACCCCATTCGGAGCGAGCCATGTGAATATCTGAATGACAAACACCGCAATATAAAATATCAATGGAAACATCATGAGCGCCTATTTCTCTACGTTCAATTTGCATGGGAGCAATGGCTGAATCTTTATTAACTGCGCCGTAACTTTTTACTGGGTTCATGGGAATATTGTTTTAAAGGGGTATTTAAATTTAATGATGGCTTTAGTTTGGTTTAGTTTTCTTCCTTGTGCTTCCTTAAGCTTGCTTTAGCTTGCTGTAGTTTGTTGTAGCTTGCTGTAGCTTGTAGTAGCTTGTAGTAGCTTTGTCAAATTTTAAAAATTTGACAAAGCTGTTGTCAAAGCTGTTAAACTGTCAAAGCTATTAAGCTTTTAAACTGATAATCACCTAAACTGTTATGATACTTGAATAAAAACTGATTTTATTACAAATCTAGGTTGAAATTCTCAATGCCTTAACCTGTTTTTAAATATTATCATCAACCTGATTATTTTATTTCACTACTGGAAATGCGACTATGCGCAAACGCGTAAATCCAAAGGGGATCAAGGTGATTTTTTCTGATTTTTCTTCACTTGGTCCCAAGTAATCCCCATTTCGGGTAGTTACAGGTTGATAGGCTACTCCAGCATTTGTTTTCCAATCCGGAAGTTTTTTGCCTTCTAAGGTGATTTCCATGGGTGCGCTGGCTTGATTCCAGAGAAAATCCTTCGGGAAGGGCTTTTTAATTAATGTGGCATGTTCTACTGGTTTTTCCACAAATTTCTTCAAGAGGGCAAAGTTCCAGTCACTTTTAGGTAGTATCTCATAATACTCACCTTCTTGTGGATGAACCTGCTTCTGAAATTCTTCTTGAATTTTAAGCGCAAAGATGAGTGGACCATACTCCACAGAACGGGAATTTTTACCCCAATTTTGTGTTCTGATTTTCATGGGAAATTGTAAGGTAACTTGGTCACCAGGGGTCCATTCTCTAGCTATTTTGGCTATTTTACCACCTTTTTCTCGCAAAACTTCTTTTCCATTTACCAGTAAAATGGCTTCTTCACACCAAGATGGAATTCGGAATTCCATAGGGAATGTAACTTTCTTTTCTGGTTGAATCAAAAATTGAATTTGGTCCTCAAAAGGATAATTGGTACGTTCCTCTATCTGAACTTTGATACCTTTGTTCACGGTAGTGCTTAGCTTATTGGGGCCGTAAATCAGAGCGGCAAAGCCTCCTTCCTTAGTTCTATACCAAAGGTGCGACATGTATTTAGGCCAAGCTTGGTGCATGTTGGCCGTGCAGCAAGTATAGCCACTATAGGGTCCGTACACATTATTCATACCTCTCCAAAAGGGCAAAGAAAAGCTGTAAACCCCTCTTTTAACTTCCACTTGATTAGCCATTCCAAAGTACTGTTTCCCATTAAAATCATCCGTTATTTGGGCAGGAAGGGCATTGAATGTCATGCGTTCTAAGGCATCCATGTATTCGGTATCCCCAGTAATCGAGATGATTTGTTCCAAAGAAAACATGGTTTCGGTAGTAGCGCATAATTCTGTGCCTTGAATGGGATCGTTGCCATGTAAATCTTCATCTCCTGAAAACATACCATGAGGAAGTCCATGCAAGGTCATTAAATCCCGAAAACCTGTTTTAAGTGCTTGTAAATAATAGGGGTCTTTTTTGGCTTGAGAATAAATTGCCGGTAATTTGATTCCCATACCCACATTAACGGCATGACGGTCCATCCATCGCTGGTCGTTTTGCTGATAGGCCGCCTGAATGGCCCAATCTCTTTTTCCTAATAAATCTGTCCAATTCGTCGTTTGAGAATAAATCAAATCACCTAATTCCAAGAGAAAAGGAGCTTTGGTTTGTCGGTACAACCAATAGACTACCATCAAATTATCTCCGCCTCTGGATTGTGCCCATTCGGTATATTTTACCAAAGGCGTATTTTTCAAATTCTTTAGTTGAAATTGGAAATATTTGGTCATGAATGGAATCACCCTTGGATCTCCACTAACTTGATAATATTGTTGTAAAATTTTTAACATGACCATTCTTGGCCACCAATCGGCAGCTTGGTCACCTGTCTCAGCCATTTTGCCCGTTTCCTTTTCGTATTTGCTGTAGGGCCCAAAGAAACCAGAAGGCCTTTGGTGGGTCAGGGTCCAATGGACATAATTTAGCACTTTTTTGATGAGTACAGAGTCACCACTTAAGTAGGCAGCAGGTAGGGCGCCATCTAACCAATAGGGAGTTTCCTCCCAATCATCTCCTTTTCCTCCTAGCCAGCCATTATCTGTTTTAATTTTTTTATGATTTTCATCCAAATGCCCAGTGGAATTTTTAACCATCAAATCCACTTGTTGCTTCAGCCATCCTGTTGGTCGTATGCTTCCCAATGGAATTTCTTCATAAGCTAATGGATTAAGCGCAGATTTTTGAGCTGTCAAAGTTCCATGTATGCCAACTAACAAAAGCAAACAGGCAAGGGAAATGGACGTTTTCATAGGTTCGAGGTTTTGTGTTTATTTAGCCCTGTTAAGGCTGTCGTAAATGATAACTCTTAGTCTTGGTAAAGGCGCGAATACCTTGATGGGAAAGCGTAGCACCGAAACCAGAATGCTTGCGACCACTCCAAGGCAATGCAGCACTTACGCGGTCACAGCAATTCCAATAGGCAGTACCTGAATCCATTTGTGCTAAAATGTGCTGGGCTCTACTTTCATTAACACTATACACCGAAGAGGTTAGTCCATAGGCCGTGTCTTTCATTAAGGCAATGGCTTCTTCATCATCTTTGACTTTTTGTATACCAATAATAGGGCCGAAGGATTCTTCTTTCATGACGTCCATTTGGTGATTTACATCCACTAAAACGGTTGGTTCGAAATAGTAACCCTTACCAGGGATGGCTTTGCCTCCTGTTAGTATTTTAGCTCCTAAATCCACGGCTTGCTTTACTTGATTTTCCAAAAGGGCAATTTGTGCTTTTCTAGAAAGGGGGCCTAAATAAACTCCTTCTTCCGTAGGGGTGCCTATTTTCCAGGATTTTACTTCTTTCACAAATTCAGAAACATAGGCATCATATACTTTTTCATGCACATAAATACGTTCTACCGAACAGCAACTTTGTCCATTATTATAAAAAGCGCCATCCGCTGTTCCTGCCGCTATGCCTGCTAAGTCTGTCACTTCATCGGTAACATATAATGGATCTTTACCCCCTAATTCACATTGAACAGGGACCATCTTATGGGCTACTTGTGTGTATATTTTTTGTCCAGTTTGGTAAGACCCAGTAAAACAATAACCATTAAAAGGTATTTCTAAAAGGCTTGCACCTACCGCACCTGCTCCGATGGCTAATTGGAATACCTCTTCAGGTACACCAGCTGCATGGAAATATTTGGCAATTTCAATTCCGGTTAAGCTAGCAAATTCAGAAGGTTTATACATTACTGCATTTCCGGCTAAAAGTGCCGGAACAAATACATTAGTCCCTACTAAATAGGGATAATTCCAAGCTGATATGTTGCAAATGACCCCCAATGGTTCATAGACAATTTTCTCTAGCATCCCTGAACCATCTGACATGATTTCTTCCTTCAAATAAGCTGTGACATGCTCACAAAGCCATTGGATTCGGGCTCTTGCCCCATTGATTTCATTGCGTGACTGTTGTAGCGGTTTACCCACTTCAGAACTTAAAATAGCGGCCAGCTCTTCCCTGTTTTCTTCTAAAAGTGCTGAAAATTTGAGCACAATTTTGATGCGTTCGGACAATGGTTGGGCAGCCCAAGCCTGTTGACCTGCTTGTAATAAACCAAATTTTTGTGCCAAAGAAGTTGAGGTATCTTCACTTAATTCTTGAATAACTTGTTCCGTGGCGGGATTAATAACTTGCATAGCTTATAATGAATGAATGATCGCGGATAAAAATGATTGTTTAATGTTTTCAGATAAAGGACTTTTCTCCTTTTCTTCCATGCGTTCTGGATGCCATTGTACACAAAGCATAAAAGCATGATCTTGTTTATGAAGGTATTCCAATGCCTCTGGGCTATTCGTTTCAGGTGCACAAGCGGAAATCATAAGATTATTACCTAATTGTGCTGGGTCAATAGCTTGATGATGGGCCGAATTGACTTCTCCTTGGCTAAGTCGACTAATGTTCGCTAACAGGCTATCTCCATTAATCTGGATGGAATGTTTTCTATCTGTATTTCCTGCCTTTTTATGTACTCCATTGGCCTCTTCTCCCAAGTCTTGAATGAGCTTTCCTCCTTCGATAACTTGGACAAGTTGCATGCCCCGACAAATCCCCAACAATGCTTTGTGATGTGCTTTGGCATACCTGTAGATGGATGCTTCAAAATAATCTCGTTCGGTTTCAAATTCTTCGGGTTTGTGCGGGTAATCGATTGCCCCTTGGTAGAGGGAGGTGTCAATATCACAACCTCCACTCAGTACAAATCCATCACATAAAGCGAAATCGGAATCAGTACTTTTTCCAGCTTTCAGTTCAATTAGTTCCACTTTCCCTGCATCTACCTCCGGGTCAAACCAGCGGAGGTAATTCTGGAAATTGGTACTACTATAACTTATGCCCAAACGAATTTTCATTACCTAAAGAGCTTCTAAATACAGGTTTTTAAAATCTTCTCGACTAACAGGTTTTGGGTTGTTAGGGTGAGCAAAGTCAGCAATAGCCAAATCAGCTAAGGTTTCAATATGTTCATCTTTGACCCCTACTTCACGTAATTGATGCGGAATACCAATTTTACTATTTAATTCAAACAGAAAATTCACCACTCCTTGTCCACTTTCATCCTTAATTTCTAAGGTTCGTGCAATGCGACTGAATTTTTCTTCAAAACCTGCTATATTGAATTTCATGCCATAAGGCAAATTGACGGCATTGGCTAATCCGTGGTGCGTATCCAATAAAGAGGACATAGGGTGAGCCAAAGAATGAACAACGCCTAAACCTTTTTGGAAGGCAACCGCGCCCATTAATGAGGCAATCAACATATTGCTTTTGGATTCAAGGTCTGGATTTTTGACCGCTTTTTCCATGGATTTCGCAATCAAGGAAATACCTTCCAAAGCAATGCCTTCACACAAAGGATGGGACATTTTGGCTATGTAGGCTTCCAAATTATGCGTCAATGCATCCATACCCGTAGCTGCAGTTACGGCAGGAGGTAAATCCATGGTAAGCATAGGGTCAGCAAAGATGGTTTTAGCCAATAATTTCGGAGAAAAAAGAATCTTTTTTTGATGAGTAATATCATCAGCAATGATGGCACTACGACCTACTTCTGAACCTGTACCTGCCGTAGTAGGGATGGTGATAAAGTGAGGGACATTGTTGGTAACATAGATGTCTCCACCAATTAAATCATCGTATTTAAATAAATCTTCTCGATGGTTTACGCGCAAAACCATGGCTCTTGCTACGTCCATTGCGGCACCTCCACCGATTCCAACAATGGAATCCCTTTGGCTAGCGTCATAGGCATCAACACCCAAATAAACGTCTGATTTTACAGGATTTTTATGAATTTGAGAAAAGACCTCCACCGAGATATTTTTCTTTTCAAGCGATTGAATGAAGGATTTAAAAAAATCCAAACCAGCTACCACTGGGTCAGTCACTACCAAAGGTTTTTGGAGATTATTTTTGATTAAATAATCCGCTACTTCGCTGATAGCACCAGCACCAAAACGGATGGTGGTTGGGAAATTGTACTGTAAAATAGATGAAGACATGTGTTTAAAATATAGGCTTGATTAAATGATTTCAAAATAACGTTTGTATTCCCAGTCGGTCACAGATTTTAAGTGCTGTTGCCATTCCCAAGTTCTTGTCATGGTGAAGTGGGAAACAAATTCTTCGCCAAAAATCTCTTTGGCAATACTTGATTGTTGCATATTTCGGGTAGCATCGATCAAGGTATGGGGAATACTACCATGAGAATAATCTAAATATCCATTTCCCGTGGTAGGATCTTGAAGCGCAAGTTTATGTTTTATGCCATATAAACCAGCTCCCAAACAGGCAGAAATGGCTAAATATGGATTTACATCCGCACCTATAACACGAGTCTCTATACGAGCAGAACTAGCTCCAGCGCTTAATACTCGTAAAGCAACGGTACGGTTATCCAGACCCCAAGTCAAGGTGGTTGGAGCCCAAGCACCCTCCACCAGTCTTTTATAACTGTTGATGGTTGGGGCAAACATGGGTAATATATGTGGTAGGCAATGTAAAATACCCGCTAAATAATGTTTTGCAGTTTGGCTTAAATGGTAAGGATCTAGGGCATCGTAAAATAAGTTGGTTGATCCATCGGCATCCCAAAGACTTTGATGTACGTGTCCACCGCAGCCTGGCAGGTTTTCATCAATTTTTGCCATGAAAGTGGCCATGATTTGATGTTTATAGGCAATTTCCTTTACAGCCGTTTTGAAAAGGACCGCTCTATCCGCTGCCTCCAAAGCACCTGAATGAGCAATAGCCGCTTCATAGGTGCCTGGCCCAGTTTCGGTATGTAATCCTTCAATTGGAACGTTGAAAGCTTTTAGTTGTTCGAATAAATCGTTGAAAAACGGATTATTTAGGGTGGTTCTAAGTACAGAGTAACCAAACATCCCAGGACTTAGGGGCTTTAGGTTTTTATAATGCTTATCCTGGGCCGAATCCGGGGTTTCAGCGAAATTGAACCATTCAAATTCTTGAGCAAAAATGGGATTAAAATCTAAGGCTTTTGCCTCAGATATAATTTTTTTCAGTAATTGCCTTGGACAAACAGAAGATGGACTTCCATCTTGCTCTAAGAAATCTCCCAGTACAAAAGGAAGATTATTTTCCCAGGGGATTTGTCGAAAGGTACTCAAATCTAGTTGGGCCGGTGTATCAGGAAAACCGCTATGCCAGCCGGTTTTTTTGCCATCACTGTATAAAACATCGGCGGCATCCCATCCAAAAACGACATCACAAAAGGTGGTGCCTTTTTCCAAAATAGACAAGAATTTTTCGGTGGAAATGTATTTGCCACGCAAAATCCCATCGATATCCGTGAAAGCAATTTTTACCTTCGAGGTCGGGTGGGCAGATAAATAGTTTTTTAGTTCGGTAGAGGTCATTTTCTACGTTGAAAATTAGGGTTTATGGGTCAATTTAGGTCCAAAAAATCGATATATGATACTGCTGCTTAGTAAAATCAAAAAATAGATGGCCGCCTGATAAGGATTATAATACATCATGGATAGCATGGATACGGCTGAGATAATCAAGGCAATC
Source organism: Aquirufa sp. OSTEICH-129A (assembly GCF_054558355.1). NCBI lineage: Bacteria > Pseudomonadati > Bacteroidota > Cytophagia > Cytophagales > Flectobacillaceae > Aquirufa > Aquirufa sp. OSTEICH-129A. The sequence goes on along the minus strand of NZ_JBPXKC010000003.1, from coordinate 13,531 downwards.
CAAGGGAAATAAGGGAAAAAAGGAGTTTTAAAAGGTCTTTCTAAATGGGGTTCCTTTTTTCTGAGCGCTATAATAGATACCATGGATACGGCATAAAGTGTTAGTGCTCCAAAAACAGAAATGGTGATGATTTCAGCCGTTTTGCCCGTTAATAAAGCTAAAATCCCTAAGGTCATATTGATGAATAAAGCATTGGCTGGGGTTTGGAATTTTCGATGAACTCGTCCTAAAAAAGGGGGTGCCGCATGTACTTTGCCTAATTCATAGGTAGATCGACCCGCAGCTAGAATAATGCCATTAAAAGAGGCAATCAGGCCAAAAAGACCGACGGAAATTAATAAATGGTACAAGAGGTTGCTATCGCCTACTACCTGTTTTAAGGCTAATGGTAGCGGTGAATCCGATAAAGAGCCGTCGGCTTGGTAGACAATGGATTCCCAACCGTTAACTCCAATGGAACTGAAAAAAGTGAGCATGCACAGGACCACTAAGGTCAAAATAGCTGAGCCGAATCCTATCAGAATGGTTTTTTGAGGATTTATCGCCTCTTCAGCCACATTGGCGACCCCCTCAATGCCCAAAAAGAACCAGATGGCAAAGGGAATGGCAGCAAAAAATCCTGACCAGCCATGGGGTAGCGGATTGCTTTGAAGGTGTTTTAATTCAAATGCGGGTAAGGTGATACCTGCAAAAAGCAATAATTCTCCGACAGCCAGAATGGTGATAGTTAATTCGAAGATGGCGGCTGCTTTTACGCCATAGGCATTGAGTGCGGTAAACAGAAAATAGGAGGATATAGCAATACTTAGAATGGGTATTTGAGGGAAAAACAAATTAAAATAAGCACCTATCGCAAAGGCAATGGCCGGTGGAGCAAAGATGAATTCTATGGTTTGGGCCATACCCGCGATAAAGCCCCAAGTAGGTCCTAAGGCTCTGCCTGCATAATCAAAACCACCTCCTGCCTTGGGTATGGCACAGGCTAATTCGGTATAGGAAAAAGTAAATGTGGTATATAGAAGGATAATAAGGAGGGTGGCTAAACCAAGACCTAGGGTTCCTCCTTTTTCTAGTCCAAGATTCCAGCCAAAATACATGCCTGATATGACATATCCGACACCAAGACCCCACAACATGAGTGGGCTTAAGGTTCTTTTTAATCCAGGTTCCTTTTCTGGCATCATTTGATAGGTTTTAGAGGCAATAGCTAATAAGACTTTAAATTAGATAAATATGTCCAAAGCTCAAAATGTCAAAATGAGGCTAGCGACCAAATTACACCGATTTTAATATCAATTTGTTGGACAATATATGTGAATGGAGAATCGTTTCACGCAGGAACCGTTTAACGCTGTCAAGGTTTCAAACCTTGACAGCGTTGCAGCGTGAAGAAAAAAAAGCCCTAAAAACCTGATCAATGTCTTCCTTGAAGGGGTCCCTATCGGTTGTTTTTCATTTTTATCATAAGCTAATTTCTTTAGTATTGTAGCTTGAAAATAGACAATATGAATACTAAAGTGTTTAAAGATGCCCAAACGGCATTATTTGATGTTTCGTCTGGGGCAAGGATTATGTTGGGTGGATTCGGTCTAGCTGGAATACCTGAAAATTCGATAGCGGAATTGAGTAGGAAAGGGGTGAAAGATTTGACTTGTATATCCAATGAGGCTGGGGTAGACGATTTTGGTTTAGGGATATTATTGAAAAACAAACAAATTAAATGCATGATTTCCTCTTTTATTGGGGAAAATGAGCTGTTTGAAGAGCAACTTTTATCGGGGGAATTGGAAGTCAAATTAGTTCCACAGGGGACATTAGCTGAGCGTATACGAGCAGCTGGAGCTGGTATTCCTGCATTTTTTACTCCTGCTGGAGTAGGTACGGAGGTGGCTGAGGGTAAAGAGATTCGAGTGTTTCAAGGGAAAGAATACCTTTTAGAAGAAGCACTTTCCGCTGATTTTGCTTTAGTAAAAGCTTGGAAAGGCGATTTGGAAGGGAATTTGGTTTTCCATGGTACTGCCCGAAATTTTAATCCTATGATGGCTCAAGCTGGTAAAATTACCATAGCCGAAGTAGAGGAATTGCTTCCTTTGGGAGCTCTTGATCCAGATGAAGTTCATTTGCCTGGTATTTATGTGAATCGGATTTTTCAAGGAAAGGATTATCAGAAAAGGATTGAGCATCGGACCACCGACAAAGACCTGGCACAAATTGCGGTTTATGATGCTCAAAAGGAAATTATTGCTAAGCGTTTAGCTTTGGAAATTAAGGATGGCGACTATGTGAATTTGGGGATTGGAATTCCGACCATGGTGGCTAATCATATTCCTGCAGGCATGCGGGTTATTTTACAATCTGAGAATGGTTTATTGGGTATTGGGCCCTTTCCTCCGGAGGATTTAGTTGATCCCGAAGTAATCAATGCAGGTAAGCAAACGATATCCATGATACCAGGGGCTTCCTTATTTAGCTCGGTAGATAGTTTTGCCATGATTCGGGGGGCTCATATTGATGTTACGATACTAGGAGGGATGGAAGTTTCGGAAAATGGCGATTTAGCTAATTGGAAAATTCCGGGTAAGCAAGTTAAAGGTATGGGCGGTGCTATGGATTTGGTGGCCTCTGCGCCTAATATTATTGTTGCCATGCTTCATCAGAATAAAGATGGTAAATCTAAATTGTTGAAAACATGTGATTTGCCCTTAACAGGTAAATCATGTGTCCGCCGAGTAGTTACCGACCTTGCTGTGATTGATATTCTACCTGAAGGAGGTTTTTTGTTGGTAGAGCGTGCGCCAGGTATAAGTATTGAAAAAATTAAAGCTGCTACGGCGGCAGAATTAATTATTCGAGGTGAAATAAAAGAAATGACGATAAACTAATTGTATTATTTTTTATTAATGTAAATATTTAATTAAAAAAATGTTTAATTATTTAAATGTTAAATTAAGGCGGGTTTTTTTGATTAAAATGTTGAATTCTGTAAAGCCTGAGAATTAAGTATTTGCGACCAATGCTTCAGTGTTTTTCAAATAGGCAATTCTCGTCGCCTTGAAATTGGTCGTAATCTTTATAAAAAAATAGAATCAAGATTGAGATTTGATTTGTTTTAATCCTGATTTTTAGCAGAGATCGAGTGTTTTTTTTGCCTTCATTTGGGCTAATTTTTTTGTTCAATTTAGCCAAATCTTGTAAACATAAGTTTAAATTAATTTCAATCAAGATTTTTATTAATTTTAAATTTGATTGAAATAATTATATTTAATAATTGTTTTGTTCAAATAAATAGTATCTAATTTGAAATTAAGAACAAAAAATAGAATTAAAGTTCTTGATTTTAAATTTTTTAATCTATTTTTGTGATGCATCTTCTTAATTGATGTTTGCTCCCGTGTTCTAAATTTTTACATCATTCCGTGTTCTATAATTATTCATGATACTAAATCTTTCTTTTCTAGGACTGGTTGTTGCGTTACTGCTCTACATATACCGCGAAGGTAGAGCTTATGCCAAAATCCTTCTAGCTATTTTTTACTTCTTGACAAGTGTTTTTGGTATTGTCCATGACGTTACCAGCACGCCTCGTTCTGAGTTCATGATTTCCTTGTTTGCCATCAATTTTAGTCCCTTGTATTTCCTAATGGGGCCTGTTTTCTTCCTTTTTGTCAAGGTCATAATAGGAAGAGAAAGATTGGTGCAAAAAGACTGGTTACATGTTATTCCTGCTGTTTTATTTTTCATCAACATTTTACCTCATTTATTCTCTTCTTTTGATGAAAAGCTACTTTTGGCTCACAAAATTGTAGAGAATTCAGAAGCTTTGTATGATGCTCCGTATTTGATAATACCTACTTTTGTTCAGTCCATGTCTCGTCCTGTATTCACAATAGGATACTTTATTTACACAGGTTTTTATTTGATTAAACGTTGTCGAATTAAAAACTATTTTGTGACACATAAAGTCAGTATTCTTTGGATTGCGCTTATCATCTTTTTGTACATTCTGCTCAATACAGCTGCTTTTTTGGTCTTTTTGAACAATATAGAGCTTAAAAATTCAAATCAAAGTTTGTTGAGTCCTACGGTATTGAAGGTTTGTTATGATGTAAAGTATTGGGTTTATTCCTTGCAGAATTTATCCATCCTATTTATTCCTTATGTATTGTTTAGTCCTCAATACAAGAAAAAGAAACACAGTACTTCCCGTAATCAAGGGGATTTAGTACTATCAACTTTTGCGCCTCCAGTGAAACGTGCAGCTGTTTCTACGGCTTATGAAGTTCCTTATTTCCGTTTGGAAGAAATTGGCCATCAAATAGCTAAATACTGTGCAGATGAGCCATATTTAAGGAGCCGCTTTTCTTTGTCTATGATCGCTGAGGATACTAAAATACCTTATTATCAATTGTCATATTATTTCAATAATCATTTAGGAGTAAGTTTTAATGATTGGAAAAATGAGTTACGGGTTAAGCATATTATTACCTTAATTCAATCAGGAAAAGCCCAGCAGAACACCTTAGAGGCCTTAGCGCATTCTTCTGGCTTTTTATCTAGATCTAATTTTGTGAAAGCTTTTAAATACAATACGGGTAAAACGCCATCGGAGTATTTAAAGGATATGAAGAATGGAATTTAAAATTGAGAACAAGTTGCCTCGGGTTTTATTTATTTCATGTGCATAATTTTAGTACCTTTAAAGAATTGATTTATACTTTATATTTAGAGTTTTATTTAACAAGCCTATACTGAATTTCATTAGACTTAAGAATATAGGAAAGTCTTAATCTAATGTGTTTTTGTTCTATTCATTAATTTATGCTACAAAGAATCACTTGTATTCTTTCATTTTGTTCTACACGAAAATCAATAATAGGCAGATCTGCCTCTATGGCAATTTTTGGCCTATATTTATTTACCTTAAGTTTTGATTCCTATGCTCAAAGAAGTTATTCTCCTTTAGCTCCTTCTTTTGCTCAAGCCGCAGTAATACCCTATTCTCAAGATGTTTTTGTGGCGCAGTCGGAAGATAGTTTAGATCTGACTTTTGCTAAAAAACGGGTATTAAAGGCTAAAAACGGGGTTGATTTTCATTTAAGATCTTTTTTTTCCAAGGCGGATTACCGCGATCAATTATTTAAGTTTTTCCCGGGTAAGCGTAAGCAAATGGATGCCTCTTTTGACGAAAGGGCGGTTTCTTTACGAAATGTTGTTTTAGGTAATGGCTTATTTGTGCCTATTCAGTTTGTGAAATGGGAAAATATGCACGGAGCCATGGCAAGTTATAGTTCTGTCGGTCCAGATGGTCGTCCTAGGATTTACATGAACAAAGAGTATTCAGAAGGCCAGGGGAATTTTGTATATCCAGAAGCAACAGACTCTCAAATGATTTCTTTGCTTTTGCAAGAATATGGCCATGCCATGGATGATTATTTGAATGGTTTGGAAGATTCGCCAGGTGATGAGGGTGATTTATTTGCTACTACGTTGTTAAAGCTGGATGTAAATGATGATTATTACCAGAGTATTTTGGTTCGTAATGACCATAATAAGATCAAAGTGGATGGTAAAACGATTCATGTAGAAGATGCCGGGGTATATTTAGCCCAAGCTTGGGTTGCTACGGTATCTGGAAATAACTTCACTACGGCTGCTTCTGCTATTGCATCTACCCCGATTCGTTTGGAAACAGCTGTGATTTCGAGTGCCTGGAATGCCACAACAGGTGGAACTGGATCTATTGCATGTACGTTCTTTTTTGGCGCTAGTAGCCAAACTGGAACAGTTAATAGAACCATCACAAGTTCACCAACGGGTTCGGTTTTGGCATTTTTGAATACAGGTTCTACTACCGCTGGTTATGTATTGAAATTACCAAATTCAACCACAACAATCAATGCGAGTACCTCATACGCTAGTAATGCGGGTAGTGAAGGTACCATTGTGCATACTTTTTCTGCTGCCATTGGTGTGGGTTCTACTCTAACACTAACGGCAGGATCTGTTGTAGCAGGTACTACCACTACTTTAACTGCCAATTCAAAAACTACGGCAAATGCCAATACCAATAATATTACTGCAACTTTTAGCTCCACCAGTGGTACGGCTATTATAACAGGAACTAATCCAGGTACCACTGCAGGTTCTGGTACAGCTGTAGTTACTGTTACAGATACTCAAGTTGGTTCTAAAGTCTTTAATTGTGAATTAAAAAATTCAGTGGGTTGGTATGTTGTTGAAACTGCCACATTAACTGTTACTCCAGGTACGGCTTCTAAATTTGTAATTACAGGCACAGGTACTCAAACGGCTGGTGGAAGCCAAACCATTACGATTACTGCTCAGGATACTTATGGAAATACGGCCACTGCCTATACGGGGGCAAAAAATTTAACATTTTCAGGTGCAGCTAGTTCACCCAACCCGGTAACCGCTCCCACGGCACAAAATAGTTCCGCAGCTGACATTGACTTTGGTTCAACCACTGCAGAATCATTTTCTGCTGGTGTAGCCACCACTGTTATGAAATTATACGATGCTGAGACGGCCTTAATTGCAGTTACGGATGGTACTATATCGGCTGCCGGCGCCGATCGACTATCTGTCGTGGTAAGCCCAGCTAGCTACAGTAAGTTAGCCGTAAGTTTAGCTACTCCACAAACCAATGGCTCAGTATTTACGGGAACCAATACCTTAACAGCACAAGATGTATATGGTAATACGGTAACAAGTTTTGATGCTTCAACCAATAATGTTACAGTAACTAATTCTCTGGGAGGAACGGTAAGTGGTTTAGGTTCAGGTGCTAACAATGTTTTGAATCAGGCGGGAGATTTCACGAGTGGTGTCGCTAATTTAACAAGCGATGGAATGACTTATACGGGAACCAGCGGTACAGGGACCTTTACTTTCACTCCAGCAACTGGTACAGCCATAACTAGTAGTTCCATTGTCGTAAATCCTGGGGCAGCGACTAAACTAGTCATTACTGGAACAGGCACTCAAACTGCAGGAAATAGTCAAAATATAACTTTGACCGCTTATGATGCCAGTGGTAACATTGCCACATCCTATACAGGAGACAAAACCTTAACTTTTTCAGGTGCCAATGCATCCATCAATCCGGCAACTAATCCAACTGTAACCAATAAAAATGCGGTGGCAATTAATTTTGGTTCAAGCACCCTCATAACTTTTACGAATGGAGTTGCATCTTCTGTTCCTATGTCCTTATTTAGAGCTGAATCTGCTACGATTTCAGTCACAGATGGATCTATTAGTTCTACTGGAGGTGATAATTTAAGTGTTACCGTTAGTGCAGCTGCCTTTAATAAATTGGCAGTAAGTTTGGCTAGTCCACAAACCAACGGCACCGCCTTTACCGGGACGAATATCTTGACTGCTCAAGATGCTTATGGAAATACGGTATCAACCTTTAGTGCTGCCACCAACAATGTTACGGTAACAACGAGCTTGACAGGTACAGTAAGTGGCTTAGGATCAGGACTTAATCATATATTGAATCAGGCGGGTGATTTTGTCAGCGGGGTGGCTAACTTAACCAGTTTAGGATTAAAATATACAGGAACATCAGGATCAGGAACCTTTACCTTTACTCCAACAAGTGGTACAGCTGCAACTAGTTCAAGTATCACGGTCAATGCCGGTGCCGCAACTAAATTTAGTATCACTGGTACAGGTACTCAAACAGCAGGAAATAGTCAATTTATCAATATTTTCGCCCTTGATGCTAGTGGAAATGTGGCCACAACCTACACAGGAGATAAAACTCTAACTTTTTCAGGGGCCACTGCCTCCCCGAATCCTGTGACCAATCCAACCATTACAGATAAGAACTCGGCATTAATAAATTTTGGTACAGGTACAGTCATAACTTTCACCACGGGTGCAGCCATTAATGTTGTTTTGACTGTGTATAAAGCAGAATCAGCTACGATAAATGCGAGTGATGGAGCCATTAACTCAAACACAGGCGGAACCTTGAATGTGACAGTTAGTTCCTCGACAATGACGAAATTGGCGGTAAGCTTAGCTAGTCCACAGATTAATGGCACAGCCTTTACAGGAACGAATACCTTAACCGCACAAGATGCTTATGGTAATACAGCTACAGGATTCAATGCTTCGACAAATAATGTAACGGTAACTAATTCCTTAGGAGGAACGGTGACAGGTTTAGGATCTGGAGGAACCAATGTTTTAAATCAAGCTGGAGACTTTACTAGTGGAGTGGCAAATTTAACCACCGATGGAATGATTTATACTGGAACCTCAGGAGCAGGAACCTTTACATTCACTCCAGCCACAGGAACTGCGGTGACTAGTTCTAGTGTGACGGTTAATCCAGGAGCAGCAACGAGATTAGTGGTAACAGGAACAGCAAGCCAAACAGCTGGAGCAACTAATTCGATAACGATTACAGCTAAAGATGCGAGTGGTAATACCGTAACAACATATACGGGCTCCAAGAATTTAACATTCTCAGGAGCAAACAGCTCAACTGCCCCAGTAACCACAGCTAAGGTAACGAATAGTTCAGCAACGGATATAGCTTTTGGATCAACGACAGCATTGACTTTTGCCTCTGGAAGTGTTACAACGAACATGAAATTGTACCGTGCTGAAACAGCATTAGTAGCAGTGACCGATGGTTCGATTTCAGCAGCAGGAGCAGATCGTTTGACAGTGACAGTGAGTCCATCGACAATGACGAAATTGGCGGTAAGCTTAGCGAGTCCACAGATTAATGGTACAACCTTTACAGGAACGAATACATTAACTGCACAAGATGCTTTTGGTAATACTGCTACAGGATTCAATGCTTCGACAAACAATGTAACGGTGACTAATTCCTTAGGAGGAACGGTGACAGGTTTAGGATCTGGAGGAACCAATGTATTGAATCAAGCTGGAGACTTTACAAGTGGAGTAGCAAATTTAACCAGTGATGGAATGATTTATACTGGAACCTCAGGAGCAGGAACCTTTACATTCACTCCAGCTACTGGAACAGCGGTGACTAGTTCTAGTGTGACGGTAAGTCCAGGAGCAGCAACTAGATTAGTAGTAACAGGAACAGCAAGCCAAACAGCTGGAGCAACTAATTCGATTACAATTTCGGCAAGAGATGCAAGTGGTAATTTAGTAACAACATATACGGGCTCCAAGAATTTAACATTCTCAGGAGCAAGCAGTTCAACTGCCCCAGTAACCACAGCTAAGGTAACGAATAGTTCCGCAGCCGATATAGCTTTTGGATCAACGACAGCATTGACCTTTGCCTCGGGAAGTGTTACAACGAACATGAAATTGTACCATGCTGAAACAGCATTAGTAGCAGTGACCGATGGTTCGATTTCAGCAGCAGGAGCAGATCGTTTGACAGTGACTGTGAGTCCATCGACGATGACGAAATTGGCGGTAAGCTTAGCTAGTCCACAGATTAATGGCACAGCCTTTACAGGAACGAATACCTTAACCGCACAAGATGCTTATGGTAATACAGCTACAGGATTCAATGCTTCGACAAATAATGTAACGGTTACAAATTCCTTAGGAGGAACGGTGACAGGTTTAGGATCTGGAGGAACCAATGTATTGAATCAAGCTGGAGACTTTACAAGTGGAGTAGCAAATTTAACCACCGATGGAATCACCTATACGGGAACCTCGGGAGCAGGAACCTTTACATTCACTCCAGCCACAGGAACTGCGGTGACTAGTTCTAGTGTGACGGTTAATCCAGGAGCAGCAACGAGATTAGTGGTAACAGGAACAGCAAGCCAAACAGCTGGAGCAACTAATTCGATTACAATTTCGGCAAGAGATGCAAGTGGTAATTTAGTAACAACATATACGGGCTCCAAGAATTTAACATTCTCAGGAGCAAGCAGTTCAACTGCCCCAGTAACCACAGCTAAGGTAACGAATAGTTCCGCAGCCGATATAGCTTTTGGATCAACGACAGCATTGACCTTTGCCTCGGGAAGTGTTACAACGAACATGAAATTGTACCATGCTGAAACAGCATTAGTAGCAGTGACCGATGGTTCGATTTCAGCAGCAGGAGCAGATCGTTTGACAGTGACTGTGAGTCCATCGACGATGACGAAATTAGCGGTAAGCTTAGCGAGTCCACAGATTAATGGCACAGCCTTTACAGGAACGAATACCTTAACGGCGCAAGACGCTTATGGTAATACAGCTACTGGATTCAATGCTTCGACAAACAATGTAACGGTGACTAATTCCTTAGGAGGAACGGTGACAGGTTTAGGATCTGGAGGAACCAATGTATTGAATCAAGCTGGAGACTTTACTAGTGGAGTGGCAAATTTAACCACCGATGGAATCACCTATACCGGAACCTCAGGAGCAGGAACCTTTACATTCACTCCAGCCACAGGAACAGCGATTACTAGTTCTAGTGTGACGGTTAATCCAGGAGCAGCAACGAGATTAGTGGTAACAGGAACAGCAAGCCAAACAGCTGGAGCAACTAATTCGATTACAATTTCGGCAAGAGATGCAAGTGGTAATTTAGTAACAACATATACGGGCTCCAAGAATTTAACATTCTCAGGAGCAAGCAGTTCAACTGCCCCAGTAACCACAGCTAAGGTAACGAATAGTTCCGCAGCCGATATAGCTTTTGGATCAACGACAGCATTGACCTTTGCCTCGGGAAGTGTTACAACGAACATGAAATTGTACCATGCTGAAACAGCATTAGTAGCAGTGACCGATGGTTCGATTTCAGCAGCAGGAGCAGATCGTTTGACAGTGACTGTGAGTCCATCGACGATGACAAAATTGGCGGTAAGCTTAGCGAGTCCGCAGATTAATGGCACAGCCTTTACAGGAACGAATACATTAACTGCACAAGATGCTTTTGGTAATACTGCTACAGGATTCAATGCTTCGACAAACAATGTAACGGTTACAAATTCCTTAGGAGGAACAGTGACAGGTTTAGGATCTGGAGGAACCAATGTATTGAATCAAGCTGGAGACTTTACAAGTGGAGTGGCAAATTTAACCACCGATGGAATCACCTATACCGGAACCTCAGGAGCAGGAACCTTTACATTCACTCCAGCTACAGGAACAGCGGTGACTAGTTCAAGTGTAACAATCAATGCAGGAGCGGCTACGAAATTAGTGGTAACAGGAACAGGCACACAGACTGCAGGAGGCTCTCAAACAGTTACGGTGACGGCACAAGATGCGAATGGCAATACAGCTACTACGTATACAGGCGCTAAAACAATTACTTTCTCAGGAGCGAATGCTTCACCAAGTCCAGCGACTACACCAACGGTAGCGGGTACGAACTTTGGTACCGGAACCAGTATGACCTTTACAGCGGGTGTGGCCTCAGCCAGCATGATTTTGTACAAAGCAGAATCAGCTACGGTAAATGCGAGTGATGGTACAATTAACTCGAATACCGGCGGAACTTTGAATGTGACAGTTGGTTCATCGACGATGACGAAATTGGCGGTAAGCTTAGCTAGTCCACAGATTAATGGCACAGCCTTTACAGGAACGAATACCTTAACCGCGCAAGATGCTTATGGTAATACCGCTACTGGATTCGATGCTTCTACAAATAATGTTACAGTAACAACGAGTTTGACAGGAAGTATCAGTGGTTTATCAGGAGGCAACAAATTAAGCGGAGGGCTTGATTTTGTCGGTGGGGTAGCTAATTTAACTAGTTTAGGAATTACCTATTCAGGAACCTCAGGTTCTGGGACTTTTACTTTTACACCAGTTACAGGAACGGCAGTAACTAGTTCATCAGTAAGCGTAGATGCCGGTGCGGCAACCAAATTTAGTATCACAGGAACAGCTACTCAAACAGCAGGTAACGCTCAAACCATTAATATATTTGCTTTCGATGCCAATGGTAATATTGCAACCACTTACACAGGTGATAAAACCTTAACTTTTTCAGGGGCAAATGCTTCTTTGTTACCGCCAACTTCCCCAAAAATAACCGATAAAAATTCAGCTCAAGTTGATTTTGGTACTGGTACAGTCATAACATTTACTACAGGATTTGCAATCAATGTTCCTATGTCATTGTACAAGGCTGAAGCTGCGACCGTTAATGTAACAGATGGCACGATTAATTCGAATACCGGCGGAACCTTGAACGTAACGGTAAATCCAGCTCCATTCTCGAAATTAGCAGTAAGCTTAGCTAGCCCTCAGATTAATGGAACGGCCTTTACGGGAACGAATACCTTAACGGCACAAGATGCTTATGGAAATACCGTTACGGGATTTAATGCTTCGACAAACAATGTAACAGTAACTAATTCATTGGGAGGAACGGTGACTGGTTTAGGATCTGGAGGAACCAATGTATTGAATCAAGCTGGAGACTTTACAAGTGGAGTAGCTAATTTAACTAGTGATGGAATGATTTATACCGGAACCTCGGGAGTAGGAACTTTTACGTTTACCCCAGCTACAGGAACGGCGATCACTAGTTCCAGTGTGACGGTTAATCCAGGAGCAGTGACGCGATTAGTAGTAACAGGTGCAGCTATCCAAGGGGCTGGAACAAGTAATTCGATAACGATTACAGCTAAAGATGCGAGTGGTAATACCGTGACAACATATACGGGCTCCAAGAATTTAACATTCTCAGGAGCAAGCAGTTCAACTGCCCCAGTAACCACAGCTAAGGTAACGAATAGTTCAGCAACGGATATAGCTTTTGGATCAACGACAGCGTTGACCTTTGCATCGGGAAGCGTAACAACGAACATGAAATTGTACCATGCTGAGACAGCATTAGTAGCAGTGACAGATGGTTCGATTTCAGCAACAGGAGCAGATCGATTGACAGTAGCTGTTAGTGCAGCCGCTTTCAATAAACTAGCGGTAAGCTTAGCGAGTCCGCAGATTAATGGCACAGCCTTTACAGGAACGAATACCTTAACAGCTCAAGATGCTTTCGGAAATACGGTTATAGGATTTAATGCCTCAGGCAATAATATTACTGTAACCACAAGTTTAACAGGAAGTATTTCAGGATTATCGGGTACTAATAAGTTAAACTCCGCTATGGATTTCCCGAGTGGTGTTGCTGACTTAACAAGTTTAGGCTTGATTTTTACTGGAACCTCTGGAGTGGGCACATTTACCTTTACTCCATCTATAGGAACTCCCGTTACCAGTGGAAGTGTAACAATCAATGCAGGAGCCGCTACGAAATTAGTGGTAACAGGAACAGGCACACAGACTGCAGGAGGCTCTCAAACAGTTACGGTGACGGCACAAGATGCGAATGGCAATACAGCTACTACGTATACAGGCGCTAAAACAATTACTTTCTCAGGAGCGAATGCTTCACCAAGTCCAGCGACTACACCAACGGTAGCGGGTACGAACTTTGGTACCGGAACCAGTATGACCTTTACAGCGGGTGTGGCCTCAGCCAGCATGATTTTGTACAAAGCAGAATCAGCTACGGTGAATGCGAGTGATGGTACAA